>JAEUKE010000081.1 GCA_016794345.1 Myxococcales bacterium
CCGCCGGTCCTCACCGCTTCGCTCGAGGTGGACGGCCGGTCCGAGGTCGTCGAGCCCCGGCCGCAGACCGTCCGGCTCCGCCCCGAGCGCGACGAGGTCGTCGTCACCTACGCGATCGAAAAGCCCCTCGTTCGGGCCTTCATTCCGGGGATCCACGCGCGGATTCCGATCGCGATCGATGTCCTCGGCGAGCGACTCGCCGCGACAACACAGGAGCCGGTCCTCGCCGCCGTCCGCGGCGCGGGAGGCGTGATGCCGGAGAGGAGCGCGACGTGAAGCCCGAGAGCACAGACACCAACACCACCACCCCGGACGACGGCGTCGATCTCGAGTCGATCCCCGCAGGCACGGCGCCAGCGCCGACCGAGGTCGGCGTCTGTGTGGCCGAAGAGCACCCGACCCTCGCCGGCCGCGTCCTTGTCCGCTTCGAGCGCGAGCGAGGCACCTCCGAGCAGTGGCTGCCGTGCCTGCTCCAGGTTCGCCCGCGCGAGGGCGATCGCCTGCTCGTGATCCGCGCGGCGGGGAGCGCCGAGGCGATCGTCGCCGGCGTGGTCGACGGATATCGGCGTCGAGTCGACCCCGACGTCCGCGTGGCCAACGTGCGGACCATCCAGGACGACGAGTCCGTTCGGATCCAAGGGCCCGATGGGCGCGGCCTGGTCGAGGTTCGAGCGTCGGAGCGCGGCTGTGTTGTCACCCTGCTCTCGCCCGCCGCGACTCTATCCGGGCAGAGGTCGCTCGCGATCGAGGCGGACGAGGTGACCATCCGCGCTCGGCAGGGCGGCGTATCGGTCAGCGCGACGGACGACGTCGTCGTGCGCGGCGAGAACATCAACCTGAACTGACGAAGACGGACGAAAGGCGAGGCGAACGTGGATCAGGCAATCGGCTTCTTCTTCGCGTGGGAGGGCGCTTCGGCGCCGCGAGGCCCCTGGGCACACCTGCTCGTGGCCGAGGCCCGAGGCACGGAGGGGATGAACACCCTCTACGACTACGAGATCGATCTCGTCCGCGCTGCGGACGCGCCCGAGGTCCGCACGGAGGATCTGCTCGGGTCGCGCGCCACGTTGCGGATCCGCACGCTCGTGAGCCCCGGCTGGCGGCTCGTCCACGGCGTCCTCTCCGAGGTAGAGCAGCTCGGCGTGCATGGCGAGAGCCGGTTCCGTGTCCGGCTCAGCCCGCCGTTCGTACGCGCCACGATGATGCGCAAGTCGGTCATCTGGGTCGACAAGACGCTCGAGCACATCCTCACCTCCACGCTCCAGCGCGACGAGCTCGGCATGGGCCTCACTCCCAGCCAGGCGGAGGAGGCG
This sequence comes from Myxococcales bacterium, assembly GCA_016794345.1. GTDB lineage: Bacteria > Myxococcota_A > Polyangia > Polyangiales > Polyangiaceae > Xiheicaenibacterium > Xiheicaenibacterium phototrophicum. The sequence continues at coordinate 1,314 of JAEUKE010000081.1, forward strand.
GAGGCGCACGACGACTGGGGTAACCGCTACGAGGGCTTCCGCGCGACGTTCGCCTGGCGCTGCAGCGACATGTCGCGCCTCGCCGACGAGAACGCCCGGCCGTATTGCGTCCAGTACGAGGAGACCGACTTCGCGTTCGTGTCGCGCCTGCTCGAAGAGGAGGGCATCGCCTACCACTTCGAGCACACGACGGACGAGTGTGTCCTGGTCCTCTCCGATACGGATCTCGCGAAGCGATTCCTGGCGAACGAGCTCACCCTCGCGATCGACGCGAAACATCGGGAGGTGCGCGACATGCGCCTCGGCGGTCGGCTGCGGCCGCAGAGCGTCTCGCTCTTCGACTACGACTGGCGCAGGCCCGATCTCGATCTGACGGCGTTGTCTCCCACCGGTGCGGCTCCTTTCCTGACGGCCGAGCAGCCCGCTCGCTACGGCTACTCGCGCGAGCTCGGTGAGAAGCTCGCCGCCATCCGCGAGGGCGCCGAGGACACCGAGCGGCTCTTCGCCACGCTCGTCACCAGCTGCCGGGTCCTCTCGGCGGGGACCACGTTTGCGATCGATCACCCGACCGACCGCTTCTCGGGCAACTACCTCGTGCGGCGCATGCGCGTGCACCTCGTGCACCGGAGCAGCTTCTCCGCCGGGCAAGCGGAGGGGCCGAGCTACGTCGCGCAGATCGAGGCGCTCTGGTGCGGCACCCCGGGAGCGGAGCTCGACTCGCGCTACAGGCCCCTTCGCGCCACGCCGCGCCCGCGCGTGATGGGGACGCAGACGGCGGTCGTGACGGCCGACTCGCCCGAGCAGGAGATCAACGTGGGCGGGCCGAGCGATCTCGGCTGCGTGCGCGTTCGCTTCCACTGGGATCGCGACACGCGCCGCCACCAGACGGAGCCGACCTCCTGCTGGGTCCGTGCCAGCCAGATGTTCGCGGGCGGTCGAGGCCACGGAGCGATGTTCCATCCGCGCGTCGGCGACGAGGTCCTCGTCGAGTTCCTCGAGGGCGATCCGGATCAGCCGATCATCGTGGGCCGCGTCTACAACGGCCGGAACCTCTCGCCCGAGAACGCGACCGCGCGGCCGACCTACAGCTGCATCAAGAGCATGACGAGCCCGTTCAACGGCAACTACAACATGATCGCGTTCGACGATCTCCAGGGAGAGGAGAAGTTCATCGTCCACGCGGCGCGCGACTACATCGAGGAGATCCTCCACGACTCGTCCCGCTCGGTCGCGAACTTCGACACCGTGAAGGTGTTCGGCGACCAGGTCACGTGGATCAAAGGGCACCAGACCTATACGGTGCTCTCCGGGCTCGACCTGACGGTCGTCGGTGTGTTTCGCGAGCAGACCGACGGCATGAAGATCGTCGAGGTCACCGGCGTGCGGCTCTCGACCATCGGTGTTCTCGACTCGACCGAGTCACCGATGATCGTGCGCAAGGCCACGCTCATCACCGACACCGGCAAGGTGATCACGATTCAGGGAGACGACGTGTTCGTGAAGGGCAATGACGTCACCATCACCGCCAGCGCGGACGTCGTCGTGCGTGGTGGATCGGTGACGGTCGAAGGCAGCGCCGAGGTCGATGTCCGCGCCGGAAAGGTGAACGTGAAGGCCGACACGGTGAACGTGAAGGGCGGCTCCATCAACCTCAACTGCTGAGGCCGCCGAGCGCTCCGGCGGCGTGGCTCAGGTCGGGTCGACGCAGGCGGCGACGCCGTCGACGATGCCGCAGGCCTGGCCGAGCCCGCTGCAGTCGGTGCGCGTGACCTTCTGCGGGCCCTCTTCGTCGCTGACGCAGCGGACCGCCGTCGTGAACTGCTCGCAGCGCCCCTCGACCGGGATGCCTTCGCACGGCCCGGTCGCGAGATCGATCATCGGCTGCACCGTGTCGCCGAGCGTCGCGTACGCCTCGCCGACGGTGCTGCACGGGTAGGTCGCGCCCTTGAAGGAGCCGGACACGACGGCGACGACCGTGAGCTTGCCGTCGATGTTCTGCACGAGCGGCCCGCCCGAGTCCCCGCTGCACGGCTGCGCGTCGTTCTTGCCGGCGCCGAGGTAGGCCTCGTGTCCGGCGAGCAGCGCGAAGTCGTAGAACTCGTCGAGGCGCGCCGTGTTCGCCTCCACCCACTGCTTGGTCTCGTACTTGGCCATGTGGGCGTAGAGATCTTCCTTGGTGGGGAAGAGCGCATGGAGCGGCTGACCCTCGACCGCCTGCAAGGTGAGCGTGCCGGCCTTGCGGGTTCCGGTCGTGCGGTCGCGGTCCTGCACGCCGTAGCCGACGGCGGTGAACGTCTTGCCGACCGAGGCCGCGTCGATGTGCGCCTTCGCCCAGGGCATCGGCGTGACGTCTTTCACCGGCTCCGCGAGGATGTAGATGGCGACGTCGCTGCCGTATTGGATGAAGCCGCCCTCGTCGATCGGTGCGAGCAACACGTCGACCGCCTCGATGACCTGCTTCGGCGCCTTCACGTCGGCGCCCACGGCGAAGTAGATCTTCTCGTTCGCGAGCCGCGGCGTCTCGGTCGGTCCGTACGTCGCGCAGTGCTTGGCGGTCAGCACGACCTTCGGTCCGATGAGCGTCGCCGTGCAGAAGAAGTCGTAGTTGCCGTCGAAGTCCTTCGTGCCGACCGTGCCGATGGCGTCGAGCTTCGCGCTCTTCGCGTCGACGCCACCCACGATGTCCTGCTCGTCGCTCGTGGGCTCGCTCTCGCCGAGGCAACCGATGGCCGTCAGGGAGAGGAGGGTCGAGCCGATCAGGATCGTGGAGGCAAAGGTGCGCATGGCGCGGCCAAAAGCACACCACGTGCCCGCTGTATGTTCCTTTGCGTCACCCTGATTCTGCCCGGAAAATTGAGCCAGGACGCGATCATGGGTGCGCGAGGAGGGGGCCTTGGCCGGCCACCCTTGGATGAGTCGTGATCCACCCGAGGCTCACTCGTCACCCCACAAGCCGGCGCGGCGCGCGGGACGAGACGACGCTAACGATCGCTAACCAGCCCCACACTTGCTGCACATCCAGTTCCGTTACATCAGGTCGCATGCAGAGCGACGACAAGCGGGACATCTCGAGGCGTGCGGCAGTCGGCGGCAGCGCGGGCCTCCTCGTCGCTGGCTTGGTCGGATGCAGCGACGACGACGTCGGTACGAGCGGCTCCGGCGGCGCGGGCGGCTCGGGCGCCGGCGGGCAAGGTTCGACGACCGGCACGGCCACGGGCACCACCACGAGCGCCGCCACGACCGGCAGCGCGTCGACCACCGCGTCGACGGGCACGGGCTCGAGCGGTGGCTGGGCGAGCGGCGGCACCGCGGGCATGACCGACAAGGCGAGCTACCCCGATCCGTTCCAGGATCCGCTCGGCAACGCGTGCACGCTCACCCAGGCGATGACGCTCGGGCCTTGTTACGCGCAGACGATCGAGCGTGAGGACATCAGCGAAGGGTCGCCGGGCTTGCCGGTGCGGCTCGCGCTCCTCGTGGTCGACACCAGCTGCAACCCGGTGGGCGGCGCGGTGGTGGACATCTGGCATACGTCCTACGAGGGCTTCTACTCGGGCGAAGACGCACCGAGCCTGTGCACGCTGGACGACCCCGAGGCGGAGGCGGGCCGGTGGTTTCGCGGCGTGCAGACCACCGGCGCCGACGGGAAGGTGTTCTTCGATACGTGTTTTCCAGGCTGGTACTCGGGCCGCGCGATCCACATCCACTTCCAGGTCCGCAGCGGCAACCAGACCTACGTCACGTCGCAGCTCTTCTTTGCCGAGGATCTCGTGCAGGAGATCTTCGCGACGCACCCCGACTACTCGCCCTTCGGACAGCCCGACACGCCGAACGCGACCGACGGCATCTACGACGTGTCCGGCGAGCTCACGACTGCGCAGATGACCGACGGCGCGATGCTCGCGTCGAAGGTCGTCGTGGTCGACTGAGTGTGTCGGGCGCCGACCGGCGCTTGGCTGCGCGTCGAAGCGAGAGCCCCGACAGGAGCACGAGGACACCGAGCGCGCCGGCGGACGGGTGACCGACGCCGGAGCAGGCGCAGCCGGAGCTCGCGGCGTCGTCCGCCGATTCGCTGCTGCCTCCGGTCGCCGAAGCGGCGACGCTGGACGCAGCCGATGACGTGGCGCCTGTGCCCGCGCCTCCGCTCCCGCTGCCGCTTTGCAGGCACGTGCTGGTGTCGAGCAGCTCGGCGATCTCGGGCCAGAGGCTGGGGCACTCGTCGCCGATCGACGTGCCGGTCGGGCACTCGAGCATGCCAGCGAGGCAGGCCTGGTCGAAGAGCCCCTCGAAGGTCGCTCCGCCGTCTCGCGACACGAGCGCCGCGAACCCGTCCTCGGACGGGGTGCCACACACGTAGACGCGCGCGCCGTCCACGTTCACGCAACGAGCGGCGATGGAGGAGAGCGGCTGGGCTTCGAGGGTCGTCGTGTCGAGCCGGTACAGACCGTCCTGGTCGCCGCCCATCAGGGCGGAGGCGCCGTCGGCGCTCAGATCGAACGCGCGAAAAAACCCCTGGGTCTCGAAGGCCTGTTCGAACGTGACACCACCGTCATCGGAGACGAGCAGGCGCCCCGGGGCTCCGTTCAGGCGCACGTAGAGACGATCCGGGTTGGACGGGTCGACGCCGCCCAGGAAGGGACCGCTGCTCGGCGAGCTGCCCGGGACGACCGTGCTCGACCAGGTCGCGCCGCCGTCCGTCGTCCGGCACAACATGCCGACGGGCGTGTCTCCTTCGCTGATGGCGGTGACGTAGATGCGCGAGGGGTCGGAGGGGGCAGCGTCGATCGTGAGCGGGATGAGCTTGGCGGGCAGATCGACGCCGATCTGCTGCCAGGACGCGAGATCGTCGGTCGACGCGTAGACGCGCGCCGGCGCGGGACTGTCCGGCAGCGCGATCGCCAGCGCCCGACCGGTCGAGTCGACCGAGACGTCGGGGACGAGGAGCCCCTCGAGCTCGGGCGCACGCACGAAGATGCAGGTGTCTCCGCGCGACGAGGAGAGGCCGTCCGGCAGGCCGCCGAAGATCGCCCCGGACGGCATCACCGCGAAGAACGGATGGAACCCCCCGAAGTAGCCGATGGCCGGCTCACAGAGCAGGCGAAACGAGGCTCCGCCGTCCGAGGTCTTGGCGACGCCGAACGTGGAGCTGATCCAGAGCACCGCGGGGTCGGTCGGATCCGAGAGGACCTGCCCGGAGGCCGGGAATGCGCCGTTCGCGCGGGCGGCTGCCGGGAGCAGCGCGCACGAGAGACAGAGGGACGCGATGAGCCGGCGCACGCCCCATGTTCTCATGGAACCGGCGCGGAGCTTCCCGATCAGCCCGGCGCGACGATCGGGATGAGCGGACCGGCGGAGACCTCGAAGGACTCCGCCTGGAACGAGTCGCCGTCGAGGACATAGGGACCGACGCCTCCCGGAAAGCGAACCACGAAGCGGCCGACGAGATCGTCCACGTGGTTCTCCCCGCCGATCGACCGACCCATCATGACGAGCGGAGCGCGTGGTCCCAGCTTCGAGGGCGGCAGACCGCTCGCGACGAGGTGAAACCGGTCCGGGTGCTCGGCCGCGCGGTAACAGACCTTCATGCCCAGGCCGAGATCGCGGACCACCGCCGCGCAGAGGAGGGAGACCCCCTCGAGGGGGCGACGCTCGCCGTCGACCTCGAGCTCACACGGGATGGGCGTCAGCACGCGCCTCGCCATCGGGCCACCCGTGAACGACTCTGCGAAGATCCGCGCCACGAGCTTGCCGGCGAGCGGGATGCCCCCCGCGCCCCCCGCCTCGTAGAGCTCGAAGAACCGCGCCACGAGGCCCGTCCCGACGATGAACCCGATGCGCTCCTCCTCCGCTCCGTTTCGCCGGGCGCGCACGCGGAGGGTAGGGCGCGGGACCGCGTGCGCGGCTCGAGGTGCGTCGAGCCACTCGCGCAAGAGGACGTCGGGCCGACGCCGGTCCCCCAGGTTCCGCGCCACGGTGCCGACCGTTCCCATCGGCAAGAGACCGAGCCGGGGCCAGCGCCCCTCCGCCACGTGCGGCGCGAGCGCGCTGACGCCGCTCATGAAGGTCCCATCGCCGCCCGCCAGGATGAGAAGGTCCGCTTGGTGCGTTACGACCTCTCGCATGACCCCGCCGAGCTCGCTTACGCTCCGCGTCTCGTGGACCGTCGCGCGCCCCCGGCAAATGTCACGAAGCCTCTCGAGACGGTCACCCGGGATCGAGAGGCCCCGGGCCCGGAGGTTCGCGACGACGTGGACGCGCATGGATGGAACTGGAGCGAGAATGCTTTGTCGCTGGTCCTGGGTGCAATAGAGAGATGCTGATGAAATCGTGGCATGCCTTGGCGCCACTTTTGGCCGTCCTGGGACTTACCGGCTGCGCGTCGTCACCTTTGCTCGATGCCGCCGAGGCGCGCGATTTCACGCGTCTCTCGAAGGAGATCGAGGCTGCCCGCAAGTCCGGGGAGCTCGATGACGGCACGGTGCGTGATGTCGCCGCCGTCGTCGCTTCCGGCGAGATCGAGAACGCCAAGGGCCTCGAGGGCGAGAAGCTCGTCGGGGGCCTGGTCGGCTGCGCTCCCGCTCTGGAGAGCGCGCTGGACGATCGCGCCGAGAAGGACGACGACGTGGCGGCGACCGCCTCCTGGGTGCTCCTGTCGGCCGGCCTCGAAGACGAGGACGAGTTCGCCGACTACGCGCTCGACAACGATCCGCGCGCGGCCTTCCGCGCGTTGGGCGCTCGATCCCTCGTGGACCTCGACGACGCGGACCTGCGTCGCAAGCTCTTTCTCGATCTGGACGAGCGCGTCCGCCTCGGCGCGCTGAAGGCCGCGCTGTCGTCGCCGATCGACGCCGACTTCGACGCCCTGCTCGAGGCTGCCCGGCTCGATCCGAGCTCGCAGGCCCGCTCCACCGCAGCCCGAGCCCTCGGCCAGATCGGCGGCACGCGCTCGGCCTACGCCCTGAAGGACCTGTGGCTCCGCGCGGATGGTCGGCTCCGGGAGGCCGTGGCCGCGGGCTGGGCCGCGCCTGCCACCTTCGAAGCCGGCGGTCGCGACCAGCTCCAGAACGCTGCCGAGGCGGGCGGGGAGGGCAGCGTTCACGCCGCGCTCCTCCTGTCCCGCATCCCGGAGCTCGACGCCAAGGCCAAGGCCGCGCGCGCCTCGGCGATGGGCGTGCTCGTCCGCGTCATCAAGCAGGGCACCCGCGAGGACCGCTCGGTCGCCATCCTCATGGCCCCGACCTCGACGGAGATCCTCGACGCGGTGCGTGAAGCAAAGGACACCGGCGACACCGCCGTGGCCATCCTCGCGCAGGCGCGCCTGGTCCGCGAAGGCAAGCCGGACGAGCAGAAGAAGGCGAAAGAGAAGCTCTTCGAGCTCGCCAAAAAGGCGGATGACCCGGACGCGCCCCGCGCTCGCGCGGAGCTCGCGACGCTCGGCGACAAACGCGTCGTCCCGATGGTCGAGAAGGAGCTCTCGTCCAAGAACCCCTTCGCGCGGGCCTACGCGGCTCGCACGCTCGTCACGCTCGGGGAGTCTCCGCGTGCCGCGGGGCTCCTCGCCGACAAAGAAGCGCAGGTCCGGGTGGACGTCGCCTGCGCCATCGTCTCCCGCGAAGACTGACCTTCAGCTGCCCCCGGGCCGAGCCGTATTGGGTCCGTGGGTGCTGGGCAGCGCTCTCTGTCGAGCGTCATCGCGATGCTCTCGCCGGCGCTCGGCGAGGAGACCGCCAAACAGCTGGTCGAGCGCGAGGCCTCGGCGATGGGGCTCGGGCCGATGATCCCGACCGTCGCGGCCGTCGCGCTCCTGACCCGCCTCGAGCAAGGGGACGGGTCGGGGAGCCTGGCCGCGCAGCTCGCGAAGCGACGCCTGCAGCGTTCAGTCGTGAGCGACTCGATCCCGCCGCCGCCTCGCCCGCGGCCGATGACCACGGCCAGCAGGGCCCCTTCGAGCGCCGTGCCTCCCAGCGGCCCACGCGAATACGTCCCGACGGAGCTCTTGGTGTCGCTCTTCGCCAACTCGCTCGGGGAAGAGAAGGCGTCCGAGCTCGTGGCCCGCACCATCACGCGGCTCGGGCTCCGCGGCTCCCAGCTGACGAAGGCCGACGCCACGAACCTCCTCTCGTCGATCGAGTCCGCTGGAGGGATCGCCGCGGCCGTGGCGCGCTTCGCGAAGGTGCGATTCGTGCTCGCCTTCCGCGGCTGACGCCGCGTCAGGCCGCGTGGTGCTCGCGCGGCACCCGGGAGAGCAGCTTCACGCGCAGGCCCTCCGAGGGCATCAACGTGATCGAACGCCTCACCGGTTTGATGGGCCCGCTCGAGTCGAGCTTCATTCGCGTTCGCCGGAACAAGCGGGCCAGCACCATCTTCATCTCGAACAGCGCGAAGGCCATGCCGATGCAGCGACGGATGCCGCCTCCGAACGGGAACCACTCCGCCGGCGTGAGCTTCTTCTGGAGGAATCGATCCGGCCAGAACCGCGTCGGATCTTCGTACGCCTCGGGCCTGCGGTGCGCGAGGTAGATGGAGCAGACGACGCCGACGCCGGCCGGCAGATCGCAGCCGCCGAGCGTCATGGGCTCCCGGAGGATGCGCCCCACGATGGGGATGACCGGGCAGAGACGGAGCGCTTCGCGCGCCGTCGCGTCGAGGTACGGCAACGACTGCACCTTCTGCGGCGTGAGCTCGCCGGCGTGGTCGAGCTCCGAGCGGAGCTTGTCCTCCACGATCGGGTCGGCGAGCACCCAGCGCATCGCCCACGTCAGCGCGGTCGCCGTCGTCTCGTGACCGGCGACGAGCAGCGTCACGAGCTCGTCGCGCAGCTCGGTGTCTTCCATGGGCTTGCCCTCCTCGTCGCGGGCGTCGACGAGCAGCGAGAGGATGTCCTGTCGCCCGGCGTTGTTCACGCGCCGCGCGCGGATCTCCTCGTAGAGGCCGTCGTCGGCCTTCTTGAGCAGGCGCAGGGCGCGACCCCACGGCGACAGCGGCCCGAGATCCGTGCGCATGAAGGGGATGAGCAGCGGCGGCCACGTCATCACCTCGAGCAGCTCGGTGATCGACTTCTTCATCTCGCGCTCGCGCGGCCCTCGCTCCACGCCGAAGATGCTGCGGATGATCACGTCGAGCGCGATGCCGTTCATCCGCTCGTGGAGGGAGAACGAGCCGTCCTCCGGCAGCGCGTCGATCGCGTCGTCGGCGAGCTCCATCATCAGGTCGCCGTACGCGAGCATGCGCTCGCCGTGGAACGGCGGCATGAGGAGCTTGCGCTTCCGCATGTGCGCCGCGCCGTCGACCATGAGCACGCTCTTGTCGCCGAGGAAGGCCGAGAGCGACTGGTTGAACGCGCCTGCGTGGAGCGCCTCGCCCGGCTCGGCGAAGACGGTCTTCACCACCTCGGGGTTGGAGAACACGACGAGCGGAGGCAGCTGCGGCAAGCGAAACGTGAACGCCTCGCCGAAGCGCTCCTGGCAGTCCTCGAGGAACTCGAACGGACGCCGCAGCCAGTGCATCGTGAGGAGCATCGGGGGCCCTTTGGGGCCGGGAGGCAGCGCCATCAGAACCTCGACGTGAGCTCGAGCTTGGCCCCTTGGAAAGGGGGGAAGTTCCGGCAAACGCCGGACACACATCGGATCGCGCCGCGGCGCTGTCCGACGAAGAGGTTCACGGTGTCGAAGATCTGCTCGACGACGTGCTCGCGGTCGGCCGCCTTGAACTGCAGGCCGCCGCTGAAGAAGTTGCAGAGCTCGACGTTTTCGTCCGGCACGCACCCCTTCCGAGTCAGGTACTCGTAGCCGAAGATGAACGAGACATACGGAGCCCAGCGAAGGGCGAGGTAGTTCTCACCCTCGTTCCACGCGTTGGAGGCCAGCGCCGGCTCGTAGCGGTGGCGGTGGAAGCCCTGGGATTGCAGCGTGAAGTCGCCGCCGAGGTGGACGGCGACGTCGTAGCGGAGGTAACCCTCGCGGTAGAAGATGTCGCTCGGCGCGGCGAGGTTCACGCCGGTCACCTCGTCGGCGTGTGTCGTGTGCCGGGCGCCGGTCCAAGCCTTGAGATAGCCACGGCCTTCCTGGAAGCTGATCTCGCCCCCGCTTGCCATGTCGATCGTGTTCGTCTGTTCGACCGGCTTGGACGTGTCGCACTGGTAGTTGAGCGGATTGAACTCCGTGAAGCTCGTGTAGTAGCCGCCCCAGCCGTAGGCGAGCACCTCCTTCGAGAACCGGTAGTCGACCTTGGCTCGCCCGCCCGTGACGCAGATGTTCGGTGCGCCGATCTGCTGGGTGTAGAACGGCTCGACGATGGGAGGTTGGTTGTACGCGACCGGGTCGTACTCGGCGGCGCTGAACGAGGGGTCGGCCGCGGCGTTCGAGTTGATGTTCGCCGCGAGCGGCAGAAACGATCGGTAGTGTTTGCCCTCGAGGTTGACCGTGAGCTCCTCGACTCGCAGGTTGCCGCCGAAGTACACGGCGTAGCCTGTGTTGTCCGGCGTGCGCTCCACCTCGCCGTTCGGCCCGATGGCGACCGGTCGTCCATCCGTCGCGTGTTGCCCGACGACCTCCACGTAAGCGTCGCCGTGATCGAAGATGTTCGGCACGCTGAGCGAGCCGCTCGCGGTGATGATCGTGTCGCGGAGTCGCGCCTGGTTCGGCGTGTCGAACGTGGGGAAGAGCGCGCCGCACTGCGCGCCGCCCGCTGCCTGGCAGCGCAGGTTCTCCTCCGCGTAGTCCTTCCGGCTGAGCAGCGTCGCGTGTGTGCCGAAGAGAATTTGGCGCGGGCCACCCTCGACGCTCAGACCGAAGATCGAGTCCTCGAGGTAGCTCGGTCGTGCGCGCTCCACCAGGTAGGCGGTGTTGCCGCGGTCGTCGAAGCTGTACGTGGTGAAGTCGTTGGCCGAGGGAAATCCGAAGAAGAGGGGGGAGCCGTCGCCGTTCAGGCGCCGGCCGCTCTGTTCGTCGACGCGGATGGGGTTCATCTGCCCGGCGAGCGCCGAGACCGACAGCGAAGCCGACTCCCAGCTCTTCTTGAACGACGCCTTCGCACCGCGAATCGTCGTGTCGGTCGCGAGCTCGTCGATCTTGCGGACGCTCAGCACGAGCCCGCGGCCGAACTGCGCGTAGAAATCGCCGATCGTCAGGTCGACTCCCGGAGCCGTGTAGCCCACGAAGAGCTTCGAGGGAAAAACCGTCGTGCGGTAGCGCGTGTTGAGCTCCCGCTGGAACGCGTTGACGTAGGCGTTGCGCTCTGGACCGGTCGCGTCGGGCAGGCGCTCGCGCGCGATGTCGATCAGGTCGTCCTCGTCGAGCTGCGCGTAATAGGTCGCGAAATCGACCCGGATGCCCGCGCGCAGTCGCCAGTAGTAGAGCTGGAAGTTCAGCCGGTCGTAGAACTCGCCGAAGGTGTCGTTCACGATGGTGCCCGGGGGCGGCACCACCGTCTGGCTGTCGTCGCGGTTGTCGAACAAGTACGAGAACGTCGCGGTGTTCGTGACGTCCATCGTGAGCGTCTCGCCGCCCACGTCCTCGACGTCGACCGCGCGCGCGACCCGCGGCGTGATCACGACGGTGGCGAGGGCGAGCAGCGCTGCGCTGCGGCCCACGAGCCAGCTCATGACAGCGAGCTCATGTCGGGAGGTTCATTGGAGAAGCTTCTCGACCTCGGCCGCGAGCTTCTTTTCGTCGCCGGGGTTGTACCCGCTCGTCTTCTTCACGATGTTGCCGTTTTTGTCGACGAGCACCGAAAACGGCATGTCGCGCTTCGGGTTGTACCGCGCCACGACGGAGGTCTCCTCGTCGAGCAACACGGGGAAGCTCATCTTCTTGTCGTGCACGACGCTGCTGACCTGCGACCGCGTCTCGGGGCCGTCGAGCGAGACGGCGAGGACGACGAAGCCCTTCGCCTTGTACTCCTCGTACATCGCGACGAGGTGCGGCATCTCCACCAAGCAGGGGTCACAGGTGGTCGACCAGAAGTCGATCAGGACGACCTTGCCCTTGTAGTCCGACAGGCTGATGTTCTTGCCGTCGAGCGACGGGAGCGTGAAGTCGGGCGCGCTGCCCTTTCCGCTCGAGCTGCCCCCGCTCGAGCTGGCCGAGTCGGTGCTGCCGCTCCCCGAGCCGCTCGTCTCGTTCGACGAGCCGCCCGAGGGCGTGTTCGAGTTTCCTTGTCCGCCGCTGCAGGCAGCGAGAGACAAGACGAGCGCCCCGGCGAGGGCGGTGGCCCATTTCCCCCCGCTCACGGGAGGAATCAGGAAGCGATTGAGCATCGGTGGGCGAGAGCTTACTGCGAAAGGAGCTGCTCGAGCTTCGCAAAGATCGCCGGGTCGGCGCCGGCCACGCGGTCGACGATCGTCATCGTGCGCGTGTCGATCAGAATGTTTGCGGGGAAGGCCGGCTCCGCCGCGAGGGCGAAGAGCTTGTCTTGGCCGTCGACCACGCCGGGCCAGCTCTGGTTGTACTTCGACTGCCAGGCGGACAGGACGCTGAGCTTGGGCTCCCCACCCGAGATGTTCTGCGCCATGACGGTGAAGAACTCCGCGCCCATCGGTGCGTAGTCGGCGTACTCGCCGGGGAGCGATTGCGCTTCGAGCTTGCACGGGTCACACCACGCCGCCGAGATGATGATCATCAGCGCCTTCGGCTTCGGCTTCTCGCCGTAGATCGAGTCGGCCGCGAACATCTCCGCGCCGGTCGGGTTGTAGAAGTCCGCCATCTGGACGACCTGCGCCGAGTCGAAGTTCCCGTCTTGCGGACGCGCATAGCCGCGGAACTGGTAGTTCCGGATGATCGACCCTTCTTGATCGCCGAACGGACCGGCCGGGTAGGCGAGCGCGGGGCGCTCGACGGCGGCCTGGCCCTCGTCCTCAACCTCTTCCACGTCATCTCCGCCGACGACCTGGGTCTCTTCCTCGGTGGCGCACGCGGACGCAAAGACGGAGAGGAGGGCGACGCTCGAGAGGAGGAGCTTGCGCATGGCTACACCTGATGGGGAGGAAGGAGGGACGACGCTACCCCGGGCAGATGAGGCAGCTACGTAACTATCCGGGCACGAGGGGGTTTCGTCAAGGCACCTGAAGGGAGTAGCCTGGAGGTGGATCAGGTCTGCACCAGATGCGCCGCTTTCCTTCGGCCGGCGCCCGAATGCTGCTACGAGCCTGTCCGCCTCACCCTCTGCCATCAAGCTCACAGGACTTCGTATGGTCTCCTTCGCCCGCTTCCCCCGCGTCACCACGCTTTGCTTCGCGCTCGTCTCGGTCCTCGGCTGCACAAAGACCGAGGTGAAACAGAAGCCAGGCCCCACCTGCGAGGAGCAGGGCGGGATCAAGGTCGAGGTGGACGGGGAGGAGGTTTGCGAGGAGAAGTGCGACGCGTCGAAATGCGCGGCCAACAACGTCTGCGTCGGAAACCGCTGCAAGCTCGCCTGCGAGACGGACGCCACGTGCCAGAGCGTCCTCTTCGGCGATGCCGTCACGCAGCGCTGCGAAGCCGCGACGGATGACGGTGGCAACGCCGTCAGCATCTGCGCGGACTCGCCGCTCGTCGCGCAGATCGGCCAGGCCTGTCCGGCGGGGGACGAGTGCGCTGCGATCGGGCTGGCTTGCCCCAACGGTACCCCCTGCGACGCAGGCGGTTGCCCCGCGGAGCAGTGCAAGCCGCTCGCGTGCCAGTCGCTCGGGCTGGAGGACGCCGAGGCGTATTGCACCACGGTGGACTGCGTCGCGGATACGGATTGCCCCAACGGCTACTACTGCGGCGTCATCCGCATCGGCAACGCGCCGTGCAGCGACCCCAGCAAAGGTGACCCCTCGCTGCCTTGCATCGACCCGGCGAACAACGCCGCCGTCGGCGGCACCTACCAGGAGGGCCCCTCCTCGCTCGTACAGAATGCCTGCCTCAAGCGTGAGCCGTGTGCGCCCTGCGTCGACCAGAAGGACTGCGCGATCCGCACCGACATGGCCTGTGTCGGCATCGGCTCGTCCGGGGCGACCTACTGTGCCGAGACGTGTTTCAGCGACGACGACTGCCCGAACGACTTCAGGTGTGTCGCGGCGGCGCCGCCGACCGCCGGCTTCTGCGTGCCCAAGTCGGAGACCTGCGAGACGCCGGCCACGAACAACTTCTGCTTCAACTGCTTGAACGATCTCGACTGCGGTCCGGCCGGCCCGGACAACACGATGGCGTGTATCGAGCTCGACGGCGGTCAGCGCGGCTGCTTCGACACCAGCTTCCCCGACACGTGCACGGTCGACGGCGACTGCCCGACCTCGCCTTCGGGGCGCTCGGGCGAGTGCCTCGACGAGGGCGAGGGCCTCTCGCCCTCCGATTCCGTCTACCAGCGCTGCTACGTCCCGTACGTCTCGGGCGGCTTCCAGTGCTGGCCGAAGTGATGTCTTGAACACACACGATCTCGCGCTCGAGCCCGAGCGCGAGAGGGGGGGACGGGGCAGAGAGAAACTAGCCGTTTGTCGAGGGGTGTGATTCTCTAGGCCCGCCTCTCGTCCAACGCTGGCTTAGCCTGCGCGGCCACCTCGCAGGCCAGTGGACTGGGTTTCACGGGGCTCGCTCGGACTCGAGGGACTCCGCGCTTCAAGAAAGGGTGCTTTCGCATGGACACGAAGAAGAAGAAGCAATTCCGCTTGGCGGGGGTTCCGATCGCTGCGCTCGCGCTGGCTGCGCCGGCACTGGTGCTCAGCGGCTCGGGTTGCACCGACGACCTCTGCTGCTCCGATTTCAAGCCCGGCACCGACATGACCGCCATCGACTGGGGTCTGGACGGCTCGGCCAACATCGAGTTCGGCCTCGCGCTGCAGGCCATCGGTGACTTCTCTGCGGCCGCGACGGCCATCACGACGGACCTCGGCGTCGCCTGCCGCGGCATCGCGGTCGATCTCGGCGCCGACCCGAACTCGGTCACCGCGACGGATCCGAACGAAGTGACGAGCGCGTGGTGCAGCGCCGCTGTCACGGCGATCGGCCAGATCAAGGCGCAGGCGCAGCTCTCCATCAGCGTGCAGCCCGCCAAGTGCTCGATCGACGTCAGCGTGCAGGGGAGCTGCGAGGGCAAGTGCCAGGTGGACGCGAGCTGCGACCCGGGCACGATCGAGGCCCGCTGCACCGGCGGCGAGATCAGCGGCAAGTGCGAGGCGGCCTGCACCGGCAAGTGTGAGGGGTCGGCCAGCGTCGCCGTCACCTGTGAAGGCGCTTGCGAAGGCACGTGCTCGGGCACCTGCTCGGGCGCCTGCAACGGCAAGTGCAACGTCAACGGCACCATCACCGAGGTCAACGGCCAGTGCGCCGGCACCTGCGAAGGCACCTGCGACGCGAACTGCGGCGGCAGCTGCCGTGGCTCGTGCCAGGCGTCGGGCAACGCCAACGTCACCTGCGAGGGTGAGTGCACCGGCAGCTGCTCGGTCGAGATGAAGGCGCCGAAGTGCACGGCCGAGCTCCAGCCGCCGAGCTGCGAGGCGTCCGCCGAGTGCCAGGCGTCCTGCAAGGCGAGCGCGAGCGCCAAGGCGGAGTGCACGCCGCCGGCCGTCACGATCGAGGCGTCCGGTGGCGCCGACATCAAGGCGAAGATCGCGGTCCTCGAGAAGTGGCTCCCGCAGATCTACCTCATCGCCGAGGCGCGCGCCGAGCTGCTCGTCGGCAATGCGACGGCCATGCTCGAGGTCGCGGGCAACCTCGACGCCTCGCTCGAGGGTGATGGTAAGGCGATCTTCTGCATCGTCCCGGCCCTCTCGGCGATCGAGCAGGCGGTCACGAACATCGAGGCGAGCTTCAGCGCCTCGGTCAGCGTCGCGGGCTCGCTCACCTCGGGCTGAGCTCTCGCGCTCACGAAAGAAAGAAGCCGCGCTCCTCTGGAGCGCGGCTTCGTTTTGTGCGGAGGTCGACCCTCGTCGATCAGGTCAGCGTGCGCCCGCGGAGCACCTCGTCGACCAGCGTCATGAGCTCCTGCACGCGGAACGGCTTCTGGAGGAAGCCCGCGAGGCCCTTGCCGGCGAACTTCGACACGGCCTCCTGCTCGCTGTAGCCGCTCGAGAGGATGACGCGGACGTCGCTCTTGATCCGGCGGAGCTCGCGGTACGTCTCGGACCCGTCGAGGTGGGGCATCGTCATGTCCAGGATCACCAGCGCGATGTCGGGCGCGTGCTCCTTGTAGACCTCGACGCCGGCGCGGCCGTCCGCTGCGGTGAGGACCCGGAAGCCTTCGTGCTCGAGGAGCCTGCGCACCGTTGCCCGCACCGTCTCTTCGTCGTCGACGACGAGGACGGCGCCCTCCGAGCGCGGCAGGTTTGGACCCTTTCGGTCGGTCGTCGCGGCGGGGAGCCCGGGAACGGCGGGGAAGAGGACCTTCAGCGTCGAGCCGCGGCCCGGCTCGCTGTAGACCTTCACGGCGCCGCGGTGTCCGCGGACGATCCCGAGGACGGCCGCGAGCCCGAGGCCGCGCCCCGGGAACTTCGTCGTGAAGAACGGATCGAAGATCTTCTCCCGCGTGCCCGGGTCCATCCCGCAGCCGGTGTCGGCGATCTCCATGTAGACGTAGACGCCCTCGGGCAGGTCGTCGTCCAGGTAGGACTCACGGAGGTAGCCGCGATCACACTCCATCGCCCCGGTGGTGATGGTGACGACGCCGCTCCTCTCTTCGATCGCCTCCGACGCGTTGGTGACGAGGTTGAGCAAGACCTGCCGGACCTGCAGACCCTCTGCCTCGATGCGCGGCAGGTCCTTCGCGAGCGCGAGCTTCAGCACGGCCTTCTTGGAGAGCGAGACCTGGAGTAGGTGGAGCGTGTCCTCGACCAGCGCCGAGAGGTCGATCGGCTCGACCACGAAGCGACCGCGGCCCGAGTACGCGAGCATCTGCCGGCAGAGGTCCGCCGCGCGCTGGCCCGCCAGCTCGCAGTCGGCCAGGTAGTCGTGCACCGGGGACACGGTCTCGAGCTCCATGCGCGCGAGCGACACGTTGCCGAGCATGGCCACGAGGAGGTTGTTGAAGTCGTGTGCGATCCCGCCCGCGAGCACGCCGAGGCTCTCGAGCTTCTGCGCGTGCTGCACCTGGGCCCGGAGCTTCGCGTGCTCGACCTCGGCGCGCTGCCTCTCGGTCACGTCGCGCGCGTGCATCACGAGCGCCGCGACCTCGGGCACGTGGAGGAGGTTCATCATGACGGGCTCGAGGACGACCCACCGGCCCTCGGCGTGGCGCGCGCGGGCGGGCGGCCCGAGCACGCGGAGGCCCGGCTGGCCCAGGACGTCGCGCATGGTCTTGTCTGCCACCGCGACGTCGTCCGGGTGGGGCGGAGGGAGCGGCCTCCCGAGCACCTCGCTCGGCTTCCAGCCGAGCACGCGCTCGACCGAGGGGCTCACGTAGGTGACCGAGCCCGAGGCATCGAGCATGAGGATCACGTCGCTCGTCGACTCGAGCAACGCGACCATTCTCCGCTCGCACGCGACGAGCTTGCGCTGCGTCTCCTCGAGCGCGCGCGTCGTGGCTTCGAGCTCGCGGCGGAGCCGCTCCTCCTCGGTCATCAGGAGCGATGGTAAGCCAAACCGAACGTTTGGGTGGAGCCGCGTTTGACGGACGGCCGAACAAGGCCTAAGCCCACGCAAATGGCCCTCTCAGTCGAAACGGTTCAATCGGCGGTCGGCGCTCTGCTCGAGCCCGAGCTCGGCAAGACGCTCGCGGAGATCGGTGCCGTCCGCGGAGTCGAGGTGCGCGGCGCGGACGTGTCCGTCGAGGTGGTGCTGGGCTCCCCCGCCTATCGCCCACGGCAAGCGCTGCTCGAGCACATCGAGAAGGTCGTGAAGAACCTCGGCGCGACGACGGTCGCGGTTCGCTGGGGCTACGAGATGACGAGCCGCGAGATCCTGCAGGACGACCCCTGCCCCGCGGTCGCCAACATCCTCCTCGTGATGAGCGGCAAGGGCGGGGTCGGCAAGAGCACCGTCGCGACGAACCTCGCGCTCGCCCTCAAGCGATCGGGCGCGCGCGTGGGGCTTCTGGACGCCGACATGTACGGGCCCAGCCTCCCGACGATGCTCGGCGTCGCCGGGCGTCCGGTCTCGGCGGACGGCAAGAAGTTCCTGCCGCTCGAGCGCTTCGGGGTGAAGCTGATGAGCCTCGGCTTCATGCTGGAAGATCCTCGCCAGGCGGTGATCTGGCGCGGGCCGATGCTGCAGGGGGCGCTCTTGCAGTTCCTCAAGGACGTCGACTGGGGTGAGCTCGACTACCTGGTGCTCGATCTGCCGCCCGGGACGGGCGACATCGCCCTCACGATCTCGCAGAAGCTCCGTTCGACCGGCGCGGTCATCGTGACCACACCGCAGGAGGTCGCCCTGCAAGATGTTTACAAATCTGTCAGCATGGCGAAGAAGGTGGGCATCCCCATCCTCGGGGTGGTGGAGAACGAGAGCTTCTTCATCTGTGACGGCTGTGACAAACGCCACGAGCTCTTCGGCTCCGGTGGCGGAAAGGCCGTCGCCGACTTCTCGGAGGCACCGCTGCTCGGGCAGATCCCGCTCGATCGGAGCATCCGGGAGTGGGGCGACGCGGGCACGCCGGTCGTGCAGGCCTCGCCCGAGTCGCCTGTCGCCAAGGCCTTCGTCGACGTGGCCGAGCGGCTCGCCGGCCGCATCACCGCCGCAAACACCGAGCGCGAGGGCGCAGGCCTCGTCATCGACCGCACCGGCGGCAAGAACCGACACCTGCCGATTGCCCGGTAAACCCTGAAAAAAACTGTACACCCGGCCCACTAGCCCTGGACCCCGCCTCGGGGTAGGCTCCGCCCCCTTCGTCGGCTGGCGCGCGTAGCCTGTCATGCGCGCCTCCTCGCATCCGTCCATCGCAGCCCTCATCCCCATGAACCCCGAGAACGAGTCGAACACTTCCCCCTCGCCCGAAGCCGCCCCAACGCAGGGCGAAGGAGAGGGTGCGCCCTCCGAGACCACACCTCGCGAGCCGGCCGAGCCGGCCGCCGCCGCTGCCGAGGCGGCGCAGGCGGGACCCGAGGGAGAAGCCGCCGAGAGCGGTGACGAAGAAGAAGGCGAGGGCGAAGAGCCGGCAGCCGAGGGTGCAGGCGCCGAGGGTGCAGGCGCCGAAGGCGCGACAGCGGAAGGCGCGCCCAAGAAGAAGCGCCGTCGTCGGCGCAAGAAGAAGCCGGGCGCGGCGGCCGAAGGCGCGGAGGGCCAGCCCCCCGCCGAAGGTCAACACGCCGAAGGTCACGAGGGCGAGCACAAGGAGCGTCGCCCCAAGCCCGAGCCGCTCCCGTTCCGGATCGGCGAGGAGGTGTTCGGCAAGGTCGAGGGCGTGACGGACGACGTCATCTGGATCGA
The DNA here is from genome assembly GCA_016794345.1 of Myxococcales bacterium. GTDB lineage: Bacteria > Myxococcota_A > Polyangia > Polyangiales > Polyangiaceae > Xiheicaenibacterium > Xiheicaenibacterium phototrophicum. The sequence goes on from JAEUKE010000081.1 coordinate 20,630, forward strand.
CGTCGCCGGCAAGGCGCTCGGCATCTTCGACCGCCGCGAGCTCGGCGAGGGTGAGCCGCCGCAGCCGGGCGATCAGTTCATCGCCACCGTCGCCAGCCACGGCGTCCGCGGCGGTGTCCTGCGCATGGCCCGCGCGCCCTTCGTCATCGACGACTCGAAGGCCAAGGTCGAGAAGGCCAAGGAGGCAGAGGAGCTCGTCGAGGGCTTCGTCACCGCGTCCGTGAAGGGCGGCATCGAGGTCGACATCGACGGGCTTCGCGCCTTCGCGCCCGCCTCCCACGTGGAGCTCCGGCCCGGCGGTGACCTGTCGCACCTCGTCGGGCGCCGGCTCAACTTCGTCGTGCTGCAATACGAGAAGAAGGGGCGCGACATCGTCGTGTCCCGCAAGAAGTTCCTCCAGGAGGAAGCGCAGCAGGCGCGCGCGGGCGCGCTCAAGAGCCTCGAGCCCGGCAGCGTGCACAAGGGCGTCGTGCGCACCGTCGTGCAGTGGGGCGTCTTCGTCGCCCTCACGGACGCGAACAACCTCGAGGGGCTCATCCACGCCACGGAGGCCAGCCACGACCGCAGCGCGAAGCTGACGGATCTGTTCAAGCCCGGCGACCCGGTCGAGGTGAAGGTCCTCAAGGTCGACGAGAAGGGCAAGATCTGGCTCAGCCGCAAGGCGATGACCAACGACCCGTGGGACGCAGTCGCGCAGAAATACGCGGTCGGCACGCGCCACACCGGCAAGATCGTCCGCCTGCAGCCCTTCGGCGCGTTCATCGAGCTCGAGCCCGGGATCGACGGCCTCTGTTACACGGCCGACATGTCCCTCAAGCCGATCGCGCACCCGAAGGACATGGTGAAGATCGACGACACGATGGAGGTCGTCGTAGCCACCTGCGACAGCGCGACCCGGAAGATCTCGCTCCACCCGGCGCCCCCGGAGGACGAGGCCGGCGAGCCGCGACCCAAGGTCGGCCCGCACCGCGTCGTCAAGGTGGCCGTCGTGCAGCAGAGCGACGCCGGCTTGCTCGTTCGCGTCATCGGCCTCACCGGTCGTGCGGCGCGCGGCTTCATCCCCGCCGGTCACACCGGCACCCAGCGCGGGACCGACCTGCGCAAGGTGTTCCCGGTCGGCACGAAGCTCGAGGCGAAGGTGCTCGACGTCGACACGCGTCGCGGCGAGACCAAGCTCTCGATCCGCGCGATGAAGGAAGACGCCGAGAAGGCCGCCTACCAGGAGTACCGCGAGCAGGTGAACCGCGAGGCCAAGTTCGGCACCTTCGCGGATCTTCTGAAGAAGAACTGACGGTACTGTCCGCTTGCGTGCCGGCGCCGAGCGGGGCCTCTGCCCCGCTCGCGTCGTTCCATGCGGCTACTTCGAGTACACGGCGAGGGCGAGCAGGCCGAACGGCCGCGCGAAGATGCCCTCGACGCTCTCGCGGACCCCGAAGATCGCGCCGGCCGAGAGCGAAGGCTCGATCATGGCCTCGCCCGCTTCGAAGCGGAGCGCGACGGGCGTGGCGGAGGCGAGCCCGCCGCCGATCACCCCCTCGCCGTAGTAGTCCTGCATGTAGCCGGCGGCGGGGCCGAAGCTCACGCCGAAGCCGTACGGCCCGGCCACGAAGAGGAACACCTCGGGGCGGATCACGGCGACGCCCATCGAGCCGTACGGGAACGCCGCGCCGAAGCCGCCGATCCCCAGGCGGAAGTCGACGATGCCCGCGCGGATCCCGGCGAAGGCGGTCGCGCCGCCCACCCCCGCGCCGCCCGGGAACGCGGGCGCCACCGCGCCCCCGGCCATGCCGCCGCCGTACCAGCCGTCGAGGCTCTCCGAGCGGCGCGACGGCGCGGGCTCGTCCTCGACGTGGCTGCTCGCCGCGGCGGCCTCGGTCGCGACCTCCGCGCTCCGGCAGACGTGATCGAAGCAACGCAGCCCCTCCGCGCAGTCGACCCGCGCCTCGCAGCTCTCGCCGGCTTCCCCGCGCGCGCGGCCCTCGACCTGCGCTTCGACCGGAGGCGGCGCGGCCTCGGCCGGCCCGGTGGTCTCGGGCGGCGGTGGGGAGGGCGGGGCAGGGGGCGCGGGCGCGGGGCGCGCCGGCTCCTCCGACTTGACGCCCGGCCGCTCGACGGCGGCGATCTCGTCGCCGCGGACCTCTCGCGTCCCGCCTTGCACGAGGATCAGCTTGAGACCGCCGCCGGGCAGCTCCTCGAGCACGGTGCCCTCGAGCGTCTGTCCGGACTTGAGCTTCACCTTCGTGAGGCTGCTCTGGGCCCACGACGTGCCCGCCGCGGCGACGAGCGCGAGCGCGAGCGCGATCGCGACGGCGCGCGTCCTCATTTGCCGTCCCCCGGGCCGAGCGTGTGCTCCGCGAGCTCGCCAGCGTCGTAGTTGGCGAGGTGCTCCTTCGCGCGGCGGATGCGCTCGTCCACGTCCTCCTTCCGCTCGGCGAGGTAGGCCTGGCCGCCGGGCTCATCGGGCGTGAAGGGCTCGGTCTCCGCGAGCCAGCCGTCGAGCTTGCTCCAGGCCTCGCTGCCCGGGTTGATGGGGACGAGGTCCGCTCGCGCGGAGAACGCGCCCATGCTCAAGGCGACCTCGACGAAGTAGACCTTGCCGGCCGCGAGGCTCGCCTTCACCGCGCCGGTGTTCTCGGCCCACACGATGAACGTGTGCTCGCCCGGCGGCATGCTCACGCTGAACCGAGACGAGGGCAGCGCCTCGCCGAGGAAGCGGCCCTTGCCGTCGAGGATCGTCTGCTTCAACGCGCCCCCGAAGCCCGACGGACGCACGAAGACCACGACGGCGCTCTCCGACGCCGGCTTGACCGGCTGCGGCGCCGCGACGGGCCGCATGAACTCCGAGCTCGCCGAGCACCCCGCCGTGCTCGCCGCGAGCGCCCCCACCAGAACCATCCACGAACGACGAATCATGTCTGTCCTGCCGACTGCAACGGGGGGACCTTCCACAAGGCGCGTGCCGCCATCGCGGTGACCGGATCGTGCGGACTTCTGCGCTTTTCGGCCGCGTGGGCCCGCCTCGCCCGCGTTGCATGCCGCGGCAAAGCGGCAGGCTCACGCGCCGCCGCTGGGCGGGCCTCGGTGGTGGGGCTGCCTCGCTGCCATGGAGGCACGCGGTATGATGCGCCAATGCTCGTCTTCGGCTTCGAGCTCGACGTAGGCGTAGCGGTCAGCGTGAGCCGGGAGCGACAGCGCCCCGGCGAGCAGACCTACTACGCAGTTTCGTCTGGCCCGATCGACGCAGAGCGGGTACGCGCACAGATTCGCGAGGCCGGGCTCACGATGCTCACCGACGACCTCGCGAAGCCCCGGGGCGAGGGGCCGATGGCGATCGTTGCCCACCGCGGTAGCCAGACCCTGACCGTCAACTTCAGCGGCGCACCCTGGAACACACTCTACGTGTCTGCAGTCGATCACGACGAGCTGCTGCTGGTCGTGATCGAGAGCGGCACGTTCCGCTGGGCCGGTCGAGCGTGGCCGGCTTACTTCGATGCGGGGCGGATCGAGTCCGATGACGACGGGGACTTCATCGTTACCGCGACCGTCGATCCGGCCGCGGACCCCATCGCGCGGTACCGAGCCTGGGCCCTCGAGAGCGCCTTCGAGATCGAGGACCCGCTGAACGACTGGGAAGCCGAGCCGGACCTGTGGCTCGAACGGGGCGTTCGCTTTCGGGATGAACGATTCCGCGTGCAGGCCGATGTCGAGGACGGGACCCTGACGCTCTACATCTCTCGGGCCGCCAAGATCTGAAGCCACCCTCGTGCCCGTGCCCGGAACGACCGGTCACGTTTGAAGACGCACCGGGTGCTGTTAAGGAGGTCGCTTGAGCATCTTTTCGATCGCCGCCGACCTGCCGGCGGGCATTGTCGCCGGTCGGCTGCGCGACGACATAGGCGCATCCCGCGGGTCAGCCGCGTTGCATTCGGGTGGCGTGCCATCGATCGGTCAGCGCATCGTGGTCGAGGTCCAGATCGACCCCAGCGTCCTGTCGTTCGAGGAAAGGGCCAAAGCCACCTCGTGGGTCCTCATCACGGGTGAGATCACTCGCGCGGAGGCCGACCTGATCGTCGTCGACCAAGCGACCGTGACGAGCGACGTGGTGCCCCGAGAGCTCGAGGGCGCGTTCAAGCTCCTGCTCGAGAAGGAGGAAGACGCGTACCGCCTCCGTAGGCTGATTCCGATTCGGTAGCTGCTCCCGCTCCACGTGAATGTTGATCTCCGTCGGCCAAGATCGCGTGGAGCCAAGGCCGCAGGGATGCGTTGCGTCTTCCCTGGCCTCGGCGCCGCGCTGCAATCCGACGACGTGCTTGATGGTCCGCGAGCTCCGCATGCGCGGCGGGGCGATCACTCCCTTCCCAGCGCCTTGATCGGATCCAGCTTCGCGGCGCGGCGCGCGGGGAGGAAGCCGAAGAGCAGGCCGATCCCGGAGGAGACGCCGAGCGCGATCAAGAGCGAGCTCGGGTCGATGCGCATCTCCCAGCCGAGCGCCTTGCCGAAGCCGGTGACGGCGAGCAGGCCGAAAGCGGTGCCGAGGATGCCTCCGAGCGTGGCGAGGACGAGCGACTCGAGCAGGAACTGCGTGAGGATGTCCGCCTCGCGCGCGCCGATCGCCATGCGGATCCCGATCTCTCGCGTCCGCTCCGTGACGCTGACGAGCATGATGTTCATGACGCCGATTCCGCCGACGATGAGCGAGATCGTGGCGACGCCCACGAGCAGCAGGGTGAGCGTCCCGAAGATGGTCTCCTGGAGCTTCTGGAACTCAGCCTGGCTGCGGACCATGAAGTCGTCCTCCTCGCCCTCGGCGATCTTGTGCCGGTCGCGGAGGATCTGCTCGGCCTGGGTCTGCGCGCGTTTGGTCGTCTCGGCGCTCGTCGAGTTGAAGAGCAGGCCGTGGACCTCCCCCGGGCGGGTGCGGATGACGGACGAGCGCATCGTGTTGATGGGCATGATGACGATTTCGTCCTGGTTCTGACCGAAGGGGCTCTGGCCCTTCTCCTCGAGCACGCCCAGCACCTGGTAGTAGAAACGCCCGATGCGGATCTCGTGGCCGACCGGGTCCGCGGAGCCGAAGAGCTGCTTGGCCGTCTCCTTGCCGATGAGCACGACCTTCTCTCCCACGCCCTCTGCGTTCGTCGTCCACTGCTCACCCGAGTCGAGCTTCCAGCTGCGGATGGCGAGGTAGTCGAGCTTGGTGCCGATGACAGAGGTGTTGGCGTTCTCCCCCTCGTAGACGGCGACCGCGCTCGCGCGGAGGAAGGGGGCCGCTGCCGAGATGCTGGTCGAGTCGCGGACGAGCGCGCGGCCGTCGAGCTCGCTGAGCTTCGAGCCGACGTTGTCGCGGGCCCCCGACGATCGGGACGAGCGAGGGAAGACCAAGAGGGCGTTGTTCCCCAGCGCGCTCACCTGGGCGGTGACGGCGTTGCGCGCGCTCTGCGCCAGGGACGTGACGGTGACGACTGCGGCGATCCCGATGGTGATGCCCAGCGTCGTCAGACCGGCGCGGAGCTTGTTTCGGGCGACGGATCGGAGGCCCAGCGCGAGCGAGGCGAAGATCCGGATGACGAACGTGATCGCGCCCATGTCACTCGTAGCGGAGCGCTTCGATCGGGTCGAGGTTCGAGGCGCGCCGCGCGGGCAAGAAGCCGAAGACGACCCCGACGGTGCCGCTCGTGACGAGCGAGGCCACGACCGCCTGGACCGGGACGGCGAAGGGCCATCCGAGGGAGCGGGCCAGCGCGGCGATGCCACCCAGCCCGAGCGCGAGGCCGAAGAGACCTCCCAGCATGGAGAGCGCCACGGCCTCGATCAAGAACTGCACGAGGATGTCGCCGCGCCGGGCCCCCACGGCCATGCGGATGCCGATCTCGCGCGTCCGCTCGGTGACGCTGACGAGCATGACGTTCATGACGCCGATGCCGCCGACGAGGAGCGAGATCGCCGCGACCGACGAGAGGAGCGCAGTCAGGGTGGCGAACGTCGCCTCGTTCGACTTCCGGATCTCCGCCTGCGTACGCACGCCGAAGTCGGGTTGGTCGTCGGGGTCGATCTTGTGGCGCTGCCGCAGGATGGACTCGATCTGCTTCACGGCGCGATCGACCGTGAGATCGTCGCTCGCCTGCGCGAGGATCATTTGCACGCGCCCGGGCGGCGACCGGAGCACGCGCGCGCGAAAAGCGCCGATGGGCATGATGACGCGATTGTCTTGATCTTCACCGAAGGGCGACTGGCCCTTCTCGGTGAGCAGGCCCACCACGCGGAACGGGTACTTCCCGATCCGGACGTATTCGCCGATGACGTCCGACGAGGGCCCGAAGAGCTCGTCTTTCACGGTCTTGCCGAGGATGACGACCTTGGCCTTGGTCCGCAGATCGGCCGCCGTGAAGGGATCGCCGTCGGACAGGTCGAAGCCCTTGATCTGCAGGTAGTTGTCGCCCACGCCCATGACCTGCGTCGCGATGTTGCGATCTCCGGCGATGACCTGGGCGGCCGTCGCGCTGTGCACGGTCACGGCGGAGATGCTCGTCGCCTCGCGCAGGAGCGCCTGCGCGTCGTCCTCCGTCAGCCTGGCGCGCGGCTGCGTGCGGGCCCCCGAGCTGCGCGTGTCCTCCGGGAAGATGAAGATGATGTTCGCGCCCAGGCTGTTGATCTCGCCGATGACGCGGTCGCGGACCGCGTTGCCCAGCGCGACGACGACCACCACGGCGGCGACGCCGATGAGGATGCCGAGGATCGTGAGCGCGGCGCGCACCTTGGCGCGCGTGATCGCGCGCACCGAGATCCGGATGGCCGCGAAGAGCGCCCTCACGACCCCTCGACAGGGGGGAGCGCCGCGAGCGCCTCGCCCGCGTTTGTCGGCGACTCGTTGCGGACGTCGCTCTGCACGCGGCCGTCGCGCATGGTGACCACGCGCTTGGCGCACGCGGCGATGTCGTGCTCGTGTGTGACGAGGACGATCGTGATACCCCGCTGGTTCAGGCCCTGGAGCAGGTCGAGCACCTCCAGGCTGGTGCGCGTGTCGAGGTTGCCCGTCGGCTCGTCGGCGAGGAGCAGCGGCGGATCGGTGACCAGCGCGCGCGCGATGGCGACGCGTTGCTGCTGCCCGCCGGAGAGCTGGTTGGGGGTGTGGTGGAGCCGGCTCGCGAGGCCGACCGACTCGAGGGCGCGCAGCGCCCGGGCCCGACGCTCGCGCCCCGACACGCCGCGGTAGACCAGCGGGAGCTCCACGTTCTCGAGCGCGGTCGTGCGCGCGAGCAGGTTGAAGCCCTGGAAGACGAAGCCGATGAGCCGGTTGCGGACGATCGCGCGTGCGTCGTTCGAGCGCTCCGTCACGTCGATGCCCTCGAGCTTGTACCGGCCGCCCGACGGGCGATCGAGGCAGCCGATGATGTTCATCATCGTGCTCTTGCCCGAGCCGCTCTGCCCGACCAGCGCGACGAAGTCCCCGTGGTCGATCTGGAGGCTCACCTCACGCAGGGCGCGCACCACCGCGGCGCCCGTCCCGTAGTTCTTCGACACGGAGGCGAGATCGATGAGGGCGCTCACGCTCGGGTCCTCCGGAGGCTCAGAACATCCCGCGGCGGCGGCCTTGGCCGGAGCCACTGCCAGGGCCTGCGTCCGTCTCGTCGCGCACGACCTTCGCTCCTTCGAGGTCGGTCTTCACCTCGGTCCAGATGCCGTCCGTGATGCCGACGTCGACGATACGAGGCTCGATCTTCTCTTTGCCGGGCGTCTCGTCCACGAGGACCCAGACGCGGCCTTGGCCCGACTTGAGCTTGGGGAGCGGCTCCTGAGGGACGGGCTTGCCGCTGTCGTCCATCGGCGGCGAGGGACGGAACCTGAGCGCGGCGTTCGGGACACGGCTCACGCCGGTGACCTTCGCGCTGGTGATCGTCACCGTCGCCGTCATGCCGGGGCGCAGCTTGAGATCGGGGTTGTCGACGTCGATCACGGCGGCGTATGTGACGACGCCCTGCTGGCTGACCGGGCTGAGGCGCACCTGGATGACCTCGCCTTTGAAGATCGACCCGGGGAACGCGTCCACCGAGATCTCGGCCGCCATCTTCTCCTTCAGCTTGCCGACGTCCGCCTCGTCGATGTCGGCGAACACACGCATCTTGCGGAGGTCCTGCGCGAGCACGAACAACGTGGGCGCCTGGAAGCTCGCCTGCACGGTCTGCCCGACGTCGATCGAGCGCGTGATGACGACGCCGTCGATCGGCGAGAGGATCTTCGCGAACTCCAGGTTCGTCTTCGATTGTTTGAGCTGCGCCGAGATCTGCGCGACCTGCGCCTTGGCTGCGGCGACCTCGGCGACCGAGACGTCGTAGGTGCCCTGCGCCGCGTCGAGGTCCGCCTGCGACCCGACCTTCTCGGTCACGAGCTTCTTGGCGCGATCCAGCCGCAGGCGCGCCGCCTCGAGGTTCGCCTCCGCGCGCTTCACCGAGGCCGACGACGCGGCGAGCTGCGCGTTCGAGGACTCGATCTGCGCGGAGTAGAGGGTCGGATCGATCTCCGCGAGGACCTCCCCCGCCTTCACCTGGCTGTTGAAGTCGACGAACACCTTGGTGATGCGGCCGGACACCTGGGCGCCGACCTGCACTTCCGTCACGGGTTTGACCTGGCCGGTCGACTGGACCGTCTCCGCGATCTCGCCGGATGTCAGCTCGGCCAGGACGAACCGGGGCGGCGGCGGAGGGGCGTTGCGGGCACGGTAGACGAAAAAGCCGGCCACCGCTGCGGCGAGCACCAGGAAGATCACCGCGCGGCGGAGCCATTTCCGGCCCCCTTCGGTGCTCGCAAGCTCCTTCTTCAGATTCTCGCGCTCCTTGGCGCTGGCGCCCGATCCGTCCATTCGCCCCCACCCCTTTAGCACTGGTGGCGCCCGAGGGAAGCCGAGGGGCGTTGCCTCGCGCCACCGTTCGCAATACACCCTCGTTCACCCGTGTCCGCCACCTCTCCGATCACTCCCGACACCCACGTCACGATCCGGTACGCCCTGTTCGAGGCAGTTTCCCCCGCCGAGAGCGCGGCGGACCCGGCCGAAGAGCCGATCACGGTCTCGTACGTCCACGGCTACGGGCAGGTGCTCCCCGCCATCGAGCGGGCGCTCGAAGGGAAGGCCCAGGGCAGCCACCTCTCGGTCACGGCCGAGCCCGAGGACGCGTTCGGTCCTCACGACGAGGACGGCGTCTTCGAGATCGAAAAAGACGGGCTCGACGGCGCCGCCGATCTGACGGCCGGAGAAGAGGTCGTCGCGACCGGCCCCGAGGGCGAGGTCTTCATGCGCATCGTGGAGGTCCGCGACGAGACACTCCTCGTCGACACGAACCACCCCCTCGCAGGGAAACGCGTCCGCTTCGAGGTGGAGATCCTCGAGGTGCGCCCCGCGACCGACGACGAGATCGAGGAGGCGCAGGCCGAGCTCGACGCCCACGACGACGCTTGTGGCTGCGGCCACGACCACAGCCTCGTCCAGCTGAAGAAGTCACCGAACTAGAGCTTTTTGCGCGTGCCGCGCGCGCGTGCCATCGTAACAAGGCGACAATCGATCATGAGCAAGAACAACAACAAGAGCGCTTCCGTCTTCGGCCCCAACATCCTCGACACGCGCGTGCGGGAGCGCTTCCTCGCCGGTGGCCAGCTCGATGCGAAGACGCTCGAGAAACACCTCGGCGAGCTGCCCGACATCGCGGACGCCGCGGACAACGTCGGGCTCCGCCAGCCCGCGCTCTCGGCCACGGTCGAGATCGAGGACGACGAGGACGAGGACGAGGACGAGGACGAGGGCGGCGAGCCGTGAGCGAGCCCGTCCTGCCCAAGCTCGACTTCTCGACCTTCGTGCTGGGGATCATCGGGACGGCGTACGTGCATCTCGGCGATGCGCCTCCGCCCGAAGGCACGGAACCGGAGCTCGAGTTCGCGCGTCAGAACATCGACTTGCTCGAGCTGCTCCAACAGAAGACGAAGGGCAACCTCTCCGGTGACGAGGAGCGGTTGCTCGCCCAGGCCCTGTCGGACCTGCGGGCCCGCTACATCGAGGTCGAACGTCGCGGGGGGCCCGGAGCCGCGTGAGCGGAGAGCGCCGCCGCTTCACCGGGCTGGGGGCCGTCGTCGGCGTCCTCCTCGGAGCGTTGCTCCTGGCGGTGCTCACCCTCGCAGGGTGCGAGAAGCTGGGGCTGGGCGGCTCGTCTTCGAAATCCTCTCAAGCGAAGGAGTCGGACCAAGGTCCGCCTCCGATCCCGACCGTGCTCTCGAAGCCTCCCGAGCCTCGCACGGTCCTGGTGGACGCGGCCGGCAGGCCCATCTCGTTCGCCCCGATCGTTCAAGCCTCCGACGCGTCCGTCGTCAGCGTGAAGACGATCGTGCGGGAAGGAAATCGGCGCGGCGAGGGAATCGGCACGGCGTTCATCTACGATCCGGCCGGCTACCTCCTCACGAACCATCACGTCATCGACCACGCGATCGACATCACGGTCGGCTTCACCGACGGCCGGCAGCTCCCTGCTCGGGTGGTGGGCTCGGATCGCCGGACGGACGTCGCGGTCATCAAGGTCGACGCGACCGGCCTGCCCGCGTTGCCCCTCGGTGACTCCGAGCAGATCGTGGTGGGCGACTGGGTGGTGGCCATCGGCAACCCGTTCGGCCTGGCCCACACCGTCTCGGCTGGCATCGTGAGCGCGAAGGGCCGAACGGAGCGCGACGTGGTCGGCCTCGACCCGGCCGGGTATTTCGACTTCTTGCAGACGGACGCCAGCATCAACCCCGGTAACTCGGGCGGCCCGCTCTTGAACCTGAAGGGCGAGGTCGTTGGGATCAACGCCGCCATCCGCGCGAACGCGAACTCCATCGGGTTCGCGATCCCCATCAACATGGTCAAGCAGCTCTTGCCGCTGCTCCTTCGTGACGGGAAGATCCGCCGCAGCGCGATCGGGGTGGTCGTCGCGCAGCTCCCCCGTGACCAGGCTTCGCGCCTGGGCTCGCCGGACCTGAAAGGGGTCTGGGTCAAGGCGGTGCAGGGTTCGGGCCCGGCTGCCAACGCCGGGATCGAGGTGGACGACGTGATCGTGAGCTTCGACGGCAAGGCCGTCGAAGATCCGAACGCCCTCCGGTTCTTCGCCAGCATCTTCGGGGTGGGGCGGACCGCCGCGGTCAAGGTCAGCCGGGGCGGCAAAGAGATGGAATTCAAGGTCACCCTCTCCGAGCTCCCCGAGCAGGACGAGTAGGACCCCGCTGGGTTAGGCTACCTCCGTGCCGAGCTCTCCTTCCCCTCCCAACGGCGGACCGCCCCAACCGGCGACCGGGTCGGTGCAGGTGAATAGGGCCATGGCCGAGGCGTCCAAGGAGCAACGGTCACGGGAAGCCGAGGAAGATCGTGCTCTCATCGCTCGAGCCCAAGCCGGAGACCAAGGCGCCTTTCGGTCCTTGGTCGAGCGGCATCAACGGCGCGCCTTCGCGATCGCCGTCGGCCTCGTGCGAGACGAGAACGACGCGCGCGAGATCGTCCAGGAGGCCTTCCTGCGCGTCCACAAGGGCCTCGCGACCTTCGAAGGGGGCTCGTCCTTTTTCACCTGGCTCTATCGGATCGTCACGAACCTCTCGATCGACCTCATGCGCAAGCCGGGTCGGAAGGGCGCCGAGCTCGATGAGACCCGGGACCTGTCGGAAGAAGGTGGGGCAGGCGATCTCGCCCTCGTGTCCCGCATCGACGGCGCCGACCCGATCGACGTCGTGCGGCGCAAAGAGATGGCCGCCCGCATCCAGGTCGCGCTCGATGCCCTGCCTTGGTACCACCGCGCAGTCATCCTCATGCGCGAGGTCGAGGGCTTGTCCTACGAAGAGATGGCCGAGTCGATGGGCGTCTCGAAGGGCACGATCATGAGCCGCCTGTTCCACGCCCGCCAGAAGATGCAAAAAGCCTTGGCCGACGTGTACGCCGAGCTGGATGGGGCTGGGCCGCCGAGCGACGCCGCCCCCGCGGAGGAGCCCGTGCGGCCTCGCCGCCAGGAGCCCGCCTCGGCCCCTGATCACCAGAAGGAGGAGCGGTGAGCGCCGCCAACAACCCTCCGACGGATTGGGAGCTCATGCTGTTCCACGACGGCGAGCTCGAGGAGCCTCGCCGGTCGGAGGTCGCGACCTGGCTGGAGCAGAGCCAGGTCGGGCGCGGCAAGCTGGCCGGCCTCGGCCTCGGAGGGGAGCTGCTTCGCGAGTCCGCCCTGACCAAGGCATCGAGCTTCGACATCGCGGACGTGGTGATGAAGCAGGTCGGCTCGGCGAATGCCCAGTCGGCTGCGGTCCAGCCCGCCAAGGTCATCGAGCTGCGCAAGGCGGGTGGTCGGGCAGGTCAGCAGGCGGGCGTGCCCGCAGGCGGTCAGGACAAACCCGCCGAGCGGCAGGACGGCGGTCGGCTCCTCCTGCCGCTCACTGCGCTCGCGGCTGCAGCGGCCGTGGCCCTCTTCGTCTGGGGCAAACACGGGACGGACGAGACGCCGGTCGCGCGAACCCAGGCGACCGAGCAGGCGGAGCCCGTCCAGCCGCTCCCGAGCAGCAAGACCGCGGCTCCCCCGTCCACCGCACCCCTCTTCGCGCAAGCGTCGGACGACGAATCGGAGCCCAGCGTCCAGGTCGCTTCGGTAGACTTCGGCTCGAGGACAGGGGCCGTCTATTACGTGGGTGGCGCCTCGCAGGGGGCGACCACCACGGTCGTGTGGGTGACGGAGGAATGAGGTCTCGATGACGTCCCGGCGCTCGGTTCTGAAGATGCTTGCAGGCTCCGGCTTCGCCGTCGTGGCGCCCTCGCTGCTGGCGAAGAAGGCGTTCGCAGGGGATGCCCCCGCGGAGATCTCGACCGAGGTCATGGTCCTGCACGCGACAAACGAGGGCAAAGGCATCGATCCGGGCATCGGCGACATGCCCGAGCTGAAGAAGCCTCCGTTCTCCGCCTACGACACCTACAAGCTCCTCGGGAAGAGCACGCACAAGCTCCCGAAGGACAAGGAGCAGGACAAGAAGCTCCCGAACGACTCGAAGCTCCTCCTGACCTACAAGGATCTCGTCCCCGCGAAGAAGAACGAGCCCGAGAAATTCGTCGTGGGCGTGAAGATCAAGAAGCCGGACGACACGGAGTTCATCGCCTCGACGTTCCACTCTCCGAAGGGGCAGGTCTTCTTCGTGGCCGGACCCAAGTACAAAAACGGCGTCTTGGTCATCGGCATCAAGATCGTCTGAGGACGGCGCAGCCTTCTGAGGGCGGCGCCCGGGCGCGACTCACAGCACTCTTTCCCTGGTCGGCGAACTGGAGCGACACGCGCGGGCTCTTCTCGCCCGCGGCCGATCCTCTCGGCGAGCACGGCTTGTCGCGGGAGCACCCGCTGGAGGCCGAGTGTGCCGGCTCGGTCACGCCCTGATGGGCAGCTCGACCGTGAACACGGCGCCGCGCTCGAGGCCGTTCGCCGCCGAGACGTGGCCGCCGTGGCTCGCCACGATCGTCTGGACGATGTTGAGGCCGAGCCCGCTCCCGCCGCCTTCTCCGCGCGTCGTGAAATACGGCTCGAAGAGACGATCGATCGCGTCGGGGCGAATGCCGGGACCCTGATCGATCACGCGGATGAGGACACGTTCGCCCTCGATCGCGGTCTGCAAGACGAGCTCCCCGCCTCCGGGCGACATCGCCTGGCAGGCGTTCGTGATGAGGTTCACGAACACCTGCGTGAGCGGACCGTGCAGCCCGTGCAGCGGGACGATGTCTCCGAACTCCCGCACCACCTCCACGTGGGAGTCCGCGAGCACGTGATCGCAGAACACGAGCGCGCGCTCGATGACGTCGTGGATCGACAGCGCCGAGGGCACCGCGGTGGACGGACGCGAGTAGGCGACGAGATCGCGCGTGAAGGCGAGGACGCGACCCGCCGCCTCGCTGATGCGCGCGAGGCGCTCGCGATCTTCAGCGGCCACGTCTTGCACTTCCAGCCTACGGCGCAAGAAGTCGGCGTAGGCCACGATCGACGTGAGCGGGTTGTTCAGCTCGTGCACGATGCTCGCCGCCATGCGGCCGAGCCCCGCGAGCTTGTCGCTCTGCACGGCCTGGTCGCGGAGCCCACGCGCCTCGGCCGCCTCGTTGCGCAGCCGCGCCACGTGACGCGCGCGGCGGATCACCGAGCCGATCGCCAAGGCGAGACGCTCGACCTGCTTCAACGCCGTCGCGTCGAGGGGCTCGTCGCCGCCGATGTGCATCGTCGACCCATCGTCGTACGGGATGCCGATGATCTGCTCGTGGAGCACCTCGGGGAAGAGCCGCGCGGCGTCCTGGACGCGCGGCCGGCTGGGCCGCGGCGCGTGCCGGACGATGAGCTGATCGCCCTCGACGTCGGGCACGCATACGCCCACACACAGATCGTCGACGCCCTCCGCGTACGCCGAGACGAGCGCCCAGATCGCGTCTTCGAGGTCCGCGTCCGGCGCGAGCATCGCGAGCTGCTCGAGGATGCGCTCGTACGGATCGGCGCTGCTGAGGACGATCGTCTCCTCGAGCGACGGCGACGGTCCGCTCTTGGGCGCCTCCTTCATTTCACTCCCTCGCTCTCCTTCGGCGGCTTGCTCGAGCGCCGGCTCGACTCCTCCGCGCTCGAGCGATCGAGATCGATGATCTTGGCGTCGCCGACGTAAGCCATCGTTTCGTATTTGGTGATCTTACCGATTTTTCGGACGATCTCGGCCATGCGCTCGGCCTCGGCCGCGAGCGACTCCATCTCCCGGAGGTGGGGCTGGCCCTCCTTCGCGCGCCGCCGGATGATCTCCGCGTAGCCGAGCACGCTCGTGAGGGGCTGGTTCAGCTCGTGTGCGGCGGCGCCCGCCAGCTCGGCGATGAGCGCCTGTTTCTCCCTCGTCCGAAGCTCCTCCTGCGCGGCAGCGAGGCTCGCTTCCATTCTCAGGCGGTCGCGCAGATCTGTCATGACCCCGACGGAGCCGATCGGCCTGCCACGATCGACGATGAGGGCCGCCGAGATGGAGACCGGGATGCGGGAGCCGTCGTGTGCGACCACCTCGGTCTGGAATCGCTCCAGCCGGCCTGGCCCGCCGTGATCGGCCCCGCGGATGAGCTGCATGATCTCGCGCGACACGCCGAACGGGTAGAGGTCGCGCACGTTGATCTGACCCACGACCTGGCTGGCGCTGTAGCCGAAGACCTTCTCCGCCGCGTGGTTGAAGAGCAACACGGTGCCCGTCATGTCGACCGAGATGATTGCGTCGACCGAGCTGTCGATCACGCGCTCCAGGAACTCCTTGGTCTTCGTCAGCTCCGCCTCGGTCGCGCGCTCCTGCGTCACGTCCCGGAAGGTGAGCAGCGCCGTCTCTTCGGCTTCCATCACCACGCAGCTCACCGCGAGGATGCGTCGCTCGTCGCCCACGAGCGCGACGAGGTCCTGTGTGGCGGGTTGGCCGAGGCGCCTGGGGCGGCTGCCGAAGAGGTCCGCGAGGAGCGACCGGAGCTTCGGCTGATCGTCTTCCGTCAGGAGATCCCCGAGCGACTTGCGCGACAGCTCGCCCTCCGTCCGCCCCAGGATCTCCCTCGCGCGCGGGTTCGAGAACAGGACGATCGCCTCCGCGTCGAGGACGACGATGCCGTCGGCCGACGAGTGGAAGAAGTCCGCGTACGGCTCGAGCGCGCGGATGCGCCGCTCCGCCTCGAAGCGCGCGTACGTGCTCTCGCGCGTCTGCTCGCGGAGGTTCTGCATGATGCTGGCGTTGCGGAGGGCGATGGCCGTCGCGCTGGCCACGGTCTTCGCGACCCAGAGCTCGTGCTCCTTGGCTCGGTGTGGCTCGCGGCGCCGCAGGAAGAGGACGCCGAGCGGCTTGTCCTCGTACATCAGCGGCAGGCACGCGAGCCACCGGAACGACCCCGGCGGAAGGGCCGAGCGCACCAGATCGAAGACGGGGTCCGTCGACGTGTCCTCGACGAGGAGCGGCTCCCCGGTCTCGAGCACGCGGCGGATCTCGGGGTACTTCGAGAGATCGATCGGCAGGTCGCGCAGCTCTCTGTCGTCGCTCGCCGCCACGACGTATCCCACCTGGCTCGCGTCGCGGACGAGGACGATGCTGCAGCGATCCACCCGGGCGACGTCCGCGATTCGCCGGACGACCGTGTAGAGGATGTTGCGGAAGTCGAGCGTGGACGAGAGCGTCTGCGTGAGCTCGAGCACGACGCGCGCGTCTCGCTCTCGTTGCTCGAGGGCCTCGACGAACTCCCGCATCCTCAGCTGGCTCCGGATGCGCGCGACGAGCTCCGCCGTCTTGAACGGCTTGCGGACGAAATCGTCCGCGCCCATGTCGAAGGCGCGTGTCACCTCTTCGTCTGCGTCGACCGCCGTCAGCACGACGACCGGCACCTCTCGCAGCTCGTCCGCCGCCCGCATGGCCCGGAGCACCGCGTAGCCGTCCGGTGGAGGCATCACGAGATCGAGCAGCACGATGGCGGGGACTTTGCCGCCCATCAGCCAGGTGAGCGCCTCCTGCCCCGAGGTGAGCACGTCCGTCCGAAAGCCCGCCCTCTCGAGCGCCTGTGCGAGGACGCGCCGCGAAATCGCGTCGTCGTCGACGATGAGCACAGACTGACTCTTGGGCACGACCCCTCGAAGCTACCGCAAACGACGGCGATCGCCCCAAAAATGGCGTGCTTTGGCCGGGAAGGTGGCCTTTCCGATCAGCCGCACGCGCTCGCGCACACGTCCAGGTAGAGGCAGGTCGCCCACGCGAAGTAGCGCTGCCCGCCGACCGGCTCGGCGCCGAGGCAGGTCCCGTCGTCCTGCTCGTCGACGCAGTCCGTGCCGTCGTTCGTGCAGGCGCAGTCGAGGAACTCGTTCTTGTCGGTCCCTGGGTCGTCGTCCGGGCAGGCGAGCAGGCACGAGAAGAAGGCGCAGCAGTCGGGGTGGCCGCCCTCGTCGCACGACCCGGTGGGGCCGAAACACGAGGTGTATTCGTCGAGGCAGGCGCCGCCGTTCAGCGCGAGGGTGTCGTTGCCGAGCACAGCGCACTCGACGCAGCCCGAGTTGGCGTTCACGGCGTCGCCCTCGCAGACGCCGATCTCGTCGCAGGTCGACGACGGACCGTCGGTCGGGGTCGGTCGTACCGAGCCCGTGCTTCCACCTTCGCCGCCGCCGCCCGTGATGTCGCCTTCACAAGACGCGAGCAGGAGAAGACCGAAGAAGAGGGCGGGCGCTGCCCGGAGCAACATGGCTGGGATAGTACCCGGTTTTAGCCGGACCACCCCCGGTGTAGTCCCAGGGTATGTCCGAGCGAGTCCTCTCCCCCACGGGTCTCGGCGACGACGATCGGTTCGATCGCCTGTTCCGCCCGAACACGCTCGACGAATACGTCGGCCAGACCAAACACAAGGAGAACCTGAAGGTCTTCGTGGAGGCGGCCCGCCGGCGCAAGGAGCCCCTCGACCACGTCCTGCTCTGCGGCCCGCCCGGCCTCGGCAAGACCACCCTGGCGTGGATCCTCGCGAAGGAGATGGGCGTCACGCTCCACGCCACGAGCGGCCCAGCCGTGGAGCACAAGGGGGCGCTCGCCGGCCTGCTGACCAAGCTCGAGCACGGCGACATCCTCTTCATCGACGAGATCCATCGGCTCTCGCCCGTGGTGGAGGAGAGCCTCTACCCCGCGATCGAGAGCTTCCAGATCGACATCGTCACGGGGGAGGGGCCCTACGCCACGACAATCCAGCTCTCGCTGAAGCCCTTCACGCTCGTCGGCGCCACGACGCGCACCGGGCTCCTCACCGCGCCCCTCCGATCCAGGTTCGGCTACGACGTCCGGCTCGACTACTACCCGGTGGAGGATCTCGAGCAGATCGTCGCACGGAGCGCCAAGCTGCTCGGTGTCCCCATCGACTCGGGCGGCGCCGTCGCCATCGCGTCCCGATCGCGGGGCACCCCGCGCGTCGCGAACCGATTGCTCCGGCGCGTGCGCGACTTCGCCGAGGTGCTCGGCAAGGGCGCGATCACCGCCGACATCGCGAGGACGGCCGCCGAGAGGCTGGACGTCGACGAGGCCGGCCTCGATGCGATGGACAGGCGCCTGCTCTCGATCCTCGTCGAAGACTACGACGGCGGTCCGTGTGGCCTCGACACGTTGGCTGCCGCGCTCAGTGAGCCGCGCGACACAATCGAGGACGTGTACGAGCCGTACCTGCTCCAGCAGGGGTTCCTCGGGCGCACACCACGTGGTCGCATCGCCACGCGCAAGGCGTTCGAGCATCTGGGGAGGGCCTTCGTGAACAAGGAGAAGGAACAAGGGAAGCTCTTCGAATAGGGGCAGTCTGCCCCCAGGGGGCGACGGGTCTCCCGGTTGCTTCCGGGCGAGACTCAGTCCAGCTACGACCGTCGCGCGCCGCTCTGGCGGCGCGATTAGCCACCAAGGACCGACATGGCTCGCTCACAAGAACCACGGTCGCGGGAAGCGCCCGCCGTCTCCTGGCACACGTTGCCTTCCGAGGAGGTGCTGTCTGCCCTGCGCTCGACCCACGACGGCCTGTCCACGGAAGAGGCGAACGAGCGCATCGCCGCGCACGGCCCGAACGTGCTGGACAAGAAGGGCGGCGTCTCGGTCCTCGAGCTGATCTGGGGGCAGATCAACAACCCCCTCATCTGGGTCCTCCTCGGCAGCGCGGTCGTCGCCATCCTGGTGGACCCGGTGGACGGCCTGAAGAACGGGCTCGTGATCCTCGCGGTCGTGATCATCAACACGGTGATCGGATTCGCGCAGGAGTACAAGGCGAGCAAGGCGATCGAGAGCTTGAGCGCGATGGTGCCCGAGCTCGCCACGGTGCAGCGCGACGGCAAGCGGGTCCAGCTCGCCGTCGCGGAGATCGTCCCGGGGGACGTGGTCTTCCTGCAGAGCGGCGACAAGGTCCCGGCGGACATTCGGCTGCTGCAGCTGCGTACCCTCCAGATCGAGGAGGCCGCGCTGACGGGTGAGTCGGTTCCGGTCGAGAAGACGACCGACCCCGTGGCCGCCGACGCCGGCCTGGGCGACCGCAAGAACATGGCGTTCAGCGGCTCGCTCGTCACGTACGGCAGCGGCGCGGGGGTGGTTACCACGACCGGCAACGGCACCGAGCTCGGACGCATCAACACGATGCTCAGCGAAGCGACCGAGATCGAGACGCCGCTCAGCATCGCGCTCAAGAAGATCGGCGTGGTGCTGACGGTCGGCATCGCGGTGATCTCGGTCGTGATCCTGGCGGTCGGCACCGGCCGCGCGGTGAGCCAGGGCGGCGTGGACGTGGCGACGGGCCTGCGCGAGTCGGCGATCTTCGCCATCACCTTGGCCGTGGGCGCCATTCCGGAAGGGCTGCCCGCCATCGTGACGATCGCCCTGGCGATCGGCGTCCAGAGAATGGCGGCCCGGCGGGCCGTCGTGCGCAAGCTCCCCTCGGTGGAGACGCTCGGCAGCACGACCGTGATCTGCTCCGACAAGACCGGCACCCTGACGCGCAACGAGATGACCGTGCAGGGGCTCTGTCTGCCGCAATCCGGCGTGTACCGGATCGAGGGCGTGGGTTATGAGCCCACCGGCCGATTGCTGAAGGAAGATGAGGCGGTCGCGCCTGTGCCCGAGGACGTGCGCCAGCTGCTCCTG
This sequence comes from Myxococcales bacterium, assembly GCA_016794345.1. GTDB lineage: Bacteria > Myxococcota_A > Polyangia > Polyangiales > Polyangiaceae > Xiheicaenibacterium > Xiheicaenibacterium phototrophicum. Next base: position 40,274 of record JAEUKE010000081.1, read on the forward strand.
GCGGGGGTGCTCTGCTGCGACGCCACCCTCGAGCAGAAAGAGGGTCGTTGGCACATCACGGGAGACCCGACGGAAGGAGCGCTCGTGACCGCCGGCGAGAAGCTCGGCATCCGCACCTCCGACGCCCGCGCTGGGCACGCTCGGCTCGACGCGATCCCGTTCGAGAGCGCGAACCAGTTCATGGCGACGCTGAACCATTGGGGGGACGAGGGGAAGAAGATCATCCTCAAGGGCGCTCCGGAGGTGGTGCTGAGCCGCTGCACCGAGGTGGATCGGCCTGCGGTGATCTACCGGGTGGAAGAGCTGGCGAAGGAGGGGATGCGTGTCCTCGGCTTCGCGGAGAAGCGATTCGAACGCGCCGAGCTGGGGCTCGAAGACTGCGAAGACGGCTTCGTCTTCCTGGGCCTACAAGCCATGATCGATCCACCTCGCACCGATGCAATCGACGCGATCGGTCTCTGCCATCGGGCCGGCATCACCGTGAAGATGATCACCGGCGATCACAAGGGGACCGCCCAGGCGATCGGTGAGCAGCTGGGTATCGCCGCGCAGGGCGCCCAGGCCGTGACCGGCGTGCAGCTCGCGGATCTCGACGACGCGGCCACGCGCGAGATCGTCGAGAAGAACAACGTGTTTGCCCGAATGGCGCCCGAGCACAAGCTGCGCCTGGTCCGCGCCCTCCAAGAAAATGGTCACGTGACGGCCATGACCGGCGACGGCGTGAACGACGCGCCGGCGCTGAAGCAGTCCAACATCGGGGTGGCGATGGGCATCACCGGCACCTCGGTCTCCAAGGAAGCCGCCGACATCGTGCTCACCGACGACAACTTCGCGTCGATAGCCGCTGCGGTCGAAGAAGGGCGAAGGGTCTACGACAACCTGATCAAGTCGCTCGCGTTCGTGTTGCCGACCAACCTCGGCCTGGCGCTGATCCTCATCTACGCGGTCGGCTTCTTCCCCTTGGTGGAGAGGACCGTGGACGGCGTCATCGTGAAGGATCTTTTGCTGCCGGTTCTGCCGACGCAGCTCCTTTGGGTCAACCTCGTAGCGGCCGTGGCGCTGGCGCTCCCGCTGGCCTTCGAGGCCAAGGAGCCGGACGTGATGAGCCGGCCGCCGCGCGACCCGAAGGAGCCCGTGCTGAACCGCTTCGTCGTGATCCGCACGCTCGTGGCCGCGACCTTGATGACGGCCGGATCAGTCGGGCTCTTCATCTGGAAGTACGAACAGGAGATGGCCGCTCGCGCGGCGACGGGCCTCACCGAGGCGCAGATCGTCAGCGAGGCGCAGACGATGGCGGTCACCACCGTCATCATGTTCCAGATCTTCTACATGCTGAACTGCCGCTCGCTGAAGGACTCGATCTTCCGGATCGGTGTATTCAGCAACAAGGCTGTATTCGTCGGGATTGGGGCGATCTCGGTCCTGCAGGCGCTCTTCATCTACCTGCCGGCGATGCAGGTGGTATTCGGGACGTTTCCGCTATCGACGGAGTCGCTCTTCTTCAGCGTGCTCGCCGGCGCGATCATCCTTCCCGTGATCACGGTGGAGAAGCTCGTTCGCAATCACAAGCCGGCCGCCTAGACGGCTCCGAGCAGTCCATCGAGCGCTACGATCCCGAGACCGACAACGTCTACATCGGTGGGCTCACGCGGACGACGTGGCAGAGCGTCCTCATCCCCTGTGATGCTCCGACGACGAACGCCACCGCCACGGACGTCGCGCGGCGCGGCTCTGCGCCCTGAAGCTCGTCGTGGGTTGAGGAATGCGGAGGTGAGCGTCGCAGGCTCATCGACTCGCCCAGCCTGGATGTCTCGCCGTGTGAAGGATGCGAGGGGCTGCAGCCAGCGGCGCACGCGAACTTCGCGTTCCACCTGATGGGGTGGATGGGGAAGGACCCGAGCGCCGCGCCAGCGCGGCATGTCGCTCGGGCGCGGCAGCGGAAACGCCCAGTTTCGCGACGAAACCTTGCGGCACACATCTTGGAGTGCGCCTCCGCAGCGCCGCTCTCGCGGCACGCGGAGGGAGAGTGTCATGTTTCGTCGATCGTGGATGGTAGGGGTCTGTGTGGCGGCGCTGGGCGCGGTGGGTTGCTCGGCCAGCTCCGAGTTCATGCGGCCGGTCACCGCGCCGAGCGCGGTGAAGGCTGCCGCGGACGAGGCGACCGTCGTCTTCGTCCGGCCGTCCGGATTCGGGGGGGCGCTCAAGCAGACGATCCTGGATGGGAAAGGCAGGTTCCTCGGCGACGCGCTGCCGTCGTCGCGATTCTCCGTGAAGATGCCGCCTGGGGAGCACACGTTCATCATCTGGGCCGAGAACACCAACGCGGTGAAGGCGAGCCTCGCAGCCGGCAAGGTCTACTTCGTCGAGGTGTCCCTCAGCATGGGAGCGCTGTCGGCCCGTGCCGATCTGCTCCCGATCAAGCCGGGCACGGAGGCTTGGGGAAGCCTGGACGGCTGGCTCGCCGACACGGAGGTCTTCGACCCCGATACGGCTGGCGGCCAGGCGTACCTGGAGGAGCGCAAGGAGGACGTGGAGGAGCGGATCAAGCGTGCGCGCGAGCACCTCGCCGAATACGACGCCGAAGATCTCGCCCTGCACACCATGGGGCCTGGCGATGGGCGCTGACCGTATGGTCATGAAGTCCAGGGCCGTTCGCTTGCTCGTCGGGCTGGGGGTCCTGGCCGCGCTCGGCGGCTCCGCGCTGGCTCAACCGGCCAAGACCGCAGCCTCGGGGAAGGGCGCGACAAACCCGGCTGCCACGGCTCCGGCGCCTTCCGCGAGCACCTCCGCCGTGCCCGAAGCCGGCGCACCGGTGGAGCCTCCCCAGGAGGCTCTCGGCGACGTCGGCGAGAGTTGCCGGGCGCGGAGCGACTGCGCCGAAGGTCTGAAGTGCGTCGACAAGACGTGCCGTGACCAGTTCGAAGGGACATCGTGCGAGTCGCGCCGCGACTGCGGACCGCGGCTCGGCTGCTTCGCGAACGTCTGCTCGGCGTCGGCCGACGCGGCCGTTCCGCGCGGTGGCGATCCGGCCGGGCGAGAGGCGTCGAGCGAGTCGCCCGATGCCGAGAAGGGCAAGAGGGTCGAGTCTCGCCGCAACAAGAGCTCGGGCCGCGGGCTCATCGCCGGCGGCGCCGTGCTCACCGCGGTCGGCTGGGCCGGCGTATTGGTCGGCGTCCCTGTCATGATCCTCGGCGCGCTGGGGGCCGGCAACGACAACGACTACCTCATCGCCGGCGGGGTCGGCGTCGGCCTCGGCGGAGCCCTCGGGATCAGCGGGAGCGTCATGCTGGGTGTGGGCGTGCGGCAGCGCCGCGAGTCGCGCTACCTCGAGCGCGACGAGACGGGGTTCCTCGAGCCCGCCCTCGCTCCCACGCCGGGGCTCACGCTCACGTTTCCGATGCAGTGACCAGCGGAGAAGGAGTGCCTCATGAACCACAAATGGCTCGCGATCGGCCTGGCGATCTCGCTCGCGTCGATCGAGGGCACCACGCACGCGCAATCGAGCACGACCAAGGTGAAGCTCAAGAACGGGCAGGTCCTGGAGGGCACCGTCCTCGAGGACCTCTCCGGCGGTGGCGTGCGGTTGATCCTGGTGACGGGGGAGACACGTGATATCGCCGGCGGGGAGATCGTCACCATTGCGCGGCCCGGGCAGGAGCCCATCGTGGTGGTGCAGCCGGCCGCAGCCGAGCCAACCGTGGCGCCGGCGCCGCCCGCGCCGGCCGACGGCACGCTCGGTGGCCCTGGCGAGAGCTGTCGGGCTCGTTCGGATTGCCGGGAGGGCCTGGGCTGTTTCCACGACGTCTGCGCGACGGGAGAGACTGCAGACGAGCGCCCACCCTCCGTCGGCCTCGGATCCGACGACGCGGCGGACGAGGTCGAGCCGAAGCCGCGCGGCGATGGAATCGACGGGCTCTATGGCGGAGGCTTCGCAGGTGGCGCCGTGGCGCCCGCCTTCCCGGGTGTCGCCGGCGTCGGCGGCGCGACGGGCTTCTTCGGATGGCGCAGCGGAGCGTTCGACCTGCGTGTCGGCTTCGGCGGCTTCGGCGCGACGTTTCCCAACGGCACGCTGGGGTTCGCAGCGATACGGCCCGAGGTGCTCTTCTTCGTCGCCGGACCTTATGGGTTCGGCTTCGGGCTCGGCCCGTGTATCGGCTACTACGAGGACAGCTGGTTCGGCGGCGGGCTGCTCTATGGAGGTTTCACCACGGCGACGCCGGTGGCGCTCCGCTTCGAAGCCGGCTCGGCGTTCATCGAGCCGTCGCTCTCGGCCGGCGCGATATTCGGCTCGATCGAGCAGGCGAACGGCGAGCTCCTCGCGCGGCCTGCCGTGTTGCTCGGGCTCGCGGTCTACTCGAAGTAGAGCAGCGCGAAGGCGCGCGCGACGATGGTACGTCCTCGCGCAGCGAAGCTCGCGCTCAACGATCCTCAAAGCTCCGGCGCGTCGGCATGCTCTTCCTCGCGCCGATGTTGTCGCTCGACGGGGCGCCTCGCAATCGGGTCATGACAGTCGTGTCGAGTTGTGCCGCGACTGGTCTGGCCTCATGTTCGAGAGGCGCGATCTGCGAGAGAACCGCGCAGTCGCGACGTGGCATCACGCTTGATTGAGTGGACGCAGGAGGAAGTGCATGTCCATTCGATCGAGCGTCTCCCGGGGGGGATTCGGGCTCGCGTTGGGGCTCGGCCTGACCACCGGCCTGCCGGGTTGTTCGGAGGACCCCGAAGAGCGCCCCAGCTCGGCCGACCCGGCGGAGGTCGATCTCGCGCTCGCGTCGCTCTCGGTGTCGGTCGGGGATCTCGAGCCGAGCTTCGGGCCCGAGGTGGAGGCCTACGCCGTCGCGTTCGAGGGCAGCGCGACGACGACGCTCGTCGCCGCGCCCCGTAACCCTGACGCGACCGTCACGATCAACGGAGTCGCGGGCGGCGAGCAGCGGCTCCGCACCCCGCTCGGGACGACCGAGGTTGTCGTCAGGGTCGCCGTCGGCGCGGCGTCCCGCGATCATCGAGTCACGTTGACGCGCTCCGGGGACTACGTGGCCGAGCCGGCGATTCAGCCTCCCGACGAGCCGCCGATGGACGAGGAGAACCCGAACCTCAAGGGCTACGGCTTTCCGACGGTGTCGCCCGACGGCCGGTTCATCGCGTTGCAGCTCTCGGCTCCGACGACCTTCGTGTTCAACCGATACATCGACGTCTACCGGGCCGACGGCCCCGATATCGTCTTCGAGAAGCGACTCGAGAACCCCGATCTGCCGGTCGCGTTCTGCGATCGCGACCCCGGTTGCCTCTGGACCTACGCGGAGCCATTCGACGACAAGCCGGGGCGTTGGCAGTTCACGCTGTGGGGGGACGGCGGCTGGTCCGAGAAGGGGCCCTCGTGGGAGTGGTCGTCGTCCGATCCCTCTCCCTTCCTGCTCGACGTCGATGCTCCGTACGAGGCGCTCTCCTTCGACCCCGAGAGCGGCGGCGAGACCGTCCCTCTGCTCGCGGATGGAACCATCGGGACGGCAGGCGATGCCGTGCCGGGCCTGGTGTGGATGGACACGATCGGAGGCCACGTGGTCTCGAAGGACAGATCCGTCCTCATCCACACGAACTGGGACGACGAGCTCGGCGCTGGCCCGGGCCTGTCGGTGTATGGCCGCTCCCCCTCCGGATGGACCCTCGAACAGACAATCGCGCCCGCGGAGCCTACGCCGTATTTCGGCTCAGCCATGTTGCTCTCCGACGACGGCAAAGAGCTCTACGTGGGTGACTCCTGGGCGATCGTCGATGGTCTGCAGGAGGCAGGTGCCGTCTTCCACTACACCAGGGGACCGAGCGGCTTCGAGCTCGCCGAGACGTTCGAAGAGCCGACGCCGCGTGCGGGGGCCGGGTTCGGCGGTTTCCTCCGCGGAGACGCTGCGACGGGAGTGGTCTTTGCGGGCGCCGTGGACGCCGAGCCCTTTGCCACCACCGAGTGGAGCACGCTCGTCTATTCGCTGCGCGATCCGGCCGCTGCCCACCGGCTGAAGCACCCGGGCGGGGTCTTGAAGGCGCCGCGGGACGTGCGCTTCTTCGCCGGCGTGTCGCACGACGACCGCGGGCACGGGGTGCTCAACGTCTACCGCTGAGCGCCCGAGCCAGCTGGCTCACTCGAACTTCGGCAGCGAAGGCGGCGGCGGCAGGGCCACGTCGAGCTCCGCGTCGTCGTCCGAAGGCGGCGCGGGCTCGGTCGGGCTGAAGGACTCGGGCGAGAAATCCCCCGTCGTGGGCTCCGCTCGCTCGCCGCCCTTCTGCTCGGCCTTCGCGTAGATGCCCGAGCCCGGCTTCACCGCCGCCGCTTCGGGGGTGTCGGCCTCGGGCTCCGCGTCCATCTCCCAGCCTGCGGTGTTGACGAGCACCTTCACGGCGGAGGGCGTAGCCCAGGGTCGAAACGCGCGTCAACGGTGCCCGGCTCGTGGTCAGGCCGCTGTCGTTCGGGTGTGGCGTCAGAGCATCAGACAGGCAGGAGCGCGCTGACCACGGTCGACTCGCCGGTCGCTCCGGTGACCTCGATGCTCCCGCCGTGCATCTCGATGATGCTGCGCGCGACGCTGAGGCCGAGCGTGAGCCCCTTGGCGCGCGAGGTCTGCTGTTGGGTGAACAGGGCGCGGAGCTCGCTCGCGTCGGTCTGGGCCTCGCCGTGATCGACCTCGACGCGGATCTGCTTGCCCCCTGCCGCGACGGATGCGCGAACGGCCACGCCGCTGCGCCCGGCCGCCGAGCGGAGCGCGTGGGCGATGACGACCGCGATGGCGCGCGAGACGTGGGTCGCGTCCACCGTGACCGCGGGGAGGCCCTCGGCCATCTCGATGCGGAGATCGCCGACGTCGCCAACCAGCTCCCGCGCGCGTTGGTTCGCGAGGTAGACGAGCCCGGCCACGCTCGTCCGCTTCTTCACGAGGCTCAGCTGCCCGGCCTCGACGCGCGCGGCATCCAGGATGGTCTCGATGAGGGCGACGAGCTCACGCCCGCGGGTCGAGATGAGATCGAGGCTCTCGCGCTGAGGCGGCGAGAGCGCCTCGCGATCGAGCGCGTCGGCGAACCCGACGATGGCGTTGAGCGGCGTCTTCAGGTCGTGGCTCACGCTCGCGAAGAGCAGGCCTCGCATGCGGCGGGCCGTCTCCTTCGACTCGAGCGCGCGCTCCTGCGCCGCGGCGAACACGCGGAACCGATCGGCGAGGGCGAGCGCCGCTTGCTCGAGCTTCGCGACGACCTCGAAACGCGCTGAGATCGTGGCCTCGTCGTCGCCGGTGAGCACGCGCTCGGTGCCGAGCGTGCGCAGGTGCTCGGCGGCGCCGCCGAGATCGCGCGACACGAGCTTCGCGAGCGCAACCGCCGCGGCGCTCGCGAGCAGGACGAACCCGAAGGCGACGGCGGCGAGCGGGATGGTGCTCGAGAGCGGCAGCTCGCTCGAATACGAGACGGTGGCGCTGCCGCGTTCGATGACGATCGTGTGGACGATGGTCTCGGGGCTCCGGTTGGGGAGGGGGTCGAAGCCCGTCTCGTGGAGGACGACGTCGTAGCCGCGTTTCCTGGCGACGCGCATGGCAGCCTGCTGGCCCGCGCTCGTGCGCGTGGTGCCGGAGCCGATCACGCCTCGCGCGAGCACGAGCGCGGTCACCGTGCGGGCCTGCTCGGTCAAGAACCGCAGGTGGGCGTAGCTCGCGAGCGCGCCGCCCACGCCCACGAGCGCGACCGGCACGACCACCGCGTAGACCAGGTTCTGGCGGCTGCGCCTCCGCGGGACGTCTCGTTCGTCGAGCGCCTCGAGCTGCGCGGTCACGGTGTCGATCGGCGCGAACTCGAGGACCTGCCCCATCAGGCGCTGGGCGAGCACGAGCGAAGGGACCGCCACCGCACAGGCGACCGTGGTGCCGAGCGTGGCGAGCTCGCGAGCGAGCTCGCTCGAGTACGAGAAGGGTCGCAACCAGGTCGTCGCCAGCGAAACCGACGCGGCGATCATCGTCGCGAGCTGCAAGACGATGGCGCGATAGGAGAACCTCCGCAGGGCCTCGAGGTCGGCGGGCTCGATCGCGCTCGAGCCCATCGCCACCGCGCGGAGCGTGAACCGATGCCGTCGAGCCAAGAGCGAGGTGAGCACCGCCACGAGCGCGGCGGCCAGCGCTCCGACGCCCACCGCGTGTGTCGCCGTGTCGATGCCCGCCTCGGGGGTGAGCCGCAACACGAGCGGCGCGAGGAGCGCGAGCACCACGAAGGCACCGAACGTGAAGAGCCCCTGGCGGGCGACGAGCTGCTTGGTGTAGCTCGCGGCGGCGTTCATCTCATTCGCTCCGGTTCTCCGGTGGGAGGGAGGGCACCGACGCGCGGCCGCCCTGCGCGTCGAGCAGATCCTGGTCGGTCGCCAGGGGGAGCGTGAAGCGGAACGTCGAGCCCTTGCCCCGCTCGCTCTCGACCGTGATCTCGCCGCCGTGCAAGACCACCAGCCGCTTGACCGTCGCGAGGCCGAGGCCGGTGCCGCCCTGGCGGAGCCGGGCATCCGACGACTGCTTGTAGGCCTCGAAGATCGCGTCGCGATCCTGGGCAGGGATGCCCGGCCCGGTATCCGTGACGCGAACGACCGCGTCATCGTTCTTGGTCCGAACGTCGACGCGGACCGACCCGCTCGCCGTGAACTTCACTGCGTTCGCGACCAGGTTCGTCAAGATCTGCCGGACGCGGCGGCGATCCGCGTAGGCCAGGACCGGCCCCGCGGCGTCGACGGCGAGCACGAGCCCCTTGTGCCGCGCGATGGCCGTGGCTTCGCGCACGACCTCCTCCGCGGCGGCGACCAGATCGAGCGGGCGTCGCGAGAGCTTCAGCTCACCGGTCTCGAGCGCGGAGAGATCGAGGATGTCGTCGATCAGCGTCCGCAGGTGCTCGCCGCTCGTGTGGATGATCTCGATGGACTCGCGGGCGTCCGGCGGGAGCGGGCCGTCGACCTCGCTCTCGAGCACGTGCGAGAACCCGAGCACCGCGTTGAGCGGCGTCCTGAGCTCGTGGCTCAGGCCTGCGAGGAACTCGAGGCGCTCCTGGTCCACCCGCGCCGCTTCGGCGAGGTCCGCCCTGTAGCTCTTCTCGGCGGCGATGAAGCGGCCGACCAGCGTGTTGAACGAGGTGGTGAGGACGCCGACTTCGTCGAAGGCGCGTATGGGGATCGGCTGCCCCGCGGGGTCGCGCTCGGGGTCAGCGAGCTTGGCGATCCGCTCGCCCGTGACCGCAACCTCGTCGTGCGCGGCGCGCGCGTACCCGAGCGACACGGCCGCGGCGATGCCGACAAGGAGCACGGCGAGCGCCGCGACTGCCTGAACGAGCGCGAGGGTCTCCGCCGGCTCCTCGGGCGCCGCGGCGAAGGAGATGACCGAGAGGTGCTCGAGCGGAGGGCCGAGCGGTCGTGAGGCGAACCGCTGCCGGCCGGACACCGTCTCCACCACGCCCTGCTCTTCGATGAGCATGCCGAGCACGCGATCCTTCGAGAACTCTTCGAGGCTCGCGCTGACGACGACCTGCCCGTCCTGGTTCACGAGCAAGAGCTCGGTCGTCGCGCCGTCGGCGGCCTCGGCGACGAGCGGGCCGCGGTCTTCCACCGAGGTCAGGCGGAGGCGCGCCGCCATCGCCTCCGCGATCGTCGCGGCGTGCAGCGCCGCCTCCTCGTCGCTGACGCGGCGGATCTCCGAGACGCCGAGCGCCACGATGGTGGCGGCGGTCGCGATCGCCATCACCACCACGATGAGCGGCGGCAAGAGCAGGAGCGGGAGGCGGCGGCGCACGGGACCCTGGAGGATAGATCGCGCGGGACCGGTGCCCGAGCCCGGCCTCACGCGTTCGTGGGCTGGCGCTTGAGCTTCTTCGCGACCCAGGCGAACGGCGCGACGAGCGCGACGAGGATGAGGCCGGCCACGACGCCGAGGAGCCCCGTGCCCAGCATGGAGACGAGCCAACCGAGCGAGCCGGCCTTGCCTGCGACGCCGTCGATGGCGTGCTCGACTGCGGGCACGCCGTGGGCGAGGATGCCGCCGCCGACCAGGAACATGGCGGCGGTGCCGGCGATCGACAGAAAGCGCATGAGGACGGGCGCGCCGAGCAGCAGCGCGCGTCCCAGCGCCCGCGCCGCAGCGCCTTTCTTCGAGAGCGCCAGGCCGGCGTCGTCCAGCTTCACGATGCCCGCGACGAGCCCGTAGACGCCCACGGTCATGAGGACGCTGACCGCGACGAGCGAGGCGAGGCGCGTGGTGAACGTCACCTCTGTCATCGCGCCGAGCGAGATGATGACGATCTCGGCCGAGAGGATGAAGTCCGTCCGGATCGCGCCCTTGATCTTCTGCTTCTCGAGCGTGACCAGATCCACGGATGGGTCCGCGACGGCCTCCACGTGCGCCTTCTTCGCTTCCTCCTCCTCCTTCGAGTGCAGGAGCTTGTGCGCCAGCTTCTCGGCGCCCTCGAAGCAAAGGAACGCACCGCCGATCATCAGGAGCGGAACGACCGCCCACGGCGCGAACTGGCTGAGGAGCAGGGCCGTGGGGACGAGGATGACCTTGTTCACGGCCGACCCCTTGGCCACGGCCCACACGACCGCGAGCTCACGATCGGCTTTCACGCCGGCGACTTGCTCGGCGTTGAGCGCGAGATCGTCGCCGAGGACGCCGGCCGTCTTCTTTGTCGCGACCTTCGTCATGGTCGCGACGTCGTCGAGGACGGAAGCGATGTCGTCGAGGAGGGCGAAGAAGCTCGATCCGGCCATGTCGGGACCCCTGGTCAGTCCGACGACAGCATGGCAAAGACCGCGTGGTCGAGCCAGCGTGCGTCGCACCACTCGGCCTGCCGCGCGATCCCTTCGAACCGGAAGCCGAGCCGTCCGATGACGCGCAGGGAAGGGTGGTTGTCCGTCGCGGCGGCCACGCGGACACGGTGCACGCCGAGGCGGCGGAGTGCGAAGTCCACGCAGGCGCGGGCTGCTTCGGTCATCAGGCCGCGGCCGTGCGCCTCGTTGCGGAGCCAGTAGCCGAGCTCACAAGACCGGTGCAGGTGCACACACTGCTCGAGGCCGACGATGCCGAGCAGTGTGCCGGTGGAGCGCTCGCGGATGACGAACCGGACGGCGCGGCCCTGATCCCAGTCCGCCGCGCAGGCCTCGGCGAAGCGTCCGCTCGCGACCGGATCGGTGTGGTACTGCACCCACGGCAGCCAGCGCTGGAGCGTCGCGCGCGAGCCGTTCACCGCGAACCAGAGCTCGTGACCGTCAGCCGGGTCGACCGGCAGGAGCAGGAGCCGCTCGGTCTCGACCGGGCGCTTCTGCACTTCCGCGCGCGACGGGATGCTGAGGAGCGTCATGCCCTCGCCCTCATTTGCACTCGACCCGGGACGAATATGCCTCGAGGTGTCCGCCTTCGTAGTCGAGCCAGGCGACGTACCACTCGCCGGGCTTCTCGCCCGGGCTGACGCTCGGCTGGGGCTGCTCGCTGCTCGAGACCCGGGCGATGACGCTCGGCTCACGGATGCCGTCGCGGTCGAGCTTGCTCGTCATCACGCGGCCGCGCTCGAACCAGACCAGCTGGGCCTCGCCCGGCGCGCCGCTCGTCCCGATGGCGGGGTGACGGCCGGCGTTCTTCACGACCTGCCGCTTCCACAGCGGAGTCGCGGCGGCCTTCTCGAAGAACGCCGCCCATACGCCGTCGCGGCCCTCCTCGTTCCAGGCGATGTAGCAGTTGTCGCCGACGCACCCGAGGCTCGGCCAGTCGGCGCGGGTCTTGGGGGCGTTGATGGTGACCATCTCGCCGATCGTCCGGTCCTTCGAGGAGCTCGTCATGCCCTCCGCCGAGACGCCTTGCGCCATGCCGTTCAACGGAATGCGCAGGTGCTGGACCTGGCGGTCGGGGTCGCGCTCGAGGCGGAACGAGAGGTGGAGGGCCTCCGGATCGATCGCGGCGACGGGGAAGCGGATGCGCGTCTTGCCGACGCCGGGGCGCAGCGCGGTGACGCGGGTCTTCTCGCCGGCGGCGGTGAGCCCGTTGAACTTCTGGATGTAGAGGTCCTCCGTGTTCTTGTCGGTGGGCTCGATCCAGCTGAAGATGACGGAGTTGTCAGGGAGCTCGACCGCGGTCGGGGAGCTGGCTCCGCCGACGGCGCGGGCGACGAGCGTCGCCGTGCTCGCGATGCGGCCGTCCGCGTCGAGGAAACGAGCGTAGACGCCGGCCTCGGGGCCGCGCGTGTCCCAGTAGGTCAGGAGGAGCTTGTCTCCAACGCGCAGGATCTCGGGCTTCTGTACGTTCTGCCCCTCGGGAGTGACCGGGAAGACGTCGGTCTTGGCGCGCATCGAGTCGTCGAGCGCGACGGCGTAGGCCTGCTCCGTCCCTCCGTCCGCTTCCGTCCACACCATGACGGGGCCGCGCGGCCCGAGCGCGATCGACGGCCGGCCGGCGGCGATGACCCGCACCTTCTCCGCCATGAGGTCGTAGGTCCGAGGGCGGCCGAGGCCGGTCAGCTTGCAGAGCGGTTGGCCCTTCGCCCCCTTCACCGTGTCGATGTGCTGCAAGAAGGTCTGCGGGACGTAGTGATTGCCGAGCTCGACGGCCTCCTTCACCTTGGCCCGCGCGCCGTCGAGGTCTCCCTTGGTGATCGACTCCTGAGCGGCGGCGATGAGGGGCCGGAACGGCAGGCCGGTGTCGTGCGGGAGAGTCTGCGTCGAGGCGACCGGCTGGGCGGAGCCGGAAGCGGTGGCGCTGGGGCCCGCGTCGAGGCTGGCGCTCGTCACCGTCGTCGAGCTCGGGCCCAGGTAGGTCCGGTAGGCGAAATACGAGCCTCCCGCGAGGGCCGCGGCGGCTGCGAGGGCGACGAGGGCTCGGCCAGCGGAACGAGGTTGCGCCGTCTCTTCGCTCGCGAAGTGCGCGCGCGACCCGCGGATGGCCGCGTCGTCCGGGCGGGGGCTCACCTCGCCGGTCGGCGGGGTGTCGAGGCGCGCCTGGGAAGGCTGGGCCTGGGAGGGCCGTGCGCCGCCGCCGTTGCTGCGCGGCGTGAGGAGCATGACGTCCGACGCCTCGGAGCCGCGGATCGACGCCGCCGTGACTTCCATCGCGGCCGCGAGCTCCTCCGCGAACTCCTTGGGGGTCTGGAACCGCTGGTTGATGTCCTTGTGCAGCGACCTCTGGAACCAAGCCTTGAAGCTCGGCGGGATGCCGGCGCGGTAGGCATTCGGGTCGGGCAGCGTACCGTTTGCGATCTGCGCGAACGTCATCGCCACGCCCTGGTCCGTCGCCCACACGGTGCGACCGGTCAGGCACTCGTAGGTGATGCAGCCGAGCGCCCACAGATCTGCGCGGGCGTCGACCGCACCCTGGCCGCGGACCTGCTCCGGGCTCATGTACGCGGGCGTCCCGAAGACAGCGCCCTCGCGCGTGAGGCGCGCCTGCTGATCGTTCGGCGTGTCGACCGGCGCGTAGAACTTGGCGAGGCCGAAATCGAGGACCTTCGTGAGGAGGCGCCCCTCTTCGTCCTTCGTGAGAAAGAGGTTCTCGGGCTTGAGGTCGCGGTGGACGATCCCCGCGCTGTGCGCCTTGGCGAGGCCGCGGCAGGCCTGGGTCATCACGGCCACGGTGGTCTCGACGTCGATCTGGCCCACCCGGACCATGCGCTCGTAGAGCGACTCCCCCTCGAGGAGCTCGAGGACGAGGAACGGGCGCCCGTCCTCCAGGCGCCCCGAGTCGTAGACGTCGCAGATGTACGGGCTTCGGATGGCCGCGACGGCGCGCGCCTCCCGGAGGAACCGCTCGACCACGGTCGTGGACGACGTCAGCTCCTGGGCCAGGATCTTGATGGCCACACGCTTGCCGATGTCGACGTTCTCGGCCTCGTAGACCGCCGCCATGCCGCCGCGACCGAGCTCCCCCGTGACTCGGTACTTGCCGGCGATGACGAAACCGACCGGAATTTTGGCCTTTTGGGTCGCCGCCATCGTCAAGGTGAAGGGGCCTCTCGGGGTACTGCCTTTCCGGTCACGCAGCCTATTCGAGTAGGGGCCAACTCACAACCGGCCACCTGCGGGGGCGGCGGCCGAAACCCTCCGGAAACGTTCCCCGGGTAGGTTGCCCGGGTCGCAGAGAGGGCTGTCGGAACCATGAAGAGGATCGTTGCCATCATCCGGCCGTTCAAGCTCGACGAGGTGAAGGACGCGCTCGCCGAAATCCCCATCGGAGGGATGACGGTGACGGAGGTGAAGGGGTTCGGGCGGACCGGCGGAAAGAAAGAAGTCTACCGGGGCTCGGCCTACGTCGTCGACTTCGTACCGAAGGTCCAGCTCGACATCGTCGTGGCCGACGGCCAGGTCGAGGCGGTCGTGGAGGCCATCGTGAAGAGCGCCAAGACCGGCCGGATCGGTGACGGCAAGGTGTTCGTCTACGGGGTCGAGGACGTGATCCGCATTCGTACGGGCGAACGCGGCGAGGATGCCATCTGAGGTCACGAAAAAAGGAAGGACTGGATCTGACATGACGCCGAAAGAGGTCATCGAGTTCGCCGCGAAGAGCGGCGTCGAGTTCGTGGACATGAAGTTCGTCGACCTTCCAGGGACGTGGCAGCACACCACCATCCCTGCCGACCGCCTCGACGAGAAGGTCTTCGAGGATGGGCTCGGCTTCGACGGGTCCTCGATCCGAGGATGGCAGCCGATCAACGCGTCCGACATGGCGATCATCCCCATCGCGGACACGGCGAAGCTCGACCCGTTTTACCAGCGCAAGACGCTGAGCCTGATCTGCAAGGTCGTCGATCCGATCACGGGTCAGCCTTACGGCCGCGACCCCCGCTACATCGCGCAGAAGGCCGAGGCGCACCTGCGCTCGACGAGCATCGCCGACACGGCGTTTTTCGGGCCCGAGGCCGAGTTCTTCATCTTCGACTCGGTCCGCTACGAGAACACGCAGCGTTGCGCTTCCTACGAGATCGACAGCGAAGAGGCGCACTGGAACACCGGCAAGGCAAGCCTCGGCCACAAGGTCCGCCCGAAGGAGGGGTACTTCCCCGTCCCGCCGAACGACACGCTCGGCGATCTCCGCCAGGAGATGATGGTGGTCATGAAGGAGACCGGCCTCACCGTGGAGCTCGGCCACCACGAGGTCGCGAGCGCCGGTCAGTGTGAGATCGGCATCAAGTACAACACGCTGACGAAGATGGCCGACGATCTTCTGTGGTTCAAATACTGCGTGAAGAACGTCGCCAAGCGGTTCGGCAAGAGCGCGACGTTCATGCCGAAGCCGCTCTTCGGGGACAACGGCAGCGGCATGCACACGCACCAGTCGCTCTGGCGCGAGGGCAAGCCGCTCTTCGCCGGCGACGGGTACGCGGGCATGAGCGAGATGGGCCTGCACTACATCGGCGGCATCCTGAAGCACGCGAAGGCGCTCGCCGCGCTCACGAACCCGACGACGAACAGCTACCGCCGTCTCGTCCCCGGGTACGAGGCGCCCGTCAACCTCGCCTACTCGAGCCGCAACCGCTCGGCGTCGATCCGCATCCCGGTCGTCGCGGGCAGCCCGGCGAAGGCGCGCCGCATCGAGGTTCGCTTCCCCGACGCGACGTGCAACCCCTACCTCGCGTTCGCCGCGATGATGATGGCGGGCCTCGACGGCGTCATCAACAAGATCGACCCGGGCGACCCGCTCGACAAGGACATCTACAGCCTCTCGCCCGAGGAGCTGAAGGACGTGCCGCACATGCCGGGCTCGCTCTCCGAGGCGATCGAGCACATCGAGCGCGACTACGAGTTCTTGCTCCGCGGCGACGTCTTCACGCGCGATCTGCTCACCACGTGGATCGAGATGAAGCGCGAGCGCGAGCTCGACCCGGTCCGCCTGCGCCCCGTGCCGTACGAGTTCTTCCTCTACTACGACGCGTGACGTGGTTGCCGAGACCGGCCTGGTCGACAGGACCAGGTGGTCTCGGTCTCTGGTGACGTTCGTCCCTGTGCTTTCACCCCCCCGGCCCCCCTCAGCTTCGCTGAGGGGGGTGCGGCTTTTGTGCCTCCGCGCGCGCTTTGACGCCGAGGAGCATGCGACGATCCATCGCGAAGCCGATCGGCTCGACTGCGCCGGCCCCGAACGCGAGGCGTGTCTTCAGATCTTGCGAGAGCGCGCAGCGGTATCGGCTGATGAAGCGGCAGCGCGTCTCGGTGATCGGCTCCACCTCGAAGACCCAGGTCACGGCCACCCAGGGCTTGCCAGCTGCGCGAGCGGCTTCGTCGGGCGCGCCATACGCCACGAGGTGCCGTCCGCGCTCGACCTCGACGACGTCGAGCGGCGGCGCGTTCGGATGGATGGAGAGCTTGCCGCCGGTGCGCGCCTCCCACTCGGGGTGTACGCGCTCGGCGTTGCGAACCTCGCAGCCGGCGATGTTCTCGAGCCACTGGTAGCTGTAGAAGCCGGCGCGGTCAGCGCCGATCTGGGCGATCCAGGGCCACACCGACGCCGCGGGCGCGTCGATCTCGATGCCGTGGGTCCAGGCCCACGCGGGGTCGGGGACGAGATCGTCTCCCGGGTGGGGGCGCGCCGCGGTCGCCTCGTCCACACCCCAATGGCTGCGCGCGCCGCGGAGGAAGGAGGTCGCGAACGCGAGGGCGATGAGGAGCGCGCCGCTCACGCCGTCGAGCACGTCGCGCCAATCGTCCTTGGCGAGGGAGCCCTCCGCGCGCGCCTTGATCCCTTCCAGCTGCGCCGACTCCATGAAGTGGTGCACCGGGCGGATCCACGCGAGGTGGAGCGGGGTCGAGCCGACCGCGCGAACGCGGACGTACAGACGTGAGCTGCGCTCGTCGAGCGGCTCGATCTCGAACGCCCACGTCATCTGTGTGAACCGATCGGGGTGAGGGGAGGCGAACGGCACTTGCCGCTCGGCCGCCACGTCACGCAAGCCGCCGAGCACGAGCGCGCGGGGAGGATCGAGCGAAAGCACCTCGAAGCCGTCGTCTCCCTCCGGCGTCGCCGGCAGGACCTCGCCGATATGCAAGGTCTGCAGCTCGGGGTGCAGCTCGCGCGCGCTCCGATGGTTGCCGTTGTCGAGCAGATCGTAGCTGTAGTAGCCCGCGCGCCGGCAGCCGAGCTGGACGAGCCACGGCCAGATCTCCTCGGGCGGAGCCGCGATGTCGATCGAGTGCGTGAGCTGCCCCTGCGCATCCACGAGGAGGTCGTCTCCCGCCAAGCCTCGCTGCTCGGGATCGTCGTCGAGAGGACCGAGCTCTCGCGCGAGCTCGGCCAGCAGCAGCTTGCGGATGAGCCGAGACGCCGGGCCGATGAAGCGGAAGTAACGTCGGAAGCTCCGGAGGGCTTCTTCGTCGGTCGTGTCGACCCGCACCTCGAGCTCGAGGTGGGTGCCGTCTCCTTTCGGCGTGTGGATGGGCGAGAGCCGGATGGCCCAGGCGACCTTCGCGTAGCCGGGCTCGTCGAACGCCGTGAAGGCGTCTGTCCCGCTCACGTGCACAAACGGGATATCGCTGATCCACACCTTCCCGATGGCGCCGACCGCGACCTCGTGGGGCTCGTCGTCCGAGAGGACCGAGAAGCCCGGGTGGTCCGGCGTGCTCACGAGCTGATCCAGGCTGAGGACGGGCGCAGAGGTCAGGTTCCCTGTGAGCCGGCTCGGCAACGTTCGCAGCGCGAACAGCGCGCGAATGAACGGAGACTTGCCGAGGTCACCGTGCCTGACCGCCTCCCAAACGCGAGCGGGTGGAACACGGAGCTCGAGCCTGTCGATCTCGACGAGGCGCGGGGTGGGGATGAGGCGTTCGAGGGCCGTCATGCTCCGCGCCCTGGCAAGCGGCGTACCTCCGCAGTCGGTGCGGGAGGATTCGGCGCGAAAGCGCAACGAGCCGTTGCCCTCGGTTTCACCGGGTCTGGGAAATCCTCCGTGCGCTCGAGCGACTCCACCCCGCTGAAGGTGACGAGACCACCTTCTCTCTTGGAGGAGACAATCATGCGAGCACAGAAGAGCTTCGTCCTTGCAACCATCGCCGCGCTCACGTTCGCCCTGAGCGCGCCGGCCTGTTCCGACGACGAAATCGATCCTGCCGGCGGAGGCGGCTCCGGAGCGGACGACTCGGCGGGTGGTGCAACGGGCCAGGGCGGCCAGGTGGGGCAGGGAGGCGAGGGCGGCTCCGACATCGTTCCCGACATGGACGTCGTGGAGCTCCGCCTCGCGGTCCGCGGGCTCTTCGAAGACCGCGTCGTGTGGACGCGCGCCTACCTGATCGAGTCCATCGAAGGGCTGCCGGGCCGAGAGAGCGCCGCAGCTCGTCTTCTGAAGAACGGCGACGACTTCGGCGCGGCGATCGCGCCCTTCTACGGCGACGCGGCAGGCTCGCAGCTGTCGGGCCTCATGAACGCGGCGGTGGGGCATGCGGCCGACGCCGTCGACGCGGCCATGGTCGGCGACATGACGGGCTTCGAAGCCGCCCGCGACGAATGGTACGGCGCGGCGGACGACGTCGCGGCTTTCCTCGCATCGGCCAATCCAGCGTGGGTCGAAGCGGACGTCGCGGCGCTCCTTCGCAGCTGCATCGACGACGCGGTCGCGGAGGCGGTCGGTCGAATGAACGGAGACTACGAGGCGGAGCTCGAGGCCTTCGAGGGCCACAAGGCGACGTCGTTCACCGTGGCCGACGCGCTCGCGAGCGGGATCGCGCAGCAGTTCCCGTCGAAGGTCGGCCCGAAAGGTACGACGGCGAAGGCGGAGCAGCTCCGCTCGGCGATGCGCGGCCTCTTCTTCGATCGGGCGAGCTTCGTCCGGTTCTTCCTGACGGACAGCATCGAGGGGCTCGCCTCGCGGCCCGACACGGTCGCCCGCCTCATGAAAAATAACCAGGACATCGGGCAAGCGATCGCACCCTTCTACGGTGAGCCCGCGGCGGCCCAGCTGACGGGGCTGCTCGACCTGGGGCTCGCCGACGCGGCTGCCGCCGTCGAGGCGGCGATGGCGAACGACTCCGTCGCGTTCGAGGCCGCTCGCGACAGCTGGTATGCGCACGCAGACGAGACAGCCGAGTTTCTGGCGGCGGCCAACCCGGCCTGGCCGGTCGCCGACCTGAAAGCGATGTTGCGCGGCTGTGTCGATGACGCGCTCGCGGAGGCCAGTGCGCGTCTGGCTGACGATTGGGCCGCGGACGTGGCCGCTCACGACATGCTGAGGGGCCAAGCGCGCGCCGTCGCCGACGCGCTCGGGAACGGCGTCGCGCAGCAGTTCCCGTGAGCGCATCTCGCCGCAGTTCCCGTTCGGCGCCACGAAGCCGAGCGGGAACAAGGGTTGCACGAGGTGGAGCGTGTTGCGCGCCGACCGGGCTTCGACGATCGGGAGCGGCTGGCTGGTCGTGGCGCTCGTCGCTGGATGTCGCGCGGATGCACGCCGTTCCGCTGGAGGCGATCTGGGCGTTGTCGAAAGACGCGCCTGTCCACGTCCGCTACTGATTCAGGCAGGGGGCGCGGGCTCGAGCCCCTCGGCGCGCCTCGCCGCCGCGACCCGCGACGCGATCGTGAGCGTGAGCGTGTGGATGTCGACGGGCTTGGACAAGAACGCGGTGTGCTCGTCGAGATGAAGCCTGCTCTCCGCCGGCTGGTCGGGGTAGCCGGAGTGTAGGAGGACCGGCAAGGTCGGTCGGGTTCTTCTGATCTCCGCGAGCACCGCCAGGCCGTCCATCGTGGGCATGGAGATATCGAGCAGCACGATGTCGACCGGCGCTGCGCCGGGCTTTGACAGGCGCTCGAGCGCGCTCGGCCCGTCGGCCGCGACGTCGGCCACGAAGCCCCGACGCTTGAGCAGGCGAGCCATGGACCCGCGGACGAGCGCGTCATCATCGACGACGAGGACACGCTCCCCCGAGCCTTGGGGGGTGGCCGCCGGCTCCTCGGGAGCGGCGCCTTCCCGCGCGAGGGGCAAGCCCAGGAGCACCGTCGTGCCTTCGCCCACGCGGCTCCGGATCTCGGTCCAGCCGCCGTGGCTCTTGCCGACGCCATAGACCATCGAGAGCCCAAGCCCCGTTCCCTCTCCGCGTGGCTTCGTCGTGAAGAACGGCTCGAACGCCTTCTCCGTCGTCTCGGAGTCCATTCCGATCCCGTCGTCGGTGACACGCAGGAACGCGCTCCGCCTGTCGCCCTCGGTCGCGTTCCCGACCTCGACCCGGATGTGGCCCTTCCCGTGGACGGCGTCGATGGCGTTCACGCAGAGGTTCATCAGCGCTTGCGCCACCTGGCTCCGGTCCCCGAGCACCGGGCACGGCACGTCGGCTTTGTCGAGTGAGAAGCGGATGTTCTCCGGCGCGCTCCGCTCCAGCAGCCCAACGACCTCGGACGCGACCTCGCGGACGTCGAAGCGCTCTCGTGTGACGCTCCCGCTCCGAGCGAAGCCGAGGAGGTTCCGCGTCAGATCCGCACCACGCCGCGTCGCGGCCAACACCGAGTCCAGATCCCGGCCCGCCGGGTCGTCGGTCTTGAGCTCGTCCCGGCGGGCGAACACGACGGCCTGAATCGCCGTCAGCACGTTGTTCAGCTCGTGGGCGACGCCTCCGGCGAGCAGGCCGAGCGCCTCCATCTTCTGCGCTTGTGTCAACCTCCGCGCGAGCCGCGCGCGCTCGGTCGCGACGGTGGAGTGCTGGTGCACGCGGACCAGGACGCACGTGGCGCCCCGGCTGGGCACGGTGTCGAGGCTGCCCTCCAGCTCCGGCTCGCCTGCCACGGCCTTGGTGCTGAACGCGGCCTTCGGGATCGACCCGCGCTCCCGGACCTCCTCGAACAGACGCTCCCAGGTCGTCTGGGCGGGCACGAGCACCCGCCATAGCGCCGTCCCCTCCGGGGCCTCGCCGGCCTGTCCGAGCAGCTCCTTTGCGGCCGTGTTCGCGCGCACGATCGTCCCGCTCGTCGGGTCGACGAGCAGCAGCGGCTCTGGGCTCATGGCGAAGACCGTCCGGTAGAGGTGCTCGCTCTCGCGGAGCTCGCGGTTGGCGCGCGCGACGGGCGTCACGTCGATGTGGGAGACGACCGCCCCTTGCCCAGGCCCGAGCGCCTGGGCGTGCATCAAGAAGTACCGCTGCTCCGTCGGTGAGTCGCACCGGTACTCATGGGCGAACTGACGCGCCTGGCCAGCCAGCACCGAGCGCAGACCGACCGCGACGGCTGCGGCGTCCGGGTCGTCCGAAGCGATGGCGTCGGCGACGGAGAGGTAGCTCGAGCCTAGCGCAGCCTCCTCGGGCCCGCCGTTCTCGACGGAGAACCTCCGCCAAGCCTCGTTGACCTGGACGATGCGGGCCTCGCCATCCAACACGGCCACCTGTTCGGGGAGCGAGTTCATGACGCCTTCGAGCCGGGCGCGCGCGGCGGCGAGCTCGCTGATGTCGATGAAGCTGATCACGACGCCCTGCGTGCGGCCTCGAACCTCGTACGGCACCGCGCGGAGGAGGACCTCGCCGCTCGGCGTCCGGCAGGTGCGCTCCACAAAAGCCCCGGTCTCGAGGACGCGTCGCCCCACGCCGTCGAGATCGGTGCCTTGGAGGCGGTGCTGGAGGTGGGCCAGGGGGCGGCCGATATCGCGGTCGAGCAAGGGGATCATTCCGACGACGCTCGGGGTGAAGCGCCGCACAGCGAGCGTGTGATCCAAGAAGAGCGTGCCGATCCGCGTGCTCGCCAAGAGCCCGTCGAGGTCCGCGTTCAGCTCGATCAAGTCCTGGATGCGGTGCTCGCGGTCGGTGTTGGCGGTCGCCAGCTCCTCGTTCATCGACTGGAGCTCCTCATTGGTCGACTGCAGCTCCTGGTTCGACGCCAACAGCTCGTTGTTCGTCCGCTGGAGCTCTTCGTTCGCGGTCTCGAGCTCCTCGATCACGGCCTGGAGGTTCTCGCGCGTCGCGCTCAGCTCGTTCTGGAGGTGCTCGAAGGCGCCTTCGGGGGCGGCGAGCGCCGCCTCTTCGGGCAGGAGCGCTTCGTTCAGTCTGCGGATGCTGACGAGGTAGAAGACGGAGCAGGCAGCGTCCGTGAATGGTGCCACTCGCAGGTAGACGCGGACGCTCTCGCCCTCGTCGGTTCGAACCTCCACGTCTTCGTACTCCACCGCCTCGTTGCTGCGTCGTGCGTTCGCGAGGGCCACCGACAAGATCGTCCCGAGCGAGCCGCGCGCGAGCTTGACGATGTTGAGCGAAGCCGACCCGAGCGGCAGTCGGAAGAATTCGTTCACCGGCGCCGTGGTGTGCAGGAGCACGCCGGACTCGTCCACGACGAGCGTTGGGGGGGAGTCGAGCCGAACCAGCGCCCGCTGCGCGACGTCGACTAGGCTGGGCGCGTCGGAGGGGTTGGCGCTCCGACCGACGCTCGCCCCGAAAGAGAGCGCGCGCAGCTCGGCTCGGAGCGGACCAGGGCGGCGCCGGAAGAGGCGCCACCGCGCGTCCACGACGTCGAATGCCTCCGCGAGGTCCGCGGAGGACTCGGAGCCCCCCAGAAACAAGATGCCTCCCGGCTTCAGCGCGCTGGCGAACCGCGCGAGCAAGCGACGTTGCGCCGACGGCTGGAGGTAGATGAGGAGGTTGCGGCAGCTCACGATATCGAGCCGCGAGAACGGCGGGTCGCGGAGCGCGTCGTGGACGCTGAAGACCACGTTCGAGCGCAGGGCGGTGCTGACGCGGAACCCGGTCGGCGTGCGGGTGAGGTAGTGGTCGAGCCGGCCCGACGGGATCTCCGCCTGCACCTCGGAGTCGAACACGCCGGCGCTCGCGCGCGCGATCGCGTGACGGTCGATGTCCGTGGCGAATAGCTTGAGCGAGTTGATGACGCCGGCCTGTTTGGCCGCCTCCGACACCGAGATGGCGAGCGAGTAGGCCTCTTGGCCAGCGGAGCAGCCGCACGTCCAGGCGCGGATCGTTCCGTCGTAGTCCGCCGTGCGGAAGAGCGGCGGAAGCGCGAGGCGCTCGAGCAGCTCGAAGGCCTCTGCGTCTCGAAAGAACGAGGAGACACCGATGAGCGCCTCACGCTCGAGCCGCGCGAGCTCGTCGGGCGTCCGGCTCACGAAGTCGACGTAGCTCCCGAGGTCGTCGAAGCCGAGATCGTGCTGGCGGTTGCGCGCTCGGCGGAGCAGGGTTCCGGGCTTGTAGTGCTCGAAGTCGATGGGGCCCGCACGCGAGAGGAGCGATGTCAGCGCCCGCACCGCGTCCTCTTCGTCGTGTGCGACGCGGTCCGAGGAGGCTAGATCTGCGGCCTCGTAGACCGCGTCGATCAGCTCGTCCGGCGCCAGCACCTTGTTCGCGGCTCCGGAGTCGATGACGCTCCGGGGCATTCCGTCGAAGCCGCAGGTTGCCGGCTCCTGGACGAAGACCAGGCCGCCTGCATCACGGATCGCACCGGCTCCCAGCGTCCCGTCGCGCCCCGTTCCCGACAGCACGATGCCGATCGCGCTCGGTCCGCGGTCCTCCGCGAGCGAGGAGAAGAAGGTGTCGACGGGGTGGTGGGGGCTCGACTCGGTCCGCGACGTGCAGCGGAACCGCCCGCCGGAGAGGAGCAGGTCGTGGGACGACCGCATGACGTACACCGAGCCGCCCGCGAGCTCCGCGCCGTCGTCGGCGGCGACGACCGGCAGCCGCGTCCGCTTGGATAGGACCTCGGGGAGCAAGGTCTCGTGCTCCGCCGCGAGGTGCTGGACGATCACGAACGCGACGTCGTCGCGAGGGCGGGTGTGGCCGAACGCGCTGACGAGCGCGTCCAGGCCTCCTGCTGATGCGCCCACACCGACGACCCTTGGAAGTCGAACGTTTCGTTCCACGCGATCCCCGTTCGCGTGTAGCGAGCAACCCTCATGCCGCTGTGGCGGTCTGCCTCGGTCAGGGCGCTACAGCTCGCAAACTGCTCGGCTCTTCGAGTGCTCGTGACAGGGGGCTCAAGCTCTCCGGGCAGACGGATTTCGCAGAGCTTGCGTCGAGGAGGTGCGCGGATTGCGGACCGTTGCGCGCAGCTACTTCGTCATCGTTCGTTCGTACAGAATAGCGCCGGTGGTATCGATGAACTGGCCGGTGAAGGTGTTGCCTTCGATCCGCACGTAGAGGAACCCGAGCGCCTCGGACTCGAAGTGGACCGGGTTGTCGCCCTCGAGCGAGGTCGTGGCCGCGGCTGCCCCCGAGACGATGAGCTCGGTCCCACCGCAGGTCCCCTGCATCCACTGCATGTCGTGGTCGTGACCGCAGAGGTAGACGTCCGCCACACCGCAGACGGTGTCATCCAAAAGGTCCTTCACGCCCGCGCCGTTGGCGATCGGTACGAACGGCAGGCCGTCGTATTCACCGGCGTTGCCGTGCGGGCCGTTCGACAGGTACGGGTGGTGTCCGAAGACGATCTTCCACGTGGCCGTGGACTGCGCGAGCCAGCCGGGCACGTCTCCCGCCTGATCGTCGGCCTGATTGTACATGGCCATGTTCGTGTCGAGCCCGACCATGAGCACGTGCTCGACCGTGCGCTGCCAGTAGGCCGACGGCAGCATCCACTTCGTCGACACGTTCGTGTAGTCGATCTCGTGCTGGCCTTTGTCGAACTCGTAGCCGGCGCCGTCTCCGCCGTAGTCGTGGTTGCCGAGGACGACCCAAAACGGCAGGTCGATGTTTGCGTAGGGCAGCTCGAATTTCTCCTGCCACTGCGGGTCGTTCGTGCTGGAGACGCCGCTGTCGTAGATGTTGTCGCCGAGCATCTGCACGAAGTCGCAACCGTCGGCGGCGCACTTGGCCGCGATGGCTGCGGCGACGTCGTATTGACCCTGGTTGCCTTTGCCCGAGTCACCGATCGCGACGAAGCGGACGAGGGGTGCGGGGGGGCCACCACCCGTGCCCCCCGATGAAGTCGACGACCCATCCGTGGTCGAGGGACCGCTGCTGGAGGTGGTCGAGCCGGCGTTGCCGGGCGTACCCGAGGTGGTCGAGCCAGCGTTGCCGGGCGTGCCCGAGGTGGTCGAGCCGCCAGCCCCTGTCGGATTGACGGCGTCGTCACTGCAGCTCGGCGCGAACGCGAGCAGGCCGACGAAGGACAACGAGGCACACGCGACCCCGAGGGTACGGCGGGAAAGCATCCTCGGACGCTACCATCGCGGTGCCCGCGTTTCGAGGGGGCCTGTCTGCCTCAGGCCGGCTTTCGCAAGATCGCCTGGGTGACGTAGCTGAGCCCGCCGTGTCCAGCGCCCTCGTGTACCTCACGCTCGCCCTCGAACACGTGGACCTTCTCCCAACCGCCGAAGTCTCGGTCGAGCTCGGCGAGCGTGAGCATCCACGTCGGGTCGGGCGGCCCTCCGGTTTTGTAGGGGATCTGGTTCGGGTGATAGTGCTCCACGAAGAGCACGCCGCCCGGCTTGATCGCCCCTGCGATGCGAGGATGGAGACCGGCGCGCAAGGGGGCCGGCAGGTGCGCCCAGATGGAGACGATGCCGTCCCAGCGCTTCTCTCCGAGGTCCCAATCGGCGAGGTCGGCCACCGCCGTGTCGATGACGACACCGTATCTTTCGGCGAGCCGCTTCGCCTTCTCGAGGCCCACGATCGAGCCGTCCACCCCGGTGACCCGAAGCCCCTGCCTCGCGAGAAAGACGCCGTTCCGCCCCTCGCCTTCGGCGAGGCAGAGAACCTCCGCCCCGCGGGGGAAGACGGACGCGCGGTCGCGCAAGAAGTCGTTCGGCTCCGTGCCGTAGAAGTAGTCGTCGCCAGCGTATCGCTGGTCCCACATGTTCGACATCGGAGGGAGGTTACTCGAGCGAGGCGAGGACGCGAGCGAGCTTGTCGCGGACCGTCTGCGCCAGCTCGGTCAGCTTCGGGTTGCCGACCGAGGCCATCGTCGTCGTGGGGTCGATGGCCGAGACCACGGTGTGACCGTCATCCGTCTCGTAGACGATCACGTTGCAGGGGAGCATGAGGCCGATCTCGGTCTCGGTCGTGAGCGCCTGGTGGGCGAGCGGCGGGTTGCACGCGCCGAGGATCTTGTAGCGGCGGAAGTCGACGCCGATCTTCTTCTTCAGCGTGTCCTTGATGTCGATCTCGGTCAGGATCCCGAAGCCCTCCGCTTTGAGCGCCTCCGGCATCTTGGCGAGCACGTCGTCGTATCCGGCCTTCAGCTCACGTCGGGTTGCGAAGCTCACGGGCGTTCTCCTTCTGGCCTAGCGCATGAGCTTGTGCCAGAAAGGCACCTGCTCCTTGGGCGCTGCATGTTTGGTGGCGGCCTTCTCGGCGCAGCGGCAGCGCTCGTCCCGAGGGACGTCGCCGAGCACCTGCTCCACGTGCATCCCGCAGCCGGCGAACGTGGGCAGCCCACAAGAGGGGCACTCGACTCGGCGGCACATCAGACGGCCTCCTGCACGGGGGCCTTCTCGCCCGTCTTCGCCTTGGCCTTCGCGTCCTCGATCTCCTTGCGGATCTGGTTCATGTCGAGCGCCTTCACGTCGTTCACGATCCGATCGAGCGCCGCCGCGGGGACCATGCCCGCCTGGATCGCAAGAACGACGCCGTCGCGCATGATGGCGAGCGTGGGGATCGCTTGAATCCGGAACGCAGCCGCGAGGCCGCGCTGCGCCTCCGTGTCGATCTTGCCGAACACGACGTCGGGGTGGCGTTTGGCGGCCGCCTCGAACACCGGACCGAACATGCGGCACGGACCGCACCACTCCGCCCAGAAGTCGAGAAGGACGACGCCGCCCTTCTCCACCACGTCTTCGAAGTTCTCTTCGGTGATCTCGACCGTTGCCTTCTCGTTGCTCATGTTCGTGAGAGCCAGTCGGGCCGAAAAGGGTGCAAGGCGACGCTCACTTTTCTCGGCGTCGCCCTGGGCCGTCAGGGGCGGCCGGGCGCACATCGCTCGAGGGCAGGGATGTGGCGATCGGCCGAGAGCGCGCGAAGGTGTTTGTACACGCAGCCAACGTCCTCCGGCGGGCTCGCGGCGAGGAGCTTGTCGTAGAGCGCCACGTTCTCCTTTTCTCCCTTGAGCGCGATGGCGCAAGCCTCGGCAGCCGTCGCCGCCTCGGGGACCTTGGCCTCCGGCCGGCTCGGGGCAGCTTGCCCGTGGGCGGAGAGGAGCTGGACCAGGAGATCGGCGTGGCGCGCTTCGGCGCGTTCCAATCGCGGGAAGGGGCTGCCGAGCTTGGCGGAGAAGGCGGAGTAGGCGGCTTCCGCCTTCCATTCGTCCACCAACGCCGCCTCGATGTCCTTCTTCACCGCATCGGTCAGCGCGTCTTTGCCGAACGTACAGGCCAGATGCGGGTGAGCAGTTCCATCTGGCCCCATGCCCGGACCCGGCCCCATGCCTCGGCCCGGCCCCATGCCTTGGCCCGGCCCCATGCCCCGTCCGCGGCCCATTCCGGGGCCGGGAGGTACGGTCTCGGTCTGCGTGGCCGCGTCGGCCGGCTGAGGTCGTTCATCCCCGCCGCAGGCGGCGAGCGCCGCAGCGGCGACTGCTGCGAAACCTAGTCCCCTGGAACCACCATTTCTTGAAGAATTCGGGCTGCCCCTGCCGGGGCGAAGGCAGCCCGAATTCCCGGGCGAAGAGGTGGCTTGTTCCTGTGGGGACTCATTGTTGTCTGCGTGGAAACTCCGTTTCCACGGGACTAGAGCGCGCATGATCGACTCCTTCCCGCAACGACTGGGCCAACACACCAAACGGCGGGCATCCAGGGATAGTCGAGGTCAGGAACGCGAAATGATTGCAGCCCCAATCGATCGGGGCGCAACGCTAGCAGCCGCGCGGCCTCTCCTCGTCGCCCGACTCGTCGCCTTCTTTCCGCGCCGACCGGCGCGGTGCGGGGACCGCTCAGGTCGGCACGCCCAATTTGGGGAGAACCCAGGTCTGGAGGGCGAGCCAGATTCCGATGAAGACGACAAACGTCACGATATCCGTCATGTCGAGATCTTGGAGCCAGGGCGGCCAGAAAGGGTTCGGCGCCCCGACGGATTCCGGTGCGCAGGTCTCCGGGACGCAGATCGCGCCCTCTTCGGGCGCGATCTCGGCTCGTGGCTCGCGGGCGCCTGGGCTCGCGAGCAACGCCTCCAGGGTGCGGCCGGTCGTCTCGGCGGAGTCGAACCCGACCCGGAGCACCCCCCGAACGCTGAACGTCGGTAGCCCCACGCTCGCGAGCCCGGCCTCGTTCGTCCGTTTGCGGAGGTCATCCATCGCGGCGTCGTCGAGCGACACGTCGTGCTCCACCACGACGAGGTCCGGGTGACGCACCTGGAGCTGCTCGAGGAAGACGTGCGCCGCCCGGCAGTGCGCGCAGTCGGGGTGTGTCCAGACCTCCAGATCGGGTGCCCGGGCCCACGCAAGGGTCGGCGCGAGCAGCGACAGCAGCGCGAGCACGAGCGCAGAGAGGAGCCCGCGCGTCGCGGCCGAGCTTCGGGGTTCTGTTCGCATGGACGTCTCGGCGGGTCTGAGCCATGGCCGAGAGGGAAGGGTTCAGGCTCTCACGCCGGGCTGGGCCGACGTCGGCGGACCAGGCCTCTCGAGATCGGCCGGCCGCAGGCGGCCGTCCTCCATCTCGTAGAGCACGTCGAAGACGTCGAGCGCTCGGTGATCGTGCGTGACGACGAGCACGGCCGCCCCGCGCTCGTGAGCCACCTTCCGCAGGAGCTCCATGACGGCGCGGCCACGCACGCTGTCGAGCGCCGCGGTCGGCTCGTCCGCCAGGATGAGCGAGGGCTCGTTCGCGAGGGCGCGGGCGATCGCGACGCGCTGCTGCTCGCCGCCGCTCAGCGCCTCGGGGTACGCGGACTCTCGATGGCGGACCTCGAGGTAGTCGAGCAGCGCGCTCGCGCGCTTCTTGCCATCCGCGCGGCCGGCGAGATCGCAGGCGACCTCCACGTTCTCTCGCGCCGTGAGGAAGGACACGAGGTTCGCCTTCTGGAAGACGAACCCGAGGTGATGGCGTCGCAGCTTGGCCAGATCGGTCAAGGCGACGCCGTCTTTCACCACGCTCTTGCCTTCGAACTGGACCTCGCCGCGCTCGGCCGGCGAGATGAGCCCAAGTGCCTTCACCAGCGTGGACTTCCCCGCGCCGCTCGGACCGAGGAGCGCCGCGACGGTGCCGGATGGGAGCGAGAACGAGACGTCGTCGAGCGCGACGACGCTGGTCGAGCCGCTCTCGTAGGTCTTGGTCAGCCCGTGCGCGGAGACGGCGATCTTCGTCATCAGCCCTCCAGCGCGCGCGCCGGGTCGACGCGCATGACGTGGCTCAAGCCGAGGATGCTGGCGACCGTGACGACGAGCGCCGTCGCGATCGGTGCCGCGATGGAGATGGCGTCCGTGATGACCACCCGCCGCGGAAAGTGTGGATAAAGCAGCCTGCCGATCGCAAACGCGACCGCATAGCCGATCGCGCCGAGCAACCATGCTTGCTGCAGCACCACGCCGAGGAGCCGAGATCGCGGCGCGCCCATCAGCTTGAGGATCGCCAGATCGTGTGTCTTCTCGAGGGTCAGGTTGTACATGACCATCATCACGATCGCGACGGCGGTGAGCGTGAGGATGACCGTGAAGAGGCCGATCTGCATGCGTGCACGCTGGACCACGCCTTCGAGCAAGAGGCGCTCCTCGTCCTCCCGCGAATAGAGCGATACGTCGCCCCAACGCTCCACGGTGGCGCGCACCTCCGCCTCGCGCTGCGGATCGACGTCGAGCAGGACCGCGCCGAGGGGTGGGTCGGCGAGCGCCGGAGCTCGCCACCGCGGGTCGTTCACCAGATCTTCCAGGTTCGGCTGGCTTCGGCCCAGATCGGTCCGCCTCAGTCTCTCGACGACCCGCTCGCGCTCGAGCAGGGTGGCCTCCGGGGGCTGGTCGTACGTCACCAGGTGAGAGTCGGTGACCGACAGGAAAGCCACGGAGTCACCTCCGGAGGTGAGCGCGTTTTTCGTCACGCCGACGATCCTGTAAGGCTCGCCTGCGAGCGCGATCTCGTCTCCGATCTCGAGCTGGAGCGAGGCGTCGACGATGATCTCACCGTGTGCCTGACCGAGGGGCCGCCCTCGGACGAGGGGCAAGGAGGAGCCGTCGTCGTCGGGCCAGCCGAGGCCGACGAGCGCCAGGCGCATCACCGAGCCGCGGTGGTCCCGCTGGATGAGCTGGTAGGTGTAGGGCCGTGACCGGCGCACGCCGGGGATCGCCGCGGCGCGGCCGACGACGCTCGGGTCGACGCGCGACGACTCGGCGAACGGCCCGCGCGTGTCCTTCTGGACCAACCAGAAGTCGGCGCCCATCGCCCGGGTGAGGATCACGGTGTCGTCGACCATCCCCGCGTAGATGCCCTGCATGGCGATGACCACGCTGAGGAGGAGACCCAGCCCCGCCGCGGTGCCGATGAAGCGCGGGAGGTGTCGTCTGACGTCGCGCGTCGCGAGGTTCACGGCGCCTTCCAGCGGCGACCGGCCGTGAGCACCCCGCCCGGGTCCGGGGAGCCGAGCACGGTGTCGCCTTCCGCGAGGCCGTCGGTGATCTCCACGTGTTCCTTCCCGCTCGCGCCGAGCCGGGGCCGCGCGACGGCGATTCGGCCGCTCCGGTCCACGAACACGTAGGGGCCCTCCGCGTCACGGTGCACCATGGCGATGGGGACGCGGAGCACGTCGGGCCGCCGAGCGAGCTCGATCCGCACGTCGGCGCGCTGGCCGACCGCGATCCGCCGGTCGAGCTTGTCCGGCTTGATGTCGACGAAGATCTCGTGGGTCTGCCGATCGGCCTCCCAGGCGATGCGCGTCACCTTGCCGGCCCCGGTCGTCGTCGCGCCGGGAAACAGGATGCTCGCGGGCTGATCCTCGGCCAGCCGCGGCAAGACGGTCTCGTCGATCGAGGCGCGAACGTAGACCTGGCTCGTGTCGACGATGCGGAGGATCGTCGAGCCGATCGAGACGGTGTCGCCCGGCTCGCGTAGCCGCCTCGTGACGAGGCCGTCGAAGGGCGCGAGCAACATCGCGCGCAGCACCGTCACCTCGCGCTGCTCGGCGCCGCTCGAGGCGACCTCGATGCTGCGCGTCGCCTCGCCGCGCTGCGCGAGGAGTCGGTCGAGATCCGCGCGCGCCACGCGGAGCTTGTCGGCCGCGTCGTCGCGTTGCTGGGCAGGCAGGGCGCCGGCGTCGAAGAGCTCCTGCGCGCGGCGCGAGTCGCGCTCTGCAGCGGACAGCAACGTGCGCGCTCGCTCCTCGTCGGCGGCGAGCCGCGAGAGCGTGGCGCGAGCCGCGGCGACGCCGGTGCGCGCGAGCCGGAGATCCGCCTCCGACTGCGTCGTCTCGAGCCGCGCGAGCTCCTGGCCGAGCGTGACGCGTTGCCCTTCGTCGACCAGGACCTCGCTGATTCGCCCGGTCATGTCGAAGCCGACCGCGGCCTCCCGATCGCTCTCGACCGTGCCCCGACCGAAAGCCTCCTCGACGACGGCGCCGCGCTCCACGCGAGCCACGCGCACGGCGACGGGCGCGACCAGCCGGAGGTAAGCGACAACGCCCGCTGCGCCGATCAGGAGCAGGGGCCACACGAGCTTGCGCAGCGCCGAGAGGGCCGCTCGGACCCGGTTCATTCGAATCTCCTTTTCAGGTTGTAAGTAAGCGCTTACTTTTGATGGGTGTCAAGCCAGCGAGCCCGCCGCCCGGGGATCGAACGGAGAGCCGAGCTCGTGGAGGCGGCGCTGCGCATCATCGAGACGCGGGGAATCGCTGCGCTCACGACCCGTGCGCTCGCGGACGAGGTTGGCCTCACCACCGGCGCCATGTTCCGTCATTTCGAGTCGCTCGATGCGCTCCTGGACGCGGTCGTGAGCCGCGTCGAGGCGGTGCTCGACGCGACGTATCCACCCAAGACCCTCCACCCGCGCGAGCGCCTCGTTCGTTTCGTCGAGCTGCGGGCTGCGGCGGTCGGTCGCCAGCGGGGGATCTTGCGCCTCATCCTCTCGGAACAGTTCGCCTTGGCCCTGCCGGCGAGCAGCGCGGCGCGCCTGCGGCGGAGCGTCGAGCGCACGGTCGGGTTCGTGCGAGACGCCGTGACGGAAGGGCAGAAGACCGGCGCCTTCCGGGCGGACGTGGACGGCAGGGCGCTCGTCGCGCTCGTGCTCGGCGTCATCCAGACCCTCGCGCTCGGCCGAGCAGGTCCGCTCACGGGCCTTGGACTGGATGCGGGGCCGCTCCTGGAGGGCATGCAAGTGATGCTCGACCCTCCAAAACGTCGTTGAGCCACGGAACCCATTTCGCCGCGCGAGGGCTCTCACGCTCGGAGGCCATCATGCGCAATCGGGTTCTCGTCGTGTTGGGGCTCTTGGCTGCCGGGTGCAGCGCACAGAATGCGCCCGAGGGCTCGGCCACCGAGGACGACCCCGGTGACGTCGTCGCCGGGACGCTCTCGCAGGCGGAGGCAGACTCGCTCCGCTTCATGCGAGAAGAAGAGAAGCTCGCGCGCGACGTCTACCGAGCGCTGGACGACTACGGCAAGCCGTTCTCGAACATCCAGGGCAGCGAGCAGCAACACTTCGATTCGATCGGCGTCTTGCTCGATCGCTACGACATCCCGGATCCGGCGGAGGGGCGCGCCGAAGGCGACTTCGAGAACGCGGACCTCCAGGCTCTCTACGGCACGCTCGTCGAGGAGGGAGCGCCAGCGCAACGAGCCGCGCTCGTCGTGGGGTGCCGGATCGAGGAGCTCGATATCCGCGACCTCGAGGCGGCGAAAGACGACACCGATCGCGAGGACATCCTGGCGGTGTACGACGCGCTGCTGCTCGGCTCGCGAAACCACCTGCGAGCCTTCCACGGAAAGCTCGTGGCGATCGGCGGAACGTACGCGCCACAGTTCATCGACCAGTCGACCTTCGACGCGATCGTCGGCTCGGCGCACGAGCGAGGCGGGCGTTGATCGCGCCCCGCTCACTTGCGACGAGCCTGCCGAAGCGTTAGCTCCCAGCCATGAACATCGACATCGGCATCGACGCCGCGCAACGAGAGAAGATCGCGGGGGGCCTCTCGAAGGTGCTCGCGGACACGTACACCCTCTACCTCAAGACCCACAACTTCCACTGGAACGTCACCGGGCCGATGTTCCAGACGCTGCACCTCATGTTCGAGCAGCACTACAACGAGCTCGCGCTCGCCGTCGATCTCGTGGCCGAGCGCATCCGCGCGCTCGGTTACCCCGCGCCCGGGACCTACAAGCAGTTTGCCGCGCTCAGCTCCATCAAGGAGGAGGACGGCGTGCCGAAGGCCCAGGAGATGATCAAGCTCCTTGTCGAGGGCCACGAGGCAGTGGCGCGCACGGCGCGCACGGTCTTCAAGTCCGCGGAAGACGCGAACGACCAACCGACGTGTGATCTCCTCACGCAGCGGCTCCAGATCCACGAGAAGACGGCGTGGATGTTGCGCAGCCTGCTCGAGTAAACGGGTGAACCGGGCGATGGGGCTTGCGCCCATCGCGTTCCTCGGCCACCGTTTCCCGCATGACAATCGCTCGCTGGCCGGTTTTTGCGCTCTTCATCGCGGTCCTCGCGATCGGCGCGCCGGCCTTCGCGGGCGACGATCACGCGCCCGGCGCGCCCGTGATCCTGGACGAGTCCAAGGCCGCGCCGGGGGAGAAGGAGCTGCTCGGGCGGCTGGTCGCCCCGTGCTGCTGGAACCAAACGCTCGACGTGCATGGCGGCGCCGCGCCAGACCAGCTCCGCGCGGAGATCCGCAAGCGGCTGCTCTCGGGCGAGTCGGCCGCGTCAATCGAGGCGGATTTCGTCGCGCGGTATGGCGATCGCGTCCGTGCCAGCTCGGACTCGTCGTCGCTCGGCTCGGCTGGCTTCGTCGTGGGCGGGTTCGCGCTGATGGCGGGTGTGGCGCTCATCTACGCGGTTCGGCGCTGGCTCCGCACGGCTCGCGCCGCGAAGGCGAACGCGGCGCCGGCGGTGCCCGAGGAGCGAGACGCCCTCGACGCGCAGCTCGATGACGAGCTGCGCGCGATGGACTGAAGCGCCGCTCGGCGCTGCGGGATCACCAGGCCGACGTCGGGATCACCAGGCCGACATCGGCCCGAGGTCTCGTGTCGTGTAGCCGGCCGCCTCGAGCGTCGCCGCGGCGCTGGCGCTCCGCGCCCCGCTCCGGCAGTACACGACGACGGTCTTGTTCTTGTCCTTCAGCTCGCCGAGCCTCCCGCCGAGCTCCTGCACGGGGATGTTGATCGCGCCGTCGATGTGACCCGAGGCAAACTCGCCGGGGGTTCGGACGTCGAGGAGCACGGCGCCGTCCTTGACGAGCTGCTTCGCCTGCGCGCCGTCAACGCGATTCTTGCCCGAGGGCCGAAAGAGGAAAAACGCGAGCACCAGGGCGATCACGACTGCAACAATCAGCTTGGTCATTGTCGTTTCAATCCGGCGAAGAGCACGCGCCATGCCAGGCGGCGAGCGCGTTTCCGCCCTGGCAGAGCCGGGCCCGCGTTTCGCCGTGCTTCAGGCGTTTCATTGTGCTGAACCGTTTCGTTCCGACCCTCACAGATCGCGGAGAGCGCGGCGCACGGCCTCTTGGATGTTGGGGGGCACCTCCGCGTTGGGGGCGGTCCGGCAGAGGCGGAGCGTGTGTTTGAGCGAGTCGCAAGACTGGCGGCACGCCTCACAGCTGTCGAGGTGGCGCTCCATCTCGCGGCAGATCTCGGGCCCGATCTCGCCCTCGAGCTGCTTGGAGAAGAGGGAGACCACGTCGGGGCAAGAGGGCGAGGGCCGCGCGGGCGAAGGCCCCTCGACGTAGGGCGCGAGGCGCGAGCGGATGGCGGCTCTCGCCCGGTGGAGCCGGCTCTTCACGGCGTCGACGCCGATACCGAGCACGTCCGCCACCTCGGGCGCGGTCAGTCCTTCGCCGTCGCGAAGGACGAGGACCTCGCGGTACATCGGCGCGAGCTCGCCGATGGCGATCTCCAGCGCCTCGCCGATCTCCTTGCCGGCGATCGCGGCCTCGGGCTCAGGGCCCGGATCGATGACCGTCGCCGCGAGCAACGGGTCGTCGATCGAGGCGTGCTCGGCGGGGGCGTGTTTGCCGCGCCGGTGTTTCTTCACGCAGAAGCTCCGCGCGATCGTGAAGAGCCACGTGCCGAGCGCCGAGTCCCCACGGAACTGCCCGATGGATCGGGCGACGGTGAGCATCGTCTCCTGGAGGACATCCTGCGCGTCCGCCTCGGAGCCACATTGTCGGAGCGCAAACTTGTAGATCTGACCTTGATGCGCCTCGAGCAGCGCCGCGAGCGCGGCCTTGTCTCCGGCGCGTGCTGCTTCGATGAGCGTCGTTGGATCGGTGAGCGTCGCCACGGCTCGCGCAGCATGCCTCAGAATCGCGAGGGAGGCATCCGAGTGGTAGGGTTCGACGGTGGAGCCAGAGAGGGCGGACAGCGACGCGGCGACACCGCTCCGGAAGGAGGCGGTCCCGCTCGTGATCGCTGCCGTCCTCGTCGCCGTTCTCGCCGCGGGGTTCGCCGTGGCGTTTCGCTGGTCGCTCGGCGCGGTCCTGTCCTCCGTCGCGAGCACGCACGACGTGGTCACGGCGATGCGCGAGGCGCCCGTGTGGGCTCGCGTGTTGGCGCCTGCCGTCGGCGGATTGCTCGCCGGCGCGATCGGGCTGCTCATCGCGAAGGCCCCGGCAGGGCACGGCGTCGGGGACGTGATGGAAGCGGTGGTGATGGGGCGCGTACGGTTGAGCCTCGGCGTCACGCTGCTCAAGTCGCTCGCGTCGTGGCTCGCGATCACCTTCGGCGGATCGCTCGGCCGCGAGGGACCGCTCATCCAGTTCGGCGGCGCCGCCGGCAAGCTCGTCGGCTCGCGGTTCGGGCTGTCGCTCGACTCGACGCGGATCCTGATCGCCGCGGGCACCGCGGCGGGCTTCGGCGCCGCCTACAACACGCCGTTTTCTGCGGTGCTCTTCGTCCTCGAGGTCGTGATCGGCCTCGTCGTCCTCGATGCGATGGTCCCCATCCTCATCGCGACCGTCGTCGCGACCGCGGTGACGCGCGCCGCTGTCGGGCAAGGCCCCATCTACGGTCAGCGCGCCTTCGTGCTCACGAGCCCCGTCGAGCTCCTCGCCTTCGCGGGGCTGGGTGTGTTGGCCGCGCTCGGCGGCCAGGGCTTCATGCGCGTGCTCTCCGCGGGAGAAAATCTGTTTCGTCATCGTCTGCTTCCACTCCCCTGGCGGCCGGCGGCGGGAGGGCTGCTCGCGGGCGCCATCGTGTCCTTCCTCCCGGAGGTCGCCGGCAACGGGTATGAGCCGCTCAACGCGCTCCTCGATGGGAAGCTCGCCGTCGGGTTCGTCCTCTTGCTCCTCGTCGGGAAGGTGCTCGCGACGACCGCGTCGGTCTCCTCCGGCAGCCCGGGCGGCGTCTTCACGCCTGCGCTCTTGCTCGGTGGTGGGATCGGCTTCGTCTACGCGAGCGCGCTCACCGCGGTCGGGATCGGCGTCGGTTCACCGGGTGGCTACGCCCTCGTGGGGATGGCCGCCGCGACCGCGGCGACCACACACGCGCCGCTCATGGCCGCGGTCATGGCCTTCGAGCTCTCCGGCGACTACGCGATCGCCTTGCCGCTCGTGCTCGCGACGGCCATCGCGGCGGCGGTGTCGCGGCGCCTCCGGCGCCAGTCGATCTACACCGCCGAGCTCGAGCGCCGCGGCATCCGCTGGGAGGTGACGATGGAAGGGCGCCAGCAGGGCGGGTGAGGGCCACTGTCGCCGCGGCGATCGTCTGCTACGACTAGTCCCGTGGAAACGGAGTTTCCACGCAAACAACAATGAGTCCACTCAGGAACAAACCGCCACGTCGCCCGGGAATTCGGGCCGCCTTCGCCCCGTCAGGGGCGGCCCGAATTCTTCAAGAGGTGTTGGTTCCAGGGGACTAGCCGCGGATGTCATTCGGATGGGCCAGCCTCGGGGCAGCCGCGCTCGTCGTGCTCCTCGCCGCCGCGTTTCGCGGCCGGCTCTACGCGATCTTCGCGACCGTGCTCCTCACCATCCACACGTCGATCTCGGTCGCGCTCTGGCCTGCGTTTTCCTGGGCGTGGCCGGTGTACGTGTACCTGCAGGCCGCGGTGTACGTGCACTTCGCCTCGCTCGCGTGGGCGCGCTTGCGGCCGGCTCCGTACCGCCTCCTCGTGAGCCTGCCGGCCTCGTTTTTCGTCGCGGGGACGTTCCTCGCCTTCCCGTGGGCCATCGCGGTCGCCTTCGGGCTACCGCCGCACGGTGTGTTCATCCCGTACGTGGCGGCGGCATTCGGCCTGCTCCAGAGCGTGTCGCATCGCCCCGAGGAGATCGACATCACCGTCGACGGGGCGGAGGTCGCGTCGCTGAGGCGGCACCCGCGCGGCGAAGCGCGCGTCGAGCGGCCGCTGCGCCTCGTCCAGATCACCGATCCGCACCTCGGCCCGTTCATGTCCGAGCGGCGGCTGCGCAAGCTTGCGGAGCGCGCCGTCGCGCAGGACCCGGACCTCGTGCTCCTCACGGGCGACTTCGTGACGATGGAGTCGCACGACGCGGAGGCCGCCCTCGCGCGCGCCCTCGAGCCTCTGAAGGCCCTGCCGGGCCGCGTGTTCGCCTGCCGGGGCAACCACGATCACGAGGCCCCGCGTATGGTGGCGCGAGCGCTCGAGGCGGTCGGCGCCGAGCTGCTGGTCGACGATGCCGTCATCGTCGAGACGCCCGCAGGGAAGGTCGACATCCTCGGGCTCGACTTCCACTTCCGGAACCGGAAGGAGCGCATCGAGGCCACGTGCCGGCGGCACCCGCGCTCGCCCGACGCGTTTCGACTCGTGTTGCTCCACGATCCGGGCGCGTTTCGTCACCTGCCCGATGGCGAGGCCGATCTCGTGCTCAGCGGCCACACGCACGGTGGGCAGCTGGGCCTCTTGTCGCTCGGCCTCGAGCATACCGTCGTGAGCGCGCTCACCTCGATCCCCGATCATGGCCTCTGGGCGCACGGCAAGAGTCGGCTGTACGTGCACCGCGGAACGAGCCATTACGGCTTTCCCCTGCGGATCGGGGTGCCCAGCGAAGAGAGCCTTGTGCGTGTGCACTGGGTGCGGCCGTGAGGGGAAGAAGTCCTCCGGCGCGCTCGTACACCACCTGCCTCTTCTTTCGCTTTCTTCACCCATGAACCGGCAAGGTCTCCTCCTGGCCGGCGCCGCCCTCCTCGCCTGGTCGCGAGCCGCCACCGCGGAGGACGCCGCCACGCAGCCGCAGGCGCCGCCCGACGAGGGTGACGACCCAGCGCGAGCCTT
Organism: Myxococcales bacterium; assembly: GCA_016794345.1. Classification (GTDB taxonomy): domain Bacteria; phylum Myxococcota_A; class Polyangia; order Polyangiales; family Polyangiaceae; genus Xiheicaenibacterium; species Xiheicaenibacterium phototrophicum. The sequence goes on from JAEUKE010000081.1 coordinate 78,500, forward strand.
CAATCAGATCCGCATGCTCCTCAGCGGGAGCACCTTCAGCGGGCGGAGCCTGGTCGGCACGGGGTCCGTCGGCCGCTACCGCCTCGGCGGCGCCAGCCTCGAGCTCGAGGCGGAGCGCGTCTTCGGCGTGGCGGGCTTCTTCGTCGATGTCGGGGGCTTCTACATCCCGGACTCCGACGAGCTGGGCTACGTCCGTGGGGAAGGCGGCGCGGCGTTCGGCGTGGCGTCGTGGCAGGGGGCAGCCCCCGGCAGCGTGTTGCTCGCGGCCGGCATCGGCGGTGACTACGGTCGCTATTGGTACGCGGAGGACGGACGTTTCTACGGCCTCGCGAGCGCTCGGCTGCGCCTCTGGCCCAGCCGAGACGTCCCGCTCCAGCTCGCGTACACAGCCATCCCGGCGGCGTTCACCGCGATCGATGGTCACCACCACGAGCACCGGGTCGAGCTCGCGACAGGCTGGTCTTTGCTCACCTTCGGATCGCGGCTCGGCTTCGCCTTCACGAGCGGGGGTGAGCCCCATCGGACGTTTTCGCAGGTCGAGATCGGGACCTTCGTCGGAGTGGGGTTGTACGAATGAGGCGCGCCGCCTTCCTCCTGTGCCTGCTTCCGTCGGCGACCTCTTGTTACGAAGAGGAGCCGACGCGTTCGAGCGACATCGCGACCGCCGACATCCAGGCCTACGTGCAGCTCGACGGGGACAAGGAGTCCACGCGGCTGAGCATCGATCTCCTCGGGCCGGGCAGCGGCGTCGACCTCGTGGGTGGCGATGCCTTGCTCGCGGGCGTGCGCGGAGCGACCGCGAGCCCGCTCGCCGTGGTGGATGGAAAGGCCACGGCCGTGCTCCCACCCGGCATGAGCGGCGTCACCTTCGAGCTCCGCCGTCCGACGCCCTACGAGAGCGCGGCCTTCACGGTCGACGCTCTTCCTCTCGACGAGCTCGTCGTCCCGCCGGTCGTGTCGCGCGCGGAGACGCTTCGCATCGAATGGGAGCCAGGCAATGGCTCCTACCACTCCTCGATCAACGTGGGCGGGCCGTGTTTCACGCAGATCCAGAGGACCTCCAAGGTCGACCCGGGCTTCTTCACGGTGCAGCCGGAGGAGCTCACCCCGTCGTCCGAGACCTGCATCGTCTCGATCACGCTCGTTCGAGCCGCCGATGTGAACGTCCCGTCGCGGGAGCTGCTGCGCGCGGACGCCAGGCTGACGCAGACGATGACGGCGACGTTCGAGTCGCGGCCTTAGGCCGAGCTCGGCCACGGTGGGAGCGACCGCTTGCGCGTCCCATCGGACCATGGGAATATTTCCCATGGCCTCGGGCGCCGATCCCCGTCGTTCTCTGGAAAGACTGATAGCGGGCGGGGAGACGCTGGCCGGGCTCGAGCGGCTCCTCCGGCTGTCCGCGGGTTATCTCTCGAAGGTGAGGCGTGGCCGGGTCGTAGCGAGCCCACAGCTCGCCGCTCTGCTCGATGTTCTCCTGAAGCACCCGGAGGTTCGGCAGACGTTGTCGGCCTCGTCATCCGAGACGAAGAGCGCGCCGCCGCGTGGTCGAGCACGGGGAAGCGGTCCGCGTGCGCTCGACCTGTTCGTCTCGCGAATCCAATCCACTTGGCGCGAGAGCGGTGTCCGCTTCCAAGGGGTCGATGACCTGCTCCTCGCGGCGCTGAAGGTGGACCTTCCTCGCGGGATCGAGCCCTCGGTGCGTTTTCTCGTTCACCCGGACGATCGCCGCGCGCTTTCGGCGGTACGGGCGCTCGGAGCCAGCGTGGCCATGGCGGGAACGCGCGCGAGCGTCTGCACCCCGCCGGGAACCGACGATGGGCTCGTCGTCGTCTTCCCGCTCGGCCCGCTTCATCACCTGTTCGGCAAGCGCAAGCTGTCGGCGACCGACGCGGCGCTCTACTTCGCGCTCCAAGGCGGGGAGGAGGCCGAGCGTCGCCTGAGGGCGGTCGCCAAGACACACAAGCTCGATCGCGACGGGCTCGTGAGGTCGTTCCGGCGAACCTACGGGGCGGCGCAGCCACTGCCCCAGAAGGAATGGCTGCTCCGCGCAACATTCGATCCCGAGGGCGCGTTGCAGCGCCTCTCCAGTCTGCGATAGCTCGAGCGCTCCCGACATGCGGCTCCATCTCGACCCAGCCGTGAAGAAGGCCCTCCGGGCCTGCGCTGACGAGCTCGACGCGCTCGACGCGGACTGGGCCGTCGCCGGGGCGACGGCGATGCAGGTCCACGGCTACGCGCGCGCTACCCGCGACATCGATCTCTTCATCGGCGATGACGTTCGTCCGGAGTTGCTCGCTCGCCTCCGTGCGCGCGCCATTCCGGTGAAGGCCATATTCAGCCCTCACCACTACAGGATCGATCCTCCGGATCGGAAGGACCCCGAGGCTTCGATCGACCTGTTGTTCCCAGCGCTCGGAGTCGAGAGCCTCGGCTTGTTGGCGGCGCAGCGAGGCTCGATCGAGGGAACGGAGATGCCGATCGTTCCTCTGCATCACCTGGTCGCGCTCAAGCTCACGACCGACCCGGGCATCGACCCCTCCCGCTTCGCGCGCGACCAGGCCGACCTCGTTGCGCTTCACGACCGGGGCCTGGTCGACGCGGCTCG
>JAEUKE010000095.1 GCA_016794345.1 Myxococcales bacterium
GTGACGGCGCGCTTGAGCCAACCAGCGAGGACGGTGAGATCCGTGCAGGCCAGAACACGAGCGCGCTGCGCGTCGCTGATCGTGAGTCCTCGGGCGGCGAGAATGTCCAGCAGAGCTTCGGCCTTGCCCTCGGCCTTGCCCTTCGCTTCACCCTTGGCTTCGCCCTCAGCGACGTACTTCTTCGCGAAGTCGCTCTGGTACTGGTAGTGGCCTTGAGACATGAGTTCCTCCAGAGCCCGACGGGCGGCGTCGTTGAGGCTGACGCGGATGAGGTCGTAGTATAGCGCGGCGAGGTCGTCGGGCAGGCCGGATGCAGCGGCGATGGCGGCGAGGGCGATTTTGGCGCCGTCTTTGGGGTCGTTCCCGTGGGCAGTGGCGGAGAGGACGGCGAGCTCGGGTAGGCTCGCGGCCTCGGTGGGATCGTCCACGACGGGGACGGCTGCGGGGCCGAGGACAAGAGGTGCGAAGGAGTTGTTCGGCCCGAGCCGGATGGGCCGGCGAGCCCACGCAGCGATCGTCTCGAGGGGGGTGACGACGAAGAGGCAGGCCTCGCACCGGTAGCGGGAGCGTACGGCGGCGAGGTAGTGGGGCCAGGAGAAAGGCTTATCGTCGTCTCGACCGAGCTGGACTTCGAGGACGATGACGAGGACGGGCTTGTCATCGCGAAGGAGGATGACCAGGTCGGCGCGGAGCTCGACGGGCTGGGCTTCGGTGAGATCGCCGGAAACGACACGGGCTTCAGAGTAGGCAGGCAGCTCGACGCCGAGGACGTCGTGGAGGAGCTTCGCGGCGAGCTCGGGCCTGTGGCGAAAGAGCTCGATGAAGCCCTCGTGCGAGAAGGAGACAGGCACGTCGCGCACGCTACCACGCCGTCGAGCTGCGCGGCGCCATCCCTCTCGGCCCGGCCCGAGGGGCTGGGCAGTGTCGCCCATGGCGCAAGCGAGTGCCGCGCCGGAGCGGTTCGCATAGCTGTCGTATCCGCGAGCGTGGCGCTCTCCGCGAGCAAGACCTGAATTGCGGCCGGCCGGCGCGTCACAGCGCTTGCGCCGGAGGGGCGACGCCCAGCCCCTCGGGCCGGGCATCGGAGGTAGCTATGGCTCGCGTATCTCGCTCGGTTCTCTCGGCTCGCGCCCGCGGCATGCGGTCGGCGCCCACCACGACGGAGGCGCTCTTGTGGCAGGCGCTGTCGGGCAGCCAGCTCGGCATCGGGTTTCGCCGCCAGCTTGTGATTGGCAGGTTCATCGTGGACTTCGCCGCGCCCGCGGCGCGGCTGGTCGTGGAAGTCGACGGCGGCTACCACCGCGAGCGCGCACGGGCGGATGCGCGGCGAGACCGCGAGCTGGGTCGGCTCGGGTGGCGGGTCTTGCGCTTGCCCGCGGAGCTGGTACGGGACCGGCTGGGGGACGCGGTCGCAGCGGTGCGGGCGGCGCTCGCGACGGCGCCATAGCGCCGTTACGCTGGGGCGCTCGGTATGCTCGCAGCGCTTTCGCTCCACGACCACGCTTGCACTTCGCTGATCTTGTTGCTGCTCGCCTTCGTCGACTTCATCGACCGCTGGCGGCGCGGTGTGCGGAGGCGGGGATTGCGGCTTCGCGCTTCCATTCGGAAGCTGCGCCGTGCCTATCTGCGTTGGCGCGGTATGGCGGTGGCGGAAGCGCTGCCGGTGCGACGGCGACGAGCGGCGAATCGGATTGCGCCTGACCTGGAGGAGGAGATCGTGCGACTGCACGTTGGCTGGCCGAGCCTGGGCGCGGGCAAGCTGCGACACGTGGTCCGGCGCGTGCTGGGTGCGACGCTGGCGCGCGAGACAATCCGGAACGTGCTCCAGCGCAACCGGGGGGTGATCGCGGCGCTGCAAGAGGAGAAGCGTGCGGCCCGGAAGCGGATTCGCGTGTCGAGCTCGCTCGAGCTCTGGGGACTCGACCTGACCCTGGTCTGGGTGCTGGGCTTCGTGCCCGTCTGGGTGCTGGGGATCGTCGACTACGAGGGCAGTCGGCTCATCGCGCTGGAGCCACTTCGCTGGCCCACGGCGGCGGCGGTGGTCAGCGCGGTGAACAAGGCGATCGCTGCCGAGGGCGCACCCGAGCGGATGCTCACGGACCGCGGGAGCGTGTTCCGGTCGAAGCCGCTTCGAAAGGGTCTCGAGCGACACGGCGTGAAGCATACCCTGATCAAGCCGCATCATCCCTGGACGAACGGGAGAATCGAGCGGCTCTTCCGGACCTTCAAGGAGACGGTGCGGGAGCACTTCTGGCTGGTGCGGAGCCGGCGCGAGTGGAGGATGATCTGCGCAGACTTCCGGGTCTTCTACAACGAGTGCCGGCCTCATGAGAGCTTCGGCGGGCTGACGCCCGCCGAAGCTCATGCTGGTCGACTGGAGCCACGCCAAGGGGCTACCCCGACGACCTTCTTTGGGGGGCGCCTGCGCTGGTGGCGCTTCTCGTAACGACCGGCGCCGGAGAGGAAGTCGGTCCGGCGCCCAGGTCTTTGACAGCACGAGCAGTCTGACGGCGACCGCCGTGGCGGTTACCTGCGTCCGGTGGGGTGGGTAATCGGGTCAGTTTGCCTCCTTCTCGGGGGTTGCCGCGGAGCTCTCCTCTTGCTTGGGCGGTACAG
>JAEUKE010000123.1 GCA_016794345.1 Myxococcales bacterium
CGCGGGATCGTGCATCTATCGAGGTGTGAAGGCTCTTCGTGGCATGCGCGCACCGACTTCAGGTGAAGAGCGGCGTGGGGAGCGGAGTCTGGTCACGGTGAAAGAGCCGCGGGTGTGAACCCTCACCCCGTGGCCCCTCTCCCTGAGGGAGAGGGGCAGCGTGACGGAATCGACGCAACTGGCGACGACTCATGTCGACAGAGGGGGTGTGCGACTTCTTCGACCGGCCAAGATACGGGCGCGTGGTCTGCGCCGGCGAAGCACGCCTGCCGAGCGGGTTCTGTGGGAGCTCCTCCGAGATCGCCGGCTCTACGGCGCCAAGCTCCGACGGCAGGCTCCGGTCGGGCCGTTCTTCACCGGTGTCTTCTGCCACGAGGCGATGCTGATCGAAGCCGACGGCGGTCACCACCCGACGCCGCGGGATCCGGCGCGGGACGACTTCCTTCGTGCATGCGGCTACAGCGTTCTCCGCTTCCGAAACGACGACGTCCTAAGCAACCCAGCTGATATCGCCCAGCGGATCGCAGAAGCGATCCGGGCCCCCTCTCCCTCGGGGAGAGGGGGTTAGGGGGTGAGGGTTCACTCTCGCGGCTCTTTCACGCGGGCAAACTCCGAGCAGCACGCGGCGCTTCATGCATGACGGTGTCGTCACTGTGACGGGTCACAACACCCACCCGGAGGCCTTCATGAAGAAGAGTCGGCAGAAGTGCTGCGAAACAAAGCGAAAGGATCAGTCGTCGCCTGAAGGCCGCAAAAGGCGGCCGACCGCCCCGCCCCCACGGCATCGAGCTCTCGGCCAAGACCATCCGCTACGAGACCGCCGCCCGGGTCGATGCCATCCCGTGCGGGGGCATCGGCGCCATCCTGTGTCCGCCGCCACCACCGTCAGGCGGCCTGCACCGCCTGGGGCTCGCCCGCGTCGGCCTCGTTCGATTCCCCGGACGAAGCGGGCGCGGAGGCGCGGTGATCTTTCGCGATGAGGACGTACACAGCCGGAACCACGAAGAGCGTGAAGAACGTGCCGATGGCCATCCCGCCGACGAGCACGATGCCGATCGAGTTGCGCGCGACGGCGCCCGCGCCCGTGACGAGGGTGAGCGGGAAATGACCTGCGACCGTGGCGACGGTCGTCATGAGGATGGGCCGGAGGCGCGTGCTCGCGGCCTCCTTCACGGCGTCGATCTTCGACATGCCGAGCTTCTGCTGCGCGTTGGCGAACTCGACGATGAGGATGCCGTTCTTCGAGACGAGGCCGACGAGCGTGACGAGGCCGACCTGCGAGTAGATGTTGAGCGTGGTCGTCCAGCCGTCCGTCAGGGCGTGTTTCATCCCCGGAGGACCAGCGAACTTGAGGAACGTGAAGACGAGCGCGCCGAACATGGCGAGCGGGACGCTGCCGGCGAGGATGACGAACGGATCGCGGAACGAGTTGAACTGCGCCGCGAGCACCAGGAAGATGAGGAGCACCGCGAGGCCCATGGCGGGCAGGAACTTGCCGCCCTCCTCTCGGAGCTGCCGCGACTCGCCCGTGTAGTCGAGCTTGTAGCCAGGCGGCAGCTTCTTGGACGCGTCCTCGATGACCTTCAGCGCGCCGTCGAGCGACCGCGTCGCGACGCCGGAGAGCTTCACCGCGTTGAGCTGCTGGAAGCGGTTGAGGGTGCGCGGCTCGACGCCGTCCCTCAGGGTGGCGATGGCGCTCAGCGGGATGAGCTTGCCCTGCGGACCGGTGACGTAGATCTCCTCGAGCTGCTGGGGCGTGAGGCGAGCCGCGCGCTCGACCTGCGGGATGACCTTGTAGCTGCGCCCCGCGATGTTGAACCGATTGACGAAGTTGCCGCCGAGCATGGCGCCCAGGTCCGCGCCGACCTGCTGCATGCTGATTCCCATCGCGGCGACCTTGTCGCGATCGATCACGATCTCGGTCTTCGCCTGATCGATGCGCACGTCGGTGATGGGCGGGAACGCGTATTGCCCGCTCTTGGCCGCCTCCTGCACGAGCTCGTCGGCGAACTTCAGGATCTCCTCGTGGCTCGCGGTGGATGCGAGGACGATCTCCACCGGAAAGAAGCCTGCGCTCGGGAGCGGGGAAGGCAAGAACACGGGCGCGCGGATGCCGGCGATGCGTGATGCCTCGTTGCTCACCTCCGTCTGGATATCGAAGATGTCGCGCTCGCGCTCGCTCCAGGGCTTGGTGAGCATCCCGCCGAAGCCGCCGTTCGCGAAGGTGATCTGGAACGAGTGGTCGAACTCCGGCTGGGACTCGAAGATTCGATTCACCTCGGCCGAGTAGGTCGTCACCTGCTCCAGGCTGGCGTTGGCGGGCACGTCCAGCGCGGTGAACACGGCGCCCTGGTCCTCGTTGGGCGCGAGCTCCGCCGGGGAGAAGAGGAACATCGGGACCGTGACCACCGAGAGCGTGATCCACACGAAGTACACGAGGCCGCGCGTTCGCAGTGTGGAGGCCAGCATGCGCCCGTACGTGCGCCGGAACCACTCGAAGCCGCGGTCGATGAGACGGCTGAGCAACCCCTGCCCGTGGTGGGCCTTGAGCAGGCGCGAGGACATCATCGGCGAGAGCGTGAGCGCGACGATGCCGGAGATGAACACGGCGCCGGCGAGCGTGAAGGCGAACTCTCGGAAGAGCGCGCCCGTGAGCCCGCCCTGGAAGCCGATGGGCGCGTAGACGGCGGCGAGCGTGATTGTCATCGCGACGATGGGCCCCACGAGCTCGCGAGCGCCGAGGATCGCCGCCTGCATGGGTGTCTTGCCCTCCCGGAGGTTCCGCTCGACGTTCTCCACCACGACGATGGCGTCGTCGACCACCAGACCGACCGAGAGCACGATCGCGAGGAGCGTGAGCAGGTTCAGCGTGAAGCCGAAGACCTGCATCAGGAACACGGCGCCGATGAGCGACACCGGGATGGCGATCACGGGCACGATGACCGTACGGAGCGACCCGAGGAACAGGAAGATCACGACGATCACGATGAGGACCGTCTCGATGAGCGTCTCGACCACCTCGTCGATCGCGTCTTCGATGTACTTCGTGGAGTCGAAGGCGATCGTCGCCTCCATCCCGGTCGGAAGCTCCGCCTTCACGATGGCCATCTCGTCCCGGACGCGCTTGATGACGTCGAGCGAGTTCGCGTTGGGCAGCACCCAGATTCCCATGAAGACCGCGCGGTCGCCGCTCACGCGCACGTCCTGCTCGTAGGTCTCCGCGCCGAGGACGACCTCCGCCACGTCTTCGAGGCGCACGAGGGTGTCTCCCTCCTGGCGGACGACGAGCTTCTTGAACTCCTCCACCGATCGGAGGTCGGTGTCGGCGGTGAGGTTCACCTGAACCAGCGCGCCTTTGGTCTGCCCGACCGCGGCGAGGTAGTTGTTCGAGGCGAGCGCCTGCCTGATCTGGGTGGGCGAGACGCCGAGCGCGGCCATCCGGTCGGGCTTGAGCCACGCCCGGATGGCGAACGACCTGCCGCCGAGGATGTCCGCCCGCTGCACGCCTTCCACCGCGGAGAGGCGCGGCTGCACGACGCGGATGAGGTAGTCGGTGACCTGGTTGTCCTCCAGGATCGGCGAGCTGAACGAGAGGTACATCGCCGCGACCTGCGCGTCCGACGGCTCGATCGAGATCGACGGGACCTCCGCCTCGGGCGGCAGATCGGCGCGGACCTGGTTCACGCGCGCCGTGATGTCGGCGAGGGCGGCCGCCGAGTCGAAGTTGAGCTTCAGCCGCGCGTTGATGGTGGAGAGGCCCTGTGTGCTCTGCGACTCGATGTAGTCGATGCCGTCGGCGGCGGCGATCGCGCGCTCGACGGGCGTTGTGATGAAGCCGCGGACCAGATCGGCGTTTGCGCCGACGTACGCCGTGCGGACGGTGACCGTCGCGCTCTCGATCTTGGGGTACTGCCGGACGTTGAGCCCGCGGATCGCTTGCAGCCCCGCCACGATGATGACGAGGTTGACGACGAGCGCGAGGACCGGCCGCTTGATGAAGATGTCGGTGAGCTTCATGGTGCTCAGCGGTTCTCCGGCTTCGGCTCGAGCTTGGGCTCGGCGATGGCCTGGTCCGTGATGGTGATCGGCGAGCCGTTGCGCAGCTTGAACGCGCCAGTCGAGACGACCTCACGGCCGTTCTCCACGCCGTCGAGGATCGCCACGAAATCGCCGCGCTGCGGGCCCGTCCGCACGAACTGCTGGCGAGCGACCTTCACAGGCTTGCCGTCCGGTGTCTCGCGGACGCCCGGGTCATCGGCCTTCTTGTCCTCGACCACGAACACCGAGTCGCCGTAGGGCGCGCGGACGAGCGCGGTGAGCGGGACGATGACGAGGCTCTTCTTGTCCGGCAGGACGACCTGCACGCGCGCGAACATGCCCGGGCGGAGCGCGTCCGTCTGGTTCTTCACCGCGGCGCGCAGCTTGATGCTTCGCGTGCTCGGGTCGATGCCGGGATCGATCGCGGCGATCGTCCCGTCCAGCGGTGGGCCTTCGGTCGACTCCAGCGTGACCCGCACCGGCATGCCGGCGCGGACCTCGGCGAGGCGCTGCTGGGGGAGGCTGAAGTCGATGTAGACGGCGTCGATCGACTCGAGGGTCGTGACCGGCGTGCCCGGGCTCAAGAGCTGCCCGAGGTTCACGTCGCGCAGGCCCAGCTTGCCGGCGAACGGGGCGCGGATCGTCTTGCGTGCGATCTGCGCTTGCAGGGCCGCGGCTTCGGCGGTGCTCGACTTCAGCATCGAAGCCTCGTTGTCGAGGGTCGCCTGCGCGACGGCGCCGCGCTCCACGAGGGCCTTCGTCCGCTTCAGGTTGGTCTCCGCCATCTCCTTGCGGGCGAGGGCGCTCGCGAGCTGGGCCTGCTCGACGCTCGCGTCGAGCGAGACGAGGACCTGCCCCGCCTTCACCACGTCCCCGGAGTCGAAATGGATCTTTGTGACCGTCCCCGGAACCTCGGTGGTGATCGCGACGCCCTTGGCCGACGCGATGCTGCCGATGGCCTCGATCGTCGACTCCCACGCCTGGATCTCGGCCTTGTGGACGCCGACCGGCTCGGGTGGCGGTCCGGCCTTCTCCATCTCGGCGCCGAACGCGATGAGGGAGCCGATCTGGTCGGCCTTGATGGCGACGAGGCCGCCGACGACGGCGAGAACGCCGAGGATGGTGAGGAAGTACCGCAAAGGACTCGCTCCTGCTTGGGTTGCCCCAGGGAAAACAAGGCGACGCTACGTAGCGGCGGGGTGTAGCTCGTGAGGCCCGTCCGAGCAAACGGGACGAGCGACCGCGCCAAGGAACTGGTCACGCTGCCAACACGATGACGCGCCGCAGGGGCTTCGCGCGCCGCACGGGATGCAGCACGCGCAGCCGATGCACCTCGCCCCCCTCACGGAGTGAGGGGGGCCGGGGGGTGAAACAGCAGCCACGACGCTCCGGAGACGCGGAACCTGACAGCCTCGGCAACCCGGTACGCTCCGTGCCTCTCGCGCGGGTGTGAAGAAGCGTCCGATTATCGAGCCGTTCCGCATCAAGGTCGTCGAGCCGATCCGCATGACCCGGGCGCCGGAGCGACGGCGCATCCTCGAGGCCGCTCGCTACAACCTGTTCGGCGTCCACGCCGACGACGTGATCGTCGATCTGCTCACCGACTCCGGGACGGGCGCCATGAGCGCCGAGCAGTGGGCCGGGATGATCCGGGGGGACGAGTCGTACGCGGGCGCGCCGAGCTTCTACCGTTTCGACGCGGTCGTTCGTGAGCTGACGGGTATGTCATTCATTTTTCCGACGCACCAGGGGCGCGCGGCCGAGCGCATCTTCTGTGACGTCCTCCCGCTCCGCGACAAGGTCGTGCTCTCGAACGGGCTCTTCGACACGACGCGGGCGAACATCGAGGCCGCGGGCGCTTCGGGCTTCGATCTCCCCCGGGAGGACGCGCTCGGCGGGACGCAAGCGTTCGGCGGCGACATCGACCTCGCGAAGCTCGACCGCGCGCTCGAGGAGCACGGTGATCGCGTCGCGCTGGTCGTCATGACGGTGACGAACAACACGGTCGGCGGACAGGCCGTGTCGCTCGCGAACCTGCGCGCGGTCGCGGAGCGTGTCCGATCGATCACCCCGGCGAAGCGCCCCATCCTCTTGCTCGACGCGTGCCGATTCGCCGAGAACGCGTTCCGCATCGCGAGCGACGAGCCCGCCGAGCGCGGGCGGCCGCTCGCCGAGATCGCCCGCGCGATGTTCGACTTGGCCGACGTCTTCACGATGAGCGCCAAGAAAGACGCGATCGTGAACACGGGCGGCATCCTCGGCGTGCGCGACCAGGCGCTCGCGGATGCCATCCGCGTCGACCTGATCCGGACCGAGGGCTTCCCGACCTACGGCGGCCTCGCCGGCCGCGACCTCGAGGCGATCGCGCAGGGGCTCCGCGAGGTGCTCGACCCGAGCTACCTCGAGTACCGCTTCGCCGCTTCGCGCTACCTCGCCTCCGCCCTCCAGGCGGCTGGCTGGCCCGTGATCACGCCGGCCGCGGCGCACGCCGTCTACATCGACGCGGGCGCGGCGCTCCCGCACCTCGCGCCGGCGGACCTCCCGGGACAATCCGTCGCGTGCGCGCTCTACCTCGCTGGTGGGATTCGCACCTGCGAGATCGGCACGCTCATGTTCGGCGCCGCCGCGGAGGGAAAGCGGCAGCTCGTCCGGCTCGCGATCCCGCGGCGCGTCTACACGCAGAGCCACATCGACTACGTCGCGGCGGTCGGAGCAGAGATCGCGGAGGTCCGGGCCAAGCTCCCCGGCATGCGCATCCTCGAGGAGCCGCGATGCCTGCGCCACTTCACCGCCGCGATGGCCCCGCTCTCCCCGTTTCCGGATTTCGAGTGAGACCCTGAGGCGACCCAAGGGAGCCGTCACTCCGTCGCGCGCGCGGCCTCGCTGCGCGCGACGCTGCGCTCGCGCCAGGCAAACCGGCGCCACCGATCGCGTGGGACACCTTCGGCTGCATCGGCGATCGCCTTGCCCAGTAGCGGCGCGAACTTGAACGCGTGACCGCTGCCGCCCGCGGCGACGACGAGGCCGCGGCGCTCCGGGTGCGCGTCGATGAAGAAGTCGCCGTCGAAGCTGTCGCAATAGAGGCAGAGGCGCGTTCGCACGACCCTGGCCTCGGCCACGCTCGGCAGCGCCCCGGCGAGGAACGCGCGGAGCTTCGGCTCCCAGCTCGCGGGGACGAGGCGCTCCGCGGCCGGATCGACGGGTACTCCTCGCCCATGATTGGCGATCTTGAGGACGCCCGTGTGCACGGGGAAGCCGTACCAGCCGGTCGTGCCGATGTCGGCGGCCCAGGGCAGGAACCGCGGCGCGGTGAGCGGCGCGCTTGCCGGCGGATCGAAATGGAAGACGGGCTGCCCGACCGCGGCGAGGCGATCTCCGAGCTCCGGCACCAGCGCCGGCGTGAACGCGCCCGCGGCGACGACGACGGTCGAAGTGGCGATGCGCTCGCCGGACTCGGTCTGCACGCCGTCCACCGGACCGCTTCCGCTCAAGGGCCGAACGCGCACGCCTTCGCGGATCTGGATCCCCGCCGCGCGCGCCTCGCTCGCCAGCGCGCGCACGACCTCGCCGCTCTCGGCCCAGCCGCCTCGCGGGTTGATGTAGCCGTCCACGTAGCGACCGGGCTGCCACGCAGGCAACCGCTCGGGGATTGTCTTTTCGTCGAGCCGCTCGAGGACGTGGCCGCGCGCCGAGAGCGTCTCGAAGCTCGCCCCCTCGAAGGTCGAGCTATCCATCGGTCGCTGGGAGAGCACCGCGAGGCCGGTCTCGTGGAAGAGCGGGCGCCCGAAGCGCGTGTTGCGAGCGCGCCAGGCGTCCAGGCACCCTTCCATGAGCTCGGCGTAGAAGACGTCGGTGCCGTAATCGGCGCGGATGAGCTTGGAGATGTCGGTGGACGAGGCGTCCGGGTGCGGCAGCGGCCCGGGCTCGAGGATCGTCACCGTCGCCCCTCGTGCGTGCAGCTCGAGGGCTGCCTCCACGCCGAACACCCCGCCGCCGACGATCAGCACGTCCGAGAGCATGCCCGGAGGTATCGCCCCCCGGGTGGCGATTGTCCATCCGGGCGTGACCACCTGTGGGAGCGCTCGATCGACCCGATCGAAATTCCGTCTATCCGCGCCGCTGCGGCCGCTGCAAGGATGGACCCCAGGCGACCATGCTCAAAAGGACGACACTGTTGCTTCTTGTCCTGCTGATGGCGGGGTGCGAGCCCGGTCCGGGGGAGGGCGCTGGCGCACCCCCGAACGGCGAGCTGCCCACCCGAACGCGCGACGTGCCCGTGAACAAGGCCGTCGACGAGGTGCGCGTCGCGTGGCCCGAGCGTTCGACCATCGACGCCTCGGCGCTCGCCGGTCTGCCGGCCGAGGCTCGCGAGCTGGTGAAGACGTCACGTGTCCCGGTGCTCGTGCCTCGCGCGGCGAGCCTCCTGGCTGCGGCGAAGCTCGTCGTGCGGCCCGCCTTCACGGCCGTCTCGATCGATGGCCAAGGCGAGCACGCCGGCTTGAACGTGAGCATCAGCGCGACGCGCGTCACGCACCGCTACCAAGGCATCCCCGAAGCCCGCGGCCCCGAGCGCGTGCGCGGCGACAAGCCGGCGTTCATCACGCAAAACGAAGGCATCTGGAGCGCGACCTGGCGCGAGAACGGCCTCTCGTACGTGGTCGAGGTCGAGTGTGCGCGCCCCGGCGAGGACGCGCGCTGCCGAGACGACGCGTTCCTCCGCACGGTCGTGGAGGACCTTGCCTTCGTGGGTGGCGCGTTCGTCGGTGGTGCGTTCGAAGGAGGTGCCCCGTGAAGCGCCTCGCTCCCGCCTTCGTGTCCGCGCTCGCCGTCGCCTCCGTCGCCGGTGCCGCGCGCGCAGAAGACTTCACCTATGCGCCGCCCGGCGAGCTCGTGCCGGGGTCGGGTGACGGCCGCGTCGACAACAACGTCTACGCGCCCGCCATGCGCTTCCCGATCGAAGCGGCCCCGGCGTTCGCGAACTCGCAGGTCTGGGGCGTCGGCGGCTCGCAGGGGCCTGGCGGCTCGCAGTGTGATGTCGCGAACTTCAGCTACCCCTGGCACGACAACTACTGCGAGACACGCAGCTGGGACATGCCGCTCTGCCCCTCGGGCACCGGCCACCAGGGTCAGGACATCCGCGCCGCGACCTGCGACAAGGACGTGCACTGGGTCGTCGCCGCAGAGGCCGGCACCGTCACCAACGTCGGGTCGTACAGCGTCTACATCACCGCCCCGGACGGCACGCGTTACGACTACCTCCACATGGGGAGCGTGCAGGTGGCCGTCGGCGACGACGTCGCCAAGGGCGAGCACATCGGCAAGGTCTCGAACGAGTTCGGCGGCACGCCGACCAGCGTGCACCTCCACTTCAACCTGCGCCAGGACGTGGCGAGCGTGGGGAACGTGTACGTGCCGCCTTACCTCTCGCTCGTCACCTCCTACCAGGCGCTCATCGGTCCGCCGGTGGAGCCCGCGCAGGGCTCGCTCGACGCGGCGAGCTGCGAGACCCTCGGCGGCTGGGCGGCATCGCCGTCTGATCCGGAGACGGCCATCGAGGCGCTCCTCTACTTCGACGGCGAGCGCGGGGACGGCGCGAGCATCGGGCACCCCGTGCTGGCGGACTACGCGCGCGAGGCCTGCGGTGCGGCGGGCGCCTGCAATAACGGATTTGTCATTGGTCCGCCGCTCGCGCTCTTCGACGGCCTCGAGCACACGGTCCGTGCCTACGCGTCGGACGGCACGCAGAACGCGCCGGAGCTGGGTGCGAGCCCGCAGCCGCTCCAGTGCTCGTTCACAATGCCGAGCGGGGTTCGCCGCAAGGTGGCGGACGCCGACGCGGCCAACGCGTGGCATTTCTCGTCGTTCTGGGACGAGATCGGCGTCTCGACCGGGATCCTGGGCTCGATCGCCGAAGGCCCCGCGCTCGACGCGCGGCCGCGGGTCGTGCGCTCCACGGCCGCCGACTCGAAGCTCTGGCTCGTGGACCGCGGCGTCCGTCGCGTCGCGGCGGACGTGCGGACGGCGCGCGCGTGGGACATGGCGGCGCTCACGGCGGAGGAGCTCACCGACGCCGAGCTCGCCGCCATACCCGAAGGCCTCCCGCTCCGTCCGCGCCCCGTCGTGTTGCGCGGCCCTGACGGCGGGCTCTGGCTCGTCGATGACGCGAGCGTGGAGGTGGCGTCTCCGGGCCCCGACCCGGCGGACCCGGCCGGAGCGGACGACGCGAATGCCGACGTCGAGGCGAGCTGCAGCTGCAACGCGCCGGGCTCCCAGCCGTCCTCTCGAGGGCTCCTCTTCGCTGCGCTCGCGGCGATCCCGGCGGTGCTCCGCCGCCGCCGGCGCTCATCGTGACGTAAGGGAATCGCGCGGACGACCGGCTCGCGGCCTTTGACGCGGCGCGCTGGCGTGCTAGACCACGATAGTTTGCACGCGAAATATTCGCGTTGCCGCGGTGGACCCGCGCAGCTGCACGGGCCGCCAGCCCCGCTTCAGGAGGTCACCGTGTCGAGCACCCCGCAGAATCGCTACAAGGCCGATCTTCGCGAGTTCAAGTTCCTGCTGTTCGAGCAGTTCCCGCTCCAGCCCATGCTCGGAACGGCCCCGTACGAGGCGTGGGGTCAAGACGAGTGTTCGATGGTCGTGGAGGAGTCGTACAAGTTCTGTTGCGACGTCCTCGGTCCGCTGAACGCCGTGGGTGATCGCGAGGGTTGCCGCGTCGAGGGCGGCCGCGTCAAGACGCCGACCGGCTTCCCCGACGCGTGGAAGCGCCTCTACGAGGCCGGCTGGAAGACCCTCGCGACCTCGCCCGAGTACGACGGGCAGGGCGCGCCCCACATGCTCACGCTCGCGGTGGAGGAGTTTCTCTGCGGCGCGAACCCGGCGTTCAACATGTACGGCGGCCTCGCGCACGGCGCGGCCGAGGTCATCTCGCATTTCGGGACCGCCCGGCAGAAGAGCCTCTACTGCCGCAACATGCTGCACGGGGTCTGGGGCGGCACCATGTGCCTCACGGAGCCGCAGGCCGGCAGCGACGTCGGCTCCGCGCGCACCAGCGCAAAGCGGCTCGGCGACGGCAAATACGCCATCTCCGGAACGAAGATCTTCATCTCCGGCGGCGATCAGGACTTCACGGACAACGTCGTGCACCTCGTGCTCGCGCGCGTCGAGGGCGCGCCCCCCGGCACGAAGGGTCTCTCGCTCTTCATCGTGCCCGCCGTCCGTGTGAACGAAGACGGCACGCTCGGCGAGCGCAACGACGTCAACGTGGGCTCCATCGAGCACAAGATGGGGATCAACGGGAACGCCACCTGCGTCCTCAACTTCGGCGAGGAAGGCAAGTGCGTCGCCGAGCTCGTGGGCGAGGCCGAGAACGTTGGCATCCAGCAGATGTTCATGCTCATGAACAGCGCGCGCATTGGCGTCGGCATCCAAGGTGTGTCGGTCGCCTCGGCGGCCTACCTCTCCGCGCTCGAGTACGCGAAGGACCGCAAGCAGGGCGCCTCCATCACGAACTGGAAGGACCCGACGGCGCCGCGTGTGCCCATCATCGAGCACGCGGACGTGCGTCGCATGCTCCTCGAGATGAAGGCGCGCGTCGAAGGTCCCCGCGCCCTCATCATGAAGCTCGCGTACCACAGCGACAACGTGAGGTCCCTGAAGGGCAAGGACGACGCGTCCGCTGCCTACCACCAGGGCCAGGTCGATCTCCTCGTCCCGCTCGTGAAGGCCTACTCCACCGATCAGGCCTGGAAGGTCTGCGAGCTCGCCATCCAGACCTACGGCGGCGCCGGCTACACGCGCGACTACCCGGTCGAGCAGTGCGCGCGCGACGCGAAGATCTTCAGCATCTACGAGGGCACGAACCACATCCAGGCGATGGACCTCGTCGGGCGCAAGCTGCCCCAGAACGGCGGCGCGAACATGCAGGCGTTCCTCGGCGACGTGGCGCGCTTCATCTCCGAGAACGAGCGCCACGAGAAGCTCGGGCCGCTGGTGAAGGAGCTCGCGGGAGCGCACGAGGCCGTCGCGGGCATGGCGATGCGGATGCTCTCCTGGTTCCAGTCGGGCCGCATGCAGATGGTCCCGCTCGCGGCGAACCGCGTGCTCGAGATGATGAGCGAGCTCTGCTGTGCCTGGCTCCTCCTCGACGCGGCGCGCATCGCGGACGCGGCGCTCGCCAAGCTCCCGGCCGGAGAAGCGGGCGCGGCGGATCGCGCCTTCTACCTGGGCAAGATCCACGTCGCGACCTACTTCGTGAAGAACATCCTGCCGAACGCGAAACACACGGCGGAGGTCCTCGCGAAAGAAGACACGTCGGCCATCGACATCCCGGTCGAGGCCTTCGCTGCCACGTAGCGTACCGTCTCTTTTGGCGTTCCTGGCAGCCAGGTGATAATGGCGAGCGCCACACGCGTGGCGCTCGCCATTCGATTGACGGGGGGAGCGAGCGCATTCGCCCGGGTAGACCGAGCGAATGCGCTCGGTCCGTCATTTGCACCACGGGCCGCCATGCCCTCCCCTCGACGAGCCGCCGCCGCGCTCGCGCTCTCCCTCGCGTTCGTCGCGCAAGCCGCTCGCGCGAACGACCCCGCGTCCGCTCCCGCCCAGCCTGCCGCACCGGCACCGGGCGAGAGCCCGCTCGAGCGCCTGAAGTCGGGCAACCTCCACTTTGCGGAGGACAAGCCCGTCCATCCGCACCAGAGCGCGGCGCGGCGCGCCGAGCTCCTCGGCTCCCAGAAGCCATTCGCGACGGTTCTGTCATGCTCAGACTCTCGGGTGCCCGCAGAGCTCGCCTTCGATCAGGGCCTCGGTGACATCTTCGTGGTTCGCGTCGCCGGCAACGTCGCCGACACCGACGAGCTGGGCACGGTCGAATACGGGGTGGATCACCTCGAGACACCCGTGCTCGTCGTCCTGGGGCACACCAAATGCGGCGCGGTTACGGCGGTGGTGAAACACGCCGAGGTCCACGGGCACATCCCCGATCTCGTCGACAACATCAAGCCGGCCGTGGACGCGGCGCTCGCGAAGGCTCCGGGCGCCAAGGAAGATGATCTCGTGCCGCTGGCCATCCGCGAGAACGTGCTCGTCTCGATGGCCGACATCATCACGAAGAGCCACCTGGTGCGAGAGCGGCTCAAGGCCGGCAAGGTGGAGATCGTCGGCGGGATCTACCACCTCGACGACGGCAAGGTGGACTGGCTGGGTCACCACCCGGACGAGAAGGCGCTGATCGCCAAGGGCGACGCGAGCCCGAAGGAGGAGGCCCACGGCCACGACGCTCCTGCCGACGGTCACGCCAAGAAGAAGCCCCACGCCAAGAAGCCCAAACACGAGCCCAAGAGCGACGAAGGCCACGGCGAGCATGCCGGCGCAGCCGCGTCCGCCGCGGGCGACCACGGCGCCGGCGAGCACGGCGCCGCGAAGCCGGGCCACGACGACCACCGCCCGCCGGTGAACCTGCCGACCCTCTTCGCCATCGTCGCGTTCGTCGCCACCATCGCCGGCGTGATCACCGGCCGCCTCACGTCTCGCTGACGCGCCCCGTTGGGGCGCGTGTCAGCGGAACGCGAAGCCCGGGACCGCCCGCTCGAGGTGTGGGTTCTGCTTCGGCGAGGTCGAGCAGATGCTCGCGTTCGGACCGAAGGCGATGCAGAGGCGCTCCGACTCGACTCTGCATCGGGTCGCGGGGCGCCCGCCGACGCGCTCGGGCTCCTTCCGCTTCGCGGCGGCACAGGCGTCGCCGATCTTGGCGCCGTGAGCGAGGTGGGCGACCCGCGCATAAGGAAAGCCTGTCTCGTCCGAGAGGACCGAGGTCATGTCGTCGCCCTCTCCAACGCGCCGCGCGCAGTGTCCTCGAGGCACCACGAGACGCCCGAACGACAAGCCGATCTCGGTCTCGCACGGAGGTGGCGGAGCGGGGGGCGGCTGGGCCGACGCGGACGCGGCGGCGGTGACCGCCGAGCCGCCAGGCATCGCGGCCGACGGAGATGCGCTCGAGGTCGAGTCGCCGGAGATCGACACGCTCCCGATCGAGACAGTGTCTCCTTCCGAGGCGCCCTCGGAGCAGGCGACGGCCAGCCCGAACGGCAGCCAGCCGAGCGACAGGGACGCGCGGCCCGCCATCACTCCGCCGCCGCGCGGATGCTGCGCGGCTCCAGGCCCAGCGCACGCTCGATGAAGGTCTCCGCGTCGGCTACCTCGAGCGGCTGTGCCACGAGGTAACCCTGGACCTGGTCGCAGCCCAAGAGGCGCAGCTCCGCGAGCTGCGGGTCCGTCTCCACGCCTTCAGCCACCGTCTCGAGACCCAGCGCCTGAGCGAGCGTGACGATGAGGTGGACGATCGCCGAGTCCTCCCGGCTCGTCCCGAGGCCCGTCACGAACGAGCGATCGACCTTGATCACGTCGACCGGGAACTTGCGCAGGTACGAGAGCGAGGAGTACCCGGTGCCGAAGTCGTCGATGGCGATCTTCACGCCGAGCTCCTTGAGCTGGCGGAGACGCTCGATCGACTTCGCCGCGTTCGTCATGAGGACGCTCTCGGTCACCTCGAGCTCGAGATCCCAGGGCGGCACGTCGTACGCCTCGAGGATTGATTTGACCTGCGCGGCGAAGTCCTCCTGTCCGAGGAGCTGGCGGCCCGAGAGGTTGACGCTCATCTTGAGCCCCGCGAGGCGTCCGGAGCGGCGCTTCCAGGAGCGGAGCTCACGGCACGCACGCTCGAGCACGAAGCGCCCGATCGGGACGATGAGGCCCGTCTCTTCGGCGAGCGGGATGAAGTCCTGCGGGCCGACCGGACCGAGCTTGGCCGAGGTCCAGCGGAGCAGTGCCTCGAACCCGACGAGGCGACCTTCGGCGGCCAGCACCTTCGGCTGGAACACGAGCCGGAGCTCGTCGTTCTCCAGCGCCTGCCGGAGGGCTTGCTCCATGTCGTGCCGGCGCATCGAGCGCACGCGCAGGTTCTCGTCGAAGATCTCGACGCAGTCGCGCCCGCGCTCCTTCGCGCGATACATCGCCACGTCCGCGTCGGCGAGCACCGCCTCGGGGCGGGCGTGGAGCGGTTGCACCGCCGTCACGCCGACGCTCACGGTGACGAACACGTCGCGATCGTCGATCGTGAACGGTTGGCGCATCGACGCCGCGAGATCGTTCGCCAGGACGGAGCCGCGCTTCTCGTCGCACTCCAGGAGCACCGCCAGCTCGTCTCCACCGAAGCGGAAGATCGTGCCTGTGGCGCCCACGTTCGGCTTCATGCGCTCGGCGATCGCACGCACGAGCCGGTCGCCGACGTCGTGGCCCAAGCTGTCGTTCACGAGCTTGAACCCGTCGATGTCGATGAAGAGGAGGCACCAGGCTCCGCCGAGCTTGGTGGCCTCGATCGCGGCGGCGAGCTGCTCGTGCAAGAATCGACGATTGGGGAGCCCGGTGGCCTCGTCGTGGCGAGCGTCGCGCTCGAGCTGCTTCTGGATGCTCTCGCGCTCCTCCACGAACGGGGTCACGTCGACGAAGGTCGAGAGCACGCCGCGGACCTGAGGGTGGTGCAAGAGGTTCGTCGCGCGGGCGACCATCCACCGGTACCCACCCTCCTTGTGGCGCATCCGGAACTGTCCGGTGCCGCTCGTTCCGGGCGCCGAGCGGATGTGCACCGACATCTTCGCGATCCGCTCGATGTCGTCGGGGTGCACGACCTCCGCCCACTGCATCTTGCTCGGTTCGTCGACCGGGAAGCCGAGCACGCGTGTGACGGACGGGCTGACGAAGTGCACCCCAGCGTCGTCGCCGTCCTTTCCGGGGCCGGCGATCGTGATGATCTCGTTCGTCTCGCGCGCGAGCGCGTCGAAGAGCGCCGAGCTCTTCGTCGCGTGCTCCATGGCGGAGAGCATGGTCCGCTGGACGCCGATCACGAGAGCGACGAGCACGGCGTAGATGAGCAGGTAGCCCGGGTTCAGGTATGGCGAATGCCCGGGGACGCGCAGCGTGAGGATGGCGATCGGCGTGACGGCGGCGGCCAGCACGGTGCGGGGCCCGCAGATCAGAGCGGCGAGGAGCGCCGGGGCGAGCGTCGCCATCGCGGTCTTCTGGGTCAGGAACGGCTCACGAATGGCGAGCGGGATGGCGAAGGCTACGACCCACACGAGCCCGTACCGCGCGTGTCTCACGTCCCTGTCGATCGCGACGGCGAGCGCGAGCACGACGAGCAGGATCGCCGCGATGACCCACGGGTCGGGCATCCCGAGCCCCTCCGGCGCGAACAGATCCGCGATGAGGGCCATGAGGCCACCAAGGCAGGTCACCCACGCGGCCCATCGAGCCGCGCGGGTCTGCGCAACATGGAGAGCTGCCGGTCGCGAAGACATGCTCTGCTCAGCTTCCCGAAGTATCGCCCGCGACGCGTCGCGCCGCTCGGACAAAAGCCTTCGGGGAGCGGAGTCAGGGCCGCCGCTCGCGAAAGAGGCCGCTCGCGAAAGGGGCCGGCGCCCGCGCGAAAAGGAGATCCTTTGCTCTCCCAGGCGGAAGTCACACTGTGGTATCGTGTGCGCTTCTTATGTCCGCAGCCGCGGCCTCCGATCCGACGCGAAACGTCCCCGTCAAACCGGGAGACGTCGTCGCCGAGAAGTACGAGATCGAAGCCATGATCGGCTCGGGTGGCGTGGGCGTCGTGTTCGCGGCGCGCCATCGCGGCCTCGATCAGCGCGTCGCCATCAAGCTCTTGCAGCGCTCCGCGCTCGGCTCGGAGAACGTCTCGCGCTTCGCGCGGGAGGTGAAGGTGCTGGCGCGGATCAAGAGCGAGCACGTCGCCCGCGTGATGGACTCCGGCCAGCTCTCCACGGGCGAGCCCTTCATGGTGCTCGAGCACCTCGAGGGGGAGGACCTCGGCCAGGTCTTGAAGCGACGCGGTCGCTTGCCCGTCGAGGAGGCAGTCGATCTCATCGTCCAGGTCTGCGAAGGCGTGGCGCTCGCGCACGCGCTCGGCGTCGTGCACCGCGACCTCAAGCCAGCCAACCTCTTCGTGACGAGCGGTCCGGACGGCACGCCGGTCGCGAAGGTGCTCGACTTCGGCATCTCCAAGCTGCTCGAGCCGGACGCGACGGACCATTCCGTTACCCGCACTTTGAGCGTCATCGGCTCGCCGCTCTACATGTCCCCGGAGCAGGTCGAGTCGCCCCGCGACGCGGACGAGCGGAGCGACGTGTGGTCGCTCGCTGTCATTCTGTACGAGCTCGTGACGGGCAAGGCCCCGTTCGACGCGAGCACCCTCCCGCTGCTCTGCGCGAGCATCTGCACGGCGCCGCCGACGCCCATCTCGGAGCACCTCGAAGGCGCACCGCCCGGGCTCTGGCCGGTCCTCTCCCGCGCGCTGGAGAAGCGCGCCGACGCGCGATACCGCAGCGTGGCCGAGCTGGCGCTGGCGCTCGCGCCCTTCGGCGCAGCTGCGGCGCACGCCTCCGCCGGGCGCGCCGAGCGCATCGCGAAGAGCCACGGGATGGCAGTCGGCTCCGAGGAGCCGGCTCCCGAGAGCTTCGGCAGGCGGCTGTCGTGGTCGAGCATCCCGCCCGCCGCCAAGCAGAAGAAACGATACCGTCATCTTGGGGTGATGGCGGCGCTCACGGCGCTCGCCGGGGCGATCGTCTCGCTCGGCTCGGGGTCGATGCCGCGCACCGCGGTCCCTGCGGCGGCGGCGGGGTTCGGCGCCGTCTCCCTTCAAGCGCGGTTCGTGGTCGAGCTCGCAGATCGCTCCGTCCCCGTGCCGGCCGCGTCGATCCAGGTCGCTGCCGCGGAGACTGCGGTTGCCGAGGCGAGCGCGTCGGTGAGCGCCGAGCCCAAGCCGGCGGACGCCTCCGCGCGCAAGCCGCCCGGCCCGTCCGCGGGCGTGAGCAAGGGCGCTCCCAAGAAGGGTGCGCCCAAGAAGGGGAGCGCCGACGATATCCTGTCGGAGCGCTGACGGCGTGCGCCGCCTGGTCTCCTCCTGGCTCGCGATCGCCGCGATGCTCGCGCCCCTCGGCGCTCACGCGGACGAGCCGCCTGGCGCCGTCGCGACCGATCCGGCCGCTGCGCAGTCGCTGTTCGACGCGGGGCGGGCCATGATGGAAGCGGGCGAGATCGAGGCCGCTTGCGCGAAGTTCGAGGAGTCGAACCGGCTCGATCCTTCGGCTGGCACCTTGCTCAACCTCGGCAAGTGCTTCGAGCGGCTGAACCGGACCGCGAGCGCCTGGGCTGCGTACAAGAAGGCCATCGGCGTCGGCCGCTCGAAGGGCCAGACGCGGCAGGTCGAGGCGGCCGAGCAGTTCGCCGCCGAGATGGAGCCGCGGCTCTCGCGCTTGCTCGTGACGGTCGCGCGCGAGGTCGAGGGACTGCGCCTGTTCCGAGGCGAGACCGAGATCGTCGCTGCCGCGCGCGGTGTGCCGGTCGCCGTCGACCCGGGCCGCCATGAGCTACGCGCCGAAGCGCCGGGCCGCATCCCGTGGACGAAGGCTGTCGACGTCGAGCCGAACGGGCAGACCGTCACGGTGCAGATCCCCGAGCTGGCGAAACGAGAGGCGCCGCCTCCGCCGCCGGTCACCCCGCCTCCGGCGCGTGGTCCGCGCCTCGACCTCGTCATCGGTGGCAGCGTGGTCGGGGGGCTGGGCCTCGTGGGGCTCGGCGTCGGCGCCGCGTTCGGCGTCGCCACGCTCGGCGACGCCTCTCGCGCGCGGGACGACGCGAGCCTCTGCCCGGAAGGCCGCTGCTCGGCGGAGGGTTGGGCCGTCATCCAGGACGCCGAGAGCAAAGCGACCGTGAGCACGGCGCTCCTCGTCGTCGGAGGGCTGGCGACGGCGACCGGCGCCACGTTGGTCGTGCTCGGGCTGGTCCTCGAGGAGCCTTCGCCGGGAACGGCGGCGGTGGTCCCCGTCGTCGGCCCCGGCGTCGTGGGGCTCTCCTTCGGAGGCGCGCTGTGACGCGGGGCTACTGGGCCGTGCTCGTCGCGTTCGCGGCGAGCGGCTGCGCGCTCGCCGCCGGTCTCGGGGATTTCCAGCGCGCAGACGGCGGAAGCGGGACGGGCGCGGAGGCAGGGAGCGCGGGCGAGGGCGGTCGCGGCGGCGCGGACGAAGGCGGGGGAGGAGCCGGCGGCTCGGGCGGTCAGGGCGGCGAGTCGATCTGCAATGCTGACCATCTCGTCATCAGCGAAGCCCGCACCAACGGCTCGAACCAAGGCTCGGACGACCTCGTCGAGATCTTCAACCCCACGCCGGACTCGGTCTCGCTCGCCGGCTACACGCTCAGCGCGCGCGCGCCGACGAGCAACGAGACCGAGCGCTTCTCCGGCACCGGCGACATGATCCTGTCGATCCCCGCCTACGGGCACTTGCTCATCGCGGGCGCCGGCTTCGACGACGGGCCTAGCCCCGACAAGCAGCTCGAGTCCTTCCAGTCGTTCGGGGACGACGTGCTCATCTTCCTCAACAAAGACGGCGTCCGCGTGGACGTGCTCTGCATCTGCGCCGCCCCGCCGTGTGAGGATCCCGAGTGGGATGAGTGTGGGGGCGTCGTCCTGCCGAACCCCTCCATCGAGGACGTCGACCAGAGCCTCCATCGTGAACCGGCTTGCGTCGACACGGACGCTGCGGTCGACTTCGTGCCGGGCGCCTCCTCTCCCATGAACCTCGCGAGCGACCCCACCCCGCCGTGAACATCAAGCCGTCCTCCGCGTGTCCCTGCTGCTCCGGCAAGACGTACGGCGCGTGCTGTCGCCCCTACCACGCCGGGGCGGAGCCGCCCGACGCCGAGTCCCTCATGCGGTCGCGCTACTCGGCGTTCGCTGCCTCCGAGATCGAATACCTCATCCGCACGCTGCACCCCGAGCACCCCGACGCCGTCGTCCCTCGGGACGCGCTCGGCGCCACCTTGCGCGAGGCCTGTCGGACGTACAAGTACACGGGCCTCACCATCCTGGAGAGCCGCAGCGAAGGGGAGGTGGCCACCGTCGTGTTCCGCGCGAAGGTGTTCGACAAGGGCCGCGACCTCTCCTTCACCGAGGCGTCGCAGTTCGAACGGGTGGGCGGGGCCTGGCGGTATCGCTCGGGTGAAACGTTGGAGCGCCAAGGAAAGGCGCCCTAGCTCCGGGCTCGGTGCACGAGATCTGGGCGGTAATCTCGGAGGAAAGAATGCGCGCTGTCCGTTGTCACGAGCTCTCGGGGCCGAAGGGGCTCCGCGTCGACGAGCTGCCCGAGGTCACGCCGGGCCCCGGCGAGATCGCCGTCGACGTGAAGGCCGCGGGCGTGAACTTCCCCGACGTGCTCATCACGCAGGGCAAATACCAGTTCAAGCCCGAGCCGCCGTTCATCCCCGGCGGGGAGGTTGCGGGGACGGTGCGAGGCGTGGGGGCCGGCGTAACGGGCTTCGCGGTCGGGGACCGCGTCGCCGCGACGATGCTGCACGGCGCGTTCGCCGAGCAGGTCGTGGTGCCCGAGGCGTCCGCCGCGAAGCTCCCGGAGAGCGTGTCCTTCGAGATCGGCGCGTCGCTCCTGCTCACCTACGCGACCACCATGCACGCCCTGGTCGACCGCGCCCGGCTGCAGCCGGGCGAGTCTCTGCTCGTCCTCGGGGCCGCGGGCGGCGTGGGCACCGCGGCGGTCGAGATCGGCAAATGCCTGGGTGCGCGTGTCATCGCCGCCGCCTCCAGCCCGGAGAAGCTCGCGCATTGTGTCGCCCACGGGGCGGACGCCGCGATCGACTACACGCGAGAGGATCTGAAGGAGCGAGCGAAGGTCCTCTCGGGCGGAGGCGTGAACGTCATCTACGACCCGGTTGGAGGGGACCTCTCCGAGGCGGCCCTTCGCGCCATCGCGTGGGAGGGCCGTCACCTCGTCGTCGGCTTTGCGAGCGGGATCATCCCCAAGATCCCGGCGAACCTCCTCCTCCTGAAGGGGTGCCAGGCGGTGGGCGTCTTCTGGGGCTCCTTTGCGATGCGGGAGCCGCAGCGGAACCGCGCGCACGCCGAGCGCGTGCTCGGCTGGCTCGCAGAAGGCAAGGTCAGGCCCCACATCGATGCCATCTATCCGTTCGAGCAGGCCGGTGAGGCGCTCGCGCGGATCGAGCGTCGCGACGTGAAGGGCAAGCTCGTCCTCATCCCCTGAGCCCTGTCCCCCGAGCTTGAGCGCCCACCCCGGCGCTGCTAAAGAACCTGCCGATACGAGAGGTTTTGCCCATGCAGCTCGAGCCGGCAGTCAAAGAGAAGATCGAGTCCCTCATCCACGACAACACCGTCATGCTCTTCATGAAGGGCACGAAGCAGTTCCCGCAGTGTGGGTTCTCGGCGACGGTCGTCGGCATCCTGAAGGAGCTCGGGGTCAAGTTCGAGACCGCCAACGTGCTCGCGGACGCGTCGCTCCGCGACGGCATCAAGGTGTTCAGCGACTGGCCCACGATCCCGCAGCTCTACATCAAGGGCGAGTTCGTGGGCGGCTGCGACATCGTCCGCGAGATGCACGCGTCGGGCGAGCTGGCGAAGCTCGTCGGCGTCACGGTCGAGGCGCCCAAGCCGCCGACGATCCACGTCTCGGACGCCGCGGCCCGCGCCTTCAAGGCCGCGGAGGAGCCCGGCGAGGACAAGCTCCGCATCGAGATCGACGCGAGCTTCCAGGTCGATCTCTATTTCGCGCCCAAGAAGGCCGGCGATCTCGAGGTCGTCGCCAACGGCGTCACGCTCCTCGTCGACCCCGCCAGCGCCAAGCGCGCCGACGGCGTGAAGATCGACTACGTCGACGGGCCCCAGGGGTCCGGCTTCAAGATCGAAAACCCCAACGCTCCGCCGGTCGTGCGCGCGCTCAGCGCGCGTGAGCTCGCGGCCATGCTCACCGGCGCGGAGCCCGTTCACCTCTTCGACGTCCGCACCGAGAAGGAGATCCAGACGGCCCGCATCGAGGGTTCCATCCCGTTCGAGGGCGAGGGCCTGAAGAAGCTCGAGTCATTGAGCAAGGACGCGATCGTCGTCTTCCAGTGCCACCACGGCGTGCGGAGCCGCGCCGCGGCCGAACAGGTCCTCGCGAAGGGCTTCAAGCGCGTCTACAACCTCACCGGCGGGATCGACGCCTGGAGCCGCGAGGTCGACTCCAGCGTGCCGCGCTACTGAGCCACCCCGGAGGGCGGTGGCTCGCGCCGGCTCGGCGGCCTCGTGCAGATCCCTCTTTGAAATGGGCAGGCTCAAGGCCGGGGTCGCCATCTTCACGGGCGAGGACCGCAAGGCCCGGAGCCCGGAGGCGGGGTGAGGCCGCGAAGCGGCCGAGGGGGGCTGCATCAGACCCCCTGGCTAGAAACGCTCTGCGGGGATGGCTCCGACGGGGAGGATATTGCGGCGTCGCGAGACCATCCGGCCACCTGCTCCACCTCCAAGAGCGGGAAAGCCGCGCGGCCGTACAGGCAAGACTGGCGCAGAAGCGGTTCCTGCACCCACGTCAGATCGCACCGGAGACGAGCACGTCGAGGATCGCCATCGACGTGTGCAGCTTGTTCTCGGCCTGATCGAAGATGACGGACTGGTCGCTGTCGGCGACCTCGTTCGTCACCTCCTCGTCGCGGTGCGCGGGGAGGCAGTGCAGGAACACGGCCGTTGGCTTCGCGCGCTTCATGAGCGCGGCGTTCACCTGGTAAGGCGCGAGCACCTGCTCGCGCTGCTTGCGCTCCTCGAAGGGGTCGCCCATCGACAGCCAGGTGTCGGTGTAGACGGCGTCGACGCCGTCCACCGCCTCCGCCGCGCTCTCCGTGATCTCGATGCGCGAGCCGGTCTTCTCGGCGAGGCGCTTCGCGCCCTCCACGATGACCGGGTCCGCGGGATACCGCGACGGCGCCGCGACGCGCATGTTCATGCCGGCGAGGGCGGACGCCTCGAGCAGGCTGTGCACGACGTTGTTGCCCGCGCCCACGTACGCGAGCGTGAGGCCCTCGAGCTTGCCGAAGCGCTCGCGGAGCGTGAGCAGATCCGCCAGGGCCTGGCAGGGGTGGTGGCCGTCCGTCAGGGCGTTGATGACCGGGATGCTGGCGGCCTTGGCGAAGCGGGTGATCTCGTCGTCGGCGTAGGTGCGCGTCACGAACGCGGCCGAGTAGCGGCTGATGACCCGCGCGGTGTCCTCCACCGTCTCGCCGCGCCCCATCTGCAGGTCGTTGGGCCCCACGGTGACGGGGAGCCCGCCGAGCCGGTGTACGGCCGTCTCGAACGAGATGCGCGTCCGCGTGGAGGGCT
The DNA here is from genome assembly GCA_016794345.1 of Myxococcales bacterium. GTDB lineage: Bacteria > Myxococcota_A > Polyangia > Polyangiales > Polyangiaceae > Xiheicaenibacterium > Xiheicaenibacterium phototrophicum. The sequence goes on from JAEUKE010000123.1 coordinate 23,255, forward strand.
TGTTGAAGTAGAGCGTGACCGACTGCCCCCGGAGCAAGTCGGGCGAGCGCTGGGGCGCCTTCTTGTAGGCGAGCGCGCGATCGATGACGAGGCGGAGCTCTTCGGAGCTGAGGTCGGTCACGCGGAGGAAGCTACGAGCCACGGGCGGCATCATACACGCCTTCGCTCCTTTCGCTGGCCCAGCTCGGCCGCGACGACCGACGCCTCGCCGAACCGCGCGCGGACGTCGCCGAGCGCCTTCTCGAGACGAGCGCGCCGCGCGATCTCGACGTCGGGGAACAGCCCGCCGCCGGCGGCGCCTTCCCCCACGAGATCCTTCGCTGACACGCCCGTCAGACGGAAGGCTCGCCCCGCGATGTCGACCTTGTCGAGGAGCGCGCAGGCGGCGCGGTAGATGCTCGTGGTGTCGCTCACCGGCTCGGGCAGCTTCGCCTGGCGGGTGACGAGCTTGAAGTCCGCGTGCTTCAGCTTGAGCACCACCGACCGGCAACGAAGGCCCCGGACCGTGAGGCGCCGCGCGACGCGCGCCGCGTGTGCGAGCAGCGTTCGGGTCAGCTCTTCTCGCGTCCGCAGGTCGACGTCGAACGTCTCCTCGGCGCCGATGCTCACGGCCTCGCGGTGCGGGACCACCTCGCGCTCGTCGGCGCCGCGTGCGAGCTGGACGACCGTGGGGCCCCACGAGCCGAGCACGCGCTCGAGGCGCGCCGGCTCGCTCGCGGCCAGATCGCCGAGCGTCCGGAAGCCCGCGCGGCGGAGCACGTCCGCCGCCTTCGGGCCGACGCCCCACATGCGCTCGACCGGGAGCGGAGCGAGGAACGAGGCCTCCTCTCCGGGCTCCACCACGGTGAGGGCGTCCGGCTTGCGGATGTCGCTCGCAACCTTCGCGACGAACTTGCTCGTCGCCACGCCTGCGGAGGCCGTCAATGACAGCTCGGTCTTGATGGCGTCGCGGATGGCCCCGGCGATCGCGCGCCCGTCGCCGAAGAGGGCGCGGCTGCCCGTCACGTCGAGGAACGCCTCGTCGAGGCTGAGCGGTTCCACGAGAGGCGAGAACCGGCCGAGGATGGCCATCACGTGCTCGCTCACCTCGGCGTACGCGCCCAGCCGAGGGGGCACGACGACGGGGGCGGGGCAGAGGCGCAGGGCGGCGCCCATCGGCATGGCCGAGCGCGCCCCGAACCGCCGAGCCTCGTACGACGCGGTGCAGACCACCGCGCGCGGCGAGGTCCCGCCCACCAGGACCTGATGGCCCCGGAGCTCCGGACGGTCGCGCTGCTCGATGGCGGCGTAGAACGCGTCCATGTCCACGTGGAGGATCTGGCGAGGCACCGGCCTCCCTCTGTCTACCACCTGCCCGTTACCCTACGTTCGCGCAGTACGTGCAATTCGGTTTTTCTGTATCATCCTCTTCGAACGGACCTTCGTCCGGCCTCTGCTGGCTCTTCGGCGTGGACCTCTGGAAGGAGACTTCTCATGCGTAAGGGACTGTTTCTCAGCGCGCTGCTCGCATCGATCTTCGTGACCGGTGCCGCCCTCGCGGATCGCTCCGACGACAACGACAGCAAACAGCGCTCGCGGAGCTTGAACATCAAGGACCAGGTCCTCGAGAGGCAGCGTGAGGCCCGTTCGTCGCACGTGACAAAGGACAAGGCGACCGACACGCGCGGCGCGAAAGCCCTCGATCAGCGCCTCGCCCGCTCGCGGCCGCACGGCGACGTCTACGGCGACCAGGCCACCCGCAGCATGACGAAGTCGGTGGTGACCACGGCGTCGGGCCGCAACATGAGCGGCAGCAACGCGGTCAACACCCCGCGCGAGATCAAGCAGATGCTGCGGATGATCAACCCCATGCTCGGCGCCTACCGCACGTCGCAGGCGTCCGAAGGGACCGACTCCTACGGCGGTGAGTCGATGGTGCCGAACGGCAAGGGCGAGGGCTCGCGCGCGCGCAACCTCAGCGCGACGGGCGCGGTCAACACGCCGGCCGAGATCAAGCAGATGCTGCGGATGATCAACCCGATGTTCGGCGCCTACCGCACCTCGCAAGCCGCGGAGGGCACCGACTCGTACGGCGGGGATCCGGTCGCCAGCGCGCAGAACCGACTCGCTGCCGGTGTCAAGACGACCGCCCAACGAAGCACGAACGTGCGCGAGACGGTGGAGCGCGTCGTGAAGACGAAGACGCAGACCGAAGCCCCGGTGAAGGCGAGCGAACGCGGCAACTGATCGCGCTGTCGTGGCATCGAGGCCGGCCGCCCCGAGGCGTGCCGGCCTCGTTCGTTTTGTCTTCGCGCCGTTGGTCCGATGCCTGCAAACCGGCATGGCGTGGTGCCCGTCGATCGCCTCGATGCCGGCGAGCGCGCGTTGTGGGGCCCTGCCGCCCTGGCTCCGCGTGACGCCGCACGCGAGCGTGCCGTACGAGCCCATGGCGCCGACGAGCCCGACGCTGCTCGCGGTCACGTCCGACCCCGGAGTTCGTGATGCGATCGATCGGATCGCGAGGCTGAACCTCTTCGACGTGGTCTTCGCCTCGGACGACACGCTGCCCGAAGGCACCGGCGTCGATCTGTGGCGGCGCTCGCCGCCGTTCGAGCGCAGCGAGCGCGGCGGCTCCGCGAGCGGCTCGACGCGGACGCGCTCACCGGGCTCATGCGTAGACGCGGGTTCCTCGAGGCCCTCACGCGTTCGCTCGCGGCCTGTGCCCGCAGCGCTCGGTCTCTCGCGCTCGTCCTCTGCGCCGTCGATCACTTCAAGGCCATCAACGACCGGTATGGCCACGAGAGCGGAGATCACGTCCTGGCGGCTTTCGGACGCCTGCTGGCCAAGAGCTTTCGTGCGCAGGATCTGCGTGGCAGGTGGGGAGGGGAGGAGTTCATCCTCGCGTTCCCCGGCGAGACGGCGGAGAGCGTTCGGCAGCCGATCGAGGCCGCGTTTCGCGCCCTCGCTGAAATGCCCCTTTTTGATTGGCGAAAAAGGGCCGTTCACCGTCACGTGCAGCGCCGGAGCCGCGACCTCCCCATTCGACGGGACCTCCATCGACGTCCTCCTGCGCGTGGCGGATCGGCGGCTCTATTCGGCGAAACGGGGCGGCCGCGCGCGCGTCGTGGCCTCCGGCTGACGGAGTCATGTACCCTGATGGCCTTGGACGGTTTACGTCGGCCGACGCCGGGCGAGGGCGACGCATGAAGGCACGCGTGCTCGTGGTGGAGGACTCTCGCGAGCAGCGGAATACGCTCGTCGCGCTGCTCGAGTCCCGTGGGTACGAGGTCGACGCCGTCTCGAGCGGGATCGAGGCCCTCAAGAGCAGCAAGCAGTCGGTGCCTGACATCGTCATCCTCGACGTCGTGCTCGAGGACATGGACGGCCACAGCGTCTGCCGCTGGCTGCGGCTGAACGAGGCCACCCGCGACAGCGTCATCATCATGCTGACGGTCAAGAACGACGTGAAGGAGCGCATCGAGGGGCTGCACGTCGGCGCGGACGACTACCTGCCCAAGCCTTATGACGGCGACGAGCTCGAGGCGCGCATGTACGCGGCGCTCCGCTCCCGCGCCGTGAAGTTCGATCTCCGCAAGCGCAACCAGGAGCTCGAGGGCATGCTCTCGCGCGCGGAGCAGGTGGCGATGACGGACGCGGTCACCGGGCTCTACAACCGGCGTCGCTTCACGGACGTCCTCAAGCGAGAGTGGGCGACCGCCAAGCGCTACGGTCACGCCCTGTCGTGCGCCATGGTGGACGTCGACAACTTCAAGCAGGTCAACGACCAGCACGGTCACGGCGCGGGCGACGAGGCCCTCCGGCAGGTGGCCGAGCTCGTCCTGTCCAGCGTGCGTGAGGTGGACCTCTGCGCGCGCTACGGCGGAGACGAGTTCGCCGTCCTCTTCCCCCACACGCCGCGAGACAAGGCCGTGCTGGTCATGGAGCGCATCCGTCTCAAGCTCCTCGCGGCCCGGCGCGGGTGGGGACCGGAGTGCTCGCAGGTCACCATCTCGGTCGGGATCGCCTCGTCGGAGGAGCAGGCCATCAAGACGGCGGACGAGCTCATCGAGGCCGCCGACGCCGCCCTCTACGACGCCAAGCGCGAGGGACGCGACCGCGTCGTCCCCTCCAAACGTGGAGCCGAGCTCCGCTGAGGCCGGATGCCCTCGCGGCTCGAACAGATCCTCGGCGCGCTAGGTCCGCTCTGGATCACCTGCGCCGTCTCGGTCGCTGCGTGTCGTGACGAAGCGCCGCCGGTGCCCGGCGGAGCGCCGACGAGCACACCGGCTCGGCCACGCCTCACGACCCCCGACGACGTCGTGCTCGACGTCCGCGCCGACGACCCGGCGCTGATCGCGGCGCGAGCCCGTGCGCGGAGCGAGATCGAGGCGGTCATGGCCCGTCACGCCCGCGCGCCTCTCCACGAGCTCAGCGTGAAGGCGCCGATCACCGACGGCGTCCGCGTCGAGCAGGTCTGGCTCGCCGGCGTCCGCTACGAGGACGGCGTCTTCATCGGGACGATCGACAACGATCCGGAGCGGGTCAAGACGCGACGCGCGGGCGAGGTCGTGCGCGTGAAGAAAGAAGACATCAGCGACTACATGTACGAAGAGGACGGCAAGATCCGAGGGAACTACACCCTGCGTGCGCTGCTCGATCGCCTGCCGCCCGAGGAGGCGGAGCGCTACAAGGCCATCCTCGCGCCGGACGAGTGAGCGTGCTGCCTCAGGCCGAGTCGCCCTCCGGCATCACGGGCCCACCCACGACCGGTGGCCTGATCGTGAGCGTCGGCATCCAGTCGTCGAGGCCGAGCGGACCGAAGACGGCGCGCCCATCCGCGGAGAGCGGCTGCAGCTTCGAGAGCAGCTCGTCGCGCCTCAGGTAGACCTCCTCGCGCCTGCCGCCGTCGTGCTCCATCTTCAGCGAGAGCTCGTGGTTGTTCGGGCTCCGCTCGACGATGGTCCGGACGATGGGCGCAAACGTGTCCACGAGCCGTACCGTGAGCGGGAGCGCGAGCCCGTTGGCGAAGACGTCCGCATCGTCGAGGGTCAGCCCGAGGAGGCGGGTGCGGTGATCGAGCAGCGGCGCCGCCCCGGCCTTCAGCTTCCGCCAGAGGTCGTAGAGCTTCGGCAGGTCGGAGTCCGCGACCGCAGAGGGGAGCTGCGCCGCGTTCGGATCCCCGGGGTGATCGACGTGGCCGGAGAGCGCGCCTGCTTCGGTGCGTCGCAGGTGGAAGACGAGCGCGTCTTTCTGGTCGAGCTTCTTTCGGAGGGAGATCCTCGCGAGGTCGTCGCGCAGCTCGAACGCGCCGACCAGCCAGTCGTCGAGCTTCACTTGCTCGGCCGACACCTTGCCGCCGAAGAAGCTCTTCTTCACGCCGACCATCAGATCCATCTCGGTCACCAGCTCGCCGACGCGGCGGGCGTGGGCCCACTCACCGGTGGCATCGAGCTGGACGCTGCTCGTGACGCGCTGCGGGTGCCCGAGGAGCGCGGTCATCACGTTCTTGGCGTCTTTGCCCTCCACGTGGAGCTCGAGCGTGACGGACCAGTCGGTGACCGGCATCTTCGCCTGCAGGAAGAACCGCTCCAGGTGGGCGCGCGCCTCGAGCTGCCTCCGCTCGCGGTCGGCCGCGAGCTGCGCCTGCTCTCCTTCGGTCGACTCCCTCGCCTGGCGGTGGTGTCGGTCGACGATACGTTTGGCCGCCTCCTGCAGCTCGTTCGTGTACTCGCGGGCCGTCGCGAACTGCGGGTCGTTCGTGGCTCGCTCGAGGGCGAGCATCAGGCGTTGGTGCAGCCCCTTCATGGCGGTCAGCTTCTCGACCCGCTCGCGGTCCGCCGCGTTCGCCTCCTGCATCTGGACCTTCGTCTCGCTCTCGAGGAGCACGACGCGGGTGGCGGACGTCATGAACGCCTCGATGGACGCGAGGAAGTTGAAGTCGAAAGGAAACGGGCTGGAGTCGCCGAAGAGAAAATGCGGCACGCTCACCTCCCAAGGACCGAAGCGACGATCTTCTTCAGCTCGTCGCCCGTCCAGCGTGGCAAGACCTCTCCACGATACCGGGCCACCTCTCCGGAATCCAAATCCAGCGCGCCCCGCGTCAGCGCGGACTTGGCTGCGGCGAAGGCTCCGGGGTCGTGCGCTGCCCATTTCTCCAGGCGTGCTCTCCCGGCCGCGACGGGGTCGTCCGCGAGCTCGTCCGCGAGGCCGAGGGCCAGCGCATCGGACGGTTGATAGAGCCCGGCCTCGAGGAGCACGCGGCGCTCTGCCAGCGGTCCGAGGCGGGCCCGGGCCAGCTTGAGGACCCGCGGGGGAAACCGGAGCCCGATGGCAACCTCGTTCAGGCCGACCCGCGCCCGCGGGCTCGTCGTCAGGACCCGATGATCGCAGGCCAGCGCGACCACACATCCTCCTGCGATGGCGTGCCCGTTCAGGCAGGCGATGGTGGGGCCGGGGTGCTCGAAGAGCGCCACGACCATCTCGTCGAGCAGCTCGAGGAACCGTTCGATTCCAGGCGCGTCGAGGCCGGCGAGCTCCTTCAGGTCGAGCCCGGCGGAGAAGGCGTCGCCCTCGCCCCGCAGGAGGAGCGGGGCGCCGCGTGCGGCGCGCACCTCGGCGACGACGTGCGCCATCAGCCGGCTCGAGAGCGCGTTTTTTCCAGGGCCGCTCAGGGTGATTTCGACCACGTGACCTCCCTCACCGGCGCGAGAGCTCGACCACGACCTCGCACTCGCGATCGCCGCTGAGGATGCTCCGCGTCTCCTGCGTACGGATGATCGGACCCTCGAGCGCGAGCTTCTGGTACGTGTCGGGCGGGACGCCGTCTCCGCTGAACCGAACGTAGCCCACGAGGAGGGCCAGCGCCTCTGCCAGCCCCTGGAGGCCGGGCAGGCGCGACTGCGGCGTGCCGCCGTGCCTGGCGGCGTAATACACGGCCTCGGGCGTGAGCGGCACGGAGAGCACGAGCCGCTCACCGGGCACGAGCTCGACGACCGAGAGCGACCCCCAGCCGAGCGCGCTCGCGACGGCGGCGAGCTGCTCGGCCATCTCCTGAGGATCGGCGGGAGGCGGGCCGAAGGTCTCGCGGAGCGGCGCGCTCTCGTAGAGGTTCGCCACGAGGTGGAACATCCCCGCGCGGGTCGCCTCCTTGGCGAGGTCGAGGAAGATCGGCGCGAGCCGCGAGCCGGTCGCTTGCCCCGGGCCGGCCGTGCGCTTCTCCATCAAGTGGAGGGTGTCGAACGTCAGCTGGGCCCTGTACGACGCCGGCAGGAGCGCGAAGCGCACCTCGGAGATCCGGATCATGCCGCGATCGCTCGCGACGCAGGAGGCGACGAGATCGCGCGTCGTCAGTCCGACGGGCAGGGGGTCCGATTCGGGCGTGTTGTCGGGGCCGAGGAGCTGCTCGGCGTCGAGCCGCGTCAGCCCCTCTCCCGGGCGGAACGTGAGCGGCCTCCGCGAGAGCGTGAAGAGGCACATGCCGTCCCCGCGCGCCACGCAACGCGACTCGTCCGCCTCGAACGAGCCCCAGTCCGACGGGTACGCGATCGACGCGGCCGCGGCCGCGAAGCCAGCGGCGAACGCGTCGGCGAGGTGGCGCATGCGCGCCTTCTCGCCGTAGCGCTCGCGGAACCCCGCGCCGAAGAGCAGATCCGCGCCGATGACCTCGCCACCTGTCGCCGAGATGTCGAAGCGGATCTGTCCGAGCCCGAGGGTCGCGAAGAGCTCGGTCGCGAGGTCGATGATCTCGCGGTCGCCCTCGATCCCGAGCCGCTTGGCGATCGCGCCGATGAGCGCGAAGCTCGCGTCGAACGCGGCCTGGCGTCGAACGGCCCAGCCCTCCGAGCCGAGGGCGTCCCAGACGGCCTGCTCGAGGAGGATGGACTCGTGGTGGGTCGCCCCCAGGACGAGCTGATCGCTGACGGCGTAGAGGCCGCCCGAGGGCACCGGCCGCAGGATGGTCCCGAGGTTCATCACGGCGCGACCACCTCCGTCAGCGTGCCGTGGGTGGCGCCGAGGATATCTTCGGCCGCCCCTTCGACGAGGAGCAGCGCGTCCGGCGTCAGCGTGTCGGGGTTCTGGATGGCCTCGAGGCCGAGGCCGGTGCGGAGCGCCACGCGCAGGCGAACGATGTGTGGGTCCGGCGCGTTCTCTTCCAGGTGGCGCAAGACCTGGCGCACGCGATCGCCCACGATGTGGCGGGGCGGGTGGGTGTCGGGGCCGTCCGCGTCGAAGTCCATGTGGGCCGGAGCGGCGACGTGTGCTCCCGGGGTCGTGGGCTTCGGCTGGGTAATGACGATGACGTTATGTTCGTCCTGAGGATAGGGCAGCTCGTGCTCGAGCGTGCGCACCAGCTGCTTGGAAGCCATGCGAGCGAACCCGAGCGGCGCGTCCCGCTCGAAGCAGACCGCGACGCCGAACGTGCGCACGCGGTGGACGAAGATGAGCCGGTCCTGTGTCTCGATGGTGAGGCTGGGGGGCTCGGTCCGGATCTGCGGCTCGCCGTCGACCATGTGCAGCGCCTGCTCCGCGGCGACGTAGGCCTCGCGCATGGCGTTTGCGATGCGCGGCGGCCGCAGATCTACGCCGGGCCGGATCCACGACGCGTAAGCGTGGGAGGCCGAGAGAAAAAAGACGACGATCGCCTCGAGGTGATCGACGCCCACGGCGAGCCCGTCGAGCACCATGGCGCTCTCGGCCTCCATCGTGGGATGGTCTTCCATCACGGGTCGCTCCGCCCTCCACGGCTGGGCCCAGAAGACGGCCGCGCCGACGACTGCGCCGGCGAGAGGGTCGTCCCCCCGATGACGCTGGTCGCCAGGGCGGAGGCGAACGCGCTCCGGATGATCTCGACGTCCTTGTTGCCGAAGGGCTCCTTCCGGGAGACCGCCACGACGAACGCGCGCCGCGCGGCCGAGAACCCGATGAGCTGCAGGACCGGGCCGTCGCCGACGTGCCCCTCGAAGTCGGGGGAGAGCGTCCCCGGGGTGGCGAGGGCGAGCTTCTTCATGGCGCTCGCGACGCTGCCGGTCGCGGCGAAGAGGCTCTCCGTCTCGCCGAGATCGCCCACGGCCGTCCCGACGAGCGGCAGGCCTTCGTCGTCCACGACGAGCGCGCGCGTGGTGTCGGGGTCTTTGCGGACCCAGTCGAGCAGCGCGCCCAGCTTGGGCACGAGGCTCGCGATGGTGTCGACGTTGGGAGGATCGGGCAGGGTGCGCTTGGTGGTCTTCGGCGCCGACAGGAGGGCGGCCGGCACCTGCGACGGGCGCTCCTGCCCGAACGCGACGAGGGGCACGCCGTCGAAGGCCACGGGTTCTTCGACCACCGGGGGCTTGGGCGACAGCGCCTCGGCCGTGACCAGCGCGTCGCGCAGGTCAAACGAGGAGCGGGATCGGCGTGTCATCTTCGGTCGGTGCCTTCTGCGAGGGAGCGAGGCGATCGAGGACGTCGCTCGCGAGCTGGTCGAACCGTCGGGCGAGCGGAGGAGGCTTCTTCTGCATCAAGAGGACGGGCGCGCCTCGCAACGACGCCTCGAGGAACATCTCGTCGCGGGGGATGATCGCGTCCATCACGACGCCGACCGGGAACTTCGTCCAGAGCGTCTCGGCGACGTCGAGCGAGGCCGCGACCTTGCGGTCGAACATCGAGAGGACGAACCCGAGCAGCTCCAGCTTCGGGTTCTTCGTCGCGCGGACGCGGTCGACCAACGCGAGGATCTGGCCGACGCTGCGGAGGGCGAGCGGCTCCGCCTGGAGCGGCGAGAGCACGTGGCTCGCGTTCTCGAGCGCTCGCGTCGTGACCTTGCCCAGGCCGGCAGGGCAGTCGATGAGCACGAGGTCGAAGCCTTGCGCCTTCGCCTGATCGAGCAGGGTGGAGACGGTCTGCCCGCGCGTGAGCGCGTCCTCGAAGCCGGCGACGGTCGTTGGATCGACGCGGCCGACCGAGAGCACCGAGAGGTTCGGATCACGCGTGCGCTGCAGCACGTTCTCGAGCTGCTCGGCGCCGGTCAGCACCTCCGCGATGCCGGGCCGCGCGCGATCGGCGAGCCCGAGGCTCAGGCCAAGGCTGCCTTGCGCATCGAACTCGGTGAGGAGTGTCTTCTGACCGGTCCGCGCCAGGGCTAGGCCGAGGTTGAGCGCGATGGTGGTCTTTCCGACCCCGCCTTTCTGGCTCGACACCGAGACGACGTGCATGGGGTCCCCGGAGGGTACACGAAGCCCCCGGGAGAAAAAGAAGGTGATTTTCGCGCGCTCACACTGTCGCTCGGTGGAGCCGAGGGGGGCGCACCTCTCCGTAGAGCCCGCCCACGAGCGCCCCGAAGGTCAGGTGGAGGGCCACGAAGACCAAGACCCCGAGCAGCCCGAGACCGGAGAAGTAGGGGCCTGGGCTCTGCATCGTCTCGGTGACGCACGGGTGGATCGCCGGGAGGGCGGCGAGCAACGCGCCGCTGAAGACCATGTGGGCGAGCGCGACGACGACGCCCGTCACGCCGTCGGCCCGGTGCGCGAGGTGCTCGAAGATCGCGGCGTAGGCCAGCGCGACGACGCTGGACGCGAGGAGGAGGAGCGCCGCGCCGAGCACCCAAGCGCTGGGGCCCGGGCGCAGGAAAAACGCTCCGAGGAGCTGCTCGACGTGCACGGGCACACCCACGAGGCGCACCAGCGCCATGAGCACGATCATCATGCCGCCGACTTCCACGCCGATGCGAAAGGCCTTCTCGGTTCTCATGGTCTCGCGAACTCCGCAGCATCGGGCGTGCCCGGGGGTCAGGGCGCCAAGAGGTGGGCCGTCCGTCTGCGGGGTTGACACGCCCCGCGCGGTCGGGCACATGTTCGGCCTTCGCTACGGTGAGGTAGCCAAGTGGTTAGGCAACGGTTTGCAAAACCGTTATACGCGGGTTCGAATCCCGTCCTCACCTCCGCCTTCGGCGTCGGTTCGGCCGTCCTCTCGGCCCTACACGCCTGACCTTCGGCGCTGAGCTGGGCTTCGGCCCGGGCTAGGCGTGCGCGGCATCGCCGCGCTGCGCGTGAACCTCTTCGAACCGGCCGTGCTGGACCCAGAAGTCGTTCTCGTTGGAAGCGACGGCCACGAGCAGCCCGCTCCGATGGTCGAGGACGGTCGTCAGCGTCGTGCCGCTCGGGCTCAAGTACGAGATGACGGTGACGTCGCGCCCCAGCGAGGCGGCTTCGTAGGTCGCCACGCGTGTCGGTAGGCCTTCGGGGAATCCAGCCGCGTCGAGCCGAACGAACGAGAGCCCTCCGTCGGCGCGGAAGACATGCTCGAACGACCGGCCCTGCATGGGACCGTCGAAGAAGGTCCATCGATAGCTCTTCCCGGCGACGATCTGCGGCTCCATGCCTCGATCGAGGAGCAAGAAGAGAGCCTGAGCCGATCCGCTCGCCTTCCCTTTGTCGCGATGGTTGGAGTAGAGAGCGGCCGATGCCGAAAGCCCCGAGCGGTGTGAACGCGAACCCCTACTTCGAAGTGCGTCGCTCGAAGATCCACGGTCTCGGCGCGTTCGCCCTGAAGAAGATCCGCAAAGGCACGCGCCTGGTCGAATACGTCGGGGAGCTCATCGACGACGACGAGGCCTCGCGCCGGTACGACGACCGGAAGATGAAGCAGCACCACACCTTCCTCTTCGGCGTCGGCGACGAGGGGATGGCGATCGACGCCGCCGTGGGCGGCAACGAGGCTCGGTTCATCAACCACTCGTGTGAGCCCAACTGCGAGGCGATCGAATACGACGACCTGCGCGTCTTCATCTACGCGCTCCGGACGATCGAGCCCGGCGAGGAGCTCTCGTACGACTACGCGTTCTCGATCGACTACAAGCCCACCAAGGCCGACCTGGCGTTCTACGTGTGCAAATGCGGCGCACCCGGCTGCCGGGGGACCACGCTCAAGCTCAAGAAGAAGGGCGCGAAGAAGCGCTGATCAGGGCAGGACGCGGCGGAGCCGCGCTTGGCCGAGGAGGCCGGCGGGCTTCGCCGGTCCGAAGCGGAGCGAGATCGACACGTCGTCGGTCCCCAGCTCCGCGAGCAAGCCGTCAGCCAGGCCGACGAGCGCGCTGCGCGAGTCCCCCGGCGTGCCGGGCTGCGAGAAGAGGACGATCTCTCCGCCGCCCGTGTGTTGCATGTGCTTCGCCAACGTTCGCGCGATCTCCGCGCGCCCGCCGACTCGCATCGGCTCGTCCCGAGCGTCGCCGACGGCGATGATGGCCGCGCGGATGGAACGGTCCCCTCCGGAGAGGCTCTGGAGCTTGCGCTTCGCGCGTGAGATGAAGGTCTCGTAGTCGTCGCCGCTCTGCGCGATGACCATCGTCTCGATGGGGCGAGCCGAAGCGAGCAGCGGCCACTGCGCGCCGTCCTCCACGAGGACGATCCGCGTCGAGCGGAGCGCTCGGCTGCTCGACGGTGCCGGCCTCTCGGCGGCTTGGTTCGATCTCCAGCTGTTCATCGCGTCGCCCTCCCTGCGACCAGATCGATGACACCCTCGAACGACTCGCGCATCAAGGCACGTCGAGCATCGACGGATCGATTGTCGTGATGCGTCGCATCCTCGCCTCGATGAGGCGCGAATGTCGACGCGAGAAAGCCGCAGAATCGACGTGGTGCGCTACGCGCCGAGGCGAAGCAGCACGCGGCCGGAGGCGTCGAGCCCGGGCGGCACGATGTGGATCTCCTCGCCCGCCTCGGCGCGCTCGAGGATGCGCCCGAGCTCGTCGTGATCGGCGCCGGGGATCCTCGCGTCGATCCGCATCTCGACCTTGCGTTGCATGGCGAGGCCCCACTCGGACTCGTCGCCGAGCGTGCTCTCGTAGACGAAGCTCTTTGCCTTGAACTCGTGTGTCCCGGGCACGCTCGAGACGACGCGGATGGGGCCCATCCGGGTGTGCACGCGCACGCTCGGGTTCTGCCACTGCGCGACGCCGCGCAGGCGCTTCGCGCCGAGCATGCGGAGCGTGAGGGCCTTCACCCAGGCGCCCGCGAGCACACGCGGGATCAGGCTGAGCAGCGAGACGCCGATGAACGTCCCGGGGTGGACCGTCGGCGCGCCGAGGTACGCCGCGGCGATCGCGGTGTCGTCGGGCCGCAAGCCGAGGCGCTTCCGGATCGGGACGTCGAGGTAGCGGGCCTCACACGTGAGCAGGCCGATCGCTCCGGGCAAGAGGTAGAGATCGCTCAGGACCCAGCCGGGCAGCGCGAGCGCGCCCGGGAACGCGAGCTGGTTCGCCTCTCGGTAGAGCGCGACGAGATCGGGGCGCTTCTCCGCGGGGAAGTACACCGTCTCGTGCCCGAACGGGGCGAGGTCGAGCGCGCGCTGGTTGTCCGCGGCGCCGAGGGCGCCGAGTCGAAGCTCCGGATGCCGCTCGAAGAAATCGGCGGCGAGCTCGGCCATCGTCACTGCGGCACCGCCTCGAAATCGACGCGCTGGTTCTCCGCCGCGGTCTCCGCGTCGGCCCGCTCGATGGGCAGGTCGGCGCCGAACGACTTCGTGACGACGCTGTCCTTGGGGATGCCCGCCTTCACGAGCCAATCAGCGACCGCCTTCGCGCGTGCGGCCGCGAGCTCGGCGGGTTTGTCCTCGGTGGCCGACGCGTGCCCGCGGACGACGATCTTCGATTTGGCCCGGTTGCCCTTGAAGATCTGCACGATGGCATCGAGCGACGATTTCATGAGCGGCTCGTCGGGGCCGACCTTCGAGGCGTTCTTCGAGAACGGCACGTGACCGAGCAGCGACTGCACCTCGGGCATGGGGCAGGGGGAGAGGCACGGCATCGGCGGCGTCTTGTTCGCGTTGGCCTCGAGCCTGAGCCACTCCTGCTCGGCGAGGGGGCCGAAGGACGCGGCGGTCTTCCTGACGTGTGTCTGCAGATCGCCGATGAGGGACTGCTGGTAGCGGTCGTGCGCGCTCCGGCGACGGATCACGGTTGCGGTCTCGCCGTTTGCGCCTCCGCAGCCGCCGAAGCCCCGGACGCGCGTGACATCGAGGATGGCCTTCAGCTGCTCGCCGGCCTTTCGCCAGCTGGGGCGGCAATCGGGCGAGGTCGCGTCGCACTGCGGGACGGCCTCCCAGAGCGCCCGGATCGCCTCGTATTGCTCGGCGGCTCGCTTCTCCAGCCAGTCGAGCTGGTCTCGCTCCCTGCCGTCGACGGATGCGGGGATGCCGAGCGGTGGAGCCTTCGCCAGCGTGTCCTTCCACGCGGGGAGCGGCGAGGGGAGGCTCGCCTTCGGAGCCACGGAGCCGGACGCAGAAGCCGTCGCGGTCGTGGTGCCCGTGGTCGGCTGCTCGGGCTGCGGGCTCCCGTCTCGCGGGCTGCCGCAAGAGAACGCGGCGAGCGCGGTGGAGAGCAGGAGGGCACGCCGGGCGAGGATGGCGTCGCGGTCGCTCGGGTCGTCGTCGTTCGGGCTCACCCCGAGGACGGTACCGCGCGAGCCGGATACCGGTAAACCGTCGCGGGCTTCGTCGTCGTGCTCTCGAGATCGAACGGGACGGGGACGTCGTACGTGGCGAGCGCCTCGAGGCCGCCCGGGAAATAGGCCCGTCCCGGGTCCCCCACCAAGACGAGATGGCCGTGCTTCGCGAGCGCCTCGAACCAGGGCCCGAAGCGCTCGGCCGCGCTCCTGTCGTAGAAGACGTCACCAGCGAGGACGACGTCGAACCCGTCGAGCAGCTCGCCGACGCGGTCCGCGTCGGAGGCTTCGAGCGAGAGGTCCGCCGCGCCCGCGTTCAGCCGGGTCGCCGTGCAGGCGACGGTGTCGACGTCGCTGCAGAGGACACGCGACGCTCCCGCCAGTTTTGCCGCGATCCCCACCATCCCGCTGCCGCTCGCAAAGTCGAAGACCGCGCGGCCTCGCACGTTCTCGGGGTTGTCGAGCACGAATCGGGCGAGGGCCTGGCCGCCCGCCCACGCGAAGGCCCAGAAAGGCGGCTCGAGATCGTGCAGGTCGAGGGTCTGTTGGGTGGCCGTCCAGAGGGGAGTCACCAGAGAAGCCGCGTAGATGGAGATCTCGGGGACGAGCGGGACGGGCTCGAGCCGGGTCTGGGCCCGGATGAAGGTCTGCCGTTCTTCCTCGTTCCGCATCGTAAGATTGTTCGATCAGGTCCGGACCCCCCCGGCATACACCTTCCGAACGGAAGACGCCTTCCCCGCCACTCACCAGGGACTCCATGCCCAAGCTCCTTCGAAGCTTTGCCTTTCTCCTCGTGCTCGCGAACGCGGGCTGCGGAGACGACGAGACGAGACCGAACCCCGACCCGGACCCGGAGCCCGAACCTCGGCCCTCGGATATCACGCCGGCGCCGGCCGGGATCCGTCGCCTGACCGCGGGACAATACGTCGGCTCCGTCCGCGTCCTCTTCGGGGACGCCGCCGCCGACGCCGCCCTTCCCCCGGATGACGCCGCATCGTTGGGGCTCAAAGCCATCGGCGCGTCGGAGTACTCGCTCGCACCCGCCGACGTCGAGACCTACGAGCTCTCGGCGCGGCGCGTCGCGGACGCGGTGCTCGCCGACCCCGCTGCCTACGCGAAGATCGTCCCCTGTACGCCCACCGGCCCCGCGGACTCCGCCTGTTTCACCCAGGTCGCGCAAGGTCTCGGCCGCGTCGCCTGGCGCCGCACGCTCGATCCGGTGGAGGTGACGACGCTCGTGGGCGCGGCGACCACCGCGTCGAGCTCGTACGGCTCGTTCGAGGCCGGAGTCGGCGCGATCGTCAGCGCGACGCTCCAGGCGCCCGACTTCCTCTACCAGATCGAGCTGGGCGAGCCCGACCCGGACGGCCCAGAGGGTAACCCTCGCCGCCGGCTCAAGCAGACCGAGCTCGCGTCGCGGCTCTCCTTCTTCCTCCTCGGGCAGACCCCTGACAAGGCGCTCCTCGATCGGGCCGAGGCGAACGGCCTCGCGGACGACACCGCCATCCGCCAGGCCGCCGCGGAGCTGATCCAGAGGCCCGAAGCGAAGGAGGTGCTCTCCGCCTTCTACGCCGAGGTGTTCGAGTTCGACGACACGGCGAGCCTCCAGAAGGACCCCGCGAAGTTCCCGCTCTTCACCGACGCGACGCGCGCGGCCGTCGCCGAGGAGACCAGGCTCTTCCTCGAAGACATCGTGTGGACGCGCAACGCGGACGCGCGCGAGATCTTCGACGGTCAGTTCACCTACGTGAACGAGGACAACGCCTGGCTCTACGGGCTGAACGTGAGCGGCGCGGCATTCCAGCGCGTCGAGGTCGCGAACCGCCGCGGCATCCTCACCCAGCCGAGCTTCCTCGCGAAACACGCGCACCCGGTCTACACGTCCCCGACGCGCCGAGGGATGTTCATCATCACCACGTTGCTCTGCGGCGCGGTGCCGCCGCCGCCGCCCGACGTCGTCCCCACGCTCCCGCCGGACGACGGAACCCCCAAGACGATGCGGCAACGCCTCGAGCAACACGCGACGAACGAGTCCTGCTCCGCGTGTCACGGCCGGACGGACCCCCCGGGGCTGTCCATGGAGCATTTCGACTCCGTCGGCGCCTTCCGCGAGACCGATCAGGGGCTCACGATCGACACGGCGGGCTCCACGCCCGAGATCGGCACGTTTGCGTCGGTCGCCGACATCGGACCGCTCCTCCGTGAGAACCCGAAGGCGACCACGTGTATGGCGCGGTTCCTCTTCCGCCAATCGACCGGCCACCTCGAGACGGCCGGTGAAGCTCCCGCGCTCGAGGCGATCGACGAAGCGTTCGCGGCCGGCGGCTACAAAGTCCAACAGCTGATGGTCGAGATCGCCGCGAGCCCCGCGTTCCGACTCGTGGGAGAGCCGAAATGAGCACGATCATGCGAAGCGTCCCGAAGAAGCGGTCCCTCAATCGCCGCGCGATGATGCGAGGAATGATGGGCGGTGCGGCCGTGGCCGTCGGCCTGCCCGTGCTCGAGATCATGCTGAACGACAGCGGCACCGCGCTCGCGGGCGGCACGCCGCTGCCGGTCCGGCTCGTCACCTGGTTCTTCGGAAACGGCGTGAACAAGAAGCGCTGGATCCCGGGCGGAATGCTCACGCCGGTCACCGGCCCGGACTACCCGCTGGCGGAGGCGCTCGCGCCGCTCGCGTCGGTGAAGGAGTACGTGAGCGTGCCGACCGGCTTCCGCAACCCGTGCGGAAACCAGATCACCCATCACGAGGGCATGACCCTCTTCAACGGCTACACCTTCACGCAGGCGTGCAACAACGACCCCGAGTGCGGCATGGGCTTTTACTCGAACGCGGGCGGACCCACGATCGATCAGGTCGCGGCCGCGCAGATCGGCGCGCAGACGCCCGTGTCGAGCATCCAGATCGGGATCTCGAAGCGCATCAGCGGCGCGGACTTCGGGACGACGATGCACGCGCTCTCACACAAGTCGACGACCGAGCCGCTCTTCCCGGAGCGCAACCCTGCGGACGTCTTCTACCGGCTCTTCGGAAACTTCATGCCGCCGGACGATCCGGCCAAGCCGGCGCGGCTCGGCGTCCTCTCCGCGGTGCGCGCGCAAGCCGCTCGGCTCGAGTCGAGGCTCGGCGCGCGGGACAAGCAGCGGCTCGACGCGCACCTCCAGGGTATCAGCGAGCTCGAGGCGAAGATCAACACGTTGCCCCCGCAATGTGAGGCGCCGGACGAGCCCACCCAGACCAACACCGACGTGAACGGCGTCGAGCCGCTCGAGGCCGTGAACGAGGTCATGAGCGATCTGCTCGCCTACGCCTTCGCGTGTGACGTGACCCGCATCGCGAGCGTCCTGTTCCACGAGGGCGCGAGCGACACGGTCTTCCCGGGCGCGAGCTCGCAGGGCCACCACGGCGCGTCGCACTCGTTTTCGGTCAACGATCAGGGCATGGAGGAGGACTACGGCGGCCTGAACGACTTCAACACGGGGCTCAACTTCACCATCACGCAGCTCGCCTATTTCCTGAACAAGCTGAAGGAGACGGCGGACGGCACGAGCAACCTGCTCGCGAGCTCCGCCATCTTGATCGGCAGCGACTGCATGGACGGCTGGAGCCACGACTTCGACGGCAACCGGCACCTCGCGTGCCTCGTGGCGGGCGGCGGGGGCGGCCGGCTGGTGCACCCGGGCATCCACACCGTCCAGCCCGGCCGCAGCATCACCGACGTGACGCTCACCGTCCTGCAAGCCGTCGTGCCGGAGGTGACCTCCATCGGCAACGTCGGCGTCGACCCGGCGGCCTCGCAGACGCCGGTGGCCGAGCTCACGGCCCAGTGAGAAGCCAGTGAGAAACGAGGCCCCCCGGGGCCTCGTTTTTTTCTGTCACACGAGCTGGGGGCCTGGCTCTACCCCGTTGCGCCCGGGAGAGGCGCAACGAGGAAAGCCATGAAGACCCCCCATCTGATCAACCTGGCCGCGCTGTTCGTTCTCTTCGCCGTCCCCGCTTGCAAGAGCAAGCTCGAGAAGTGCGAAGGGGTCTGCGACAAGATCCGCGCGGAGGACGAGGCCGCCTGCGCCGGCGACAAAGCTTGCCTCGAGGAGGCCGCCGCGAAGAACAAGTCTTGTTACAGCCTGTGTGACACGGCGGTCGGCTCGGGCGCGAAGAAGAGCGGGGGCGACGACGAGAAGAAGGGTGACTCCGAGAGCGGGTCGCCGGCGGACAAAGACGAAGGGGCTTGTGAGCGTGGGGACGCCGAGGCGTGCGCCAACATCGGCGGGCGGTACCTCCTCGGGAAAGATGGTCGAACGAAAGACGAGACGAAGGGCGCCACGCTCTTGAAGAAGGCGTGTGATCTCGGCTCGGGCTTCGGCTGCGAGATCTACGGTCGCGCGCTGAACGACGGGCGCGGCGTCGCGAAGGACCTGAAGGCCGCCGACGAGGCCTTCACCAAGGCCTGCGAGAAGAAGTCGGGCGGCGCGTGCCGCTCGCTCGCGCTCCGCCTCGAGACGACCGACCCCAAGCGGATCCCCCTCCTGGAGAAGGCCTGCGATCTCGACGACGGTATCGGCTGCATGGGCCTGGGCGCGGCGTATCTGCACGGGAACCAGGGCGCGGCGAAGGATCTGGCGAAGGCGAAGTCGACCCTGCAGAAGTCCTGCAAGCTCGGCACGAAGGGGGCTTGCGAGAAGGCCGCAGAGATTCCCTGAGCACGCGCTCGCGACTACGATGGCCGCGTGCAGGAGGTCATCGAGCGCGGCGTTGCGGACGCCATCCGCCGGGGTCGCTTCGACGAAGCGGCCTCGGTCGGGCTGCGCGGCTACGGCCCCGAGATCCTCGGCTTCCTCGTCGCGATCGGCCCCTCGACCGCCGAAGACGCCTTCTCGCAGTTCTGCGAGGACATGTGGCGCGCGCTGCCGGCGTTTCGCGCGCAGGCGAGCTTCCGGACCTGGGCCTACACGCTCGCGCGCCACGCTGCCTCGCGCATCAAGCGCGACCCCTACTCGCGCCGCCGCGCCTCGCTCTCGGGGCTCGGGACCATCTCGGCCATCGCGGAGGAGCTGCGCTCGTCGACGGCTTCTTACCTCGCCACACGCGTGCGTGATCGAATGGCGCAGATCCGAGACGAGCTGGCCGAGGATGATCGCGAGCTGCTCGTCCTGCGCGTGGACAGACAGATGGCCTACCAGGACATCGCTCGCGTGACCTTGGGAGACGACGCCGCCGAGGTCGAGGTGGCGAAGCGCTCCGCTGCCCTCCGAAAGCGGTTCGAGCGGCTCAAGCAGGAGATCCGCGAGCGCGCCGAGCGGGAGGGGCTCGTCGAGAAGAAGGCGACGCGCGGCAAATGAGCGCGGGCTCCCGCTTGTCGCGGCTGGCGGCGGTCGCGTGCGCGCTCATCGGCCTGATCTGGAGCGTGCGCATCCTGCTCGCCACCGACTCGCGCGAGATCGAGCTATTCCTCGGTGTCGTCGCCGGCCTCTGCGCGGCCGCCGCGCTGGGGATCGCGTCGGCGACCGGCTCCCCTCGGCTCGGCGCAGCGCTTGCTGCTCCAACGGCCGTCCTGCTCGGCATCAAGCCCTACGTGTTGCCGCTCTCCTACGCGTACGACGGCGTGCGCCGGACGTTCTCCCCCTCGTCCGAGACGCACCTGTACTTCCTGGTTCCGGGCTTCTTGCTGGCCGTCGTGTCCACCGGCATGGCCTTCGTGCCCACGGCCGGAGACCAACCGTCGCGACAGGACCTCCGCCTCGCGCTCCGCGTGGTCGGGGGCGTGACCGGCCTCCTCGCGGCAGCCGGGCTGCTCCTCTCGTTCACCAACTCGCGCGGCTCGATCGAGATGGTGCTCCTCGGGCTGGTCCCGAGCGCGGTGGTCGGCGCGCTGTCGCTCGTTGCGCTCCTCCGCGGCGAGCCGCCGTCCGGGAGCCCCGCGAGCCGAGGCGCGTCCCCGTATCGAGGCGCCGCCAGCGCCGTCGGGTCGCTCTCGGCGCCCATGGGTGACACGACCGACGCGCTCCTCCGCGCGCTGGCCCACGCGCCTGCCCCGGGCCTCCATGCGATGCCGGACGCGCTCATCTCCCTCCCGGCGGGGACCCGCGTCGGCGGGTTCGTGGTGAAGGACATGCTCGGCGCCGGCGGGATGGGCGTCGTCTACCGAGCGAGAGACGAGCGGCTCGGCCGCGACGTCGCGCTCAAGCTCTTGCCGCCCCACCTCGCCGCCGATCCGATGCGGCGCGCGCGGTTCTTCCGGGAAGCCCGCATGGCGGCCAGCGTGCTCTGCCCCAACGTCGCGGCGGTCTATGAGCTCGGCGAGTCGGAGCCCCCGTTCATCGCGATGGAGCTCGTCGTCGGCGAGACGCTGCGCGCGCGCATCGTGCGGGGCTTCGTGGGGACGTCCGAGGTCCACCGCATCGCACGAGCCGTCGCCGCGGGGCTCGCCGCCGCGCACGCCCGAGGCGTTGTTCACCGCGATCTCAAGCCGGAGAACGTGATGATCGCGGCGGACGGCACGCCCAAGATCGTGGACTTCGGGCTTGCGCGCGACGCCGCGAGCCAACCCGCAGAGCTCGGCACGACAGCCCACCCGACGCTCACGCGGAGCGGCTTGATCATGGGGACGCCGCGCTACATGGCGCCGGAGCAGGCGGCCGGGGGTGAGGTCGACGCGCGCGTCGACGTCTACGCGTTTGGTTTGCTGGTGGTCGATCTGCTGAGCGGCGTGGGCCTCGACCCGGCCATCCCGGCGTTTCGTCGCGCCGACGCCGCGCGCGATCTGGCGCTCGGGGTGGTGCCCGAGCTCGCGCCGGTGGTCGAGCGTTGCTTGGCGTTCGATCCGCAGGGCCGCTACGAAGACGCGCGCGCGCTCCTCGCGGCGTTGTCGGCCTCGCCCGCTGTCCAGGGGGTCGCGTGATCCACCACCACACGCGAAGCACACATCCAGCGCCGATGTCTGCTCCGCGGCGTCGCGGCCTCGATGTGCAAAGTCGCTGACTCGGGTTTGCACATCGAGTGCACGCCCGGTCTGATGCGTCGCAGCGATCACGGCCGCGTCATGGTCGGGGACCTCGAGAGAGGAGCGGCTGGAGGAGCCGATCCTGCGAGCCACGGAGCGTCACTCGCGGAACCGAGGCTCGAAATCCCGCGGGCGCAGGGGCGTGACCAAATCGTGGGCCGCTTCGTTGCCTACATTGGGCGCGCGCATCGCAGAGTGAGCGAGAATATCCGTGGTTTTCCGCCAGTTTTGCTTCGGCCTGCCGTTTGCTCTGGGACTGCGCATGCTCATCGACTCGGTCCTTCGTCGCGCGTCGCTCCTCCTCTCGGTCGGCGTGCTCGCGCTGGCCGCGTGCGCCCCCGGCGACGCCGCAGACGACGACATCGAGGCCGTCGACGACGAGGAGTCGGGCGTGAGCTCGGTCGTCCAGGCCGGCACGCCGCTCGAGGTCACGGCGAGCGCGCTCAACCTCCGCAAGAGCGCCAGCACCAGCGCGAAGATCCTGGACGTGCTCGACAACGGTGCCGTCGTCATGTGCACCCAGACGAGCGGAGGGAACGGCTGGGTCAAGGTCGAGTCCGAGGACGGCATCCACGGGTGGGTGTCGCGCAAGTACGTCGAGGTCCTCCAGGGCAACGAGGGCGGCAACGACACGCCGAGCGGCGAGACCTGCGATCCGGCTCGCGCCTCGGGCGCCGTGAACGACTTCCAGAAGGCGCTGCACGACTCGATCGCGTGGGCCGAGGGGACGCGCGAATACTCGCGGGATGGCTACGACGTGATGTTCTCGTTCAAGCTGATGAACAGCTGCAACGTGCACCCGAACCAGTGCCTCAAATTCGGCAGCTCCTGCTCGACCGCGGCTGGGCGCTACCAGTTCTTGACCAACACCTGGAGCTCGGTGAAGAGCGCAAACGGCCTCTCCAGCTTCGAGCCGGAGAACCAGGAGCTCGGCGCGCAGTACCTCGTGAAGACGGTTCGCCACGTGACCGTCCCGAGCACGCGCGCGATGACGGCGTCCGAGTTCTCAAACGCGATGTCGAAGCTCTCCTGGGAGTGGGCTTCGCTCCCTCCGGGCCGCTACGGTCAGCCCAGCAAGACCGCATCGCAGATGCGGAGCATGTACTGTAGCTTGGCTGGATGCTGACACCGTCCGCTCGCGGCGCCGGCTCGCGTCCGTACGGCGCGCTGCTGCTCGCGGGCGGCGCCCTCGCGCTGCTCGCTTACTTCGCGCTGCGTGAGGGCCCGAGCAACACCGCGAGCGCCGCGGCACCGAGCGCGCGCAGCGCCCGCGCGCACCCGACCGCGGAGGAGGCCGACGACGTCGAGCTTCCCGCCGAGCCGCGACCGCGACCGGCTCGCGCCAGGGCCGGCGGGCCGCAGAAAAAGACGGCCCAGGGCGCGGAGCAGAAGCCCGAGCCCGCGCTCTCGCCGGAAGATGCTGCGAGCCCGGCGGTTCGAGCGGTGCTCGAGGCGCGCGACGATCTCACGCCCTCCGGAACCCGCACGCTGATCTCGAGCCTCACAAGCGAAGACGAGATCGTGGTCGCCGAGGCGGCACGGGCGCTGATCGCGCGCGGCGCGACGGAGGCGATCGAGCCGCTCGCGCGGATCGACCTGAGCCGGGCAGCGGGCAGCGGGCTCAGCATCATCGACGCGCTGGGCAAGCTGGCTGCGGTCGCCTCCGAGGCCGACCGCGGCGTGGCGGTCGACCGCCTCGTCGCGATGCTCGCCGAGGAGAAGCGCCGCGGCGCGCGGGAGAGCGCCGGCAACCTGATCCAGATCTACGAGGCGCTCGGCCAGACGGGTGATCCGAGAGCCGCCGCGCCCCTCGAGGCGGAGCTCCTCGACGCGGACGTGCCGCGCGCCCCGAAGGTGGTGATCGTCGCCTCGCT
The DNA here is from genome assembly GCA_016794345.1 of Myxococcales bacterium. GTDB lineage: Bacteria > Myxococcota_A > Polyangia > Polyangiales > Polyangiaceae > Xiheicaenibacterium > Xiheicaenibacterium phototrophicum. Next base: position 46,523 of record JAEUKE010000123.1, read on the forward strand.
CGTGCAGCTAGAGCAGCGGTCGAGCCGCTCGGCCCTCGAGACCGCGCTCGCGACCGAGAGCGCGGCCAAGGGAGACGACGCCTTCGAAGAAGAGGTTCGCGTCGAGCTGGTCGGGGCGCTCGAGGCCGCGCTCAAGGTGCTCTGAGCCCGGCGGGCGTGTCCGATCGGTCGCGGCCGTGTTAGCGGAGAGCGATGCGTCCGCGCTTCCTCGTCACGCTCCTTCCGCTCCTCGTCGCGTGCTCCACGGTCGACCCGCCCGCTCCGCGCGCGCCGCGTGCTCTCGACCCCGAGCCCTCGGCCGACGCCGAAGCGGCTCCCGCCAAGACGTACGCGTGCGGCGACGCGGCCGCCTGCGTCGAGGCCGGCAGGAAAGCGCAGGAGGCCAAGCAGCACGAAGAGGCCCGCGAGCACTTCGCCGCGGCTTGTGATCAGGGCAGCGGCGCCGGATGCGGCGCGCTCGGCAGCCTCGTGCAGGAGATCGACAAAGACGAGCCGGGCGCCGTCGCGCTCTGGCTGAAGGCCTGCGACCTGGGGCAGATGGACGGCTGCTTCAACGCGGCCGAGCGCGTCCGGCACGACAAGCCCAAGGACGCCACGGTGCTCTACGCAAAGGCTTGTAAGGGCGCCGGCGACGATCAGATGCTCGTGGGGCTCGCGTGCGGCCGAGGTGGCGTGCACGCGTATCAGTCCGGGGACGAGGCCGTCGCGGCCGAGCTCGCGAGAGCTTCGTGCAACGACAAGCGAGTCGCGGGCTGCAACCTGCTGGGCGTTCTCACCCTCGAAGGCGGCGGCGGGCTCGCGCCCGATAAGGACAAGGCTGTCATGTTGTTCGACAAGGCCTGCGAGGCAGGCGACGCGAGCGGCTGCGACAACAAGCGGAAGGTGGAGAGCTCGCTCGACGTCCCCGGCGCCAACATCACGATGGGCTCGATCACGGCGGACGGCTTCACGCTGACCGACATGAAATGCAAGGCCGAGGGCGCCGGGCTCGGCGCGCTCGTCATGGGCCCCGCCGTGGCGGGCGCGATCGGCAAGAAGAAGGCGGCGCTCGACGCGTGCGCGCCCAAGGGAGCGAATGTCCGGGTGAGGTGGACGGCCTCGGGTGGAAAGGTCACGGCGGCGGAAGCGAAGGCCGGAGATCCGAAGATCGAGGCTTGTGTCGCGAAGGTGCTCAAGGCCGTGCCCGCGGCGCTCGACGGCACGTGTGCGGCCTCGATGCACGTGGGCAAGTAGGAGAGACGCGTACCATGTCGATTGTGGTGGGATTGTAACTTTCCACAACACGTCGGCGTTCGAGCGCTACCATGAAGGCTCCTTTCCTCTCGGAGGTCTGCATGGCGCGTCCGCACCGCTCGCTCGCTTACGCACTCCCGCTTCTTGCCATCCTCGCTTCCGCTGCGGCATGCGGCGATGACGGTTCCACCTCCGGGACCGGCGGCGACGGAGGAGGAACCAACCCATCCGCGGACTCCGACGGCGACACGATCTCGGACGCCGACGAGGGCATGGACGATCCCGACGGCGACGGCGTCCCGAACAAGCTCGACACCGACTCGGACGGCGACGGCATCCCCGACTCGGTCGAGGCTGGCGACGCCGATCTCGGGACCTCCCCGCAGGACGCGGACAACGACGGCACGCCAAACTTCCTCGACCTCGACTCGGACAACAACGGCATCCTCGACGCGAACGACTCGCAGGCTGATTTCGACGGCGACGGCCGGCTCGATTTTGCCGACGTCGACGATGACGGCGATGCCATCAACGACGCAGACGAGATCGCTGGCCAGGGCAGCGACTGCGACGATGACGGAATGGTCGACGCTCTCGCCACGGCAGACTCCCCGAAGGACTGCGACGGCGACGGCCTGCTCGACTACCTCGACCTCGACTCGGACGGCGACTCGATCGGTGACTTCCATGAAGGCCAGCTCGACTCGGACGGCGACGGGATCCGCAACCGCTACGACGACGACAGCGACGGCGACGGCCTGCTCGACGCGATCGAAGCCGGCGACGCGGACGTCTCCACCCCCCCGATCGACTCCGACACCGACGGCGTCCCGAACTACATCGACACGGACTCGGACAACGACGGTCTGAAGGACGGCGACGAAGTCGCGCTCGGCACCGACCCGACCAAGCTCGACACGGACGGCGACGGCGTCACCGATCTCGTGGAGAGCGCCGCCGGCACCGACCCGCTCGATCCGGCCGACAACCCGCAGGCGAACGGCGACTTCGTGTTCGTGGTCCCTTACCAGGACCCGACGACGCCGCCGCAGGACACGCTCGAGTTCCGCACCAGCGTGCAGTTCGCCGACGTCTACTTCAGCTTCGACATCACCGGCTCCATGAGCGCCGAGCTCGCCGCGATGGCGACGAGCGTCCCGCAGATCGTCGACGACCTTCGCTGCAAGCCGGACGCGAACAACACCGCGTGTACGATCGATCCGGACTGCCCGGCGAACTACATCTGCTTCCAGAACCTCTGCGTCGACGACCCGCTCGTCGCGAACATGGGTGACGGCTGCATCCCGGACATGTGGACCGGCGTCGGCACGTTCAACAACTGCAACACGTACGTGAACCTCGTGAGCCTGCAGTCGAACCCGCAGACGACCGCGAACGCGATTCCGGGCACGGGTGGCGGCAGCTCGGAGGCCGTCGTGCAAGCGGCCATGTGTGTCGCCGACGAGACGTTCTGCTCGAACAACAACCAGTGCGGCGCGGATCCGAACAACCCGAGCCCCGTTGGTTGCCCCGGGTTCCGGAGCGACGCGGTCCGCGTGCTCATGCAGATCACCGACGCCGACAACCAGGGCGGCACGTGTGGCGGCCAGGCGACTGTCGCCAACGCCGGCAACGCCCTCTCGAGCCTCGAGATCAAGTTCGCCAGCCTCTGGGGCACCGGCGACGACGGCTCGGGGACGGAGTGCACGACCCCCGAGGCGTGTGCGGACGCGATCGGCATCGCGTCCGGCACGGTCGACGCGAACAACCAGCCGTTCACCTACCCGGCGCTCGACGCCGCGGTCGTCGAGCAGGCGAAGGCCGGCATCCTGGAGATCGTCCGCGGCGTGCCGCTCTACACGACGATCACTGCGGCCGACGATCCGGCCGACCCGGGCGATCCGAACAACGCCGTCGACGCGACGCAGTTCATCGATCACCTCGTCATCAACGGCTCGGGCTTCCCGTGCACCGACGTGAACCCGAAGGACGACATCGACATGAACACGTTCGACGAGACGTTCCCGTCGCTCTATCCAGGCACGGGCGTCTGCTGGGATCTCGTCGCGGTGCCGGTGAACAACACCGTCCCGGCGACGGAGGAGCCGCAGCTCTACAAGGCGATCCTCACCGTGACCGGCGACGGCTCGCCGCTCGACTCACGCAACGTCTACTTCCTGATCCCGCCCGAGGGTGCGGTCGTCGAAGTTCCGCAGTGAACGGAGAGGCGGCGGTCAGGCCTGCGTGAGCCGCGCGCGGGCCTCTTTCACGAGCGCTGCCGCAGCTTCCGGCGTGTCCGCTGCGGCGCTCAGGTGGCCCATCTTTCGGCCCGGACGAGCGCCGGCCTTGCCGTAGAGGTGGAGGCGCACGCCGGGCAGCTCGAGCGCGCGCTCGAAGGGGGGCGTGCCGCTCTCCCACAGGTCGCCGAGGAGGTTGGCGATCGCCGCCGGCCGGACCACGGTCGTCGCGCCGAGCGGCAGGTCGCAGATCGCGCGCACGTGCTGCTCGAACTGGCTCGTCGCACACGCCTCGACGCTCGCGTGGTAGCTGTTGTGAGGCCTCGGCGCGAGCTCGTTCACGAGCAGCTCGCCGTCGGTCACGAAGATCTCCACACACACGAGGCCTTCGATCTCCAGCGCCGCCGCGACGCCGCGCGCGAGCTCCTCCGCGCGCGACGCGAGCGCCCCTGGGATGGGGGCGGGGATGACCGACCACGCGAGGATGCGCGACTCGTGGTGGTTGAGCGCGGCGGGGTAGACGGCGGCCTCCCCGCCCGGGCGCCTCGCCACGAGGACGGAGATCTCCTTCTCGATCGGCAGGGCGCGCTCCACGATACACGACTCCCCGGCCAGGACCGCGAAGGCGCGCGGCGCGTCGGCGGGGCCCGATGCTTCGTATTGACCGCGGCCGTCGTAGCCACCGCGAGCCGCCTTGACGAACGAGGGGCCGAGGACGTCGAGCGCCTGCGCGAGCTCAGCCTCCGTCTGGGCGACACGATAGGGGCCGACCGGAAAGCCCATGCGATCGAGCCAGGTCTTCTGGGCGACGCGGTCCTGGATGACCTCGAGCGCCGCGGCCCCGGGACGGACCGGCACGAGCGCGGACGCGGCGCGCAGACCCGCGGTGCCGATCTTCTCGATCTCGAGCGTGAGCACGTCGGACACGGAGGCGAGCTGCACGGCGGCCGCTTCGTCGTCGAAGGACGCGACGATCTGCTCGTCCACCAGGAACCGAGAGGCGCAGGCCGGGTCGGGATCGAGGACACGCAACCGGTAGCCCATCTCCCGGGCGGCCATCGCCGTCATGCGGCCGAGCTGGCCCCCACCGAGGATGCCGATTGTCTTCCCCGGAGCGACCGTCACGACGGGCCCTTCACGTCCCGCTGGGCGAGGACCTCGTCCCGACGTGCGTCACGCCACGCGCGGAGCCGCTGGCGCAGCGCTGGGTCGTGGATGGCGACAATCTGCGCCGCGAGGATGGCCGCGTTGGCCGCGCCCGGCTTGCCGATGGCGAGGGTCCCGACGGGGACGCCTTTGGGCATCTGCACGATGGACAGGAGCGAGTCGATCCCTTGCAGGGCGGTCGCCGGCACCGGGACCCCGAGGACCGGCAGGACCGTTTGAGCCGCGACCATCCCGGGCAGGTGCGCTGCGCCACCCGCGCCCGCGATGATGACCTCGAGCCCACGCTGCTCGGCCGTCGTGGCGAACTCCGTCATCCACGCGGGCGTCCGGTGGGCGGAGACGATCTTCACCTCGTGCGGGACCCCGAGCTCCTCGAGCATCTCGACGGCAGGTGAGAGGTACTCGAGGTCCGTGCGGCTGCCCATGATCACGGCCACCTTCGGGGTCGAGGTCGGGGCGGTACTCACGTTCCTCTTGTTGCCCCATGCCGGGAGGCATAACAAGGAGAAAGGCATGAGCGAGTCCAAGGTCATCGTCGCAGCGGTCGACTTGCACAAGGGTTCGAGGCTGGTCACGACCCGGGCCCTCGAAACGGCTGGAGAAGGCGGGACGGTCCACGTGATCTGCGTCTCCGAGCCGAACATCGCGAACGTCAAGCCGCCGGAGGACATCGACGCGCCGGAGCTGACCGGAGTCGATACCCACAAGCTCAAGGACCTGCTCGATGCGCGGGTCGCGGAGTACAAGAAAGGCCACACCGGGGCGGCGATGCCCAAGGTGGAGCTCCACATCGACGCCGGTGATCCGGCCGAGCGTATCGTCGAGCTCGCTGCGCGGGTCGACGCGGACGCGATCGTCGTCTCGTCGCACGGCCGCACCGGCATCCGGCGGCTGATCATCGGCTCGGTAGCGGAGAAGGTCGTCCGGTTGGCCGGCTGCTCCGTCATCGTGGTTCGCGAGAAGAAACACGAGAAGGCCTAGTGTCGGGGCGGCCAGGCATCCCGCTTGGAGGGGGCGGGAACCACGGCGCAAGCCGCGCTTTCGTTCGCAGGATTTGCGCGGCGGAGGTGGGGGACCGGCGCCCGTTGTCGGCTGATCGGGCTCTGTTTCGCTACGGAACCTGATTGGCACACGTCGTGCGATGTGCGGTCTCGAGGGAGCTCGTCATGGCCAACAAGTTCGTGATTCTCGCTGCGATCGATCTCAACCCCGGCTCCGCGATCGTCCTCGATCGTGCGCTTTCGATGGGCGCGTCGCAGCCGGACTCGGAGCTGCACGTCCTGTCGGTCTCCGAGCCGCGAGTTCCGCTCGCGGCCTACCCGGGCATGGTGGCCCCTCCGGGCGCAGAGGGCATCGATCCGCAGGAGGTCGTCGGGTTCTGCAAGAAGCGGATCGAGGCGTTCCAGGCCGAGCACGCGGGCGCCAAGATCCCGCAAGTGCTCGTTCACACGTCGGTCGGCGTCCCCGCCGACGAGATCGTCTGGCTCGCGGCGAGCCTCAACGCGGACGCGATCCTCATCGGCACACACGGGCGGCGCGGCCTCAAGCGCATCCTCCTCGGCTCGGTGGCGGAGAAGGTCGTGCGGCTGGCAGGCTGCCCCGTTTTGACGGTCCGAGAGAAGAACCACAACCCCGAGTGGAAGGTGCCGGAGATCGAGCCGCTCTGTGAGGAGTGCGCGAAGACGCGCGCACGCACGAACGGCGCCGACCTCTGGTGCGAGCGCCATCACGAGCACCACGTGCGCACGCACGTCTACGGCTACAGCGCGACGAGCGATGCGCCGCCGCGCTCTTGGGGCTCGTCGACGGGGACCTGACCGCCATCCCGGGGGGGCATGGCCCTCGGTCGCTGTGATTCACCGCTTACCCCTCCTCACCCACGTGAGGGGGGTAACTTCGCCTCGTCACGCTCAAGCGATGACGTATCTGTCATCAACCAGGCGCACGCGACCGTCACGGACGAGCTTCTTCAGGTGCGCCTCCAGGCTGAGCCGCGCGATGGGGTAGACCTCGGGGCCGACGTCGGCGTAGGCGCGGGGCAGGAGCTCATCGAGCGTGGCGCCTTTCGCGGGGATCGACATCGCGACGCGCTCTTCCCGCATCAAGCGGTGGGCACGGTACGCACGGAACAACCGCGAAGGCGCCTCGATGGGCGCGCCGTGCGCGGGGAGAGCGACCTGAGCCTCGAGGGCCTCGAGCCTCGAGAGCTGGACAAGGTACTCCGTCATGTCGCCCTCGTTCGGGTCGACGAGGATCGTCCCCACGCTGGCGACCATGTCGCCGACCACGGTGACGCCGAGCGCGCGCTCCACCAGGCAGAGGTGTCCGGGGGCGTGTCCGGGGGTGTGCATCACCTCCCATCGCTGCGCTGCGGGACCGTCGAGGACAAAAGACTCGCCCTCGTCGAGCTCGCGATCGACCCGAACCGAGAGCCGCGTCGCGGTCTGCCGGTGTGCCCAGAGCGGGACGCCCAGCTCGGTCAGGAAGAACTCGGCGCCGCCGACGTGATCGGGGTGGTGGTGGGTCGCAAAGATGGCCACGACCTCACGGCCGCTCGCCTGGAGCGCGCGCACCCACTCCACCCAGGCGCGTCGCTCCTCTTCGTACGGGGTGGCCGGCTCGACCACGACCACCTCCCGCGTGCCGAGCGCGTAGCTGTTCGTGTGTGTGGCCGGGGGGAGCGTGGGCGTCTCGGCCGCGAAGCCGAGCACGCCCTCCCGAATGGTGTCCCCCCTCATCGAGGAGTCACCGCTCGATGACGACCGCGAGGGCCTCGCCGCCGCCGATGCAGAGCGTCGCCAGGCCGCGCTTCTTGTTCGCGTCTTTCATGGCGAAGAGCAGCGTGGTCAGGATGCGCGCGCCGCTGGCGCCGATGGGGTGGCCGAGGGCGACCGCGCCGCCACGAACGTTGACCGTGGCCGGGTCGAGCTCGCAGAGCTTGGACACGGCCATGGTGACGACCGCAAACGCCTCGTTGATCTCGTAGAGATCGATCTCCTTCGTGCTCAGGCCGAGCTTCTTCGTCGTGTTCTCGATCGCTTTGGCGGGGGCGGTGGTGAACCACTCCGGCGCTTGCGCCGCGCCGCCGTAGCCCACGATGCGCGCGAGCGGCTCGAGCCCGTGTTTCTTCACGGCCTCTTCGCTGGCGAGGACGAGCGCGCTCGCCCCGTCGTTGATGGAGGAGGCGTTCGCCGCGGTGATGGTTCCGTCCTTCGAGAAGGCCGGCTTGAGCGAGGCGAATTTCTCGGGCTTGCCGGCGGGCGGGCCTTCGTCGAGCTCGACGGTGACCGCGTCGCCCTTCTTCTGCGGGACCGAGACGGGCACGATCTCCGACTTGAAGAGGCTCTCCTTCTGGGCGGCGAGCGCGCGGCGGAAGCTCTCCTTTGCGAACTCGTCCTGCGACTCGCGGGAGAACGAGAACTCGCGCGCGCACTTGTCGCCCGCGTTGCCCATGTGGAAGTCGCCGTACGGATCCCACAGGCCGTCGTGGATCATTCCGTCGATGATCTTGCCGTGACCCATGCGGTAGCCATTGCGCGCCTGGGGCAGGTAGTAGGGCACGTTCGACATCGACTCCATGCCGCCGGCCACGACGACCTCGGCGTCGCCGAGCGCGATCGCCTTGGACCCGAGGACGACCGCCTGGAGCCCCGAGCCGCACACCTTGCCGACGGTCGTGGCGGGTACGCTGTCGGGGATCTTCGCGTAGATCATCGCCTGGCGAGCCGGCGCCTGGCCGATGCCCGCCGAGAGCACGTTGCCCATGTAGACCTCACCGACGAGGTCGGGCGAGACCTTCCCGCGCTCGAGCGCGGCCTTGATCGCGGCGGCGCCGAGGTGCGGAGCGGCGACGGTCGAGAGCGCGCCCTGGAAGGCGCCGATGGGGGTTCGCGTGGCTGCGACGATGTAGACGGGGCGAGGGAGCGTCATGACGTGTTTCTTACTCCCGCGGAAACCGGGTTTCCACGCAAACGAGAGCACGAACGGACCGAAGCCCGTCGTGCCCTCGCGCCGCGCTTCGTCACTTCGACTGGATGGTCGCGATCCCGGTCTGGACGTACCGCGCCGTGGCCTGGTCACCCGTGAGGTAGGCGTCGTACCCGGCGATCTGGCGCAGGTGCCGCTCGAAGAAGGCGGCCTCGTACGAGTAGGCGAGCGCCGTGACGACGGAGTTCGCGAGCGTCGGGGTCGCGCAGAAGCTGCAAGTGAACCCGCAGCTCGCGAGGTCGTCGAGGAAGCTCATGTGGCTGGCTCCGAGGACATCCACCTGGAAGCTCGGCGAGGTGGCGCCGGCGTAGAAGGTCTGGAAGTTGTCGAGGGCGGGCGCACACGCCTGGAAGCCCGTGGAGTCGAGCGTCTCACCCAGGATGCCGGTGGGGATGTTCAGCGAGGGCATCAGCTCCGACGTGTCGGGGCAGTCCTGCGGGGAGCAGCCCATCGCGCCGTCCACCGGGTCGAGGGCGAGCACGGCCTTGATGCGGCTGTCGTAGGTGGCCGCGAGGAGCGACACCTTCCCGCCGAGCGAGTGGCCGGTCATGCCGACGAGGCCCGTGTCCACGAGCGACGCGAGCGTGGGGTCGGCCGCAGCCCAGTCGATGACGCCGATCATGTCGTTGGCGTTGTCGACGTGGCTGTTGCCGATGAAGCCGGCCGGGAAATCCGCGGTGACGGCGACGTAGCCGAAGGTCGCGAGGCGCTCGGCGTAGCCCTCGTATTGCGAGGCGGGGAGCTGGAAGCCGTGGCCGATGACGACGAGCGGATAGGGACCCGAGCTCGGGCCCGAGGTTGGGTAAAACGCTTTGACGTCAAATGAATGGTCCGTCTCGGCGACGTCCGCGGTGCCGTCGAGCGTGGTGAACGAATAGGGGCCGGGCAGGTTCGGATCGGCGAGGTTGCTCGTCCCGCCGCCTTCGCCGCCGGTTCCCATCGAGCTCCCCGTCGAGCTCCCCGTCGTCGTGGAGCCGGTCGTGGAGCCGGTGCCGCTGCCGGTCGTGCCGGTGGCGCCAGAGCCGGTCGTCGACGTGGTCGTCGTGCCGCCGCCCGTACCCGAAGTGTCGTCGCCACAGGCGAACAGCGTGAGCAGGGCGGACGCGGCGAGCGCGCCGTTGAAGATGCGGATGGACATCGAGCCTCTTCCTAAAGTGGCAAGTGGAGCTTGCTACTTTCTACTTCTCGGCTTCCGCGTCAACGGTGGTCGCGCTGCGAGCAGATCGCGGAGCGTCGGCAGCAACAACTTGCGCCTGAGGAGGAGGATCAGCTTCTCCGAGAGCAACGTTCCCGCGTCGGCGAGCTCCGTCACCTGATCCGGCGCCCGCGGGAGCACCCCCTCGCGGAACAACGTCAGCTCGACGCGTACCAGCGCGCGAACGGCGTCGACGTATTGGGCGACGATCTCGAGCGGCAACATGGCCGGGGTGAGCCCGGCGCGTCGCGCCGCGCCCAGCGTTCGCAGGAGCTCCACGTCATCGCCGCCGTAGACCTCGGTGTTCCCCTCGCGGATCGGCGTGAGCACGCCGATCGACTTGAGCCAGGCGAGATCGGCCGTCGCCACGCCGGCGCGCAGGAGCTCGTCCGCGGTGCGGTGCTCCTTGTTGCGTCCGGTCTCGACCGTCCTTTCGATCGACCTCTCGAGGGACGCGAGCGGAGCGTCCGCCTTCTCGTCGACGATGTCGCGGATCACGGTGAGCGGGAGAAACTGCTTCTTCAGCTCTTTGATCTGCTCGATGCGACGGACCGCCGCGTCGTCGAAATACGCGATGTTGCGCCCGCGGCGAACGGGCGTGACGAGCCCCTCCCGAACCCAGTGCTTCGCGGTCGCGAGCGGGATGCCGGCCTTCTTCGCCAGCTGCCCTATCTTGAGGAGCTCCTGCGCCACGCATGGCAGGGGCTATCACGACCGCGCGGCTCGCGTCGAGGCTGGCCCGGCAACATCACGCCGCGAGCGGCGCGGCTTCCACCGTCAGCGCGGACGCGAGCAGCTTTCGCCCGCGATGCAGGCGGCTCATCACGGTGCCGACCGGGACGCCCATCTTCTCGGCTGCGTCGCGGTAGCTCAGCTCGTCGAGGTCGACGAGCGCCACCGCGTCGCGGAAGCTCTTCGGCAGCTTCTCCACGGTCTCGCGCAGCGCCGGCGTGAGCGACTGCATCGCGGGCGACTGCTCCGGGAGGGTCCAGGCGCACGGGTCGGACGCGAGCGAGCTCAGCGCCTTGTGCTCGCGGCGCAGGCGGCGGCAGCGCGTGACGAACACGCTGAAGAGGATCTGGAAGAGCCAGGCGCGCGCGTTCGTTCCCGGGATGAAATGGGACTCGAACCGCATCGCGCGCTCGACGGTGTCCTGCACGACGTCGTCCGCTTCCGCCGGGTTGCGCGTGAGGCGAAGCGCGCGGCCTCGCAGCTCGGGACCGAGCGCGACGAGGGCGCGACGGAGCTCCGAGGTAGGGCGAACGACCGGGCGGGGCGACGATTGGGTAAGCATCCGAGAACCTCCGGCCACGCCCTTTCGCAACCGAGGTGCCACCCGCCCACAGGGGGTAAATGCTGGAAATGACTGAGCACGGTTCGAGGCTCGTGTTGTCCGGGGAACGCGCGACGTGTCCCCGGACACACGGGCCGGTCTAACCGCGCTCCTCTCCGCGCTTCATCAGGTCGGCGATGATGCCGGGGACCATCTTCGCGATCTCGCCGGCGAGGAGGCCGCGGTCGGCCCCGGTCTGCGTGCTCCACTTGTCGGCCGCGAGGGCGTGCACCAAAACCCCCGCGCTCGCGGCGCGGTCTTCCTTCATGGAGCAGCCGAGGGCCGCGATGATCCCGGTGAGGACGTCGCCCGAGCCGGCGGTTGCGAGCGACGGGTTGCCGGCGACCGCGACGTACACGCGGCCGTCGGGCAGGGCCACGAGCGTGCGAGCACCTTTGAGGACGACGGTGGCGCCGGTGAGCTTGACCGCGTCGGCGATCTTTCCGAACCGGTCTTGTTCGATCTCGGCGCCCGAGCAGCCGAGGAGGCGGCCGAGCTCGCCCGGGTGCGGCGTGAGGACCACGCGACCACGCGCCCCGGCGAGGTCCCGCGCGCGACCGACGAAGCAGGTGATCGCGTCCGCGTCGACGACCTTCAGGCCGTCCCACTTGAGCACGATGTGGTCGACCGCGCGCCGCGCCGCTTCGTCGAGGCCGAGCCCCGGTCCGATGGCGACGACGTGCCTGCCTTCGAGCACCTTGTCGAGGCTTTCCTCGACGTCGGAAGGATCGATGCGCGCGGTCATCACCTCCATGACCTGCGACTCGATCGACCGGGCCGCCTCCGGCCACGTCGCCAGGGTCACGAGCCCTGCGCCGGCGCGCAGCGCCGCGAAGGCCGTGAGCTTGGCCGCCCCGAGCTTGCCGGGCGAGCCGGCGACGACGAGCACGTTGCCGGCCGCGTGTTTGTGCACGTTCGGCTCGCGGCGGATGAAGTAGGTGCCCACGTGCTCGGGGTCGAGCACCTCCGCCGAGTAGCCGACCTGCTCGAGGATGAGCGCCTCGGGGACGCCGAGATCGACAACGTGGACCCGGCCGGCCAGGCGAGCGCCGTCGGGCGTCAGCAGGCCGATCTTGAGGTGGCCAAACGTGACAGTATCGTCAGCGAGAACGGCCGCGCCCAGCGGCGACCCGCTGTCGGCGTCGAGTCCGGAGGGGATGTCGAGGGCGACCGTCCGCGCGCGGCAGGAGTTGATGGCGTCGATCACGTGGACCAGGTGCCCCTGGATGGGGCGGTCGAGCCCCGTCCCGAAGATGGCGTCGACGACGAAGTCCGCGGTCTCCAGCTCGGCCACGAGCGTGTCGATGGGGGCTCCGTGCGGGAGCTCCACGCAGGCTCCGCCCAGATCCACGAACGCGTCGTGGTTGATGCGGGCCTCCCCGGTGACCTTCTCGGCCAGCCCGGTGAGGACCACCGTGACGTCGGCGCCGCGCGCGAGCAGGTGACGGGCGACCACGAAGCCGTCGCCGCCGTTGTTGCCGGTCCCACACACGATGACCACGCGCGCGTCGAGCGGGTAGTCCGCCGGCTGTCCCGGTGCCCGGACGTGGCGGATGGGGAAGACCGCGCGGCGGCCCTGCGCGGCCCTGCCCGCCTCCCGGCGGGGGCCCCCGCGGGGCCGCGCCGCGACCATCGCGGAGAGGACGTCGGCGGCGCCGCGGCCGGCGTTCTCCATCAGGACCATGCCGGGGACGTGGCAGCTCTCGATGGCGTACTTGTCGAACGCGCGCATCTGGGCGCGGGAGAGGACCGGGATCACGGGCCGAGAGTAGGGGAGGCACTGGGCCTTGCCCAGAGCGGCGGGGACGGGCCATGCTCCGCGCGTGAGAAAGCTCCTCGCGCTGGTCTTCTGCGCCCTCCTCGTCGCCCTGGCGCCCGGAGGAACGTCGAGCGCCCAGCCAGAAGGCTCGCCGCCCGTCTCCGGCTCCGACCCGCCGCCCGATGCCCCGGAGCGCCCGGCTCCCTCCGACCCGGGCAGCGGAGACGCCGGAGGCGGAACCGGCGCGACGGCGGTCAAGGACAGGCTGCGCGTCTCGGTGCTGACCTTCAGCCCGGGTGACCACCCGTTTTACAAGTTCGGCCACAACGCGATCGTCATTTACGACGACACCAAGCGCGGGCGGCGCGACTACGCGAAGGTCTACAACTACGGGACCTTCTCGTTCGGGGACCCGGCGCTCATCCCGAAGTTCTTCCTGGGGCGGTTCATGTACTGGCTCTCGGCCCAGACGCTGCAAGGGACCATCCTCGGGTACAAACGCGAGAACCGCGCGATCACCGAGCAGGTGCTCGACCTCGACGCCGAGACGAAGATCGAGCTGCAACGCGCGCTCGAAGAGAACCTGCAGGGCGACAACAAGTATTACAAATACGACTACTACCGAGACAACTGCTCGACGCGCGTCCGGGACATGATCGATCGCGTCACGAAGGGCCGCGTGAAGGCCGCTGCGGCAGGTCCGGCGCGCCTGACCTACCGCCAGCACACGCTGCGCCTGACGGAGAGCCTGCCCGCGGAGTACGTGATCCTGAACCTGGTGATGGGCGACCTCATCGACAAGCCGGTCACCGAGTGGGACGAGGACTTCATCCCGATGGAGTTCCAGAAGACCCTGCGCAAGGTGACGGTCGTGGGGCCCGACGGGACCGAGCGGCCCATCGTGAAGGAGGAGAAGGTGATCCTCCCGTCGCAGCAGGTCCCGCCGCCCGACAACCCGCCGATCTGGTGGCCGTACGCGCTCGCGACCGGTCTGGTCATGGGCGGCGCGCTCGCCGGGCTCGGCCGCGCTGCGGCGAAGGGCCGCGGCGCGCGCATCGCGATCGGCGCGCTGCTCTCTCTCTTCGGGCTTGTCTTCGGCTTCTTCGGGTGGTTCTTCCTGGCCGCGTGGGCGTTCACCGACCACGCCGTCGGCTATGGTAACGAAAACGTCATGCTCTGCGTGCCGTGGGCCATCGTGCTGACGGGCACCGGCATCAACGTGGCCCGCGGCAAGGCGAGGAGCATCACGCGCGCCCTCCTCCTCGTGAAGGCGGCGGCGGTGAGCGCCGTCGTCGCGCTCGTCGTCAAGGCGCTGCCCTGGTTCGACCAGGACAACGGCTTCTTCCTGGTGTTCTTCATCCCGTTCTGGGCCGGCGCGTTCGTGGGCCTGCGGCTGTTGGCGAGGTCCGCGGAGGACGTCCGCGCCCCCGAGCCGAAGAAGCCCGCTGCGAAGAAGAAGGCCGAGGAGCGCGCGGACGCGGCCGCGGCCAAGCCGAAGAGCGGCGAGGCGGCGAAGCCCGCCGTGAAAGACGAGGAGGACGTCGAGGGCTGAGCCTCTCGTCGCCGCGTCAGCTCCCCTCGAGGCATTTCATGACCTCCGCGCAAGGGTAACGCCTGGCGCAGGAGGACACGCGGTGAAGCTGCCCTGGCTCAGGCGGACTCCCGCGCCGCGACGACCCGGTCGAGCACCTCGCGGAGCTTGTCGAGCGCGACCGGCTTCACGAGGTGATCCTGGAACCCGGCCTGCTTCGTCCGCTCGCGATCGGTCGGCATGCCCCACCCGGTGAGGGCGACCATGGCGGGAGCGCCGTCTCCGATCTGCGCCTTCACGCGCCGGCACACCTCGACGCCGTCGATGCCCGGCAGCCCGATGTCGCAGAGCACGAGGGCGGGCCGGACGGACTGGACGAGCTCGAGGCCTTCGAGGCCGTCGTTTGCGACGCTGACGGTGTGGCCGAGATCTTCGAGCCAGAGCGCGAGCACCTCGGCCGCGTCGACGTTGTCCTCGATGAGGACCACGCGGAGCCGGCCGGCGCTCTGTCGTGGCGCAGCCGCGGGCGGCGCGACGCTTGGGGCTGTCTCGTGGGGCAGGGCCGGTAGCGCGAGCGCGAAAGTCGCGCCCTGGTCGGGTCCCCGGCTCTGCACCGTGAGCGAGCCGCCGTGCATCTCGGCGAGCTGCCTTCCGATGGCGAGGCCGAGGCCGAGCCCGGCCGGGGACGTCGACGCTCTCCGCTCGACGCGCGTGAACATCTCGAAGACGCGATCGAGCTGGTCGTCCGGAATGCCCAGGCCCTCGTCGGTGACGCGGACGATGGCGCGATCTCGCTCGCGGACCAGCTCGACGCGGATGGTCCCGCCGGCGGGCGAGAACTTGGCGGCGTTGTCGAGGAGGTTACCGAGGATCTGCCTGATGCGAGTCCTGTCGGCGTCCACGGCGACGCGCTCGTCGATGCTGCTCGTGATCACGAGCGATCGGCTCTGCGCCACCGGGTGCAGATCGCCGATGGCCTCTCGCACCACAGCGGAGAGGTCCAACCGCTCGCGCTTGAGCTCGAGCAGCCCGCGCGAGACTCGGGCGACGTCGAGCAGGTCGTCGATGAGGCGGACCATGTGATCGAGCTGGCGGTTCATGGTGCCCACGACGCGCCCGATCGCAGGCGTCGGCGCAGGCTGATGAACGAGGTAGTCGAGCCCCGTCCGGAGCGGCGCGAGCGGGTTGCGGAGCTCGTGTGCGAGCGTCGCGAGGAAGGCGTCTTTCTGCTCCGCCGCGCGCCGGAGCGCGGCCTCGGAGCGCTCGAGCTCGGCCGTCCGCTCCGAGACGCGCGTCTCCAGGGTCGCGTTCAGCTCGGCGAGCGCGCGGGTCTTGCGGAAGAGCTCGGCGAAGACGGAGAGCTTGTGGCGCAGCACCTGCGGGTGGACGGGCTTCGTCAGGTAGTCGACTGCGCCGGCGCCGTACCCCGCGAGCACGTCCTGGTCCTCCATCATGTACGCGGTCAGAAACACGATGGGTATCTCGCGGAACCGCTTGGTCCCCTTGATGAGCCTGGCGAGCTCGAACCCGCTCACCCCGGGCATCTTGATGTCGAGCACGATCGCGGCGACGTCGTTGTCCAGGAGCAGCCGGAGCGCCTCGTCGGCGTCCGTCGCTTTGAGAACGCGATAGGACGGATCCGTCAGCACGGCCTCGAGCGCGTCGAGGTTCCGCTGCTCGTCGTCGACAATCAAGATCGAGATCGCATCGTCCATGGCAGGCTACCGGTAGAGCCAGACTCGTAAGAGCGAGACGAGCTGGTCCGTGTTGACGGGCTTGGCGATGTAGTCCGAAGCGCCGGCCTCCAGGCACTTCTCGCGGTCTCCTTTCATGGCCTTCGCGGTCAGCGCCAGGATGGGCAGCGTGCGAAAGCGCGCGTCTTTCCGTATCTCGCGCATGGTCTCGTACCCGTCCATCTCGGGCATCATGATGTCCATCAGCACGACGGATAGATCGGGGGTCTTCTGGATGATCTCGATGGCTTGTCGTCCGTTGGTCGCGCTGAGGACCTCCATGTCGTGGTTCTCGAGCACGGTCGTGAGCGCGAAGATGTTCCGGGCGTCGTCGTCGACGACGAGCACCTTCCGGTCTGCGAGCGCCTTCGTCGATCCGTGTATCGACTCGATCAGCCGGCGCTTCGCGGCAGGCAGGTCCTCCATCACGCGGTGCAGAAAGAGCGCGGTCTCGTCGAACAGGCGCTCCGGCGACTGCACGTCCTTGATGACGATGCTCTTCGCCACCGCGCGCAGGCGGACCTCTTCATCCATCGAGAGCTCCTTGCCCGTGAAGACGACGATCGGGAGATCCCGGAGGGTGGGCTCGCTCCGCAACACGTCGAGCAGCTCGAAGCCGCTCATGTCCGGGAGGCGGAGATCGACGACACAACACTCGTAGCGGCGAGAGGTGAGCGCCGCGAGGGCGTCTCCGCCGGTCGCGACCGCGTCGATGACGATATCTTCATGCGATAGGAGCTCTACGATGCTGTCCCGCTCTCGGTCGTCGTCCTCCACGACAAGCAGGCGCTTCTCGTGGGGGCGCGCGTAGGCTTGCAGGCGGTCGAAGGCAGCTCCGAGCTCGTTCGTCGTGGCGGGCTTCACGAGGTAGGAGAACGCGCCGTGTGAGAGGCCGTGTTGCCGCTCCTCCTCGACCGACAACATCTGCACCGGGATGTGCCGGGTGCGCGGGTCGAGCTTCAGGTTGTTGAGGACCGTCCAGCCGAGCATGTCCGGCAGGAAGACGTCGAGCGTGATGGCGGTCGGGAGATGCTCCTTGGCGAGCGAGAGGGCCTGCTGCCCCCGGCCCGTCACGATGCCCTTGAAGCCCTTGGAGCGGGCCATGCCAAGAAGCACGCGGGCGTAGTGCGCGTCGTCCTCGACGATGAGCAGGACGGAGTCTTCGGGCTGGATGTCGTCGCGGTCGTCCTTGACCGTCTCCTCCGGCGGCGTGACCGAGAGGACGGGCACCGCCGTGACGGTCGACGGCGTGGCCGGCAGGGGCCGCTGCGCCGGGCCGGTGTATTGCTGCGGTAGATACAGCGTGAAGGTCGCGCCGCTCCCGGGCTTGCTCACGAGCCTGATCTCGCCGCCGAGCAGGTTGGCCAGCTCGCGGCTGATGGCGAGCCCCAGGCCCGTGCCGCCGTATTTGCGGCTCGTCCCCGCGTCCGCCTGCTGGAAGGCCTCGAAGATGAGCTTCTGCTTCTCCGGCGCGATGCCGATGCCGGTGTCGGCGACCTCGAAGGCGATGGCGACGTCCGACGCGCCGAGCACCGGATGATCGCTGGAGAAGCCGGCGGTCACCCGGCGCACCGTCATCGTCACCTGCCCGTGTGCGGTGAACTTGAAGGCGTTCGAGAGCAGGTTCTTGAGGATCTGCTGCAGCCGCTTCGGATCGCTCGTCATCGATCGCGGGAGGCTCGAGTCGATCTCGATCTTGAACGCGAGGCCCTTCGTCTCCGCGACGTGGTGGAACGTCCGGTGGACGCTGTCGCGGAGGCCCGAGAACGGGATCTCCTCGGGCTCCACGGTGACGGTGCCCGACTCGATCTTGGACAGGTCGAGGATGTCGTTGATGAGCGTGAGCAGGTCCGTCCCTGCGGAGTGGATGTTCCTCGCGAACTCGATCTGCTTCGGCAGCAGGTTGCCGCCGACGTTCTCGGCGAGCTGCTGCCCCAGGATGAGGATCGAGTTCAGCGGGGTGCGGAGCTCGTGTGACATGTTCGCGAGGAACTCCGACTTGTATTTGCTGGTCAGCGCGAGCTCCGCCGCCTTCTCTTCCAGCGCGCGCCGGGCGTGCTCGACCTCCTTGTTCTTGCGCTCGACCTCCTCGTTTTGCTCGGCGAGCTGCTTGGCCTTGGACGCGAGCTCCTCGTTTGTCTGCTGCAGCTCGATCTGCCGCGTCTGTAGCTCGGCCGTGAGCTGCTGGGACTGCAGGAGGAGGTTCTCCGTCCGCATCGTGGCCTCGATGGTGTTGAGCACGACGCCGATCGACTGCGTGAGCTGATCGAGGAACTGGAGGTGGGTGTTGGTGAAGGGCCGGAGCGCGGCGAGCTCGATGACGGCCATCGTCTCGCCCTCGAAGAGCACGGGCAGGACGAGCACGCTCTCCGGCTGAGCCGAGCCGAGGCTCGACTGGATCTGCGTGTACCCCGAAGGCACCTCGTTCAGGAGGATGCGCTGCTTCTCCGCGCCTGCCTGGCCGACCAGGCCCACGCCGAGGCGGATGTGCTGCGGCTGATCCGCGCGCTGTGCGTAGCCGGCCAGGAGGCGGAGCGTCTTGGGGCCCGTGACCTCGAGCACCTCCGTCGGCTCCGCGCGCTCCATCTGGTAGATGGCCCCCTGCTGCGCGTCGACGAGCGGGGCGAGCTCGGAGAGCAACATCTGCCCGACGGTGACCAGATCGCGCTGGCCCTGGAGCATGCGCGTGAACTTGGCGAGGTTGGTCTTCAGCCAGTCCTGCTCCTGGTTGCGATCGGTCGTCGCGCGCAGGTTGTCGATCATCGTGTTGATGTTGTCCTTGAGCTCGGCCACCTCGCCGCGAGCCTCGACCTGGATCGAGCGGGTGAGATCGCCTTTGGTCACGGCGGTCGCGACGTCCGCGATCGCGCGGACCTGGTTGGTCAGGTTCGCGGCGAGGAGGTTCACGTTGCCGGTGAGGTCCTTCCATGTGCCCGAGGCGCCCGGGACGTTTGCTTGCCCGCCCAGCCGGCCCTCGACGCCGACCTCGCGCGCGACGTTCGTCACCTGCTCGGCGAAGGTCGCCAGCGTGTCGGTCATGTTGTTGATGGTCTCGGCGAGCGCGGCCACCTCGCCCTTGGCCTCCACGGTGAGCTTCTGCCGGAGGTTGCCGTTTGCGACGGCCGTGACGACGCGCACGATCCCGCGGACCTGGTTCGTGAGGTTCGCGGCCATGAAGTTCACCGAGTCCGTCAGGTCCTTCCAGGTGCCGGCGACGCCGGGCACGTCGGCCTGACCGCCGAGCTTGCCCTCGGTGCCGACCTCACGGGCGACACGCGTGACCTCCGACGCGAAGGAGCGGAGCTGATCGACCATCGTGTTGATGGTGTTCTTCAGCTCGAGGATCTCGCCTTTGACGTCGACGGTGATCTTGCGCGACAGGTCTCCGCGGGCGACGGCCGTGGTCACCTCGGCGATGTTGCGGACCTGCGCCGTGAGGTTCGTCCCCATGGCGTTGACGGAGTCGGTCAGGTCCTTCCAGGTGCCGGCGACGCCGGGCACGACGGCCTGCACGCCCAGGCGACCCTCGGTGCCGACCTCGCGGGCGACGCGCGTGACCTCCGAGGCGAACGAGCGGAGCTGCTCGACCATCGTGTTGATGGCCTCCTTGAGCTGGAGGATCTCGCCGCGGACGTCGACGGTGATCTTGCGCGACAGGTCGCCGTTGGCGACGGCGATGGTGACGTCGGCGATGTTGCGGACCTGATTGGTCAGGTTCGACGCCATCGAGTTCACGTTGTCGGTCAGGTCCTTCCAGGTGCCGGCGACCCCGAGCACCATGGCCTGACCGCCGAGCTTGCCCTCGGTGCCGACCTCACGCGCGACGCGGCTCACCTCCGAGGCGAACGCGTTGAGCTGGTCGACCATCGTGTTGAGCGTGATCTTCAGCTCCAGGATCTCGCCCTTGACGTCGACCGTGATCTTGCGCGAGAGGTCGCCGCGCGCGATGGCCGTCGCGACGTCCGCGATGTTGCGGACCTGCCCCGTGAGGTTCGAGGCCATCGAGTTGACGTTGTCGGTGAGGTCCTTCCAGGTGCCGGCGACGCCGGGCACCTGCGCTTGACCGCCGAGCTTGCCCTCGGTGCCGACCTCGCGGGCCACGCGGCTCACCTCGGAGGCGAACGCGTTGAGCTGGTCGACCATGGTGTTCATTGTCTCTTTGAGCTGCAAGATCTCGCCGCGGACGTCGACCGTGATCTTCTTCGAGAGATCTCCCTTGGCGACGGCGATTGTGACGTCCGCGATGTTGCGCACCTGGTTCGTCAAGTTCGAGGCCATCGAGTTGACGTTGTCGGTGAGGTCCTTCCAGGTGCCGGCGACGCCCGGCACCACGGCCTGACCGCCGAGCTTGCCCTCGGTGCCGACCTCACGCGCCACGCGGCTCACCTCGGAGGCGAAGCCGTTGAGCTGATCGACCATCGTGTTGATTGTGTTCTTGAGCTCGAGGATCTCGCCTTTGACGTCGACCGTGATCTTGCGGGAAAGATCGCCCTTGGCGACGGCGGTCGTGACCTCGGCGATGTTGCGGACCTGCCCTGTGAGGTTCGAGGCCATGGAGTTGACGTTGTCGGTCAGGTCCTTCCAGGTGCCGCCCACGCCGGGCACCTGGGCCTGACCGCCGAGCTTGCCCTCGGTGCCGACCTCACGCGCCACGCGGCTCACCTCGGAGGCGAAGCCGTTCAGCTGGTCGACCATCGTGTTGATGGTGTTCTTCAGTGCGAGGATCTCGCCTTTGACGTCGACGGTGATCTTGCTCGAGAGGTCGCCTCGGGCGACCGCGGTGGCGACCTCCGCGATGTTGCGCACCTGGTCGGTCAGGTTGGACGCCATCGAGTTGACGTTGTCGGTCAGGTGTTTCCACACGCCGGCGACGCCTTCGACCTCCGCCTGGCCGCCGAGCTTGCCTTCGGTGCCGACCTCTCGAGCGACGCGCGTCACCTCGGAGGCGAACGCGTTGAGCTGGTCGACCATGCGGTTGATGGTGTTCTTCAGCTCGAGGATCTCGCCCTGGACGTCGACGGTGATCTTGCGCGACAGATCGCCGTTGGCGATGGCCGTCGCCACGTCGGCGATGTTGCGGACCTGGCCGGTGAGGTTCGACGCCATCGCGTTGACGTTGTCGGTCAGGTCCTTCCAGGTGCCCGCGACGCCGGGCACCTGGGCCTGACCGCCGAGCTTGCCCTCGGTGCCGACCTCACGCGCCACGCGGCTCACCTCGGAGGCGAAGCCGTTCAGCTGGTCGACCATCGTGTTGATTGTGTTCTTGAGCTCGAGGATCTCGCCTTGGACGTCGACGGTGATCTTGCGCGAGAGATCGCCCTTGGCGACGGCGGTGGTCACCTCCGCGATGTTGCGGACCTGACCGGTGAGGTTGGAGGCCATCGAGTTGACGTTGTCGGTCAGGTCCTTCCAGGTACCGGCGACGCCGGGCACGACGGCCTGACCGCCGAGCTTGCCCTCGGTGCCGACCTCACGCGCCACGCGGCTCACCTCGGAGGCGAAGCCGTTGAGCTGATCGACCATGGTGTTCATGGTGTCCTTCAGCTCGAGGATCTCGCCTTTGACGTCGACGGTGATCTTGCGCGAGAGATCGCCCTTGGCGACGGCGGTGGTGACCTCCGCGATGTTGCGGACCTGACCGGTGAGGTTGGAGGCCATCGAGTTGACATTGTCGGTCAGGTCCTTCCAGGTGCCGGCGACGCCGGGGACGACGGCCTGACCACCGAGCTTGCCCTCGGTGCCGACCTCGCGCGCCACGCGGCTCACCTCGGAGGCGAAGCCGTTCAGCTGATCGACCATCGTGTTGATGGTGTTCTTGAGCTCGAGGATCTCGCCTTTGACGTCGACGGTGATCTTGCGCGAGAGGTCGCCGCGGGCGACGGCGGTGGTGACCTCGGCGATGTTGCGGACCTGGCCGGTGAGGTTCGACGCCATCGCGTTGACGTTGTCGGTGAGGTCCTTCCAGGTGCCGGCGACGCCGGGGACGACGGCCTGACCGCCGAGCTCGCCCTCGGTGCCGACCTCGCGCGCGACGCGCGTGACCTCCGACGCGAAGGAGCGGAGCTGCTCGACCATCGTGTTGATGGCCTCCTTGAGCTGCAGGATCTCGCCGCGAACGTCGACGGTGATCTTCTTGGAGAGGTCGCCGGTCGCGACGGCGATCGTGACCTCCGAGATGTTGCGGACCTGCGCCGTGAGGTTGCCGGCCATCTGGTTGACGGACTCGGTCAGGTCCTTCCACACGCCCGACACGCCCTTCACCTGCGCCTGTCCGCCGAGCTTGCCTTCGGTGCCGACCTCGCGCGCGACGCGTGTCACCTCCGACGTGAACACGGAGAGCTGGTCGATCATGTTGTTGACCAGCTGGGCGGAGCGCAGGAACTCGCCCTCGAGCGGGCGCCCCTCCACGTCGAGCGACATGGCCTGGCCGAGATCGCCCTTGGCCACAGCGCCGATGGCGCGCGTCACCTCGGTGGTCGGCCAGACGAGGTCGTCGATGAGCGTGTTGAGCGAGCCGACCTCGTCTGCCCAGCCGCCCACGGCGCCGGGGACGTGCATGCGCTGTTTGAGCTTCCCTTCCTTGCCGACGACCCGGCAGACGCGCGCGATCTCGTTCGCGCGCCGGTCGTTGACGGCGAGGATGTCGTTCAGGACATCGGCGATCTTCCCGTCCACGCCGGTGTAGTCCGCCTGCATGCGCGCGTGGAAGTCACCCTCCCGGAAGCGGAGGAGCGCGTCGAGGAGCTCGCGTCGGAAAGCCACACTCACATCCCGGTCGGGCGCGGATGCCCCGGGGTTCGCGAGATCCAGCTTGGGTTGATCCACCGCGTTGGTCATGGTGCTGAACGCCTCGTCTGCTCGCGAGCGCGCGACGCGACTGGCTCAGAGCAATCTGCCCGACAACGCGCGCTCGCGCGATGCGGCGAATTTCCCCAGTGCACAAGCGGGTGTCGCGAAACCGCACGCCGAGCGCCGCAGCGGCGTGAGCTCGCGGTCATCGCGCCTCCCAGACCAATCCGGCGGGAAAGAGGACGAGGTCGGCGACGAGCAGCGCGTTGTTGAGGGCGAGCCCGACGAAGCAGATCGTGCTCCAGAGGAGGAGGCGACTCCTCGACGTGAGGTAGCTCCTCGCCAGGAGGAAGGCGCAGAACAGGCTCGTCAGCATGCAGAGCAGGTAGATGAGCTCAGGGATCATGATCGTCTCCTTTCCTGCGGCGGATGACGAAGGCGTC
>JAEUKE010000141.1 GCA_016794345.1 Myxococcales bacterium
GCTGATTCCTCATAACCATATCGTCATGCCCGGCCAGCACGTCCCGCCCGTCGGGCTCGGGCCGATCGCCGAGAGCTGGCCCTTGCGCACGTCGCTGCTCCGTCCGGAGGACGGTCCGTGGGCGTCCAAGCCTTGCCGCACGCCGATGCCCCGTGGCTTCGATCCCCGCTTCTTCAGCGTCGCGCCGCTCGACCAGCGAGCCGCAGAGCCTTTCCGCGACGACGAGCGCCTCCTGCTCGAGAGCCTCCACCCCAAACACCCGCGCCTGGTCACGAACCTCGCCGGCGTGAAGCCGCAGATCGCGTCGCCCTCGTTCTCGGAGATCGGTCCGCTCGTCGCTGACACGCTCGTCATCGACACCGACCGCGGCGTGGCGACGCTCACGTTCCGCGCGCTGGCCCTGCTCTCCCACGCGACCGCCAAGCGGGCGGTCATGCTCGCTGCCCCCGCGACCGAGTCGACGCTCAGCCTACCCGTGATGGAGACGACAAACGACGCCGAGGCGCTCCCCAGCTCTGCGTTGCCGTTCGTCGATCGACAGGCTCGGCCGCCGATGAAGAGCCGCCCCCCGGACGCCGCGCTCCCGTTCCGATCGCCCACCCCGCCCGAGTCCGCGGCGTCGCCGGAGCTGCTCACCACCCAGGCGCTGCCGGCCGTGCCGGGCGCGCAGTCGGTGCTCGCGTCCATCGCCCAGCCGCCGCTCCCGCCGGTCCCGCCACCGCCGCCCTCCGTCGCGCCGCCGCCTCCTTCCGCGTCGATTCCGCCGCCTCAACCGGCCCTCGTTCCGCCGCCCCAACCGGTTCCGGCGCCGCCGGCGCCCGTCGCCCCGCCGGCTCCACCTGGCGCGGCGCTGCAGTCGCCCGCGCCGATCGCCCCGCCCTCGGTGGCCCCCTTGGCGCCCGCTTCGGTCGCGCCTCCGCCGCTCGTCGCGCCCCCTCCGCCACCGCGCGGCATCACCGTACCTTCCGCGCCGCCGAGCGCCCCCGCGATCCCGCCGGCGGCTCCCAGCCAGCGCGGCCAGACGATCGGCGAGTTGCGCGCGAACGCGGCCCTGTCGATGCCGGCCGTGCAGACCGACAGGCTGCGGCCTCTGAGCAAGCCGCCCTCGGACATCCCTGCGAAGCCGCAGGCCTCCCCTGCTCTGCTCACGGTCGATCCGCCGCTCGCGGCGCCGGCGCCCGCACCTTCGTCTCCTCGTCTGGCGCTGGCCGGGCTCGTCCCCGCCGACAAGCCCAAGGCCGAGCGGCTCTTGTCCCCGGAGCTCGCGTCGAAGCCGCTCGGCGTGCCGAGCAACACGGTGCCGGCGCTCAGCAGCGCGCGCGCCGCGAGCGACGCGGCGGCGGACGCCGACGGCAAGCGCGACCCGAAGGCCGGTTGGCTGGACCCGAAGCCGGCGCCCACGATCGCGCGGCGCGCGATGATCGATCTCCTGCATTTCGATCCGTCGGTCCCGAGGCGGCTGCGCCGGTCGAAGAGCCACGCCGCGCTGCTCGGCGAGCTCGGGCCGTCTCGCGCGCTGCGCCGCGCGGACGAGCGCGAGACGGACGCCGAGCAAGAGCGGGACGAGCGAGCACGGCTCGACGTGCTTCGCACCCTCTCCTGCGGCACCGAGCTCGACTTGCCCGCGCTGCGCTCGGCTGTCGAGGTGGCCCTCTCCGACCCGACGGATCTCGAGATCCCGCTCTTCCTCGTCGCGGGCGACCTCCGACCTTCGTTCGACGACGCGGAGCTCCTGAAGGCAGCCGCCCGTGCGGCGCAGCCGCTCGCAGCAAACGACAAACGCCTCGCCGCGACGCTCACGGTCGCAAACGAGCTCGCGAGCTCCGCAGTCCCGGCGCCTCCCGAGACGCTGGCGGCCGTCTACAAACAGATCGAGTCGGCGGTGCTGCAGTCGAACCTGTCGTCGCGTTTCCTGTCGGACGCCGTCGAGCGCAGCCTCCTCGACCAGCGCGCCTACAAGAAGCGGCTCGTCCTCGGCCAGTCGCGCATCCGTGCGGACTTCATCTTCCCCGGCGGCGTGTCCCTCCCGGCCTACATCCCGGAGGGCACGGGTCCGATGTTGCCGCTCCTCCCTTCGTTTCCGTGCGTCGCGCTTGTGGAGCTCCGCCCGCGCGAGGATCTGCTCGAGCAGAACGCTGACTCGCTTGTCATCGTCGCGCTCGGCCGTGTCCTCCGCCGGCTCCGCTGAGCGGCGCGCGCGCTCTACTCAGCTCGTCGAGAGCACGCCGGCAGACGCGGCGCGCGCCGCGTCGATGAACGCGCGAACCGACGGGGGAGCCGGGCTCGGCCCCGCGTGCACGGCGTAGACGGGCACGCGGGGCCACCAGCGATCGAGCAGAGGGACCAGCTCGCCCCGCTCGACGAGCGGCGCCGCGAAGATTGTCGCGAGCCTCGTGATGCCGACGCCGCGAGCCGCGGCGTCCCGGGCGACGCGGTAGTTGTCGACCCGGACGCGGCCGGTCACCTGCACGGTCTGCTCGCGGCCGCTGGATCGGAACGTCCACGAGACGCGCGGCCGCCCGCCCACGAGCACGCAGTCGTGCTGCGCCAGCTGAGACGGACGCGACGGCGCACCGCGCCGCTCGAGGTAGCTCGGGCTCGCGTAGCAGCCGGAGACGGAGATCCCGAGGCGCACCGCGAAGAGGTCCGTCGCGTCCTCGAGGACAGCGGCGCGCAAGGCGACGTCGACGTCGCCCTTCCGAAGATCGACCTTGTCCGGCGACAGGCGCGCGTCGATCGAGAGCCGCGGGTGCGCGGCCGTGAGCTCGGCGAGGATGCGCGGGAGGATCTCCTCACCGAGGACCGGAGCGACGGCGACGCGCAGGACGCCCGAGGGCTCCTGCGACGCGCTGCGCGCGACGGCTCCTGCGGCGTCGAGCGCGCGTGTCACGTCCTCGCTGGCGCCGGCCAGCCGCTCGCCGAGCTCGGTCAACGAGAAGCGGCGGGCCGTGCGGACGACGAGAGGCGCGCCGATCTGCGCCTCGAGCGCGAGGAGCCTCCGGCTGAGCGTCGAGCGTGGGACGCCGAGCCGCTCGGCCGCGCCTCGCACGCCGCCGGCTCGTGCGATGGCGCCGAAGGCGAGCAGCGCCTCGGGATCGAACCGGGGTGACTCGGAGGTACGACCCACGCTCTTTTGTCCCATTCTTGGGACAGAACGTCCAGCCTGGCGGCTCTGCCCAGGGGCCCCCGGGCGGCTTACCCTCTCCCGCCGAGGACATCAGATGACCAAGATCGCCATCATCGGAGCGGGAAACGTGGGTGGGAGCCTGGGCGCGCGCCTCGCGAGCTCCGGGTTCGCCGTGAAGTACGGAGTCCGCAGCGACAAGGGGCTCGACGAGCTCCTGTCTCGCAGCAAAGGCGCGACCTCCGGCACGCCCGGCGAGGCGGCCGCGTGGGCCGACGTCGTCTTCCTCGCCGTGCCCGCGGCGGCAGCGGTGGGCGTCGCCTCCGAGCTCGCGAAGGCGCTCGACGGCAAGGTGCTCGTCGACTGCAACAACCCGCTCACGTGGAAAGAAGGTCCCGTCTGGGCGCCGCCGCCCGAGGGCTCGCTCAGCTTGGCGCTCGCGAAGGCCGCTCCGGGCGCGAAGGTCGTGAAGGCCTTCAACACGTTCGGCGCCGAGTTCCACGCCGATCCTTCGCTGCCCCACGGCGCCGCGGCGGACGTGTTCTACGCCGGCGACGACGCCGACGCGAAGAAGGCCGTCGCCGAGATCGCGGCGAAGGCCGGCTTCCGCGCGGTCGACTCCGGGCCGCTGCGCAACGCCTCGGTCCTCGAGAACCTGGCGATGTTGTGGATCCACCTCGCGCTCGCGGCCGGGCACGGCCGCACCTTCACGCTCGTCATGCAGTCGCGCGAGCCCAAGTAGGGGGCGCGATCAGGGCGCGACGCGCTTGATCGCGTAGCCCACGAAAAACGGTCCCATCTGCACGATGAACTCGCTCGTCTGTTTCGTCTTTCGCATCGCCTGCACGACGTGTGAGAGCGGGTTCAGCTCCTGACCGACGAGGCCGACGACGAACTCGTTGTCGGCCGCGTCCATGCCGTGGCAAGCGAGCCGGACGTCGTGCGCGAGATCCGCCTGGCCGTAAGCGCGACCGATGATCGCGTGCTCCCGGAGGATGGCGGCCTGCTCGCGAGGCTCGAGCTTGGCGAACGCACCGCTCCGGCGCAGCGGATACCAGACGGCCCAGGGCCACTTGGTGTTCTCCATGACGCTCTTCGGCCGATCGATGAGCCAGAACTGCAGGTCGTTCTCGTAGCCCTGCGAGTAGCTGCGGCCGAGCATCGCCCAGCCGGGCCGCTGCGCGAGCGGCCCCGACGCGCCGATCGCCGGACGGACCTTCTCGACGAAGTCGGCCGCGTTCTCCGAGTAGGTGAGCACACCGATCCCGTTCGGCGCGTTCACGTCGGCGTAGATCACGCCGCGTGCCCCGCGTGAGCCGAGCTCGCCGGCGAGCTTCTCGACGATCCCGTCCGTTTGCCCGGGCGGGCAATCGAAGACGAGGAGCTGGACGAAGAGCCTCTTGTCCATGACCTGCGGGCTCCCGTCCGGGAGCTTCGCGCCGCGCTCGCTGACATCGACCTTCGGGATTTCTTCCTCGGACATAGGAGAGCCTTACGCCTCCGGCGGGCCGGCGGAAAGGTCGGCGTGCT
Organism: Myxococcales bacterium; assembly: GCA_016794345.1. GTDB lineage: Bacteria > Myxococcota_A > Polyangia > Polyangiales > Polyangiaceae > Xiheicaenibacterium > Xiheicaenibacterium phototrophicum. The sequence goes on from JAEUKE010000141.1 coordinate 4,655, forward strand.
CCCGGGTCGAAGCCGGAGGCTCGACGTGTTAGGTCCTCGCCTCGCATGTCGTCCATCGTGATCGTCGGCGCCCAGTGGGGCGACGAGGGCAAGGGCAAGGTCGTCGACCTGGTGACCGAGCGCGCCGAGCTCGTCGTTCGTTACGCGGGCGGTCCGAACGCCGGCCACACCCTCGTCGTGGGCGGGGAGAAGCTCATCGTCCGGCTCGTGCCGAGCGGGATCCTCCAGCCGCACTCGGTCTGCGCGATGGCGCAGGGCATGGTCATCGATCCAGCGGTCCTCGTCGGGGAGATCGCCGCGCTCACCCAGCGCGGCATCAAGACGTCGGGGCGGCTCTTCATCTCGGACCGTGCGCACATCATCCTGCCGCACCACATCCTCATCGACGGCCTGCGGGAAGGGTCGACCGGCGTCCAGAAGCTCGGGACCACGAAGAAGGGCATCGGGCCTTGTTACGAGGACAAGGCCGCCCGCCGAGGCCTGCGCTTCGCGGACCTGGCCGATCTCGGGCGCGCGCGCGCCCTCGTGGCTCGCTCGCTCGAAGCCTGGGCCCCCACGATCTCCGCGCTCGGCGGCGCCGTGCCGGACGTCGCTTCGGTGATGGAATCGGTCGAGACACACGCGGCGCAGCTCCTGCCGCTGGTGACCGACACGAGCATCCTCGTCGACGACGCGCAGCGCGCCGGCAAGCGCATGGTGTTCGAGGGCGCGCAGGGCATCTTGCTCGACCTCGATCACGGCACCTACCCGTTCGTGACCTCCAGCTCCGCGGTCGCCGGCGGTGCGTGCACGGGCGCGGGCATCGGTCCCACGCGGCTGACGCGCGTCGTCGGCATCACGAAGGCCTACGCCACGCGCGTGGGTGAGGGCCCCTTCCCGACGGAGCTGAACGACGAAGTCGGCGAGCGGCTGCGCCAGCGCGGCGTGGAGTTCGGAAGCGTGACCGGCCGCCCTCGTCGAACCGGCTGGCTCGACATCCCCGCGCTCCGCTACGCCGCGCGCGTGAGCGGCGTCGACGCGTGGGCCATCACGAAGCTCGACGTGCTCACCGGCCTCGAGACCATCGAGGTGTGCACCGGGTACGAGACGCCCGCCGGAAAGACGACGGAGCTGCCCGCCGCGCTGGAGGGCGCTCGCCCCGTCTACACGTCGCTCCCCGGCTGGACGGAAGAGATCGGCTCCGCGCGCCGCCTCGAGGAGCTGCCGAAGAACGCTCGGGATTTCGTGCGCTTCATCGAAGAGAAGACAAACGCGGAGGCGTACCTGGTCAGCGTCGGGCCGGGTCGCGAAGAGACGATCGCCGTACGAGACGTCTGGGGCTGAGCGCCTTCCTCGCGAGCCGAGCATCGGCGCGGACGCCTGCTATGCTCCGGCCATGACGTTCACCGAACGCATCTGATCTCGAGCGGCCTTCACGGCGTTCGTGCTCGCCACCGTTGCGCTGACGGACGAGCTCTGGAGCGGGATCGCGGTGGTCGCCGCGCCCGCGGTCGAGCGTGAGCTCGACCTCGACCACGGCGCCTACGCGCTCGCGGTCTTCACCGTCCCGCTCCTCGTCGGCGCGGCCGGTGAGGCGTTGCTCGCGATCCTCTCCGACCGCTACCCGCGCCGGTACTTCGTCGCGGGAGGGGTCGCGGCGCTCGCGGCCTCGCTCCTCGTGGCGGGCCTCACGCGGTCGGCCTGGGGGCTCTCGACCGGGCTGGCGCTGGCTGGCGTCGCGAGCGGGGTCGCGTGCTCGGCTGCCCAGGCCGAGCTGGTGACGAGGACCTCCCCCGAGCGCGCGCTCACGCGGTGGACGGTGTTCGCCTCGGCGGGTGACGTCCTCGGACCTGCCGTGGTCTCGGCGGCGTTGTGGCGGGGCCACTCCTATCGATTCGTCTTCGTCTTCGTCGGCGCGTGCCTCGCGCTGCAGGCCGTCGTGATGTTCCGCGCGCTGGGCAGATCGCCGCCGACCGGCTCGCGCGACGACGAGGCCGAAACCGAAGCCGAAGCCGGGGACGACGACGCCGCACCCGAGCCCCTGGGCGAGATCTTCCGCTCCGGTGCGCGCTCGAGCCGGATCTGGATCTGGCTCGGCGCGGCCGCGCTCTGCACGCTGCTCGACGAGATCGCCGCGGCGCTCGCGGCGCTCCATCTGCGCGCGGTGCACGGCCTCCCGGAGGCCGAGGCATCCGCGTGCCTCGCCTTCTTTTCGATCGGCTCGCTGCTCGGGGCGCTCGTCGCCGACCGATGGCTCGCCCGTTGGAGCTGGCGCGCGGTCCTCGTCGGGGCCTGCGTCGCGGCGGTCGCCGCGGTTGGCCTCTTCCTCGCGGCGCCCGGTCCAGGGCTCGCGAGCGCAGCCCTCGCGCTCCTCGGCGCGGCCGTCGCGCCGCACTACCCGCTCGTGAAAGCGCAAGCGTACGCGGCGATGCCCGGGAGGCCGGGCCTCGTGAACGCGGCGGCGCAGGTCTTCGTCGTCGTCGACCTGCTCGCACCGCCTGCGCTCGGCGTGCTCGCCGAGGCGCATGGAACCGCGATCTCAGTCCTCGCCCTCGCGGCCCAGCCCCTCGGGATCCTCGTCCTGCTGGGGCTCTTCTCCCGACGCCGCGCCGGCACAACCTGACCCAAACGAGGCCGCGCCGCCGCGGCGGCGCGCTCGGCGCGGCTCCGACCTCACCCGAACACCGCGCATTCGGCCCGCCGGCACTTCGCTTGCTACGCCGAGGCGCATGCGAGCTTCGAATGTCTTCTTGGGTCTGACGGCAGGTCTCCTCCTCGGTCTGGGCGCCCTCCCGCCCGGCGAGGCGAGGGCCTGCGGCGGTGGGGTGGTGAGCGAAGGCGTGGACGCCAACGTCTCGGTGGGCGCGCAGCGTGTCTTCGTGTCGGTGCGCAAGGACGGAACGACCGACATCGTCACGCAGCTCGCCGTCTCGGGGACCTCCCGGTTCGGGGTCCTCATCCCGCTCCCCTCGGCGCCGACCCTCGACGAGACGCCGATCGACACCCGCGAGCTCGACGCGCTCGACGCGGCCACGCAGGTCCACTTCTTCAGCCGCGAAGAGTGGGCCGACGACGACGGCGAGAGCTCCGGCTGCGGGTCCTCGGCCGACGCAGGCGGGCAGGAGAAGACATTCGACGGCTCGAACGGCGCCGGCGAAGGCGTGACCGCGAGCGAGTTCGTCGACGTCGGCCCCGTGACCGCGGTCGTGCTGACGGCCGACGACGGTGCCTCCCTGACGGCGTGGCTCCAGGAAAACGGCTTCGCGGTCGCCACGAACGACCAGAGCGTGATCGACGCCTACGTCGGCGAAGGCCGGCACTTCCTCGCCTTCAAGCGCGCGGACGGCGCCCCGACCGGCGAGACGAGCGTGGGCGTCCACTTCTCGCTCGCGGGGGATCAGCGCGGGTATCCGCTTCGCATGGCGCGCCTCGGAGCCGGCTCGGAGATCGCGATCACCACGTTCGTCGCGTCGGAGTACGGCGCCGCGCCGACCGCACCGTTTGCCACGCTCACGCTGGACGATCTCCAGGCAGTCGAAGGCGAGACGCCCGAGGGGATCGAGGCGAGCTACAAGGAGGCCATCCGCGCCGCCGTGCGCGACCGCTCGGGGAAGGCCTTCGTGATCGAAGGCGTGTACGGCGCGGACGAAGCGCTGGCGCGCGCGCCGAAGCTCGACTCGCTCGCCGAGCCTGGGTACCGGCTGACGCGGCTGACGACGATCATGACGGCATCGTCACTCGACACGGACGTCGCCTTCACCGCGCCGGCCCCCGAGGTCGTCCCGACCTCCCACGAGCTCGGCGTCGCCGGGCCGACGAGCCCGCAGGGTACGAAACAAGCATTCGTGCTCTTCGGGATGTTGCTCCCGGCCCTCGCGGGCTTGTCTCGCCGACGGTGGCGCTGACGCGCCGGCCGCCCTCGCCGCGGGGTGCTACGCTCGCAGGCGATGGTCTCCGTGGCCTTGTTGATCGGCCTCTTGCTCCCGGGCGTGGGCTTTCACGACCAGGCCCGCGAGGCCCGCGCGAGCCTCGCGGCGCAGGCCGCCGCGACCGGCCGCCCCAAGGAGTGCTCACCTCGCGGGCGGCGCGCCAAGAAGGTCACCGTCTGGCAGAAGGTCCGCTTCCCGAAGCTCGTGCCCTACTGCGCTCACGTCGCACGCTCCCACGCGCTCCTCGCGTCGGACGCGAAGGCCGCGCTCGCGGAGGCGGAGGCCGCGAGCAAGGAGTGGCCCGGCCGGCCCGGCTCGGAGGTCGCGAAGGGCCGCGCGTTGCTCGCCCTCGGCAAGCCCGAAGAAGCGCTCCAGGCCTTCGAGGCGGCGAAGAAGCTCGATGAAGGGGCGATCGAGGAGCCGAAGGCCATCCGCGACTTCGGACGCGCGCTGACGTTGCGCGGACGCTTCACCGAGGCGGCCGCCGCTTACCGCGTCCTCGTGCCGCGAGCCGGTCTCCTCGGCGCAAACGATCGCGCGACCACCCTGCTCGAGGCCGCCTTCGCCTCCATGGCCGACGAGGCCGGCTCCGACGCGAAGCCCGGCCCCGAGGGCCGCTTCTCCGAAGCGCTGGCCTTCTTGACCGAGGTGCGCGAGAGCGAGACCTCGCCGCTCCGAGCCGAGGCGCTCCTCGCGATGGCGCTCGTCCAGGACCGACGAGGCGACGCCGCGAAGGCGACGTCGATGAGCGCCGAGGCCTCCAAGCAGAGCGTGGACGTCTCGAGCTCGCCGTGGGTCGCGACGAAGGCCGACGCGGACGCGCTCCGCGCCCTCGCGCTCGAGTCACGCGATCCGAGCGCCGCCGCGGAGGCCTGGGCACAATACCTCGCAGCGAGCCCTCCTGCCGCGTTCGCCGCCGCGGCGCGCGCCCGGCAAACAGAGCTGAAGAAACGAGGCGCCGCTCAGCCCAAGCAGCCGAAGAAGACGAAGGCCGGCAGGTGAAGTCTCGCGGCCTCGCCATCGCCACGACGCTCGGCTTCGCGCTGTTAGCGGGCGAGGCGCGCGCGACGCCCTCGCGCTGGGCGAAGGTCGCGACCCCGGAGCTCGCGCGCGCCGAGGCCCTCGCGGACCAGGCGGAGCAGGATCTGATCAAGGCGACACAGCGCCGGTCCATCCTGGACGACACGCTCACGCCGTCGAACGCCTACGTGGCGCGCGCGCGCCAGCTCCTGCTCGAGGCCGGCGCGCAGCGCTCTCCGTTCGTCCGTCTTCGCCTCCTCTTCGCGAAGATCGAGCAGCAGCTCGATCACCACCAGGAGGCGTCGCTCCTCTTCGAGAGCATCGTGAAGACGACCGGGGTCGCGGACGCTCACCGCGCCGACGCGTGGGGTGATCTGGGCATCGTCTACGCGCACCTTCGTCTGCTCCCGCGCGAGGTCGAAGCCGAAGAGATGGCCGTCGCGCTCGAGCCCCTCGTCCCGAACCGCTCGCTCACGCTGGCGAACCAGGCGGAGGCGTTCATGGGCGCGGGCGACATCTCCCGCGCGATAGCCGGCTACAAGGCCGCGCTCGAGGGGCTCACCAACTACGAGATCGCCGCCATCGGGCCCACCACGTTCTTCAGCCTCGGCGTCGCGCTCGACCGCTCCGGCGATCTCGACGGCGCGCTCGAGGCGGTGGCGCGCGCGCGCAGCTACGACCCTTCGGATCGGTTCCTCCGTTCGAGCTCGTGGTTCTTCTCCACGCCACACGACGCGGAGTGGTACGCGGCGCTCGGACACTGGCTCGTGGGACGACGTGGCGACGGCGACGACGTGCGCCTCGGCGCCTATGAGCAAGCGGTCGCCAACTGGAAGCTCTACATCACGCGCGCGCCCCAATCCGATCCGTACCTCGCCGTGGCGAAAGCTCGCCTGGCGCTCTGCGAGAAGGAGCTCGCCGCCTTCGCCGACAAGGTCTCCAGGCCAACGCCGATCGAGCCCCCACGAGGGAATAGGCCGCGCTGAACGGGTGTTTGCGCGTCTTGTAGGCAAAGGCCTGACAGGAATCCGCCTAAAGAAATTTCGCAGTCGACCGTTGCCAACCGGCAAACAGTCGGCACCCTATAGCCTGAGCCCCAAGGTTGGGCGCTTGTTGACGTCAGAGGGTGCGAAGAGCACGGCCAAATGGGACGCGATTCGTTCTTCGGGGATAGGGTCGTCTGGAGCGGCAAGCCGAAGCTGGTCCACCTTCCTCCCCTTTATTACTGGGGCGCGATCGCCTGCGCCGTCATCGCGGTGACGATGACGTTGAGCGCGCTCTTCGTGTCGCTGGCCATCCAGGTGCCCGTCGCGGGCATGCTCCTCTTTGCGCTGTGGATCGCGACGATCGGGCTCGCCTTCTGGCGTCTCCCGCTCTGGTGGCGCTCGGAGCAGGAGTACATCATCACCGAGAAACACATCATCATCCGGCGCGGGCGCTACCGCCGCTTCATGGATCGCTCGGAGATCAGCTTCGCGCGGATCCACTGGCACCGCAGCGTCTCGGACATCGGCGATCTGGAGCTCGTGCGCGCGGTCCCCACTGGCGCGCTGCGGCGGCGCATCACGCTCACGCTCACGGGCGTGGCGGCGCCCGACCGGGTGTGGGCGTTCGTCCGCGGGGTCACGCCGGCGGCGCCTGCGGGCGACGGACACCGCCTCCTCGCGCAGCGCCTCGACGAGGGCGAGCGCGTGCTCTGGTCATCACACCCGGCCAGCCACTGGACGCGCTTCGTGCCGCACAGCGCCCGAGCCGTGCTGTCGCTCCTGCTCGGCCTCTTCCTCGTCTCGTCGGCCTTCGTCATGCTGGTCCACTCGATCGCGGCGATCCGCTCCGTGCTCAAGGCGGGGCTCGAGCCCGCGTCCACGTCGTTCGTCGCCTTCGCCACCTCCATCGCGCTCTCGTTTTTCCTTCTCAGCGCGACGGCGTTCGGCGTCCTCTACGCAAGCGTGGTTCGGCCCGTCCGGCTCGAGCGCCTCACGCGATACCTCATCACCGATCGTCGTGTGCTGATCCAGCGCGGACAGGAGGAGCTGCACCTCGACCGCGAACGCATCGTCGACGTGATCGACGCGCCGGCGAACGGCGGCTTGCGCGACCTGTTCCTCGTGCTCGACGGCCGCAAGGCGCGCGCCTTCGCCGCGAGCGGCGCCTTCGGCGAGGAGCACGGCGGCGGGCTGCAGCCGGTGCTGAAGCTCGTCGAAGATCCGGAGGCGGTCCAGGAGATCCTCAAGACCGCCCCGAAGACGGCCGCGGCCTGATACCGTCGCTCTCGTCGTGGAGCCGATCATCGATCTCGCGCCGGGGGCCGACTCGTCGGCGCTCGCGCAGCACTTCGCTCGTCGCATCCGGAGCGCGCTCGACGTCCCGAGCCGGCGACGTTCGTTCCTCGCCCTGAAGGCCACGATCTTCGTCGTGGACTTCGACTCGGGGGAGACCGTGTCGTTTCGGTTCGACCACGGCCGCCTCACCGTGCACGAGGGCCCTATCGGGCTCCCTTCCGTAACATTTGGGGGGCCTCGCGCGGCGCTCGAGAGCCTCGAGCGCATCAAGCTTACCGACCTCCCGTCCGCGGTGCTCGGCTGGCGAAGGGCGCCTGTCTCCCTCGTGGATACGGGCGAAGGAAGGCCCTCCTCCCCGCCGCCGAGCAGCCCTCCGGTGGCCCGCGCACGCGCTCTGGACCTCGTCGGGCTGACCCGCCTCTACCTCCAGAAGGAGCTTCGCGTCTACGGGCTCTTCAGCCACCCGCGAACCATCGTTCGCTTCCTGGGTCTCCTGACCGCGACGAGCTAGTCGCTCGGCCCCGCGCTTCGCTCCGATACCTGACGGCCCGTTTCTTCCCTGTTATCTTGCCGTCATGGCGGTGCGACTCCGATACCTCGGCCACAACCTGGTGGTTCCCGAGGGAGAGTTCGTCATCGGGCGGAGCTCCAAGTGCCAGCTCTCGGTTGACGATCCGCTCATCTCCCGCCGACACGCCGTGTTGATCGTCACGGGCGACACCGCGGTCTTGCAGGATCTCGGGAGCCGCAACGGCGTCAGCGTGAACAGCAAGCGGGTGGAGGGGTTCCACCAGCTCGCCGACGGCGACACGATCACCGTAGGCTCGCAGAACATGGTCATCCAGGGCCTCGCCGAAGGGACGCCCGCGCACGGCGGTCGCGTCGCGCGCCGTGACCTGGAGACGCAGACAATCTCCGGCTTCGAGCTGTCCGACGACACCGCGGCGGAAGCGACGGTCATCCACGGCACGCCCTTTGTCCCGGGGTCGCCCGACAAGCGCGTCCACGAGCTGAGCCTCATCGGCGCGGTCGCAGAGAAGGCGCTCGCCATGGGCCGGCCCGAAGACGCCCAGCGCTTGCTCGAGCGCCCCCTCCGTGAGCTCCTCGTTCGCGCGCGCGGCACGACCGAGTCCTCGTCCCGCTTCGACCCGACCGCGGAGGAAGCTGCAGCGCAACGAGCCGCCCTCCTCGCCACGCGGCTCGCCGGCGCGCTCGGCAAGGGCGAATGGATCGAATATGTGCTCGATTTGTTCCTGGCCCGCCGGGAGCTGCTCCCTCAACCCGCGGTGGACGAGCTCTACACGGTGTTGCGCAAGGTGAGGATCGACGCCCGCCGGCTGAAGACCTACCTGGACACCTTGCGGCCGGACGTCGCCGGGCAGGGCCCGAACGAGCGGTTTCTGTTCTCCCGCATCGAAGGGCTCGAACCGCTCGTCGGCCTGAAGTAGGTTTGTCTTTCGGCCGATGCAGTTTCGCTTGCGCTACGGCGCACACGACATCGAGCTTTCACCGGGCGACTTCATCATCGGTCGCAGCGAGGAATGTCAGCTCGCCCTCGACGACCCAATGGTCTCGCGCAAGCACCTCTGCCTGCGCGTCTCTTCCGGCGCGGTCGTCGCCGTCGACCTGGGCAGCCGGAACGGCGTCACGATCAACGGCTCGAAGCTGAAGGCGGAGCGAACCCTGACGGATGGCGACCGGGTCAAGATCGGCCAGCACGAGCTCGTGCTCCAGATCCAGCGGCCGCGTCCCAACGAGCGCCGCCTCTCGACGCGCACCCTCCAGGCGGTGGACGTGCGGGATCTCGAGTCGACCGCCGTGAAAGAAGAGCCGCAGAAGCCGAGCCCGCCCGCGCTCGACGCGGCCGCCAAGGCCGCCGCGTCGTTCGGTACGTTCGCCCAGCTGGCGAACAAGGCCTTCGGCATGGGCCGCGTCGACGAGGCAGAGCGGATCCTCACCCGTCCGCTGAACGAGCTGCTCGAAGCGTGCAAGTCCGGTCCACCTCCGGCGGCCGCGCTGCTCGAGAAGGCCGCGTCGTATGCGCTCCGGGTCGCCACCGAGTCAGGGAAGCCCAACTGGATCGATTACGTCATCGAGCTCTACTCGGAGGCGGAGCGCCTCTTTCCCGCCCAGCTCGTGGAGGACATCCACGGCGCAGCGAGGAAGGTCAAGGGCGCGAAGCGCGATCTCCTCGAGCGCTACATCGGCCAGCTCACGCGCATGGAGCTGACGGCGAGCGAGCGGTTCCTGCTGCAGCGAATCCAGGGGCTGCGGCCGCTCCTCAGCTGATCGGCGCCGCGGGCTGCGCCGACCCGTCAGCGCTCGCGGCGCCTGCTCGAAGGTTGCCCGTCCGCCCGCTTCTCCGGCTTTCCGGGCCCAAACCCGAGCGCCCGCTTCGCGGCCGCCGCGATGGCGCGCCGCAGCTCGTCGTCCCCGACGTTGGCCAGGGCGCGCGCGAGCGGCTCTTCGATCCGGACCTCGCGGGGGGCCTCCTTCGGCGGTCGGCGGAGCGCGATGCGCGTGTCCATCTCGATCTTCCCGACCCGGAAGCGCAGCTCTTTGACCTCGACCCCGACGTTGGCGAGCCGCTCCTTGATGGGGTCGACGAGCAACGAGAGCTCCTGTGACCAGGCGGCCGACGCGGTGACGACCCACAACGTGCCGCGCTCCAGCTTCTCCGGCCGCGTGCGCGTGGCGATGCGCGTGCCGACCGCGAGCTCCCAGTCTCGCGCGCCGACGGGCGCAGGCGCGATCCCAGCCGGCAAGATCGTCCGCACGACCTTGTCCCTGCCGAGCACATTTCCGAGCGGCTCGAGCTCGCGCCTGCGTCTGGACCGCCTCTTCACGCCCTCTCAGGTGAGCTCAGATCCCGCGCCGACGCCAGACTCTCGCTAGGCCTTGAGCATCCAGCTCAGCGCGGATGCGTCGGCGACGTCCGGGAACTGGCACTCCGCGTCGGGGACCCCGAGCGCTTTGGCCACGGTCCGCCAGATGTATTTGCCCGGCATGCGCCCGCTGTTGTCGGTCGAGGCCGGTCCGGGGCTGCCGTTCGACACGTCGGGCGCCTTGTAGAAATACGTGTGCCCGTCGCCGTCGTCGCCGGCCACGCCGACGTCGCCGTAGTAGCCGCCCTTGATCATGCCGCCAGCGAGGATGACCGTGTTCTTCCCTTCGTTGCCCTGGGAGCCTGCGGCCGGAGCGCGACCGCCGTCCGTCGAGTAGATCGCGACGAGCGTGCGATCCCAGATCGCGGCCTCCTTCAGCTTGGTGATGAGCCGAGCGAGCGAGCGCGACGCCTGGAGGGTCATCGTCTCCATCTGTCCCACCTTCCGCTCGTCGTGCACGTCGACGTAGTCGAACTCGAGCGCGACCGAGCGGCACAGATCGTTGGACACGAGCTTGTATGCCCACGCGACCTGCTCCCAGATCTGCGCCTTGATGACCACGCCGACCTGATCCGGGATGTCGGCGCCCCAATACGCCGTCTCCTCCTCGGTGAGCGGCATCGAGATCAGCTTCGTCTGGTTCGTGTAGAGGAGCTTGCGAGCCTCTTCGAGGTTCTGCTCGTGGTTCGTCAGCGCGACCTGGCTGAAGCGCCGGCGCTGCAGGAACTTCGGGTCGACCGCGCGGAGGATCTCCGCCATCGCGTCGGCTTCGGCCTGGCTCGCGAGCACGTTGAGATCTTCGATCGACTCGGGGAACGCGCTGTAGAGCATGTCGCGGTTCTGGATCCGCTCGAGCTCCGCGCCGGGCAGGCCGGCGCCGAAGTGGTACGCCGTGTGGATGCCGCGGCTGATGCCCTTGAAGGCGATGCCGTTGCGCGCGATCGGGTCGGTTTTCTTGTTGTAGTAGTTGTAGAACGACGCGGGCGTCGGCGTGCTCGAGTAGAACTGCTCGCAGCCCTGCGGGAAGTTGTCGACCGGGTCGTTCAGGTACATCTCGAGCCGGCCGTTGCCTGGCTGGTACGTGCGGCCGGGGCTGCGCATCGGGTTACCCGACTCGTGCCCGTGGATGGCGCCGACCGACATCTCGAGGCAGTCGACCATCGCGATGTCGTCGAGGTGTGGCTCGAGCTCCATCGACTGCGGCGTGAGGTAGACGTTGTTCGGCTTCTGCACGAGCTCTGCCTGCTGGAAGAACATCGCGCACTGCCGGCCGAACTCGCCGCGCTTCAGGTTCGTGTTCGTCGCGAGCGACGGCGCGACGAAGAGGTGGCCGTGGTCCCACTGATCACGCAGGTTGATCTCGATGAGGTACCGGGGCAGGCCGGGGACGTCCGCCTGGGCGACGCCACACATCTCGTGGGCCGCGTAGCGCAGGGCGTCCGGGATCATCGGGGCCGCGAGCGCAGCGCCCATGAGCTTCAGGAATCGGCGCCGCGACGGCCCGCTCATGCGCTCGAATTCACGGCTCTTCATCGGACTCTCCATGGATCGTGGCGGTCAAAAGCGTGGTGCGGACGACGTCGGCGTCGGTGAAGACGGCGTGGACGATCTCCGGGAAGGTGGGGTCGAGATGGTCTTCTTCGGCGCGCGCGGCGATGGCCTCCAGCATGTCCGAGCTGACCGCCTTCCCCAGCGGCCCGGCAGTGTCGATGCGCAGCGTGTACTCCAGGACGTTCTGCGCCGCGCACTGGAGGAAGATCGGGTGCTCGGCGAGGGCCCGGCCGGCCTCGGCGAGGTTCGCGACCGGTGTCCCGAAGAGCTGGCTCGCCTCGCTGGCCGCGACGGACTCCACCTCGAAGTGTGAGGCCATGAGGCCGTCGGTGCTGCGGCCGAGCTCGCCCTCGGGGTCTTGCAGCCCCGTCGCCTCGGGCCGGTAGAGCCCCTCCTCGTCGAACTTCACGAAGAGCTGCGCGTGCGCCGCGAACTGCCCGTGACAGTCGTTGCACGCGCAGCCGGTGTTCACCGCGGCCGCGACGTCCTCCGCGTTCGCCTCGCTCAGGTCGGTGATCGCGAACATGGGCTTCAGCTGGTCGAGCGGGACCTTCGGCTGCAGCGTCTCCTCCTGCGGATAGACCTGGCAGGCGAAGGCGCGCATGAGCGTGCTCGAGCGCGTCAGGTTGAAGCGGCTGGCGCGGCTCTTCAGGAAGCCTCGGGTCGTGAGCACGCCCGCCGTGAATGGCGCGCCGGAGTCGCACTCGATCGGCGCGCCCTCGGCGTCGTAGCAGCTCGTGGCCGTCAGGATCTCCGACCACGGCAGATCGCTCGCCACGACGTGCTCGACCAGGTTGCCAGGCAAGGCGTAGTCGACGTCGGCGCCCTGCCCGCTCACGCTCAGCTTCTCCTCCATCATCACGCGCGCGGCCTGCACGAGCGCGGGCTCGGTCTGCCAGGCGCGAAGGATGGGATCGATCGCGGCGCCGCCCTCGGCGTCGATCTGGGCGTTCTCCGCGGGTGAGAGCACGCGGCCCACGAGCGGGGGCGCGATCTTGGAGAGGTACGCGTGCGTCGCGGCGGCATCGAGCGTGGTGATGTCGAACGCCTCGGGCTCCGGCTCCGGCGCAGGCTCCTCCGTGCGCGGGACCGACCCGATGTCGCCGGTTCCGCACGCTGCGAGAGCGAGGGCGAGGAAGAGAGCTCGCGGGTTCATTGGATCACGAGCTCCGCCGAGGAGAGGATGCTCAGGCACAGGACCTCGTATCGATTGGCCTGGTTGAGCGACGCGAGCGACGGCGCCTCGAAGCTCAGCTCCTCCTGCGTGACGGGCCGGCCCCACGCCTTGCTCGCGAGCGCGACGACCTGGGCGGGGTCCGTCGCGAGGTTCGGGTAGAGCGTGTGCATGGCCTCCGAGGCGCAGACCGATCGGAGCGACTTTGCCCACAGAGTCATGCGCGCTGGGCTCCACATGCGGTCGGGCTTCACGCCGCTCGCGTAGTCGTAGTCGCCGAGACCGAGCCGGTTCGCCTTCAGGTCGTCGAACATCGGATCGTCGAGGGGTCGACCCACGATCGAGGAGACTCGCTCCATCCGAACCCAGAAGGGCAAGAGCTGCGGTTGGGAGTCCTGCGTGTTGAACGCCGGCTCGAACTCGTCGGCAGGGGTCGGCTGAACGTCCGAGGCTTCGCCGCCTTCGCCGATCTTGCCCTGACAGGCGACCAGAGCGGCGACGAGGAATGGGAGGCTCCTGTGGATCGTCACGGGCCCGGATTAGCAGAAACCGTTCCGGATCGAGCGCGCCGGAAAAGTCCGCCGCGATTGAAAGGACCGTTACGGAAGCCCGAGGAGATGTGCCTGGCGGTTCACGCCAGGGCCGCGAACATGGAGGTGCAACGATCCACTTCGGATCACGACATGTTCTCGGGAGATGTAGGGAAGCTGGCGCCTATTGGGGCCCAGCCGTGCAGCCAGCGACACCGTCCGTGAGGTTGTTGTCCTCGTGGCATTCGTTGTTGCCTCCGCGCATCGGAGGCATGTCGCAGGCGTAGCCGCCGTTGTCGACGCAAGCGCGGTAGTCACCCGTGTTCGGCTCGACGGGCGGGTCGGCGAGGACACACGTCACGTTCTGACATTGGCCGGGCGAGAGCGGCGACGACGTCGTCGTCGGCGCGTTCGTGCACGTGATCGGCGTCATCGTCGCGTTGTCGAAGAAGGTGACGGGCACCCCGGCCCCGACGACGAGCGCGCCGTCGTTGCAGACCGTCGCGACGATGCCGAGCGTCGACGGGCACGCACCTTTGTCGAAGGACATCGTGACGGTGAGATCGGGCGCGGCGAAGACGTCGAAGTCGGGCAGGTTCTGCCGGAAGTTGTTCATCACGCCGCTGGCCGTCGCGTCGGACGGCTCGAGCCAGTTCGGCGGCTCGTTCGCGGGGATCTGGCCGAGCTCGCTCGTGTTCGTCACGTGGTAGGCGTGTTGGTTCCAGATACGGCGCGTGGGCACCCACGAGTCGTTTGCGTCGGCGTAGATGCGGATGCCCTGCGTGCTCCCGCCCGTGCTCGCGTTTTCGATGAACACGATCTCCGCGTTCCCGTCGTTGTCGACGTCCGCGATGATCGGCATCTCCAGACGCGTGTGCGAGTGGTTGTCGATCTGCGTGAGCACCGCCCCCGTGGTCCCGTCGAAGATCCGGAAGTAGATCTCGTCGTTGTAGATGACCTCTGCCTTGTTGTTCCCGTCGAAGTCGAACACGCTCGAGCCGGTGACACGCGAGCTGCAGTCCTGGTTCGCCACCTTCCAGCGGATGCCCGGGTCGGAGCACTGCGCGGGGAGAGGGTCCGCCAGGCACTCGAGATCGACGACGACGTAGTAATTCGCGCCCGCGACGGCGACCTCCGCCTCGCCGTCGCCGTCGAAGTCCGCGACGGTCGGCGGCCCGCCTTCGTTCTTCCCGCAGCTCGAGACCGGGATCGCGATCGCCACCGGCGCCATCGTGGTCGGCTCGAGCATGGGCGTGCCGTCGTGGTTCACGAAGTAGATGACGCCCGCGCGCGCGATGACGACCTCTCCCTCCTGGTCGGCGTCGAAGTTGCCGGTCGCGGTGAAGCCGTCGCACGGAAAGCCGCTCGCCTGACAGTTGGCCGAGCTGATGGTCGTGCCCAGGAAGTCGAACGTCCAGAGGGCGTTGCCGTCGGCGTCGTAGGCGGTCGAGCCGGCGAGCACGTTCAGCTCGCCGTCGAGATCGATGTCGCCGGTCGACGAGACGGGACCCATGAAGCCGTTCGTGCCGGTGCCGGCCGTGCCCTTCCACGCGAGCGATCCGTCCTCACCGTTGAGGACGACGCGGCCCTGGATGATCTCGGGCAAGCCGTCGTTGTCGAGGTCGGCGATCGAAGGCGTCGTGCCGGCCAGGTGATCCGTCGTCGCGCCCGCCGGATGGCTCGGTTGGTACCACTTCACGTGGCCGTCTTTTTCGAACGCGATCGTGCCGCCGTTCTGCGTCGTCGCGACGAGGTCGACCGACCCGTCGGCGTCGATGTCGCCCGCCGCGAGGCCACCCGAGTTGTCGAGCCAGATGCCTGCCATCCCGATGTCGGCCTGGATCTCGGCGGCGCCCACCGAGTAGTGCTCGGTCATCGTCGCGTCGGCGTTGCACCCTCCGGAGAGCACGCGGAGCACGCCCTGGCTGTTGCAACACCCGTCCTCCTGGAGGCGGTAGCTCACGAACGCGATGTCCGGGATGTCGTCGAGATCGACGGCGTTGTCCGCGTTGTCATCCGTCAGGTTGACGACGACGGGTGTCATGACGACATCGTTATAATTCTGATACGGCTGCGCGGCCGACGGCCCGTTCCAGGCGCAGTCCAGGCCGGGCGCGAAGTCTCCGGGCGGGGGGATGAAGATGCACTCGTCGTTGTTTCCGCCCGTGCCCTGCCCGCCGGTGCCGGTGCCGGTGGAGCCGGTGCTCATCGTCCCGGTCGTGAAGGTGTTGCCGCCCTGCCCCGCTCCGCCCGCGCCGCCCTTCCCCGTCGACTGGCCCGCGCCGCTGCCCCCGCTGCCCCCGTCGCCGCTGTCGCCGCAGCCGAAGCCCGAGAGGACGACCGAACCGAAGAAGACTGCCGACAGGGCGCGCCAGGAGACCATGGTCCCCGATGGTACAGAGTCCGCCCCGGATGAAAAGTGATGGCGGCACCGGAAGCGATGGGCCGCGATCGGGTAAGATCGCGACCGTGCGCGTCCATCGAAGCTCCCTCCTCTTCCTTCCCCTCCTCGCGATGGCCTGCGGCGACGACGAGGGCTCGACCTCCACCGGGACGACGTCCACCAGCACGTCGACCGGCAGCGGCTACACGTGCGCGCCCGAGCAAAAGGCGGAAGACGACGCGCCGCCCCCGCCCATCCACACGCCGCGCTGGGCGTTCCGACCCTGGATCTCGAAGGACATCTCGAACGGGCCCGACACCTACGACTTCGTCGAAGGCTTCGAGACGCGCGACATCCCCGTGGGCGTGGTGGTCCTCGATAGCCCGTGGGAGACCCATTACAACACGTTCGTCCCGAACCCCTCGCGTTACCCGGACTTCCAGAAGATGGTGGCCGACCTCCGCGCGAAGGACATCCGCACCGTGCTCTGGGTCACCCAGATGATCAACGTGGCCGGCTTCGATCTCGAGCCGGGCGGCGACATCTACGACGGCCCGTCGCCGGACTACGAGGAGGCGCTCACCTGCGAGTGGTTCGTGAACGAAGGCGCGCTCTACGGCTGGTGGAAGGGCACCGGCTCGGCCCTCGACTTCTTCGACCCGAACGCGCGCGCGTTCTGGCACCGCCTGCAAGATCCGCTCTTCGCGATGGGGGTCGCGGGCTTCAAGCTCGACTTCGGCGAGAGCTACATCGACTCGCCGACGATCGAGACCGAGGCAGGCCCGAAGACCCTGCAAGAGTACTCGGAGAAGTACTACGAGGACTTCTTCGCTTACGGGTCTGCGGCCGTCGGCACTGACGAATTCGTCACGATGGTCCGCCCCTACGACAAGAGCTACGAGTTCGAAGGGCGCTTCTTCGCCCGGCCGGAGCATGCGCCGGTGGCGTGGGTAGGCGACAATCGTCGCGACTACGTCGGCCTCATCGACGCGCTCGATCACATGTTCCGGTCGGCCGCGGCCGGCTATGTCGTGATCGGGAGCGACATCGGCGGCTACCTCGACAAGGACGACGTCAACCTGACGGCACCCGACATCCCGCTCGACCCCGAGAACTTCATGCGTTGGACCGCGCTCGGAGCGATGACCCCGTTCATGCAGCTGCACGGCCGCGCGAACATCACCCCCTGGACGTTCCCGGACCAGCCGACTCAGGTCACCGACGCCTACCGGTTCTGGGCGAAGCTCCACGAGGCCATGGTCCCGTTCTTCTATTCGGTGGCGGAGGGCGCGTACGCGGGCACCGGCCCCAGCATGATCGAGCCTATCGGCGCCGAGGCCGACTGGCCGGACGACTACCGGTTCCTCCTCGGTGGAGCCTTCCTCGTCGCGCCGGTCGTGGACGACACGGGCGCACGCGACGTCGAGATCCCGAGCGACGCGACCTACTACGACTTCCTCGATCCGGCCGCCGACCCCATCCCGGGCGGGACCACGCTGGCGGCGGTCGACGTCTCCGATCCGTCGCGAATCCCCGTCTACGTCCGCGAGGGAGCGCTGGTGCCCCTCTCGGTGAGCGACGACGTGAACGGCCTCGGGACCGCCGCGTCGAGCGGCGCGCTGACGGTGCTCGTCTATCCGTCAGCCGACGAGACGTCGTTCACCCTGATCGACGACGACGAGAGCGAGACGACGATCACCGCCGCCGCTGGCGCCATGGTGCGCGTCTCGATGAGCCGCGCCCTCGCTCCGGTCATCTTCCGTGTGCGCGCCGACGCCGCGCCGACCGCGGTCGACGTCGACGGCACGTCGCTCACCGACGCGATGTCGCAGGCCGGCCTGGACGCCGCGACGAGCGGCTACCGCTTCGACGCCGCGACGCGAACCCTCATCATCAAGGTGCCCGGGAGCGCGGCGGCGTTCGACGTCCACGTGATGTGATCGAAGCAGCGACGCCCCGGCCGTGGGGCGAAGCTCCCCCAGGGTAACGACGGATCCGGCGGGCGTGATCCACGACGGCCACGCTCGCTGCAATCACGCGCTCTGAGCGGAATCCGTGCCCGCGGATCGCGCACGATCTCGGGCCCGTCGGATTGGCATCTCTCTCGCAACGTCCGTCACGATGCGCCTCCGTGCCTTCCTCGGGTGCACCGTCGCCGCGACCTTCGCCCTCGCCCCCGTCCCCGCGCACGCCGACGAGGGCGGCGGCATGCAGAGCCCCGCCGCGTTCGGCATCGGGATCTTCCTGTCCGGGGTCGGCGCCGCGGGGCTCGCGACGGGCGGGTACCTCTTCGCGTCCTCCGGCGAAGGTTGCTCCAACATCTCGCGCGACCGCGTCCCTTCGGAGAACGAGATCGCAGGCTGTCAGTCCGACGTGAACCAGCAGGTCGGCGGCGTGATCGGCCTCGTCGCAGGCGGGGCCTTCCTCCTCGGCGGGATCCCGCTCATCGTCGTCGGGGCGACCCCCGAAGACGAACGACCGGCCCCGAAGTTGTCGCTCGATCTTGGTCCGACGAGCGGAGCGCTGCGCGTCACGTTCTGACAAATCTGTCAGCGCTTGCAGCGCTCGGCCTTCACGCCGCCGATCCAGTTTTCCATGTAGTCGTCGATCCGCTCGGGGCCGATGAAGCGGAGCGCCGCGGCACGGGCCCGCGCGCAGTCGCCCACGCCCACCCAGCAACTGCCGATCGCGCTCCACGCCCCGGTCACCGCGGTGGCGTCGACCTTCTCTCCCTTCGAAGCGGCGAGCGCCTTCTCGAGCTGCGCCTCGTACGCCGCGCATTTTTCGGCGGTGCCCGCCGCGCCGGCCTGCAGCCAGATCGATTTGACCTGCTCCTTGGGGCTCGCCGTGGAGGAGACGGGGCAATACATGCCTCGGTACATCTCGGCCAGCTGGTCCGCGTTCGCGCCCAAGGAGCCCGAGGCCTTGATGCGACGCGCGCCCTCCGCGCATCGGCCGACGAGCATCTCACACTGCCCCCGATAGAGCTCGAGGCTGCTCGCGTTCGACGGCTCGATGGCGACGATCTCGTCGAGCTTGGCGAGGCACTTCTTGCCGTCGCGGGCCGAGAGCGCGTTCGTCGCGTCGCGGACCATCTCCGAGAGCATGATCCCACGCTTCATGCCGGCGAGCGGATCGTTGGGGTCGATCGACGCGGCGGGGACGGCGGCGGGCGCGCTCGCCCCACCGCTCGGCGCCGACGGCGACGCCGGCCGCCCCGCCGACGGTGGCGACGAAGACTCGGCCGCCCCGCTCGGCACGTCCGCGGCGCCGGTCACCCCGGCCGCGATCGCCGGCGCGCTCGCGACGACCGTCGCCGGAGGAGCCATGACCGTCGCGTCGTCCGTCGGCGTCGGCGCCGACGTCGCAGCGGGCGCCGGCGGCTGACGCAACGCCGACGCCGTCGCGATCCCACCCGCGACGACCGCGATGGCGAGCGCCACGTAGCCGGTGGCGTTGCCGCCTGCGCGTCGATCCGGCGCCGCCTTGCTCCTCGGCACCGCGCGGCTGGCGGGCCCCGCGATCGACGTCTCCAGCGCGTCCGCGAAGACCTCGACTGTCTCGAACCGATCCGCGTCTTTCGGCAGGAGCGCGCGCGCAAGCACCTCCCAGACGGCTTGCGGAGGGCCCGAAGCACCCCAGACGGATCTGCCCTTCGCCGCGAGGTCGAGGGCGGTCGACCCGAGCGCCGGCCGCGCGCCGTTGATCGCCTCGACCATGCAGACCGCGAGCGAAAACTGATCGGCGCGAGGGCTCACGGTGCCCGCGAGCTGCTCGGGCGCCATGTACGCGGGCGTGCCCGCCGGCGCGGCCTTCTCGTCGAGGCCCACCGCGAGACCGAAGTCCGTGATTCTGACACGACCGTCATGACCAAGCAGGATATTGGACGGCTTGATGTCCCGGTGGGTGATGCCGGCCGCGTGGATCGCGGCGAGCCCGCGCGCGGCCTGCAGATACGCCTCGAGCCGATCGCGCCAGCCCCGCGCGCGGTGGGGCCAGCCCGCGTCCATGTTCACGCCGTCGATCAGCTCCGCCGCGAGGAACACCGTGTCGCCGTCCACCCCGACGTCGAACACGGTGAGCACGTTCGGGTGGGATATCTTGGCGAGCGCGCGGGCCTCCGCGGCGAGGCGCTCGGTGAGGCCTCGCCTGTCCGCCGCGCTCTTGTCGGGGCGCAGCACCTTGAGCGCGACGCGACGGCCGAGCGAAGGGTCGAAGCCCTCGTAGACCACGCCCATCCCACCCATGCCGATCTCACGGCGGATCTCGTAGCGCCCGATCCGCGGGGCACCGGAGGCGACGGCGGACCCTGGCGGCGCGCTCGGCGCCCGAGAAGGCCAGCGCGCGTCGGGCGTGTCCGCGTCGGCGGCGCCGAGGACGCGGCCGACCTCCGCGACGGCGCGCCGGCACGCCGCACACGTGTCGAGGTGGTGCTCGAGGAGGGCGCGATCGCCCTCCTCCAGCCGGCCCTCCACCCACCCGCAGAGCGTCTCTGTGGCCGGACAGACGTCGTCCGCCGAGCTCATTCCGGCAAGCTCTCGAGCGGCACGCCCTCGGGCGTCGCCGGAAGCAGCCGCGAAATGCTGAGATCGAGGTTCGACTCGACGAGGTGAAGGATGCTCGCCAGCTCGGCCGCGTCGACGCGCAGCGACTCCGCGAGCTCCGCACGGGTCGCGTCGATGAGGGCCTGGCGAGCGCGCGCCGCGCGACGCGCGGCCGTCGCGCGATGGACCCCGAGGCTCGCCGCGAGCTCGTCGCACGTCAGCCCTTCGCGAACGGTGAGGCGAAGGATGAGCCGGTCGCCTGGGGTGAGCGCCTGAGTCGCGCTCGCGAAGGCGCGTCGAAAGGCGGTCCGATAGTGCGACTTCAAGAAGCCGAGCTCGACGTCGTGTTGCGGGGACTCCATCCCGGCGAACGACTCCTCCGCGCCAGGCTCGTCCGGGCGCACGCGCCGCTCGGCGTTGACGAACGCCCTCACGGCCGCGACACGCAGCCAGTTCTCGAGGAAGCCCTGCCCCGTGTAGCTCGCGATCTTCGGGCGCTCGCCGGGCGCCGCCACGAACAACCGCTCGCGCAAGAGCTGCTTGAGCTCGTCTTTCTTCTCCGACGTCCGCGCGAAGCGAGAGACGGCGCGGTCGATGACCCGCGCGAAGCGGTCTTCGAACGCGCGGATGGCCGCGGCTTCTCCTTCGGCGCACGCGCAGGCGAGGTAGAGATCGTCCGGCCGGAGCTTGCTCATGGCCGCGTCGCGATCGGACGCCTGGGCCAGGTGGTGCTCGAGGTAGCGCGCAAACGCCTCGTCCGGGACGCCGAGACCAGGCCACGCCGCGCGCCCCGCGGCCGCCAGAGCCTGGACCGAAGGTGCCGCGCCCATGCGGCGGGTAGTATACCGGCTTACCTCGCGCGGGGCACGCTGGTTTGCTGCTGCGCGAGACGCCGTGCAGCGTCGGCCGCGTCGAGGTCTCGCAGGAACGGGCGCATGGCGCGCGCCACCGAACAGGCGAACTCGTAGTGCAAGAGCCCCCGCAACGTCGGCAGGTGCGTGTCCGCCCACGCGTGGGAGCGGTCGAGCGTGTCACGCCACGCCGGGTCGAGCACCCCGGCGTCACGCACGACGTGGACCGGGAGCGCGAGCGGCTTGCTCCGGGCGTGCTCGAGGGGCGCGAGGCTGCCCGCCAGGCGGGCAGCGCCAGGGCCCCACGCCCCGCGGACGCGCGCGGCACGCGTCGCGTATGCGAGGAACGGCTCGTCGACGTCCCCGCCGAAGAGGCGCCCGAGGTGCCAGCGCAGGGCCGCGCGCGTGCCGAGCATCCGATAGAGCGGTACACCCGCGAGACCGGGCAAGCGCCCGAGCGAGGGTGTCGATGACGATACCGTCGCCTTGGGGCAGATGAGCGTGACCGAGCGTACGTCGCGCCCCACAGCCAGCCCCACCGACCACGCGAGGTTGCTGCTGCCCAGCGCCGCAACGAGGTCGACCGGGGAGCCGTGACGGGCCGACAGATCGCGCACCACGCCCTCGACCGCGGCCGTGAGGAGCTCCACGCTCTGCGGCTCCGAATGGTGAATCGACATCCCGAACCCCGGCAGGTCG
>JAEUKE010000157.1 GCA_016794345.1 Myxococcales bacterium
CCGCCAGGGCACGACTCCATCCCGAGGGTCGACTGGCCCCTCCTGTCCCGCCTCCCAGCACGTTCGGAGACCCTGACTCCCCTCATCCAGCCGGCCCAGCCCGCCGGTGCGCGCCGAAGGGGCTCCAGGTTCAGACGCCCCGCCCGCCCAGATCATGGTTCGAATTTCCTAGACGCCACCGGCTCGAGCAGGACGCTCTCCGACCAGACCTGGGAATGGCAGCCCATGCAGGTCTCGGTGTCGGGAACGCCGGCGCTCGCGGCCTTCTCTGCGCCGGAGTGACAATAGACGCAGTCGATCTGGGCATCACCGACGTGGTGTCGGTGATCGAACTCCACGGGCTGCTCGACCGGCGTGAGCTGCTCGGTGCTGTACGGCATCCGCACGTAGACCATGGGCCCGACGATCGCCGCCGCGCCCGCGGCCGCCACCATGACGACGCCGAGCGGCATCGCGGCGTTCGTCCAGGGAGGGAAGAGCGCGGCCATGGGTGGGGACCGCCGCCGGTGCAAGCGGCGAGCCCCACGAGAACGCGCGACCTTCGGTGCAGGACACGGGGCCGTTCGCGACCGCTGTCCCCTCTGGTCCCGAGCGCCAGGGCCGGCGCGCGAGCGATGTCAGCGGAGACGAATGGCGCCGAGGCGCGCCCCATGTTCGAGCACGCGGCGGGTGATCTGAGCGCTCTGCGCGCGGCGATCGAGGTGCTTGGGGATGATCCCGCGATCCGCGGCCTCCCACATCTCCCGGTGGTAGACGGGCGGCGCGGGTCGCTCGAGGGAGGCGAGGCTGATCTCGAGCTGCGGCAGGGTGACCGGGGCCTGCGGGTTCCGCAAAAACGCCGGTGAGATGGCGCTGCTGAGGCCATTCGCCTCGGCCATTCGCTGGTTGAGCATCGGCAAGCCGAAGCGCTCCGCCACGGTCTTGATGACCGAGACGTGCTCCAGGGTGGTCGAGATGGCGCAACCCTTCTTGACGTGAGGCCCGATGACAAGGCTGGGCACGCGGAAGCCGAGCTGCCGGAAGTCTTCGTCGTCGTCCGTCACGGTGGGCGGCGGGACGTGGTCGAAGAAGCCGCCGTGCTCGTCGTAGGTGATGACGAGCAAACAACGCGACCATTGCGTGCTCTGGGCGAGCGCGGCGTAGACGCTCGCGATGAGCGCCTGGCCGAGCTGGATGTCGTGATCGGGGTGGTCGTCGTTGGCGCCGCTCCCCGCGAACGTCGGATCGATGATGCAGAAGTTGGGCAGCGTGCCGGCGGCGGCGTCCTCGAAGAAGCTCTCGATCGTCGCCAGGCCGCCGAGCTTGAAGTAGGCGCCCGAGCACCAGGGCAGATCGCTGTAGTAGTTCTTGTGGGAGAGGCCCGCGTCTTCGAGGAGGTCGAAGATGCTCTCGAACCCGAAGGTCGGCACGTTCGACTTGTTGCCGTTCGACGTCGCGCCGTGGAGATAGAGGCGGTTCGGCCAGGTGGGGCCCATGACGCTCGCGAACCACTGGTCGCAGAGGGCGTACGAATCCGACAGGGCATAGAGGATCGGGATGTGCTCGCGGATGTGGTAGCCCATCACATCCGCCTGGTTCGGGCCGGCGTGAGCGATGACGAAGCCGTCATTCATGCCGTTGTTCCACTGCTCGTGGCACGCGTCCCACTCGTGGGGCGGGTCGACGACCGTGAAATCGTTCAGCTGGAACACGCCGACCGCGCCGCCCCCCGGCTGGGGGTTGGACTCGCCGCCCGAGAGGCCTTCGATGTCCGTGCGGCCTTCGAGGAGCTGCAGCGCGCCGAAGTAGTGGTCGAAGGAGCGGTTCTCCATCATCAGGACGACGATGGTGTCGATGGGCGCCAGGAGGTCGGCGGCGGTCAGCGAGGGGTCGTCGTCGCAGGCGCCGGGCGCGCCGCCTCCAGCGCCGCCTTCTCCACCGGCGCCGCCCATCCCCGACGTCGTCGAAGAAGAGGAGCCTGTCGTGACGCCGGCGCCGGTCGTGGTGGAGCCGGCCGCGCCGCCTTCCCCTCCGGTTCCTTGCGGGGCCACCTCGTCGTCCGAGCAGCCGAACGCGGCGGCGCCTGCGGCGCTGCCCAGGACCTGGATCGCACGGCGCCGCGGGAGCAAGTCGGGACGCTTCTTCGACATGCTCCGATGCTCGCTCGCCCGGGGGCCGGGATCAATCGACCAGGTTATTTGGCGGGGAGCTTCACGAACTCGTCGAGCTTCGGAACGAGGGTGATCTCGATGCGCCGGTTCTTCTGCTTGTTCTCGTCCGAGTCGTTCGCCGCGACCGGGTCGAACTCCCCGTAGCCTGCGGCGGAGAGGTTGTCCGGCTTCACGTTGGCGTCGAGCAGGATCTTCAGGACCTCCACCGCGCGCGAGGTGGAGAGCTCCCAGTTGGACGGGTACTTCGCCGTCTGGATCTTCACGTTGTCGGTGTGGCCGGCCACCTGGAACCGCCGGTCGGGCATGCTCGCGAGCACCTTGCCGACCTCGGAGAGCGTGGCCTTCCCGACGGCCTTCACCTCGGCCTTGCCCGAGTCGAAGAGGACGTCGTTCGGCAGCTCGATGATCATGCGCCCCTGGCGCATGACGACGCGGAGCTTCCCGGCGTCCGCGAGCTTCTGGAACTTCTTCACCAGCTCCTGGAACTGCGCGAGGCGCGCCTCGGCGGCGGCTTGCTGCCGCTTCAGCTCGTCGAGCTGCTTGCGCGTCTCCGCGAGGGCGGCCGCGAGCGAGCCCTTCTCGGCGGAGACCTGATCCAGGCTCTGTCCCGCGGCCCGGAGCCTGTCTTGCAGCGCCTGGTTCAGGACGGTCAGCTCGTCCAGCTTCCGGGTGAGGTCCGCGTTGGCGACCGTGGCCTCCTGGAGCTTGATGTCGCGCTCACGCATCGCCCCGGTGAGCCGCTCGATCTCTGCCTGGGCCGCCTTGAGCTTCTTGGCTAGGTCGACGGATCGGTTCCGCTCGAAGGAGAGGTCCGCCAGAGCCTGGGTGTAGAGGTCCTTGTGGACCCAGCAGCCGGGTGTGGCCAGGACGAGGAGGACAAGCGCGCAGAGACGCCCCAGGAGGCCCAGGGCGGCTTTCCGAGCGGGTCGTCGGATGCAATCTTTCCCTCTTCGGGTCACCTTGATAGGCGTCATCACCTCAGCTCTTTCGGGTACCACCATGCACGTCGGGAAGCGAAATTCTTGGGAGGCGCTCCGCTTCATCCGTCGACCCCTGCTCCTCTGCGCGACGCTCGCCGGCTGTCGTGAGCCGACCGGCGTGGGCGCGCCGCCCGCGCACAGCACCGCGGTGCCGCAGCTCGCGAGCGCGACCTCCTCGACGACCGCCGCGGCGGCGCCGGCCGCGCCCCAGGTCGCGCCGTGGGTGACCGCGGTGCGCCTCTCGCGGTTCCGTGAGGCGGACAAGCTCCTCGAAGCGCTCGACGACGCGGAGAAGCAGAAGCCGGAGATGCGCTTCTTGCGAGCCCGCGTCGCCTCCGAGCTCGGCAACTTCGAGCGCGTGAGGCCGCTCCTCGAAGGCGTGACGCTGCCGCTCTTCGAAGAAGACATGGCGCGCCTGCGCGCCGAGGCCGCGGCCGAGGTCGGCCCCTACCGCGAGGCCGCGCAGTACTTCGAGAAGACCGGTAAGGTCCGCGATCTCGTCCGCGCGGCCAGGGCCCTCGCGAAAGAAGGGGACACCAAACAGGCGCTCGCGCTGGCCGATCGCGCGCTCGCCGACGCCCAGCGGCTTCGCCGCTCGTCCGACGAGCGCGCGGCGCACGCGGCGCGCGCCGACCTCCTCACGCAAGCCGGGCGCGCGAACGAGGCCATCACCGATCAGAAATGGCTCCTCACCCGCGCCCCGGAGACCACGGACGGGCGCGCCGCGCGCAAGGCGCTCGAGAGCAACCCCAAGGCCGGGCTCACCGACAAAGACAAGCGCGCGGCGATCGACGCGCTGCTCGAGGCCGGCGCCGGCAAAGACGCGCTCGAGCTCCTCGAGAGGTGGGGCAGGGCGTACTCCGGCGCGGAGCTCGCGCACAAGCGGGCCGAAGCGCTCTTCAAATCACGCGACTACAAGAAGGCGGCGGAGGCGTTCCTCGCCGCGTCGAAGCAGAAGAGCGGGCGCACGGCCGAGCAGCTCTACTACGCGGCGCGCTCGCTCGCGCGCATCAAGAAGGAGACCGAAGCGCTCGAGCGCTACCAAGAGGTCGTGCGGCGATACCGCAAGGAGATGTGGGCGGAGCGCGCGAGCTACCAGCGAGCCCTCCTGCTCCAGAATCAAGGCAACTACGCCGAGGCAGCGCAGGCCTTCACCGAGTTCCTGGCGAAGTTCCCCAAGTCCGCGGACCGGCATGACGCCGAGTACGCGCTCGCGCTCGCGCACCTCTCCGCGGGGCAACCGGGGGAAGCGCGGAAGGTCTTCGGCAAGCTCGCGAGCGGCGCCAAGAAGACCGACTGGGGCGTCTACCGCGAGCTCGAGGGCGTCGCGTCGCTCCGCATCGGCAATCGAGACGAGGCGATCACCATCTTCACCCAGGTCGCGACCGCGCAGCCGCTGACCTTCGCGGCGCAGATCTCCCGCGCGCGCCTCGTCGAGGCCGGCGCGCCCCTGCCGCCGCTCATCGAGCCGCCTGCGGCGCGAACCTCCGCGCCGCTGTCCCCCGCGCTGCCCGAGAAGGTCGCGCGGCTCGTCGCGCTCGGGCTGGACGAGGACGCGGAGGCGCAGCTTGCCACCAACGAGGCAGAGGTGAGCGCTCCGTACGGCGGCAGGGAGACCGAGGCGCTCTGCTCGCTCTACGGCCAGCTGTCGCGAGCGAAGCGGCGGTACAAGGTCGGCGCCAACGCGGTGAGCTTCGAGGCGCTGATGCGCGCCCCCTCTCCTGCCGACCGCTGGAGCTGGGACTGTCTGTACCCGGCGCCCTACGCGGATCGGGTGAGCGAGCTCGAGGCGCAATACAAGCTACCGCCAGGCCTGGTCCACGCGCTGATGCGACAGGAGAGCGGCTTCGATCCGGAGATCCGATCGCCGGTCGGGGCGCAAGGTCTCCTTCAGCTCATGCCGACGACCGCGCAGGAAGCGGCCAAGGAGGCAGGCATCGAGGGCTTCGAGCCCGGCCTCGTCACGACGCCCGAGGTGAACCTGCAGCTCGGCAGCTTCTACATCGCGAAGATGCTGAAGACCTTCGAGGGGAGCGCGCCGCTCGCGGCCGCCGGCTACAACGCCGGGCCGAAGGCCGTGTCGCGCTGGCTGGAGAGCGCAAAGGAGCACGAGGCAGACGTCTTCGTCGCGCGCATCCCCTACGAGGAGACGCGAAACTACGTGGTCCGCGTGATGGGCAACCTCGCGCGGTACCAGTGGCTCGCCGGTGGGGACTCGAGCGTCGCCGGGCTCGCGCTCGCGTTGCCCAAGAACGGGCGCGCGGGCGACGACGATTACTGATCAACGTCCGCAAACAGCGGCGGGCTCGGCTCCCAACCGTACGCCCACGGGGTGCGCGCGCGGTGACGCCCGCCCGCCGCACCCGGTAGCCACGGGCCGTCGACGGCGAAGTGCGCGGCGAAGGCGTCGCGCAGCACGACCTCCGCGAGCTTGCCTCGTGGGGAGAACCCCCACGCCGCCTCCTGCGAGACGTCGTCGGGGTCCGCGTAATAGCGCCACACGAAGAAGCCCGCGCAAGACTCGGACTGGATGAAGGGGCCGAGCAACGCGCGGTAAGCGAGCGCCTGCGCTTCCTCGTCGACGGTGACGCTCTTCATGTCGTCCGGCCACTCCCAGGGCCGGATCGCCGGGTCACGCCGCGTGGTGTAGCCCACCTCGGTCAGGACGACCGGCTTGCCGAGCCTGCGCGCGAAGGCGTCGACCTGGGCCGCGACGCGGGCGCCCCCCGCCTCCAGCTCGGGGAAGCCGGCGCCGTCTTTCTCGGCGAGCGGATAGAAGGCGTTGATGCCGACGAGGTCGACCGCGTCCCAGAGGAGCGTCGCCTCCGCGTCGTCCCAGTTGGACGAATAGGTGAGGAGCCCGCGGTAGCGAGCGCGAACCTCGTCGATGATCGGCAGGAGGAGGGCGACCCGTGGCGTCGTCACCCAGGAGCGGAGCTCGACCCCGACGCTCAGGAGATCGATGTCGGCTTCGGCCGCGACCGCTGCCCACGAGAGGAGAAAGCCTCGATACGCCTGGGCCCAGGCCTGCCACCCCTCGTCGGTGCCCGGATCGATGAGGGCGCGCCACTCCTTCGACTCGACCCACAGGTGCGGGACGAGCATGACACGCAGCCCGCGCTCCTTCGCCTGCCGAGCCGCGGCGATGACCGCCTTCCGGTTCTCCTCGAACGGCGCCTCGAAGCTCAGGTCGATCCCGCCGGGCGTGAGGTCGTGGACCCGGCCGAACGGCGTCAGGCTCACCCAGGTGGCGCCGAGCGCGACCGCCTCGTCCAGCGCGCGGCCGTTCGCTTCCGTTCCGTAGCCGCGTTCGGGGTGGCGAACGCTCTCGATGGGGCCGATGGTGACGCCCCGGATACCGCCGGCGCGCGAGAACCCCCACGCGTCATGGGTGGGGCGGAGGCCGGTCGGGAGCGGGGCTCGGCTCGCGAGCGTGCCGGCGCCCAGCGAGACGACGACCCCCAGGGCGATGGGGAGCATCGACGGAATCATGCTCGGATCAACGGCGCGTGCACCCCGGCAGCCTTCGCAAAGAGCCGGCGCGCTCGCAAGGGGGAAGCGCCCTGACACGGATGCCAGGGCGAGGTCGGGTCGGGATGCCTCGATCCCCGATCCTCGGGCCACGGACGGGTTGGCCCCGCGTGTGCTTACCGGCTCTCTGCAGCTCGACCATGCAGCACCGCCGCTTCGCCTCGCCTTTCCTGCTCTTGAATATGCTCGCGTCGTCCCTCGTCGCGCTCGCCGGCTGCTCGACCGATCAGCTCGGTGAGGTGGTAGACGACGTCGCCCAGTGCATCGAGACGACCGCCGTTCTCGGCGAGGGCCTCCCGAGCGACGCGAACCGCGCGCTCTTGCACGGGGGGAGCGCGGGCAGCGCGCCGCGCTTCCTGCCGGTCGGCGTGAGCGAGACCTTGGTGCTCGAGGTGGACCTCGCGTCGATGATCGATCTCGGCACCTCGGGGAGCATCCGTGAGGCCTCGGCGCTGCACGTCTGCGGCACCGAGGACGCCGACTTCTTCGATCTCGAGATCGCGACGAGCGACGAAGAAGGCGACGGTTTCGTCATTCTCCAGAGCGTCGACGGCACGCTCGACTCGGTGCGCGTCGGCGTGCGCCGCCCGGCGAGCGCGCGGCTGAAGTCACCCCCCGAGGCCTTCTGGGTCGGCGCCACCCACGCGGTCTGCGCCGAGGTGCTCTCGGCCGACGACGAGCCGCTCTACGCCGAGCGCTCGATGTCGCTCTCCGCCGAAGGGGCGAGCCTCGAAGAGACGACCGGCGCGTGTGCGCTGATCGTCCCGAGCCAGGAGGGCCCCTTCTCGATCACCGTCCGCGTCGGCGACTTCGAAGAGGTGCTCACCCTCACCGCTGAGCCCTACCCAGGCTGAGCTCGCCGGAGCGAGCTCCGTCCTTAGGACACCAGCGGCACGGCGACGAGGACGACCTCTTTGCCCTTCGGCTCCACCTTGAACCGGACGGGCTTGCCGTGTTTCTGGGCCAGCTCTTGCTCGCTGGCTTGCAGCCGGGCCACGAACTCGTTCTGGGTGATGTGGTCGGACGGATCGCCGATGCTCCGCTTGGCGGCGACGTACTCCGCGAAGACCCGCGCGTAGTAGGCACCCGCTTCCTCGGCGTGGAGCGCCTGCGCGACGGCCGGATCGCCGCCGCCCATGACGGTGCTCTCGTCCACGCTGAGCGCCTCGGTGAACTCGCGCCCGGTGGGCGCGCGAGAGGGCCGCCCCTGCTCGTCGGTGTCGTCCTCGGCGACGCCGAAGAGCTGGTTGAGCAGGGAGTTGATGCGGAAGACGATGCCGCCGAACTCCTCGTGCTCGAGGTCGAGCCGGCGGTTCGTCTGGCCGTTCATGATGGCGAGCAGCCCGTCCTCGATCTCGGCGATGGGCTTGTCGATGTAGGCGGCGAGCATGTAGCCCGCGATGGCGACGAGCAGGATGCCGAGGAGGATGGCGCCGGCGGCCGGCCAGATGAGCGCCACGGCGACGCTGTTCGCCGCGGGCTTGGTGATGGCCACGACGACCGCGCGCTTGCCGTCGCCGTACCCCTCGAGCGCGCGCGCGATGCCGCCGTAGCCCTCCGGCAGGCCCGAGAGGTCGCGCGGCTTGCCTGTCTCGAGCGCCTGCAGCGCCGTCTCCGCCGCGCCCTTGGCGAGCGCATCGCCGACAAGGTCGTCGACCGACGAGCTCTTCGCGACCACCTGGAGGGATTTGTCGTTCTTGACCGCAAACGCGAGCGGAAAGCCGCTGGTCTTGTCGCTCGCGGCGTTGAGCCGCTCGTCGTTCAGCGAGCTACCGAACACGAGCGCGCCCAGGATCTTGCCGTCCGCTCCGCGGATGGGTGCAAACG
This sequence comes from Myxococcales bacterium, assembly GCA_016794345.1. GTDB lineage: Bacteria > Myxococcota_A > Polyangia > Polyangiales > Polyangiaceae > Xiheicaenibacterium > Xiheicaenibacterium phototrophicum. Next base: position 8,489 of record JAEUKE010000157.1, read on the forward strand.
AAGCGAGCAGCTGCTCGTTGCGGGCCTTGTTGACCCACACGTCGCTGAGCGAGGTTCCGCCCTCGAGCGCAGCCTTGAGCGAGGGGTAGGCGGCCGCCAGGTCGTCGCCGCGCATCATGGAAGAGCCGTCTCGCCCGAGCACCTTGCCCTTGTCGTCGACGAGGAGGACGAGCGCAGGCCGGATGCCCTGGAGCTCCTGGGCGCTGGCTGCGGCTTCGCTCACCTTGTTGCAGGCCGACGTGGCCGTCTCGGACCGGGCCTTCTCCGTGCCTGCGGCGAAGGGCTCGCGCAGGGCAGGATCGGCGGCGCGACCCGCGAGCCATCGCTCGGCGCTGAGGCCCTCTACCTCGAGCTGCGCGACAGCGGCGCCGACCGCGCGCTGCGCGGAGGCCGGGTCGGTTTGCGTGAGCGGGTGCATGGCCGCTCGGGACAGGAAGTAGGACAGCCCTCCGACGACGAGGACGATCAGCGAAAACAACGCGATGATTTTCAGGCGCATCGAGCTTCGTCCCCGCGAGACCCCGTGAGGAGCATCAGGTTACGGTATCAGCAGTTTCCACCGGACGAGAAGCGCAAGGCTTCCTCGGCTTGTCGGGCCCGCCCGCGCCTGGTAGTTGGACTCGGGTCCCTTGGCAGCGAAAGAGCGCCCGATCTTCCTCGTCGACGACCCGATCTTCGACGAGCACCGCGCCCGGGGCTACCACCCCGAGCGGCCCGAGCGCTTGCTCGCGGTTCGCCACGCGGTCTCGGCCTTCGCGGGGAGCCGTGGCGGGCTGACCTCGCTGGCCCCGCGCGACGCTTCGGACGACGAGATCGAGCGGGTGCACACCCCACGTTACGTGGAGCAGCTCGAGCAGGCGGACGGCCTCTTCTCGGCGCTCGACGACGACACCTACCTCGCGCCCCGCTCGGTCGCGGCGGCGCGCCGGGCGGCCGGCGGCGCGCTCGCCCTGGTGGACGCCCTCCTGGGCGCAGAGGACGGCGCGACCGGTGTCGCGCTGGTGCGCCCCCCCGGTCACCACGCCCGCCCCGATCGCGGGATGGGATTTTGCCTGCTGAACAACGTCGCCCTCGCGGCGGCGCACGCGCTCGAGCGCGGCAAGAAGCGCGTGGCCATCGTGGACTGGGACGTCCACCACGGAAACGGCACCCAGGACGCGTTCTACCGGGACCCGCGAGTGCTGTTCATCTCGCTGCACCAAGCCCCCTTCTACCCGGGGAGCGGGAACGCGGCCGAGGTGGGGGACGGCGAGGGAACGGGCTTCAACGTCAACGTCCCGCTCTCCGCCGGCGCGAGCGACGCGGTCTACGCGGCGGCGTTCGATCGGCTCGTCTTGCCGGTCCTCGACCAGTACGCCCCCGACCTGATGCTGGTCTCGGCGGGGTTCGACGCACACGCCCGCGACCCGCTCGCCGGGATGATGTTGTCGGCCGAAGGCTTCCGCCGGATGGCCAGCGGCGTCCGCGGCGTCGCGGAGCGCCACGCCCAAGGACACCTCGGTCTGTTGCTCGAAGGGGGCTACGACCTCGAGGGGCTCGAGACGAGCCTGCTCGCGACCCTCGAGGCGGTCGCCGGCCCGGCCGTGGCCCCGAGCCAGGTAGCCGACCAGGCTCCGCTCTCGATGCGTCAGACGGGGGATCTCGAGCGGGCCGCCACCGCGTTGCGCCCGTTCTGGAAGGTCTGAGCACGCCCCGGGGCACGTCGCCGGCGGCCCGGCTCGCCGACGGCCTTGCAGCTCTCGGAGCCTCGGAGTAGGTTGCCCCTGCCCTTACGGGCTGTTCGGTGGGTATAGCTCAGTTGGTAGAGCACTGGATTGTGGTTCCGGTTGTCGCGGGTTCGAGCCCCGTTACTCACCCCAACAAGTTTCGCCGGCGTCTCGGGTGTTCGCTCCCCCTGCCGGCCTGACGCTCGACAGGCTCCTCGGGCGCGGCAGCTCCTTCGAGGTCGCCCTGGTCCGAGGGGGTGACGGCCTGCCCGTGGTCGCGAAGCGGCTGCGGCCCAGCCTCCGCGGCAGCCCCGAAGCGACCGCCGCGCTGCTCCGCGAAGGCGCGGTGCTCGCGCGGGTCTTCCATCCTGCGGTGCCGCGACTGCTCGCGAACGGCTCGGACGCCGCCGGTCCGTATCTGCTCGAGACGTTCGTCACCGGTGCGTCTTTCGACGGCGGCGCCGAGCCCTCCTCGCGGCTCGCCCATCGAGCGGCGCTCACGCTGTTTGAGCTTCAACGACTGGGTGACGGCGACGGGCCGCTCGACTTCGTGCACGGCGACCTGTGTCCCGAGCACCTCATCGCCGTGACCGACGCGAGCACCGGGCAGACCACCGTGAGCCTGGTCGACTTCGGGGCCGCCACCCTGCGCGGCGTGCCCTCGGCGCCGGCCGGCGGACGAGGCACCCTGCCGTTCGCCGCCCCCGAGCTGTGCCGCGGGGAGACAGAGGCGACCCAGGCCACGGACCGGTACGCGCTCGCCGTCGTCCTCGCCTCGTTCCTCCTGGGCGGCGCGCGACTCTGCCGAAACACGACCGAAGCTGCGATGCTCCTCGAGATCGGCGAGCACGGCCACGACTCGAAGGTCCTCGTCGGCCTGCCGGGTGCCGCGCGGCGCGCGCTCGAAGCGCACCTCTCCTTCGACCCGCGGGACAGACCCGACGATCTCGCCGATCTCGTGGACGCGCTCGCCGCGGGCGCGTGAAGCGAGGCGGGCCTCACCGGCAGATGTGGTAAGAGCCGGGCGATGAAGGCTTCGGCTGGCTCTCGCTCTCTGGCGCTCGAGACGCTCGCGGTTCATGCGGGCCAACCCGCGGACCCGACCAGCGGCGCGGTGATGATGCCCATCGTGCTCGCGAGCACGTTCGCGCAGAGGTCGCCCGGCGAGCACCAGGGCTTCGAATACAGCCGCAGCGGCAACCCGACCCGCAACGCCCTCGAGGCCTGCCTGGCCGCGCTCGAAGGCGGCAAACACGGCTTCGCCTTCGCGAGCGGCCTGGGCGCCTCGACGACGGTCCTCCACACGCTCAAGCCGGGCGACCACGTCCTCTCCGGCGACGACGTCTACGGCGGGACGTTCCGCCTGCTCGACAAGGTCCTCGCGCCCATGGGCGTCGCCTCTTCCTTCGTGGACCTCTCGGACCCGCAGGCCGTCGCGCGGTCGATGCGCCCCGAGACGAAGCTCGTGTGGCTCGAGACGCCCACGAACCCGATGCTCAAGATCTTCGACATCGGCGCCATCGCCGAGATCGCCAAGAAACGCGGCGCGCGTGTGCTCGTCGACAACACCTTCGCGACGCCCGTCCTGCAGAGCCCGCTCGCGCTCGGCGCCGACATCGTCCTGCACTCGACGACGAAGTACCTGAACGGCCACTCGGACGTGGTCGGCGGCGCCGTCGTGACGAGCGACGAGGCGTTCGCGGAGCGGCTGCGGTTCCTCCAGAACGCGATGGGCGCCGTCCCCAGCCCGTTCGACTGCTACCTGGTGCTCCGGGGCATCAAGACGCTCAGTGTTCGGGTCGAGCGCGCGACCGCGAGCGCAGCGAACATCGCCGAGCGGCTGCGCGCCCACCCCAAGGTCGAGCGCGTCTACTACCCCGGCCTCGAGACACACCCGAACCACGCGGTCGCGAAGAAGCAGATGCGCGGCTTCGGCGCGATGATCAGCTTCGTCTTGCGCGGTGGCCTCGAGCCGTCCAGGCGCTTCCTCTCCGCCCTCGAGATCTTCGCTTGCGCGGAGAGCCTCGGCGGCGTCGAGTCCCTCGCCGAGCACCCGGCGATCATGACCCACGCGAGCGTCCCGGCCGAGCAGCGCAAGACGCTGGGCATCGACGACGGGCTCTGCCGCCTGTCGGTCGGTGTCGAGGCGCTCTCGGACCTGTGGGCGGATATCGAAGGGGCGCTCGATAAGGCCTGACGGGATCCGGCTCGCAATTGCCCGCCCCCCAGCCCGTAGGGTAGTAAGGGGTATGCGACAGCGTGCTCTTTGGCTCTGGGGCGGCCTCGGTGCTGCGTTCTTCTCCGTCCTGGGCCTCGCCTGCGATGACCCGCCGCCGCCCACGCAGACGGGCGCGTTTTTCGTGCAGTTCACCGACTCCGGCATCGACTGCAACGTCAACAACCACCAGACGGAGCTCGGGACCGTCGGCGCCACCGGCAAGCCGGAGCTCGTCGCGGACGGCACGAACGACGCCGCGGTGGTCTGCACCGTCAAGAAGTCTGGCAACGGCTTCGTCGTCTCGGCCGACCTCGACGGCGCCGCGACGACTCTGCAGCTCGACGTGAGCAGCCTCGCGGAGTCGCAGAACACCATCGACGCCGCCGCGCTCGGGCAGGTGAAGTACGCCTCGAGCGAGACGGGCGGAAACCCGTATTCGACGCCGCAGGGTCAGGAGTGCAAGTTCTGGGTCGACACCGAGCAGGGCCAGTACATCAAGGCCGGTGAGGCCTGGTTCTCCTTCGACTGCGGCGCGGTGATCAGCGGAAGCGAGTCGTGCAGCGTGAGCGGCTACGTGGCGCTCAAGAACTGCACGGGTCTGCCCGAAGCCGAGGACGAGTAGCCGAGCGCGTCGCGGGCGCGGCGGGCTCCGCTTGCCGCGGCCTCGCAGGGCCTTGGGAGCAGCGTTGAGAACGGCTCAGCGGCCGGCGCCGGAGGGCGGCGGCGGCGTGGGGGTGCCGGTCTGCATCGAGCGCCGTGACGCGGGAACCGCGTCTTCCGCGTCGCCCTCGCGGATCAGCACGGCCACGGCGGTGATGTTGTCGTCACCGCCGGCGTCGTTTGCGCTCTGGATCAACGAGCGGCACAGATCTTCGAGGTCGGGCTTTCCGACGGGCCGCGAGCCCGCCGACGCAAACATGCCCTGCACGAGCTCGAGGATGCGCTCGTCGGCGAGCATCCCGCTCAGCCCGTCCGAGCAGAGGATGTACACGTCGCCGAGGCGAGCTTCGTCGTGCGTGAGATCGACGACGACGTTGTCCTGCATCCCGAGGGCGCGCGTGATGACGTTCTTCGGAAGCTCGGCGCGCTCGGCCTCGGTCAGATCGAAAGGCGGCTCGTTGGCGAGCGAGTGATCCCGCGTGAGCTGCTGGATCTTGCCCTCGCGGATGCGGTACGCGCGGCTGTCGCCGACGTGCCCGATGAACATGCGGCGCTTCTTGGTCGAGAAGTGCGCGCCGACCACCGTGGTCCCCATCCCGTGGTGAGCGCGGGTCGACTGGCTCTGCTCGAAGATGCGGCGGTTCGCGATCCCGATGCTCGTGATGAGCCGGTTCTCCTCGTCGGAGAGCGAGCGATCGAAGTGCGTCGGCCAGGTCACGTCCTCCCCGGCGAGCGTGCGGAAGAAATCCGCGATGGTCGACGTCGCGAGGCGACTGGCGACGTCGCCGGCCTGGTGCCCGCCCATGCCGTCGGCCACGACGAAGAGGTCGTGATCGAGGTCGATAGCGTAGCTATCCTCGTTGTGCTCGCGTTGGCGCCCGACGTCGGACACGCCCGCCGCGATCACGTTGAACGAGAGCGCCCGAGCCATCGATTTGGACGGTCCCACTTAGACAAAACCCTGTCAAGGTAAGCACAGCTCGAACCGGCATTTCAACCGCCGGCGAAGCCCGGTCAGAGCCGCACCTCTTCTTCCCTCCCTGCCTCCCCTCGGACAGCGGTGCCCGGGGGAGAGTCGGCGGACTGGGTGTGGCGTCCGAGCAACTTTCGAGCCGCGCTCAGACCTCGAGGAGGTCCTTCTCTTTGGCGGCCACGATGGTGTCGACCTGCTTCACCAGCTCGGCCGTCACGTCTTCCACCTTCTTCCGACCACGCTCTGCGTCATCCCCGCTGACCTCACCCTCGTTTTCGGCGGAATCCATCATCTCGATGGCGTCGCGACGGTGCTTGCGGATGGCGACCTTGCACTCCTCCCCGTTTTTCCGGATGAGCTTGGCCATCTCCTTGCGGCGTTCCTCGGTCAGAGCCGGGATGGGGATGCGGATGAGGTCGCCGTCGACCTGCGGGTTGAGGCCGAGATCGCTCTCGCGGATGGCCTTGTCCGCCGCCTTGACCTGGCCCTTGTCCCAGGGCTTCACCGTGATCATGCGGGGCTCGGGCACGTTCACCGTGGCCATCTGCGACAGCGGGGTGGGCGTGCCGTAGTAGTCGACCCGGATGCCGTCGAGCATGGAGGGGTGCGCGCGCCCCGTTCGCACCTTGGCGAGGTCCCGGCGCAGGGCTTCCAGCGCCTTGTCCGAAGACGCGCGGAGGTCTTTCACGATGTCGTCGAGCATGGTTCTCGGGTCTCCGTCCGGATGAGGGGCCGGGAGCTTACCACACAGGACCCGACCGGCGGGCAGGCCCTCGTGAGGGTATGATGGCGCCCCGTGGAGGAGCTGGACTGGAAGAGTTTCGCGGTCGTCGTCGTCGACGACGAGGAAGACAACCTCGACGCGTTTCGCTTCGCGTTCCGGAAGTCGTTCCAGCTGCACTACGCCCTCGGGGGCCAAGCCGGCCTCGAGCTGCTCGACCGAGTCGACGCGGCCGTGGTCGTGAGCGATCAGCGCATGCCGCAGATGAGCGGCATCGAGTTCCTCCGTCGAGCCAAGGAGAAGCGCCCCGAAGCGACAGGGATCCTGCTCACGGCGTACGCGGACATCCCCGTGTTGGTCGAGGCGATCAACTCCGGCGCGGTCGAGCGCTACGTCCAGAAGCCCTGGGACTCGAAGGAGCTCGCCGCCATTCTCCGCCAGGGGATCCGCACGTTCGCCACGGTGCGGGAGAACCGGAAGCTCCGCGAGCAGCTCGCGCACTACGCGGGCTACCTCGAGCGAGAGCAGCGTGATCCGATCGACTACGGCGAGATCGCTGGCGAGAGCGAGGCCATGCGCGCCGTCGGCAAGCGGATCGAAGAGGTCGCGGCATCACGCTCGCCCGTGCTCGTCGAGGGCGAGCCGGGTTGTGAGCAGGAGGTCGTCGCTCGCGCCATCCACGTCGGGTCGAACCGCGAAGAGAGGCCGTTCGTCCGCGTGACATGCGCCGCCTTCCGCGGCGACGCGCTCGAGCGCGAGCTCTTCGGCTGGCGCAAGGGTGCGTTCACGGGGGCGCTGGAGGATCGCGCGGGCCGCTTCGAGCTGGCCGACGGCGGCACGCTGTTCCTCGACTCGCCCGAGTGCCCGAGCGCGAGCCTGCAGGCGCGCCTCCTCCGCGTGCTCGACGAAGGCGTGACGGAGCGCGTCGGATCGACGGAGCCACACCGGGTCGACGTCCGGCTCATCGTCTCGCTCCCCCACTCGCTGGACCGAGCCTGGAGCCGCGCGGCCGTGCTCCCCGATCTGCTGTCGAAGCTCGAGGTCTTCCCCATCCAGCTGCCTCCGCTCCGCGAGCGAATCCAGGACGTGATCCCGCTCGCCGAGCACTTCCTCCGCAAATACGGGCGACGCAACGCACGGGCGGCGACGGGCCTGTCGGACGGCGCGAAGGCCGTGCTCAAGGACTACGACTTCCCCGGCAACGCGCGCGAGCTCGAGAACGTCATCGAGCGCGCGGCGATCCTCGCCCACGGCGACGTGATCGAGCCGGCGCACCTCGCCTTCCAGACGCGCGCCAGGGACGCGGACGCGCGACCGGCAAACTCGAGCGGCGCGCCCGTGACGTCGAGCCCGGGAGGCGCCGAGACACAAGGCGCCCTCACCACTCGCCTCGATGACATCGAGCGGCGAGAGCTCCTCGCGGCGCTCGACCGCTGCGGCGGGAACAAGGCGGAGGTCGCGCGGACGCTGGGCATCCAGCGCACGACGCTCTACTACCGCCTCAAGCGCCTCGGCATCGAGGCATGACCGGGCTCGTCCCGCTCGAGGTCGCGTTCTACGCGAGGCGCGCGCTCGTGGTCGCGGAGGCGCTCCTCGGCAAGGTGCTCGTCACCACCGGCCCCGAAGGGATCACCGCCGGCCGCATCGTGGAGACCGAGGCCTACGAAGGGCCCGCCGATCTCGCCGCCCACAGCGCCGGCGGCCGCCGCACGCGGCGCACCGAGGTGATGTTCGGCCCGCCCGGGCGCGCTTACGTCTACCTGCTCTACGGGACGAGCTGGGCGTTCAACGTGGTGACGAGCGAGCCCGATGTCCCGCACGCGGTGCTCGTTCGCGCGGTCGAGCCGGTCTTGGGGCACGACCTGATGGCCAAGCGACGGAGGATGGTGCAGACCCGACGCGAGCTGACGAACGGCCCCGGCAAGCTCTGTCAGGCGTTGGGTCTCAGCCGGGAGCACTACGGCGCGAGCCTCGCGGGCGACGCCGTCTTCATCGCGGACGGCCCCGCCGGACCGACCGGCCAGTCCGCCCGGATCAACATCGATTACGCGGGGGAATGGGCCAAACGCCCGTGGCGCTTCTACGAGCGGGGCAATCGTTACGTCTCGGTGCAGCCTCGGTCCTGACCGGCCCCGCGCCTCGGACGGCTGGAGCGAAATTCGCGCTCCCGTGCGAGCGGCTGTACCATTGGCGCTCGGGGTCATCGAGAGGAACGCGATGAGGTTTTGGCCGTTCGGGAGCGACAAGGAAGCCGACGTCGAGTTCGCTTCCCGCGTCGTTACGGCGAGCGCGCAAGATGGCGCGACCGTCCGCGGCAAGGTCAGCGTACATTTCGGCGCGCCGCACAAGAAAGACAGCGCGGACGAGCTGGCTGACCGCGCCGCCGACCTGCTCCGTCAGATCTTCGAAGCAGCGCGCTCCGGTGCCGGCGCGCTGGGCACCGAGGCCGACCTCGCGGCGAAGATCCACGAGGCGATCCCTGCCAACGACGTCCGCTCGGTCGAGGTCGTGGCCGTCCACCTCGTCGGCGACACGGTGGAGCCCCCGCCCAACCGTCACCCTCCCTCGAGTCGTCCCCCAGCCCCCCAACCGCCCCCGCGCCGCATGTCGTCCTCGCAGATGCTCGCGGTCCGCGACAGCAGGCTGATCCCCGAAGGCGCACCACCCGAGGCTGTCGCCGAGGCCATCGTCCCCCTCCTGCGAGACGCGAAGACACGGACGCTCGTCGGGCTCCTCAGGGCGTACGATCTGACCGTCCTCCGCCACCTCGACCTCGATCCGCGCGAGTCGGGCGACTTCGGCGAGCTCGTCCCCCAATCGACGGCGGCGCCCGGTCACTTCGAGGACTCCCGCGGGGAGGAGCTCGCCAGGTGGGAGGCGAAGCTCGGCGACCAGGCCATGCTCGCGCTGCGAGACGAATCAGCGACAGTGGCTTCATTTTTCCTCCACTCGAACCTCGCGGGCAGCGGGCTCGACCCGAAGCTGGTCGTGAACATCCTCGATCGAGCGGCGACCAAGGCGTTCCCGGGGGGCGCGCCGCAGGCGAACCTCGCGCGGTACCTGCAAGGCGCCAGCGCGTCGTCGGCCGCCGAGCTCGCCGCCCGGGCCCTGTCGATCCTCGAGCAAGATCCGCGGCGCGTCGACGCGCTCGCGACGGTCATCACGCCGACCTTGCAGTCGCTTCAGGACGACTTCGCGTTCGTCGCGCAGCAGATCATGCTGAGCGGGATCCGCTCGACCTGACGTTCGCGAGCGAAGTACGCAGGGCCAAGAGGACCTGATCGGCCTCGTCGACCGCGAGCCACCAGTGCGGCGAGAGGCGCAGGTAGCCGTCGGGCATCGCGCAGGCGATCCCCTGTGAGGTCATCTCTCGGTGGAGCGCCGTGATGGGGACGTCGGCCGGCGGCAAGAGGCAGAGCGAGCCGCTCCGTCCGGAGGCGCCCTGGGCTCGCACGCTGACCATCCCCAGATCGACCGCGCCCGGCTCGAGCGCGTCGTGGATCTTCTGCACGTGCTCGAAGATCCGTTCGACGCCGAGCTTCTGCAGCAGATCGAGCGCCGCCTCGAGGGCCACGAACGACGCCGCGGAGAGGTTGGCGCCTTCGAGGAACTGGATGCCGGACTTGACCGGCTTGTCGTAGCGGAGCTTGCCCGGACCCTCGAACAGGAAATCGATCGCGCCGTCGAAGCTGAGCCAGGAGATCGTGCGCGGCACCAGGTCACGCGCCGCCTCGTCGCCGGCGTAGACGAACCCGGCGCCTTCGATGCCCATCATCCATTTGTGGGAGCCGGCCGAGAGGTAGTCGATGCCGTCGCGCCGGACGTCGATCGACGTCATGCCGCAGGCTTGCACCGCGTCGACGAAGAGCCGCGCGCCGCGCGCGCGGCAGAGCGCGCTCATCGCCTCGACGGGGGCGCGGTAGCCGGTCTGGAACTGCACGGCGCTCACCGCCACCATCCGCACGCCGCCCTTGGCCAGCTCCCCCTCGAGGGCCGCGAGGGCCGCGCCTTCATCCGTGACGAAGCGCCGCCCGTCGAGGCGCACGACCTCCAGCGAGAAGAGCTCCGCCGCGCGAAGCCACGGCACGACGTTGGCGGGGAACTCGCCGTCGAACACGACGACCTTGTCGCCGGGCTTCCAGGCGAAGCAGAGCGCCACGTCGCCGATGCCGCGGCTCGTGTTGTGCGTGAGCGCGATCTGCTCGGGCGACGCGCCGACGAGGGCCGCGAGCTTGCCCCGCAACCTCGCGCGTTGTGCGGCCCACGTCGGGTACGCGTCGGCGCCGCGCTTGCCGTAGTCCGCGAGCATATTGGCGACGGCTTTCCGGACGACGGCCGACGGCGGGGAGATCCCTGCGTGGTTCATGTAGACGAGCGACGCCTGCCCGCTGAAGAGCTTGAAGCTCCCCATCTCCGGCTCGAGCTCGCGCGCCGGCGGAACGAGCTCGGGCGGCTCAGTCAATCTTCGGGCCCTTCACGCCGAGCTCGACGAACTGCGTGTTGGGGAAGTTCTTCGAACAAGTCTCGAGCTGCCACTCCCCCTTGAAGAGGACGACGGCGTTGCCGTGCACGTCGAGCGCGCCGTAGCCGAAGAGGAGCGAGTCGAGCCGCGAGAGCGGGACCGGCTCACCCTCCACCCATCGCGCGAGCGTATAGGAGAGGCGCTCGAGCCGAACGTCCACCCCGTACTCGGCCGAGAGCCGGTGCCGCACGACCTCGAACTGGAGCTCGCCGACCGCTCCGATGATGGAGTCGCCCTCGCGACCCTCCGGCGGACGGAAGAGCTGGATGGAGCCTTCCTGCGCGAGCTGGTCGAGCCCCTTCTTCAGCTGCTTGCGCTTCAGCGGGTCGAGCATGACGACGCGCGCGAAGTGCTCCGGCGGGAACTGCGGCAGCGGATCGAACGCGAGGTCCGCGCCGTCGGTCAGGGTGTCGCCGATGAGGAAGATGCCCGGGTCGAACACGCCCATGATGTCGCCCGCGAAGCCGTCGTCCACCACGGTGCGGTCCTGGGCGAGGAACTGGGTCGGGTTGTTCAGGCGTATCTCGCGCCCGAGCCGCACGTGGCGGATCTTCATCCCGCGCTCGAACTTGCCCGAGCACACGCGGACGAACGCCATGCGGTCGCGGTGCGCGCGGTCCATGTTCGCCTGGATCTTGAAGACGAACGCGGTGAAGCGATCGTCGTCCGCCGGGACGTCCCCGGTCGAGGCGTGACGCGGAGCGGGCATGGGCATCATGTCGACGAACGCGTCGAGGAACTGCGGCAGACCGAAGTTCGTGAGCGCGCTGCCGAAGAACATCGGGGTGACCTCGCCCTTGGCGAGCCGCGCGGCGTCGAGGCTGTCGCCCGCCGCCTCGACGAGATCGATCTCGTCGCGCGCCATCTTGAGCGCCACCGGATCGATCTCCTTGGCGAGCTCCGGGGAGTCGAGCGCGAAGCGTCTCTCCGGCGCGCGCTCGGCGCCGTGGGCCACCTGCTCGAACAGGATGACCTGCCGCTCCTCGCGGTGGTAGACGCCGCGAAACCGCCCGCTCTCGAGAATCGGCCAGGTCATCGGGTAGACGCCGATGCCGAGCACGTCCTCCACCTCCCCCACGAGCTCGAACGGATCCCTGCCGGGCCGGTCGACCTTGTTCACGAAGGTGAAGATGGGCATGTGGCGCATGCGGCAGACGCGGAAGAGCTTCTTCGTCTGCGGCTCGACGCCCTTCGCGCAATCGAGCAGCATGACAGCTGCGTCAGTCGCCATGATCGCGCGGTAGGTGTCCTCGCTGAAGTCGGCGTGGCCCGGCGTATCCACCAGGTTGAGCATGCGACCGGCGTAGGGGAACTGCAGCACGCTCGAGACGATGCTGATCCCGCGCTCGCGCTCCATCTCCATCCAGTCGCTGACCGCGTGTGCGCGCGCCTTCTTCGCCTTCACGGCGCCGGCCAGCTGGATCGCGCCTCCGTACAGGAGGAGCTTCTCGGTCATGGTCGTTTTGCCGGCGTCGGGGTGGCTGATAATCGCGAAGGTCTTCCGCCGCTGGACCTCGCGTTTGATCTCCGGGCTCTGCATGGCTACTTCGCGGGGCTGAGGGAGAGGACGACCGTAACCCCGACCGGGTCCGTGGACGGCGTCCCCATCGTCTTCTTCTGCAGCGCGGACACGAGGCACTTCTTGGCGTCGGCCGAGATGCCCTTGGCCTTCACCACGTCGACTCCCTCGGCCTTGCCCGCGGACCGCACGAGGAACTGGATCTCGACCGTCCCCGAGGTGCCCGTCAGCCCGCCCGCTTCGTCGATGCAGGCCTTCAGCTTGGGGACGAGCTTCTCGAGCGCGGCCTTGGCCTTGGGCACCTCGCCGCTCGTGAACTTCGGGTCGGAGAGGCTGACGGAGACGGCAGCGCCCGCCGGCGCGACAGAAGCCGACGTGGACGGCGCGGCCGATGCCGACGGCGCGGCCGATGCCGACGTGGACGGCGCGGCCGATGCCGACGGCGCGGCCGGCTCGGACACCGGCGGTGTGACGGACGCAGACGGCGACGCCGGCGCGACCGGTGCCCCGCCGCCGAGCGCTGCCTCCGGGAGGCTCGTCCCCGAGGGGCTCTCGGGAGCCGGCTCGGCGCCTGCCCCGCTCTGCGGCGAGCCGCCCGCGCACGCGGCGATCGCCAGAGCGGCGAACGCAAATAGCCCAAATGACGAGGGTCCCGGCATGACTGCCGGGACCCTTAGCGCCAAAGCTCGGGCGCGTCGACCTCGGTTACCGGCCGAGGGACTCCGACCGGTTCACGATGCGAGGCGTGATGAAGACGACCAGCTCGGTGCGGCGGTCCGTCGAGCCGCGGCGCTGGAAGAGCACGCCGAGGATGGGGATGTCGCCGAGGACCGGAACCTGCGCGATGCTGCGGCTGGTGTTGCGGGTGTAGATGCCGCCGATGACCGCCGTGTGCCCGTCCATCACGAGCAGCTCGGTCTCGACCTCGCGCTTGAAGATGGTCGGGTCGCCTCGCGCCGAACGGTTACCGAAGTCGGGCTCGTCGCGGTTGATCTTGACGGACATCGAGACGCTGCCGTCGGCAGTCACGTGTGGCTTGACGAGGAGCTGCAGCTTGGCTTCCTGAAAGACCGTCTGCACGCCCTGAGCGCTGACCTGGGAGAACGGGATGAGGGTGCCGGTCGAGATGCGCGCCTCGCGGTTGTCGAGGGTCAGGACGCGCGGGCTCGAGATGATGCGGACGGTACCGTTCGACTCGGCGGCGGAGAGGCGCACGCTGAGGTTGAACAGGTTGTTGACCGAGCCGAACGTCATGCCGAGCGCGCCACCGGTGCCGCCGCCGACAGCGGCCGGGAGGTTGACGGCGAAGTTCGGGCTCTCGACCGCGTTCTCGTTCGGGTCGAGGCCGTCGGTCGGGGTCTGGGCGTCGTCCGCCGCGCCGAGGATGCCGATCCGATTGGGGAAGGCCAGGCCCGTGTCGACGCCGGTGTCCTGGCCGATGACCGAGCCGCCACCCCACTGGATGCCGAACTCGCGAGAGAACTGGCTCGAGGCCTCGACGATCCTCGCTTCGATGAGGACCTGCGGGGTCTGCGTGTCGAGCGAGCGGACGAGCTCCTCGACCTGGTTCAAGTTGCCCGTGATGTCGCGCAGGATGAGCACGTTCGTGCGCTCGTCGACCGCGACCGTACCGCGCGGAGAGAGCAGGTCCTTGGCGCGCGGGACGATGTCGTTGGCGCTCGCGTACGAGACCGGCACGAGGCGCGTCTCGAGCGGGGCGAGCTCGAACTCGCTCTTTCGCCGCGCGAGGGCGAGCTCGCGCTCCTTGTTCAGATCGGCGAGCGGCGCGACGCGGATCAGGTTGCCTTTGCGGACCATGCCGAGGCCCTTGGCCTGGAGCACGGTCTCGAGCGCCTGGTCCCAGGGGACGTTGCGCATGCGGATCGTGACCGAGCCGCTCACGTTGTCGGCCGTGACGACGTTCACGCGGCCTACGTCCGCGAGGAGGCGGAGCACGTCGTGGATGTCGGCGTCCTTCAGGTCGAGGTCGATGCGTCGACCGACCGCGGCGCGACCCGGGTCGGGGTTGTTCTGGCCGCCGCCCACCTGCGGGGCCATGCCCGGGAGGAACGCGTCGGCCTGGTCCGGCTCGGCGGTACGCTCGACCGGCTCGCCGAGGCTCGTCTCCACGACCGGCAGCTGGTAGTCGCCCTCGCGAGCCACGGTCTTCGTGCGGCGGGCGGCGCCGCCGTCCGCGGCGCGGCCGACCTCCGACGAGTGGAGCGCACCGCGGGAGAGCACGCACACGAGCGCGTCGCCCTCCTTCGTGATCATGTGTCGCGACTCGCCCGCCCGATCGATGTCGATCACGACGGTGCCGCTCGCGCCCGGCTTCTGGAACGACGAGATGCCGCGCACCGCGCCGCCGAAGGCGCCGACGTCGAGCGTGCGCTCGAGCGACTTCGGAAGGCTCGCCCCCGTGATCTCGATCCGGATGCCTGTCTTCGTCCGGCGCTCGGTGAACTTGGCTCCGGCCGCGCCTTCGATGATGACCTTGTCGTGGTCGCTGACGTGTGAGTACCGGACGTCTTTGATCGTCGCGGCGTCGGAGGCCGGGCGCTCTTCGGTCGCCTTCTTTGTCTCTTTGCGGACGGCGGCCATCGGCCCGGTCTTGTCCGCCTGCACCAGCTCGAGGACGATCTCGTTGTCGGTCGCGCTGACGGAGTAGGCCGCGTTCTTCGCCAGCTGGACGAGGATCCGCGTCGCCCCGCTGTCCTTGAACGACTGCGTCATCACGCCGGCGACGACGTCGTTCCCCTCCACGATCGCCGAAGGTGCTCCGGAAACGGTGGCCCCCGACAGATCGAGCAGGATGCGCTTGCCTCCGTCGGCGATCCGCGCGGTGTAGGTCGGCCGCGCGCTCGTGCGGACGACAACCCGCGCCGCACCCTGCTTCGGTGCGGAGAGCGTCACGTCCGTCACCTTCACGACGGATGGCTGGGCGGATGCGCTGACGGCGAGGAAGGCCGTCAAAACCCATATCCCCAACCCGGCGGCGACTCGCCTGATCCTGCGACGGAGCTGCCCGCTTCTGGCGGCTTCCGTGCACCTTCGCACCCAATGAGTACGCATTGCGTGCCGATGCTAGGCCCGGGGTATCGAAAGGGCCCAATTCGCGGCTACAAAAAGATCAACCCCCCCTCGGTGTTTTTCGAGGGGGGGCTTGGGGGGTGAATCGACGGGGATCAGCCCCTTCGTGAAGACGACAGATCAGTCCAGGCGAGGACGGTCTCGTCGTGACGTCAGCCTCCGTCTCCCTTCGGCTGGGCCTTGCCCTTGCCAGGGCTCGCCCCTTCGTCCTCGTCGGGCCGCGAGCCTCGGATGCCGGTCCGGATCTCGGGCTTCATCTCGTCGCGCGTCCGCATCGAGAGCACGCGCGTGGTCGCCTGCACGTCGGGCCTCGACGGGTCTTCGCGGACGAAAACGATGTCGTTCTCGCGGATGCGGTCCACGCGCCAGTTGACGGCCACGTCGGTCCCGGTCGAGCCCCCGCTCTGGAGCACCTCGGGCCTTCCGACGAAGTCGCCCACCCGCAGGATCCAGCCGAGGCCGCTCGGATCGGTCACCATCGCGCGCGGCGCGCCGCCTGTGATGATGCCGTTCACCTTGAGCTCCTCGAGCGCGTACTTGGCGATCAGGACCTCGCGGGTGATCTTGGAGGCGTCGAGGCTGGGCGGCTTCACCGCGAAGATGTCCGCGTAGCTCTTGAACGGATCGCGGCTTGTCGGCGACTCGAGGAAGTCCCGCTCCTGGATGTCGCGAACCGGCAGCGGCGGCAGGTTCGACGGCACCGCGGCGGCCTGCTTCCCGCCCGGCTTGCCGGGCGCCGCAGCCGGAGCGCCCGGCGCCCCCGGCGGAGGCGGCGCGCCCGGGGCCGGCGCCTGAGGCTCGTCTTCCCCGCAGCCCACGAGGACCAGGAAGGCTGCGAGCATGAATCTGGAAGTCATTCCGGTCATGGTCAGTTCCTCCTCCGGCCGCCCGCCGCCGCACCGCCGCCCTCGCCGTCCCGCTTGGCGCGGAACGCGGTCGCCAGGCAGCGCACCTCGAGGATGACCTCCTCGGGCGAGGCGTTCGGATCCACGACGATACGCATCTCGATGTCCTCCACGTTGATCACGCGGTCGAGCTGGCCCACGCCGTAGAAGAAGCGCGCGATCTGGTGGAAACGTCCGCGCATCGCGAGCGACATCGGGACACGCACGTAATAGTCCTCGGCCACTTCGTCTTCCGGCTTGTAAGAGACGAGGTTGACGCCGGACACCGTGGCCACCTGCTGGACGGCCGACAGAAACGCCGGGGTCTCCGCGTCGTCGGGCAGGACCTTCTTCTGCTCGCGCTCGAGCGCCTGCTTGCGGGTCTTCTCCTCGACGTCTTTCTGGAAGGCGTCCTTCGCCTCCTCGGCCTTGGCGAGCTCGGCCTGCAGCGCGCCGCGCTGTCCTTGAGCCGCCGAGATCTGGCCGTCGATGTCGGCGAAGAACACGACGAAGTAGAGCGCACCGACGACGAGCGTCAGCACGAGACCGAACACGAACTTGGCCGGCAGCGACAGCCTTCCGAGAACGCTGCCCCCGGGTGCGCGCGGTGCCATCAGTACCTCACCTTCAGTTCCATGCCGAACGCCACCATGCCCGCGTCCTTGGCGCCTGCGTCCTTGCGGCCGGGCAAGAGTCGGACGTCGTAGAAGTAAGACGACGCGCGGAGCCGCAGGGCGAGCTCCGAGACGTCTTGCGAGTCACGGGCGAGCCCCTCGACCTGCACCGTGCGGTTCGTCTCCTTGAAGCTCACGAGCCAGACGCGCCGCGTGTCCCAGCCCGTGTTGTAGGCGCGGAGCGGGTCCTTCTGGATCTTCGAGATCATGTCCGCGTCCACCGTCGGACCCTTGCCCGGGGTGAGCAGCTGCGACAGCTCGAGCAAGGCGGCCGTGGGTCCCGTCCTCGCGGCCTCGAGCTTGGCGATGGCTTGCTCGCGGGCGCGCAGGCCTTCGAGCTCCTTCTTCACCTGCTCGTGTTGCGTCACCAGCTGCCGGATCGTCCCGATCTGCCCGGTGAGCTCGGCGTTCTTCCGTTCCTCCGCTTCGAGCTCGCCGACCTTCGTCTGGTGGAACAGGACGAGGCCGATGATCTGGAGCAAGAGGATACCCAGCACGACGAGGAGCCATCTCTGGCTGGTGCTGGGTTCGAGCGCGATGCGCTCGGCCTTCTTCTTCTGAGGGAGGAGGTTGACGCGAATCACAGGCGCCTCTCTCTATCTTTGCGCATCGAAAGCCCGAGCGCGACACACAGCTGCCCGGCTCGGGTCTGAAGCAGTTGCGCGTTCACATCTTTCCCTTCCACGGCGATCTTCTCCAGAGGTGGGATCAGCTCCACGCCGACCCGCGCGCGGCGCGCGATCGCGTTGAGGAGCTGCGGCAGGTTCGACGAGCCGCCCGTGAGGAAGATACGGTGCATCTCGGCCTCGCCGCTGGTGGCGTGGAAGAAGTCGAGGCTGCGCTGGATCTCGCCCGCGATCGAGTCGCAGACGCCGTCGATGATCGTGCTGACCTGCGGGGTCACGCCGCCGCCGCCCATGGCCGCCGCGCACTTGAACTCCTCCGCCTGCTCGAACGGAACACCGAGCTGCTTCTGGATCTGCTCGGTGATGTAGTTTCCGCCGTTGGCGATGTCGCGCGTGAAGGCGCTGACGCCCTTCGAGACGATGTTGATCGACGCGAGGCTCGCGCCGACGTTGATGATCGCGAAGGTCATGTCCGGCGGCAGCCCGCGGTTGAACTCGAAGAGGTTCTGCACGGTGAAGGCGTCGATGTCGACGACCACGGGCCGCAGCCGCGCCTGGCGCGCGATCTCGGTGTAGTCGTTCACCTCTTCGCGCTTCGCGGCCACGAGGAGCAGATCCATCTGCCCGGCCTCCGGGCGGCGCCGAAGCACCTCGTAGTCGACGTGCACGTCTTTGATGTCGAAGGGGATGTGTTGCTCCGCCTCCCACTGGATCTGCTCGTCGAGCTCGGCCGCCGTCATCATGGGGACGGTGATCTTCCGGATGATGACCGCCTGCCCGCTGATGCTGATGGCGATGTCCCGGCTCTTGATCTTCGCCTCGCCGAAGGCCCGCTCGAGCGCCTCGATGACGGCCTGCGAGTTCAAGACGTGGCCGTCGACGATTGTCTGGCGCGGCAGCGGCGTGTAACCGAGCTTGATGAGCCGCGGGCCGCGGCGCGTCTCCTTCAGCTGCACGACCTTGATCGAGCTCGTCCCGATGTCGACGCCGACCAGGTTGTTTCCTTCGGACATGTAGAAATACCTCGAGAATCGGTGGAGCGGCGCTCAAGGGAGCTCGCTTCGGCGAAAATGGTCGCACCCGCGCACGCGCAAGGCCAACAAAGGTTGGTTCAGCGAAGCACGGCGGGGGCGCTGGGCAAGGTTGGGTGGGCGCTACACCCCGAGGGGCGTGGGGAAAGGTGGGCCGCACTGAATACGAGAGCAGGCCGACAAAAAACGCGAGGCCACGCTCACAGGAGCGTGGCCTCGAGGGATCACGCGGTCCGGTTGGGACCGCGCCGCGAGCTCACGGGAAGATCTCGCGCTCGGTGTAGACCTGGGCGATGCGCTGGAGCGCCACCGCGTACGCCGCCACTCGCAGCGGGACACCCTTCTGGCGGGCCATGTCCACGACCTCGCGGTACGCGCGGCGCATGGCGCGCTCGAGCCGCTCGTCGACTTCTTCGAGGGTCCAGCTCTCGCTGCGCTTGTTCTGCACCCACTCGAAGTAGCTCACGGTGACGCCGCCGGCGTTCGCGAGCACGTCCGGGAGGATGTCGATACCGCGCTCGAGGAGGACCTTCTCGCCCTCCGGCGAGCACGGGCCGTTTGCGCCTTCGGCGACGACACGGCACTGCAGCGCCTTCGCCTCGTCCGCGCCGACCTGGTTCTCGAGGGCGCAAGGCGCGAAGATGTCCGCCTTGATCTTGAAGAACTCCTCGCGGCTGATCGGCTTGCCGGCGGGGTAGCCTGCGATGGCGCCGGTCTTCTTCACGTACTCCTGGAGCTTGTGCGGGTTGAAGCCCTCGGGGTTGTGGAGATAGCCCGAGTGATCGCCGATCGCGATGGTGGAGACGCCCATCTTCGCGAGGATGACGGAGGCGTGCGAGCCGACGTTGCCGAAGCCCTGCACCGTCATCGTCGAGCCCTCGAGGTTGAAGCCCTTCTCCTCGGCCCAGTAGGTGATGCAGTGGACGAGGCCCTGGCCCGTCGCCTTCTCGCGGCCGAGCGTGCCGCCGGACGCGACCGGCTTGCCGGTGACGACGCCGCGCACGGCCTGGCGGCCCTTGCCGCCGGACATGTTCATGTACGTGTCCATGGCCCACGCCATGGTCTGCGCGTTCGTGCCGACGTCCGGCGCGGGGATGTCGATGTCCGGGCCGATGTTGTCGCCGAGCGCGTGGAAGAAGCGCCGCGTGATGCGCTGGAGCTCCGCGCGCGAGACGCCGCGCGGGTCGAACTTCACGCCGCCTTTGCCGCCGCCGTACGGCAGGTTCATGAGCGCGCACTTCCACGTCATCATCGCGGCGAGCGCCTTGACGTCGTCGAGGCCGACGTGCTCGTGGTAGCGGATGCCGCCCTTGTACGGCCCGAGCACGTTGGAGTGCTGGATGCGGTAGCCCTTGAAGAGCCTGATCTCGCCCGAGTCCATCCGCACCGGGAAGTGAACGATGAGCTCGTTCTTCGGCTGCGAGAGGATGACACGAACGTAGTCGGGGAGCTTGATGACGGATGCGGCAGCGTCCAGGTAACCCTGCACGACGCCGAAGAAGTCGTACTTCAGCGGGGGAAGAGCTTTCATCGAAGGAGGGGCGGGAGGAGCCGATGATTGGGCAGACGGCGCTTCACTCATGCCGCCCGTTTACATCGGGCAATCTCGGTCAGCAACGCCGTGATTCATCGCGCGCTGCGTCATCGACGTCAGCGTGCGAAGAGCACGTAGAGGTACGAGAGCGTGGCGGTGACGAGGAGCGCGTCGACGCGGTCGAGGATGCCGCCGTGCCCGGGCACGATGCCGCCCGAGTCCTTGACGCCGACCGATCGCTTGAGCAGCGACTCCCCGAGGTCTCCCAGCTGCCCCAGGAAGCCGGCGATGAGGCCAAACGCGACGGCGTGCGAGACGGGGAGCGAGCGCAGGTAGAAGAAGCTCCCGAGCAGGGCGCCGCCCACGCTGCCGGCGAGACCGCCGAACGAGCCCTCGACTGTTTTCTTGGGGCTGACCGCCGCGTAGAGCTTGCGCTTGCCGAAGAACCGGCCGGCGAAGTAGGCGCCCGTGTCGCTGAGCCACGAGAGCATGAGCGAGAGCAGCACGAAGCCAGGGCCGTCGGCCCCGCCGTCGCGCTTCAGGAGGACGATGCACGCCATGCCGCCGCCCACGTAGATGGGCCCGAACACGGTCGCCATCATGCGGAGCGCTGCCGTCTCCATGCTGCCGAGCCGCCAGAGCGCGAGGAGCTGCGCCGCGATGGGGAGCAGCACGACGAGCGCGACGACCGCGCGCACGTCCAGCCCGAACCAGTAGAGGACCCCGAGGACCGCCTCGCAGAAGAGCACGCCGGCGACCTGCGCGACGCGATCGCCTTCGTGGGTCATCGCGAAGAGCTCGATCGCGCCGACCGCGGTCGCGGCCGCGATGAAGGCGTACCAGGCCCACATGGGGCCCAGGTAGAGGAGGAGCAGGATGAGCGGCGCCGCGACGACCGCGGTCAGGAGGCGCATCACCAGGTTGGACGGCGCCTTCTTCTGCTCGCCCTCTTTCGTTTCGCCGGCGCTCAAGGGACCTGACTCTTCATTCGCTGCTGGTACACGTGGATCGCCTCGAACAGATCCGCCTCGTCGAAGTCTGGCCACAGCTTCTCCGAGAAGACCAGCTCTGCGTTCGCCGCACCGTACAACAGAAAGTTCGAGAGGCGCTGCTCCCCGCCGGTCCGCAGGATCAGATCGGGCTCACCCACGCTCAGGCTGGGCATGCGGGCGGCGATCACGTTGGCGTCGATCTGCCGCGGGTCGAGCCGCCCCTCCTTCGCGTCGAGCGCGAGCTTGCGCGCGACCTCCGCTATCTCCTCCCGTGCGCCGTACGACAGCGCGAGCGCCAGCGTCATCCCCCGGTTTGCTTCGGAGTCGCGGGCGAGCGGATCGAGCGCGTGCCGGACGTGCTCGGGCAAGCGGGACAGATCACCTATCCCGACCAGCCGGATCCCGTTCTCGAGGATCTCTCCCCGCTCGGAGCGGAGAAACTCCTCCAAGAGACCCATGAGGGCGTCCACCTCCCCGCCCGGCCGCCCCCAGTTCTGCTCGCTGAAGGCGTAGAGCGTGAGGGCGCCGATGCCGAGGCGCCGGGCTGCGCGGACGACGCGCCGGACGGCCGCGCTCCCCGCCTTGTGCCCGGCCTCGCGCTGCTCACCGCGCAAGGTCGCCCATCGGCCGTTGCCGTCCATGATGATGCCGACGTGGTGTGGGAGGTCCCGCGCGAGGGCCCAGGTCATTCGGACGAGAGGCTTTCCTCCCCCTCGGCGCCGTGTCAACTGCGACGAGCATGACGTACGGAGTCGGACTCACGGTGACGTTGCGTGTTCGTCTGGGCGCCCACGACGCTCACTACGCGGGCGAGCTGGTCGACGGAGCGAGGATGCTCGGCCTCTTCGGCGACGTGGCGACCGAGCTCTTGTGCCGTCTGGACGGTGACGAAGGCCTCTTTCGGGCCTACGAGGTGGTGGAGTTCCTCGCGCCGGTGCGGGCAGGCGACTTCATCGAGGCGACCGGCGTGGTGACGCGCGTGGGCAACACGAGCCGCACCATCGCCTTCGAGGCCCGGAAGGTGGTGCAAAACACCCGGGAGCCGGGCCAGGCGGCCTCGGCTGCCGACGCCTTGGCGGAGCCGGTGATCGTCTGCCGGGCCGTGGGGACCTGTGTGGTCCCACGCGAGCTGCAGCGCAAGCCGCGGCTCGTCTTGCCGGCGCTCTCCGCCAACGTGCCGAGCTTCGCGACGCTCCCCGAGCCGCGCCCGATCATCACTCCCCCACCCCACGTCCTCGTCACCCCGCCGCCCAGCGACGTCATCCTCACCGCGGCCATCGTCGGCGCCGAGGTGACGCGGGAGCAGACACCCCACGTGCCCATCACCGCCGCCGAGATCGCCGACGAGGCCGCCCGCTGCCGGGACGCCGGGGCGGCGGTGATCCACCTTCATGTGCGGACCGCCGACGGCAAGGCCTCCCAGTCGTCGGAGCTCTTCCAGGCGGCGATCGACGCCATTCGAAAGAAGACGGACGTCGTGATCCAGACGTCCACCGGCGGCGCGGTCGGAATGAGCGTGGACGAACGCTCGGGGCCGCTCGCCTGCCGCCCGGAGATGGCCACGCTCAACTGCGGCACGATCAATTTCGGGAACGACGTATTCGAGAATTCACGGCCTTTGATTCGCGATCTCGCCAAGCGCATCCGCACCGCGGGCAGCGTCATCGAGCTGGAGTGTTACGAGGTCGGGCACGTCGACGAGGCGCTCGCCCTGCTCCGGGAAGGCGCCATTCCGGAGCCGCTCCATTTCCAGTTCGTCCTCGGCGTGCCCGGCGCCATCGGCGCCCGAGAGGACGTCCTGAAGTTCCTCGTCTCGCAGGTCCCCGCGAACAGCACCTGGGGCGTCGCGGCGGTGGGCCGGTACCAGAGGCCGATGACCGAGCTGGCGATGACGCTCGGCGGCCACGCGCGCGTGGGTCTGGAGGACAACATCTACCTCGAGAAGGGTGTGCTCGCCGAGGGCAGCGCCCCGCTCGTCGCGCGCGCCGCGGCCTTCGCGCGGAGCATCGGGCGTGAGCCGGCGACGACCGAGCGGGCCCGCCAGCTGCTCGGGATCACCCTTCGAACGCCGGGCTGAGCGGCGACGTTCGTCCGGACGCGAAGATGGCCACCGATTCGCCCCCCCAGCCCCCCTCACGAGGCGAGGGGGGAGCCTCGTGGGCGCACGTCCGCGCCCGCCTCCTCGCCAGGAGGGGGCCGCTCGTGGTGCTCGCGCTCGCCATCGTCGCGTTGCTCGTCGGAATCGGGCGCCTCCCCGAGCGATCGGAGGCCGCGATCGCGCAGCTCCTCGCCCGCGCCGCGGGCGCGGACTTCGCGCCCGCCGACTACGTGTGGGAGCCGAGCGGGGGAACCTGGGCGGACCTCACGCGTGGACGAGGCGTGGTGTTCCTCGGGCGCACCGGCGGCGGCTCGCGCGACGTGTTCCGTGCGCGCGTCCACGTCACCCCGGGCGGCCGCCCGCTCTTCGCACACGGCGCGACGAGGCTCACGAACACGCAGCTCGCCGACGAGGACTCGCTCACGATCGTCGGCGAACGCGCATTTTTCGTCAGCCGATTCCGAGACCAGATCCAGTCGGTCGGCGTGGTGGAGCTGACCGACTCGACCGTGCGGCGCGCCGGGCTCGCGGCACCCGCGACCTCGGTCTCCTTCGAGCCAGCCGACGACGCGCTCGTCTTCGCCTTGCCCCAAGGCCCCGCCGCGCTCCCCTGGAACGGCGGGGCGGACGAGGCGAGCAGACGCGCCGTGTATTGGTCGCCGGAGGCCTCGAGCGTCGAAGACGGGCCATTGCAACCGGCCGCCCTCGTCGAGAAGACGACGCCGGGCTCGGAGGCATTCCCTCCTCCGGGGTCCGCGCCGCTTGTGGCGGGCGACCCGCCAGCGGCCTTCCGCTCGGAGGAGGCGGCCGGCACGGTCGTGGCGATCGACGGCAGGCAGCTCGAGCTTCATCTGGTCGACGGCATTCGAAGCCCCGGGACCCAGACCGGCTTCGTCTCGGACGGAACCATTCCAAGACCATTGATCGAGCGTGGAATCGCCATTGCTGTCGCGCTGCCCGCGGCTCGGAACGCGGGCGCATTCAAGCTCGGCGGTTGGGCCTCCCCGATCAAGAAGGGCCAGCCGGCGATCGCGACGACGCCCAATGGAGACGTAGCCATCGGAGCCTGGCCACATGAGCCCTGGGAGGCCGGCGCATTCACCGCGGCCAATGGCTTCGGCGGGACCGACGATGCTTCGCAATGGGCCGCGTGCGCAACGGCCGAGGGCAACCTCCTCCTCGGCAGCGGCCCCGCGCTCGACGCCAATGACTCACGATTCGTGGCTTGTGGCGAGGTGATCACGGGCAAGGGAGAGGTCCGCGTCGTCGGAGTCGAGGGAGACGGAACGGACTGGGCGAGCACCCGGCTCGAGGGCGTGACCCTCGTCGGGGTGCGTTCGAAGTACGGGCCGACGGTCCCGCTCCCCAGCGGCTCCTGGGCACCCCTCGCGTTGGGGCAGCCGACGCCGTCCTGGCTCCCCGCTGTCCGGCAGGCCCGCCTCACCACCCTGGGCGAAGAGGTGACGGTCACGTGGATCGACACCACCCGCTTCGACTGGACCCTTCGCTCCGGAGAAGAGGAGCGTTCGCACCGGCTCGGCGGGGACTTTCCCGAAGCCCTCCCCCCGGCCGACCTCCCGCGCGCCCGGCTCGCTCTCGGGCTCGGGGTCGGCAAGCGCCGCGCCCCGCGGGGGCTCCGGATCGACGGGTCGACTGGACATCGGTTCCGTGGGGGCGAGGGTCTCCTCCTCGTGGAGGCTGGCGCGCTCACCGTCCAGGGTGCCGACCGGCCCGTCACGGAGCCACGGCAGGATGGCACCGAGCTCCCCGTCACCGTCGACGACGGGGCCCTCACCTCGGCCGCCCGCGAGCGGGGCCCCCGCCAGGTCCGTCAGGACCTGTGTGTGATCGGTCACGAGGCCCTCATCGCCGAGGCGACCTTCGACAGCCACGAGGCTGGTGCGGAGGTCCTTCGGGACCTGGGCTGCCGTGTCGTTCTGGCCCTCGACCGCGGGGCCGAGCGTGAGGGCTGGATGGTGACCGAACGGGGTGGTCCGTTCAGCAGCACGAGCCTGATGGCGCTCGACCGACCGCTCAAGGGTCACGTCACTGGGATGCCTCGCTAGGTCCTAATAGACACTCCACGGACCGAGCAGGCATTAAAATAACACGGGAAATTTCGATTGCGTCCGTTTCGCCAGCGGAATACTCAGCACTGAGGTCGGCCCTGACACTGGCTCATCCGACGTGATGAGGCCTTGTCGGCCTGGAACCGACAGCCCCTCCCTTCGCGACTCTGGATGGCGGCGTCTCAGCCCTCGACCTGGACCGCCAGCGCGCTCGTGACCCTCGCCTCGCTCGCCCCGACTCTCAGCTCGGTCTCGGCCCGCGCCTGCTTGTACTTCACCCAGCCGAGCGCCAGGCTCCGGTGCGGTCCCTGAACAGAGGCGCTGGTCACGTGCCCCACCTCCGTCCCCTCGGGAAGCGTGATCTTGTCGCCGACCCGCGCCTCGCCTTCGACGACGAGCTGCACGACGCGCTTCTTCACATGGCCGCGCTTCTCGAGCATGAAGACCGCCTCCTGACCGAGGTAACAGCCCTTCGAGAACGAGACCGCGTCGCGCTCCAGGCTGGCCTCCTGGGGGTAGTTCGAGTCGTCGAAGTCGACCCCGAACGCCGTGATGCCGTTCTCGACCCGGGCTCGAGCCCATCCGGCGGGCGACGCGAGGCGTGACGGGGCGGCGGCGGTCAGCATGGAGGCGACGACCCGGTCTCGCATCGCCCCGGGCGACGCGACCACCGCGGCCGGGAGCCCGCCGCGAGAGACGACGCCTGACCGTGCGCCCGCCGCCGCCGCGGCGGTCGCCGCCTCTTGGGCGCGAGGCCCGAGCGCGAGCAACCACGCCGTGGGCTCATCGGCAACCGCGATCTCGGCGTCCTCCATGATGAGGTGTCGGTCGAGCTCGGCCACGACGGCCTCGAGGCGGTCGGCGTAGACGCCGATCGTCAGCGCCTCCGATCCGACGAGGACGTAGACCTCGCTCTGGATCTTGCCGGCCTTCGTGACGATGAGACCGTACACGGCGTCTCCGGGCTTCTTCGTGAGGAGCTCACACGTGACGAGCCCGTTCAGCCAGCTCGAGCGATCTTTTCCGGTGATCACGACTGTGCCGAGCGCGAGCGCCTGCAACAGCGCTCCAGACTGAACGCAGTCGATCTCCGCTTCGATGTCTTCCGTAGGCTCGGTCACGCTCACCTCACCATGTTGCTACCCGACCGACGTCGGGTCGAGGCCGGCGGCGGCGCTCTCGGCGGGCGTGCCTTCGGCCACGGTGTTGATCCACACGGCGGACTGATCCCCCTCGTAACAAATCGCCCCCTCGTGGCGGAACTCGAACGAGTACCGCAGAATGTGGCGCGTCTTTCCGATGCGCTTGCGCGTCGCGATGCAGGTCGCCTCGATCGGGCTGCCCGGCGCGACGAGCTTGCGGAACACGACGCGATGGATGTGTGTCCCGTAGCCGATCCACCCGTCCGCGTGGCGCACGCCCAGGAGGTAATACGCGTGCACGAAGCCGAGCATCCCGGTGGCATGGACCATCACGGCGCCTGCGACGTGTTGCGGGTGACGGAGCGGATGCGCGCGCTGCGAGGTCGTGAGCGGCAGCGGCACGTCCGTCGGCATCCGGCAGCGAACCAGGCTCTTTTCTGCGTCGATCTCGAGGATCCGATCGAAGAAGAGCACTTCCGGCGAATACGGGAGATCGGCGAGGAAGGTTTCGTCGAAGCTCGACCCGGGCGGCGGCAACGCGGTCACATCTGGCCGTTACCAGGCCCAGTCCCCGCCAGCAAACCCTACGCTTTGCGTCCCGACCCGCGCGGGGTAAGACGGTGGCCTTGGACACGCGGGACCCGTTCGACCTCTGCGGCGTCACGATCGACGCGAAGTACCGCGTCGCGTCGGTCGTCGGCGACGGCGGGTTCGGCGTCGTGTACCGCGGCGTCCACAAAGGCTTCGGCGAGCTCATCGCGATCAAGTGCCTGAAGATCCCCGGGGACCTCGACGACGCCGCCCGGTCGGAGCTGCTCGAGAAGCTCCAGGAGGAAGGCAGGCTCCTCCATCGACTGTCGAAGGCGACGAGCGGCATCGTGCAGGCGCTGGACGTGGGCGCCATGACGACGCCCGGCGGGACCTGGGTCCCCTACCTCGTGCTCGAGTGGCTCGAGGGCGAGACGCTCGGCGAGTTCCTGAAGGCCCGGCTCGAGTCCGGCAAACACGGGATGGAACTGCTCGACGCGATCACCTTGCTCGATCCCGTCGCCAAGGCGCTCGCGGTGGCGCACGCGCAGAAGGTCGCCCACCGCGACGTGAAGCCAGCCAACATCTTCCTGACCGAGGTGGGCGGGACGAAGACCGCCAAGGTGCTCGACTTCGGCATCGCCAAGGTCCTCTCGGATCACCGCGGGTACACCACCGCGCTCGAGTCGACAAACATGACGCCGGCCGCGTTCACGCCGCGGTACGGCGCGCCGGAGCAGTTCAACAAGCAGCGCGGCGCGACCGGCCCATGGACGGACGTGTTCGCGCTCGCCCTCGTGCTCGTCGAATGCGTCAGCGGCCGCAAGGCGCTCGAGGGCGACGACCCGACTCAGCTCTACATCGCCTCCGCGGACCCTGAGATCCGTCCCACGCTGAAGGCACGGGGCGTGTCGTCGAGCGAGCCGGTGGACCGCGTCCTCGCCAGGGCGCTCGAGGTCGAGCCGAAGAACCGATACGCCGATCTCGGGGCATTCTGGACCGCGCTGCGCGAGGCGGTGGGCCTCGAGACAGGCGACACGCTCGCGCCCCGCGCCTCATCCCCGAGAGAGAGCCGCCCTCGCCTCGATCTCGCGCAGAGCGGGCCGACCGACCCGGCGCACGCCGGGCCGACGATGCCGGTCGAGTCGCTCAAGGCACCGCGCAAGCGATCCTCCAGCCCACGCGACGACATGGAAGAGACGCCGCCGGGGGAGCGGAAGACACGCGCCCACGCGGAGGTGGCTCGCGAGCAATCGAAGCCCTCGAGCTCGAAGGGCTCGATCGTCTTCACCCTCGTCGCCCTCGCCGTCTTCGCCGGCGGCGGCGCGTTCGCCTACTTCACGATCACGAACGCCGGCAGCGGCGCCAAGACCACCGCGTCCGCTTCGGCCGATCACGCGGCGAGCGCGAGATCGAAGCCGACCACGAAGAGCTCGAGCCAGCCCACCGCGCGTACGAGCGCGAGCGCCGCGCCCTCGGCGAGCGCCCAGGTCTCCGCGAGCGCGCAGCCGTCCGCGAGCGCGAGCCCGACAGAGCCGCCGCCGGAGGGCATGGTGCTCGTGAAGGGCGCGACCATCACGACCGGCGCGAAGGAGATTACCATCGCGGACTTCTACCTCTCGCGGGACGAGGTCACGGTCGGCGACTACCTCGCGTGCATGAACGCCGCGAAGTGTGAGGGCGGCGGCTCCGTCCGCGGGCTCGAGGGCGCCGACAAGGACACGTGGG
Organism: Myxococcales bacterium; assembly: GCA_016794345.1. GTDB lineage: Bacteria > Myxococcota_A > Polyangia > Polyangiales > Polyangiaceae > Xiheicaenibacterium > Xiheicaenibacterium phototrophicum. The sequence continues at coordinate 37,204 of JAEUKE010000157.1, forward strand.
AGCCGAAGTGCAACCTCAAGCGCTCAGGCTTCGACAACCACCCGATGAACTGCGTGACGGCTCGCGAGGCAGAGGCCTACTGCGCCTACAAAGGCGGACGCCTGCCGACGGACGCCGAGTGGGAGCTCGCGGCGCGCGGGCCCCGCGGCCGTAAATACGTCTGGGGCGCGGGCGCGCCGACGTGTGACCTCGCGTGCTGGGGCAAGAACGACGCCTGCGCGGATCAGGGCAAGGAGATCATCGCCTGCAGCGTCGGCTCGTTCGCCGAGGACCAGACCGAGCTCGGCCTGCGTGATCTGGCGGGGAACGTCGCCGAGTGGACATCGTCCGGCGGAGCGGAACGTGTCGTTCGTGGGGCCAGCTTCTTCGACGACGCCGAGGCGCTCGTGGCCGCTCACACGGCGACGCGCGCGGCGAGCACCGCGCACCCGACCGTCGGCTTCCGCTGTGCGATGGACCCGAAGCCCGCTCCCTGACGACGTCAGAAGCGGAAGACCATCAGCACCAAGATCACGAGCTTCAGAGCGTGGGTGATGCCCGCGAACATCGCGATGCGCCCCGCCATGGGCCGGAGCTCGCGCCCGTCCCCCGACCCGAGCGCTTCGCCCAGACGCCCGACGGCGGGCTTGAGCAAGATGATCTCGACGGCCAGCGTCACGATGGCCAAGCCGAAGCCGGCGTGGATGCGCGGCGAGATCGCCTTGAACCCGCCGAGCGCGAAGATCATCCCGAGGCCCGAGACGATGGTCACCACGCCCGCGATGACCCCGATGTCGAGCGTGCGGGATACCCGCGGCGCCAGGATCTCCGTGTGAGGCTTGCCTCGCGCGATGGTCTTGCGAACGTCCGTGGCGATGGAGAGGGCCCCGGCGAACCAGACGGCCATCCCGAGGAAGTGGAGGAGGCGGATCGCCGAGAAGAGGTTGGGGTCCATAGTTCTTCCTTAGGCGCTCATAGGGGCGCCGTCGCGGATTTTCAAAGTGCTCTCGCGCGCGGCGAGGCAGGCCTCGGTCCCCGCGGGGAAGACCCGGCAGTTGTGGGGCCGCACGTCGTAGACGTAACACTTGTTGTCGGGCGCGAGGTTCTGACAACGCCCGTCCTTCAGGAAGCGGAGGGTCACCTTCCCGTCCCTGGCCCGCTTGATGTAGGTCGGCGTCGTCAGCTCGGGCCTGCCGCCCTTGCGGAAGCGGACGAGGTCCGACTCGTAGAGAATGACATTGGCGTCATGGCAACACGCAGCGCAGTCCAGGCAGTCGAGCTCGATCTTGCGCGTCGGTTTGCGGTGGATCGAGTCGCGCTCACACCAGTCGAGCGCGGCCTCGACCGCGTGAGGCTCGACCCGGGAGGTGACCAGGCCCTTGGCCGGCCCGTCTTTCACCTTCGAGCGTCGCTCCTGGTCCAGCGCGAGGATCGACCAGAGCGAGGCCTTCGTGATGCGTCCGCGCTCGTCGACGCCGAGATAGAGCCAGTGGCTGCCGTCCGCGCGGGCGACGACGGCGTGTCCGCCGGAGCGCACCCAGGCCACCGCGCGCTCGAGGAACCGCTCTTCGAACCGACGCCACACCGGACGGACGACGACATACTCGGACATCGCGCGGGAAATAGAGCGCAAGCGCGGCGCCGGTCAAGCGGGCGAACGCCGATCGCGATTTCAGTTCGGGAAGTCGAACCGGCGCACCCAACCCTGCGCGGCCGTCGGGCTCGTGGCGGGGCCGTTGCAGCCCAGGTCGAAGCTCCCACGTGTGGAGGTCGCGGTGAGGAGCCCGCCGGTCTGGGGAACGATCGCTGTGCCACGGGCGGAGAACTCGAACGTGCCGCTTCCGCTTTCGAACCCGTCGAGGTGAGCCCACCCGAGCGCTCCGTCTTGCTCGCGGAGCTCCGCGAAGAAGGCGCGCCCACCATCGAGCGGGTCGGAGGTGATGCAGGTCGAAGAGGCTCCGACGCTGATGTTCTTCGAGGTGACACCGGCGACGAAGATTCGCCCGTCGGCCACGACGAGGCGGTCGACCTGGACCGGGCCGAGGTCGGAGCCGATGCGACGGAACCAGACGGGCTGGCTCTGCGTCCCGAAGCTCGCTTGGTCGTAGGCCATCACGAACGCGTCGTCGGAGCCGGGCTCCACGCCGGCGATGGGCGCACCGGAGTAGGTGCCCGCCAGGATGACGCGCGTTTCGGTCAAGCCGATCTCGGTGACCTCGATGGGATCGAAACCGTCGCCGATCGGCGCCACCAACGGGAAGCCGACGGGCGATTCGCCGACGGTGGTGAGCCGCCCGAGGAACCCCCGAGGCGTCGAATCGTCGGGTGAGCCGACCGGACAGCCCGCGCCGGCGACCCAGATGCGACTCGAGGCGTCGACGGCGATGGAGCTCTTCAGCCCGGCGAGCCCGACGAACTGATTGGAGTCACAGAGCCCCCAGTCGAGCGGCTCGACCTCCGCCTCGGTCACGCCATCGGAGACGACAACGAAGTAGCGGTCCTCTCCGCCGAAGCTCGGCATCGCGAGGAACGGGTTGCGCATCGCCATACCAACGGCCGCGACAGTCCCATTGGCGCTCGAGGGGAATGGCGCAACATCTGCAAGATAGCCGTTTTCGTTCGTCGAGCCGACATCCGCGGGGACGAGCCAACGGTCGAGCGCGTGGGACAGATCGAGCCACAGGAGCATCGGGGTGAGCTCCGTCTGCGTGGTTGCGGGCCCCTCGACGATGCCATCGTTCGAGTCGGAGCAATCCAACGTATTGCCGGTGGACGCCCCCCCGAACACGATCAATCGACCGCTCTCGAACGCGCCCGCGACGACCAACCTGGAGCCGCTCTCCGTGATGGCGTTGAAGAAGACCTCGTTGTCCGCTCCGCCCGGCGCGTCGTCGTCGTCACAAGGCCCCGCCGCGAAGACGGCGTTGCCCGAGCCGTCGAGGACGAAGCCACTCTGCAGGACGCCGTCTGCGGTGAGCGTCTCCGAGGGGAGCACGAGCATCGACGAGCTGAAGGTGCCGAGGAGTCGGACGCTTGCGTCGCTCGCCTCGAGCCCGTCGGTGATGAACACGTTGGGTACGGCGGGGGCTGCCCCCGCGAGCGAAGCCACGAAATCGCCGGGGTCGCGCCCGACGAGCGGACACTCCAGCGCGCCGCTCAGGCAGTCCTGACAGGCGGAGGGCTCGCAGGGCGCCATTCCGCCGCCGCCCATCGGCCCGCCGCCCGCCTCTCCCCCGCCGCCAGCATT
>JAEUKE010000173.1 GCA_016794345.1 Myxococcales bacterium
GACGTGTCGCCCGTCGTGGAGCGAGGGTCGCAGGTGGGCGAGGGGGATGGGCGACGGCGGGGCGAAGGCGGCCCGCGTGCTACGGTGAGGCTGGCTCCGCTCGTGGCTGGGCTACCGCGCTTGCGCGGTTTCGTTCAACAGAGCGTTGGACCGGACAGCCTGTTCGCTCGGGGGACCTTCGGTCCCCTCGCTCTCGACGGCTGCCGGTCAACGCTTGTACGTTGGGCAGCCGAGTTCACCATGGTTCCCGCTTCGATCGAAACGTGGTGGTTCGATACGTCGGCCGTTCCGGATCTGCTGTGGGCACGACTGCGCGTATTCGGCGAAGGGGAGGCCGAGGTTCTGGATCTCGAGGGGCGATTGACTCGTTTCGCAACCGTGGAGGAAGCTAGGCAATATCTAAGAGAAGACGAGTACGACTGCCTCGACGAACTGGATGCCGAGGACCTCGTCGAACTTGGCTTCCTTTCCGGACCACCTCTCCCGCCACGCGCGGCCGACGATCTCGAGCTGATTGCAATGATGTCTTCTTGCAGCCGAGATGGTCTTCGAACCACGCTCGTCGAGCGCCCGGCAGCCGACTCGAAGCTGCGACGTGATGGCAAACATTGCCCAGTTTGTCTCGCCGAGTTGAGCAAGAACTCTGGTCGAACACGCCACATGCGCGAATGCGTCCAATGCGGTGCACATCCCCAGCCTTCGAAGCGCTGTAGACGCTGCTCCTCCACCGACGGAGCAGTCTGGGAGTCACGGTCCGGAGCGGCATGCTCCACTTGCGGACTACACGGCCCGAAGACCGCCGTACTCGCGCCTGAGTGAGCGTGGTCCTCGCCGCTGCCCAACAGCGCGTTGAACCCGACGGTCGTGTCGGTCGGCCTTCGGCCTCCCTCTCACGCCCGCGGGTTAACGCGTGATACGTTGGGCGAAGACAACAGAGTCGTCAGATCAGAGCGCGAGCTCGAGCACGAGATCGAGAGTTCGATCTGCGACATCGCGCCAAGACTGGGGTCATCTCAAGGCCAAGCGCTGTGACGTCGCGCCAAGACTGTGCTCTTCCACGTTTCAACGGCGCCGCTGCTCGTGCCGGCAAGCTGACCGTGGTTCCGAGACTGGGGTGTTCGAGCAGTTCAAGCCGAGAGAGTGGCTTCGCTGAACCACGCCGCGCCGACGTCTTAAGTCGCCGCGGCTTGTCCCTGCTCCTCCACGCTGGCGATGGCGCCAGCTGCGACGTCGGCGCTGCTCGTGCCTACGATCTACAGAGCGAACACCCCTCGCGCCCCAGAGCGAGGAACGTGACGGAACCACCGCTGTGCGATTCACACGGCTGGGAGTCCGGCCATGTCGAACCGAAAGGCCGGCCCAACAGCGACGCGAGCTTCCTCGATCCCGGGCACGAGCCAGGAACTGGTTCGATCCGCCGTTCGGCGTCGAGCTCATATGGGCTTGGCCACAGGCGCCTTGGTGCTGATAGCCTTCCTGCGGAGTCGCTCATGAGGAACTTCTTTCAAGCTCTCTGCGCCGGAGCCGTAGTCGTCGCCTTCTCCCCGCTCGGTTGTCTCGAATCTCCTGAAACGGGAGACGAGCAGGAGGATGACGAAGTCGTCGGCGAAGCGTCGAGCGAGCTGCTCAACATCGGTGCTGCCATCAACGTAACGCCCAGCGTCAA
>JAEUKE010000177.1 GCA_016794345.1 Myxococcales bacterium
GTCCGGCAGCTGCGCGGCGCCATGAGCCAGCGCAAGGTGGCGGACCCGAGCGCCTTCGAGCGGGCGAACTACATCCGCGTGCTCGAGAGCTTCGGGAGCCAGCGGGGCGGGTCACACTGAGCGGTGAGGCGGCTCGGTGGCACGTCACCACGTGCGCCGTCCGCGCGCTCGGGTAGTCTCGCGCGCAGTCATGCTCCCCCGGCCACGTCGCATCCAGAACGACCGCATCTTCAACCTGGAGGAGGACCGACTGATCGAGCCGGCAGAGAACGGGTCGTGGGTGCGCGTCCGCGAGGCGCCTTCGCCAGCGGACGCAAAGGCGCTGCGCGAGTACACCGAACGCTATGGCGCGAACGTGGTGGTGGAGCTGGCCGCGGACGTGCCCCTCTCGGCGCTGGAGCACGCACAGGGCGCGGCGTTCGTCATCCTGACAGGAGGACGTGCGAGCTTCGAAGGGCTCGAGGCGCTGCCAGCTTCGGTGCGGCGACTCTCGGTTCGCCGGCAAGCGAAGGCGATCCCGCTCGGCGGCTTGAAGAAACATCGCGGGCTGGAGGAGCTCGAGCTCGACGGTCCCGCGATCGCGGGCGACGGCCCGGCGTTTCCTTCGCTGCGGACGCTCGCCTGGACCCGGGCCAAAGACGCCGGGCTCGCATTCCTCGAGCGACAGCCCGCCCTGGTGCACCTGGGCCTCCACACGTCGGCGGTCACGCGCTTGCCGGACGCGCCTTCGGTCGAGCGGCTGCTGCTCTTCTATCCCACCGGCCTCTCGTCGCTCCCCGGTATCGGACGCCTGAAGAAGCTCGCTTTTTTGCGCATCGATCAGCCCAAGGGGATGAAGCGCCTCGGCGATCTCTCGACGCTCCGCGCCCTGCGTTCGGTTCTCCTCGTGCGCGCTCACGCGATCGAAGACCTCTCGGGGCTGGCCACGATCCCCGAGCTCGAGACGCTCAACGTGCTTCACTCCAAGCTCGCCGCAAAGCCGTTCCTCGGGCTCCGCGGGAAGCTGAAGCGCGGCTACTTCCACCTCCGATCACTCCAGGAGTCGCGTGCGCTGATGGCCCACCTCGGCGTGCCGCAGGCCCGCCTCGAGGCGCACGAGCCGGCGCTGTTCGACTTCTGATCCGAAGAAACCTCGCGACGGATGGACTATGAGGGGCCGAAATGGTCTCCCTCCGCAGCTTCCTCGATCTTCGCTCCGCTTCGGCGCTCCTCGTTGGCCTCGTGTCCCTCGCAGCCTGCGGTGACGACAGCCAGGCGACCGACTCGACCTCGTCCGGGACGGGTGCCGGGACGACCTCGAGCACCGCGACGGGCGGGGCGACCACCTCGTCGACGAGCTCGACCGGCACCGGAGGAACCGGCGGAATGACCGGCGAGAGCTGCCTCGTGGAGCACGAGGCCGGCGAGCGGTTCCCGGTGGGGGACAACTGCAACTTCTGTGACTGCAACGCAGACGGCTCCATGACGTGCACCACGCGCACGTGCCCCGCCGAGTCGGGGGGCTGCACGTACGACGGGACCGATCACGCGTACGCGGAGCGGTTCCCTTCGACGGACGGCTGCAACGAATGCGTCTGCGCCGCGAGCGGGCTCGCGTGCACGCGCCGCGACTGCACGGTGGTCGAAGAGGGCGCCATCCTCGTCGAGTCGCTCGACGAGCCGTGTGGGCCCGACGCGAATTTCACGGCGAACGCCGTCCTCGACGGGCTCCCGTACGACGATTTCACGGCTCCGTTCGCGTACAACACGAGCGGCCCGCTTTACCCGGAGACCCTGCCCGACACGACCGCGCGCGTTCGCATCGTGTACGACGGCGGCTTCGCGGTTTGTCGAATCCCCAACCCGGGGCAGGAGGCGTTCGACATCGAGGTGATCGTCGAGTGGATCACCGCGGACGGCGCCTTCGACGAGGGCTTCCACACGTACCTGCGTCGCGACGCCATGAGCTTCGTCGACGCGTGGTACCTCGCCATCGGCGCCCCGGCCAACGGGCTCGACGGCTCCTTCAACCCGGCTTGCCTCGATCCGAACGGCTTCAGCTTCGCGGCGAACATCTACGCCGACCAGACCGCCGAGGGGCACGTCGGCAAGACATGTGAGACGGACATCTTGTTGAATGTCGGCTCGTTTGCGTACCCGTGACGCAAGTCAGGGTGGCGTTTGCTCGAGGGCCTGGAGCAACCGCGCGCCCTTGTCGCGATCGATCATCGCCACGTAAGCGATCTTGCCGCGCAGGTGCGCGCGGAAATCGGGTAGGTCGTCGCGGTTCTGCGCGGCGAGGCCGGTCTTCTTCGCCGCGTGGAGGACGGCGCGGAGCCGCCGGATCTCTTCGCGCGGGACGGAGAGCCCGCGGTTGACGACGATGCCGGTGACCGTCTGCCGTCCGCCGGCGCGCTGGACGGCGACCTTCTTGGGGTGAACGGTGAAGCCTTCGTCTTCCGCGATGTGGCGCACGCGCGCGAGGAGCATGCCGATCTGCTCGCGCCGCCCGCTCTCCAACGAGATCGTCAGATCGTCCGCGTAGCGCGTGTACACACCGCCGTGTTTGGTGGCCATGGCGCCGAGACGCTTGTCCAGCCGGCGAGCGACGAGGTTGCTGATGGCCGGGCTCGTGCACGCGCCCTGCGGCAAGCCGCGCGGACCGGTGGCCACCCAATGCGCGACGCCGGCGTAGGTGACGCGGCGCCGCGGGGCCTCGGTGGTGAGCAGAGCGAGCACGGTGGCGGCGGCCGGCGAATAGCCGAGCTGCTCGAAGAGGCCGCGTACGCGCGGAAAATGGATCGAGGGGAAGAAGTCTCGCAGGTCGACGTTCACGACCACGTCGCGGCCGACGTGGGGGCGCGCGTTGGTCACCGTCGAGCGCTCGCTGACGAAGCCGTGTGCGTCGGGACCGGGGGAGATCTTCTCGAGGATGCTCTCGAGGATGAAGCGCTGCGCGGCGGCGAGCTTCGGGCGGGGCGCGGAGAGGAGGCGCACGCCTCCCGTCTTCTTCGGCACCTCGAACTGACGATAATGGATTGTCTGCGCGGCCTCGCTGTGGAACGCGAGCCAGCGCAGCGTCGGAATGGGGACGCCCAGCGCGCGCGCCACGTCCGCCGGCGTGGAGAGCACGGGGAGGCCAGCCCGCTCGAGCGCCTCGACGTCGCTCCGGCGGTCGCCGAGCTTGCCGGAGAAGCCGCGGCCGAGAAAGACGATGTCCTCGGCTCGGCGCTTCGCGATCGCGTCGCGGAGGGCCGCGCGGCGGGCGGCCGCGGCTTGTTTCTTCGCGGCCTTCTCTTCGAGCTTCTGCCGCTTCAGCGCGTCGAGATCGAGCTTGGCCTGGGCGCGGGCGCGCTGCGCGGCGAACGTCGCCGCGTCCTTGTGCTCGAGCCAGAGATCGCCGATCCGATGAAACTCGGCGATCTGCTCCTCCGTGAAGTAGCCGCTCAGGACCAGGCCACGATCGATGAGCGAGGTGCGCTCGTCCGATGCGGGAGGGATCACGTCCACCCGGCCGATCCAGGGCGTGCGCCAGGGGACGATTTTCATCGCCCGCTTGCGCAGCTCTTCCGCCGACATCCCGAGCGCCTGCCCCACGTTGAACGGATTGGAGCGGTAGGGCGTGGTTGGGCGCGCCGCGGTCGTCGCGGGCGCGACGGGCCCCGCGCTGCGCTGCGGAGCCACCACCTGCGGCGCCGCCGGTCTGGGCGGCGCCGGGCGGTCGCCCGTGGCCGGTCCGCCGCCCTGACCGGGGTATTCGTCTGGGTGTGCGCCCGATGGGTGGAAGACCTCCTCGCGCGCGACGCTCGAGAAGGAGCACACGTAGCCGAGCTCGTCGAAGAGGCCGGCCTTCTTGAGCTTGAGGACGGCGTTGGCGGCGAAGAGCTCCGCGCGATCGGGCGCGTCCTCGAGCTTCTTCACCACGCTGCGCGCGATGTCGTGCCGCGTGAAGAGGTGCTCCTTCTTCGCGCGCTTGCGGATCCGCCTCTCGACGAGCTTCGTGAAGGCCTCGGTGGGCAGGCCGCGATCGTCGAAGAGCGGCGGCGACTCGGGCTCGTCGCCGCCGCCGCCGTCGCCTCCCGCCGGCGGGCTCCCGCCGAACCACGATTTGACCTTGTCCCAGAGTCCCATTGTGGCTCGCCGGCCCGCCTGCTCCGGACCTTCAAGGAACCTCGCTCCCTCGACGACTCACTGACGACGACGTCCGATCACCAAGGCCAGCCGGTCCTACCGTGGCGAGCAAACCCTGGGGTTGCCTTCGTGAACGCTACGGTAGGACATGGCGGCCCCACGAAAATCGGGCGTCGGGATGCAATGCAGAGAAACAGCCACCGCGGCGTAGCGCCGCAGCATGATGGGCTCGGGGGAGCGAGGCTCCTGGAAAGCTCGGAGCCGTGATGGTGGGGTGGGCGTCTCCTTTCGGGTCGGGGTTCGGTCAATGCAAGATCTGATTGGGCTCTCGTGATCGCGGCCTGTCGAACGCGACGCGCAGCGCGAGGAGATGTCGACATGGCCCCGCGCGCAAGCCCATTCGATGGAAGTAGCTGCACGTGCAACGAGCGCGAACGAAGCGGCCGTCCGCATCGAGCAGCGCCTCGCAGGACGTCTTGGCGGCCTTGCCCAGGATGAGGACGCGGCCCGGCGCCACGGCCTCCTCGCGCTCGACGCGCACCGAGCCCTCTTCGAGGATGCGCTCGGCTTCCACGCGCTCTTCGCTCTCCGGGCCCGCGGTCGCGTCGGCGAGCGCGGTCGGAAGGATGGACCGATATCGATAACGCGACGTCGCGAAGTCGAAGACGACCTGTCCTTGTTTCGCGAGCTTCACGAGCGAGCCGACGAGCGCGTCGCGTCCGGCGTCGGTCGTGCGGGCGAGCGCGTCGAGCGTTGCCGAGCGCTCGGCGCGCAGGTGGCTCTCCACCCGCTGCATGGTCCGCACGTCCGGCTTGAGGTTGCCTGCGAGCATGTCGAGCGCGAGGCTCCCGGTCCAATCGTTGGTGGTCCAGCCCGATAGGGCGAGGACGAAGCGCATGGGGCCCAATCGAGCGATCCAGATGCTCGGCAGCCCGGAGCCGAGGAGCACGACGTCCACCCGGTCCGCGAAGGGCAGGGTACGCGCGAGCGTCAGGAGGCGCCGCCTGCCCCACACCTTGATCTCCTCGGGCTTGGGGCCGTCGTACGCAGGGCCACGCGAGACGATCACCTCGTTCCACGGATCGAGGATGATCTCCGGCGGCTTGCCGGGGACGAGCCGGAAGCGGACCGAGCGCGGGCCGCCCTTCTCGCGGTGGCGCTTCAAGAACGCGAGGATCGAATACATCGTCTCGACGGGCAGCGTGACCATCGTTCCGCCGAGCGTGGTCGCGGCCGAGATCTGTCCGAAGCCGCGCAGCCAGGACGGCGGGAGATCGATCTTCTCTTCGTGGTGGTCGGCGCGCCCCACCGTTTGCACCTCGAAGCCCTTGGGGTCGAGCAAGAGCCGCGTCGGCCGGTAGGTTCGAAGCGACTGCATGTGATCGTAGAGCGCGTTCGAGTAGTCGACGTTCGTCGTGCCCAGGGCGACGGCGCCGGACGCGTCGAACGCCTCCCGGTCCACGTACAAGCAGCCGTAGCTCGACTCGTCCTTCGAGAAGGCCTCGAAGAAGACGGTGTCGGGCGCGACGGTGATGACCGGGTCGCACGGGACGAGGTGCCGGAAGAGCTCCGGGTCGTTGCGCGAGAGCGCGTTCGCCCAGTTCACCCGGGCACGCCAATACTCCCTGTGCGCGCTGCGGAAGTCCGCCTCCAGGTTGGGGGGCGGCGCGCGTTTGCCCAGCTTGTCGAGCTCGACCTTCTCCGCCTTCGTCGCGAGCTGCGAGAGGAGCTGCGCTTCTTGCTGCTCCTTCTGCTTCAACCAGACCTGGTACGCGGTGCGATCTTTCTTCGGGCGCCGCAGATCGCCCACGACGACCTCGTGCAGCGCGCTCATGGCCTCTCGGAAGCGAATCGGGTCGCGGACCTGGCCGTCGAATGCGACGCGCTCGCGCGCGAGGTTCGGCGAGAGCGAGACGGTCGCGCCGTCGGCCGTGGGCACGACCTCGCTGCGCGTCAGGTAGCTCAGGCTCACCGACGTCACGCGACCACCTCAACGTCGATGGCGCCCAGGTCGAGCTCGGGCAGGTGCTTCGTGACCGCCGCACGAACCTCCTCGTGAGTCTGCGCTGCCCTCGTGATGGCGGCGAGCGCGGTGCGGCGCTCGGCCGGCCTCACGCTCCGCAGCGCGATCCGCATCAGCGGGACGACGGACTCCGCCCGCGCCGGCTCCGTGACGAGGGCCTGCGCCATGGAGAGCAGCGCCTTGGGCTTCGCTCGGCCGCCTCGGTGAATCGCGAGAAGCGTCGTCGCCCAGAGCTGGGCCAGGGAGGCGTCGGTGACCTTTGCGCCGCTGATGCGCCGCTCGGCCGGCTGCGCTCTTGCTTGCGCCGCGAGCTCGTCGAGCAGCTTCTCGCGCACCTCGGGGTGCGGCGACTCCGCCATCGACGCCCAGACGATCGGGCTCTTCGAGAACCGGGGGACCTCGTCCACGAGGGTCATCCCGCGCGCGCGAACGGCAGGATCGCTCGCGTCGAGGAGCTCGCGAACCTCTTCAGGCTTCGATTCCGGCGCCTGGGCCAGGAGCTGAGCCAGGTATTCGCCGGCCTCCGCTCGGACGAGCGGAGCGCGCGCCGAGACCAGCTGCAGGAGCCGCTGACGTTCGAGCGCGCTGAGCCCCTTCGCCGCGCGCTCCTTCACCCAGGCCAGACCCAGCTCCGCGACCGGTGCCGCAGGGGACAGGGCGAGCGTGACGCACTCTTCGAGCGAGAGGCGGCGAGGCGCGACGTGCTCGCGAAAGAGACGGACGATCTCGGGCAGCGACTCGAGCGAGCCACTCTCGAGCAGGGCAAGCCACTCGCCGACCGGCAACCTGTCGAGGCCGGGTACGTCGCGAAGGCGCCGGACGAAAAACGCGCGCGTCTCCTCGTGAGCAGCCGCGAGCAGCTCCTTCGCCTGGGCGAAGGAGAGCGTCTTGAGCTTGCCGTCGTGGTGCTCGGCGAGCAGGCTCGTCGCGAAGCGCGCGACGGGGCGCGAGCGCGCGTCGCGCGCGAGGTCGAAGGCGACCTCGAACGACTTCGACCAGGCGTCCGGCTTCAGGGGCGCGAGCTCGAGCTCCGCGATCTCGCGACCCGCGGTGACCCGGATGCCACGTGGGTCGCGCGTGAGCACGTCCGAGCCGTGGTAGAGCACGTGGACGAGCGACCACGCGTCGAGGAACTTCGACGGCTCCGCCACGTCCGCGTCGGTGAACCTCGCGATCGCAGGACCGACGGCCCGCGCGTAGCTCGCCGGCTTTCGGAACGCGAGGCGGCGGAAGTAGCGAAACACGCGTCGACACAGAAAATGGCGCGTGCGTGTGGAGAAGACCGAGCCGTCGTCGTCCGGACGGCCTTTCGCGCGTGACGCCAAGAGCGGCGACGACACGAGCGCCTTCCCATCGGTGAGGCCGCCGACGTCGAAGTCCCATTCTCGCCGCTCGACGAGCCAGCGCTTCTCCATGCGGTCGAACGCGACGAGGAAACACCCCATGAGCTCGTCGTCTCCGCGCGTCTCCGCGAGCGAGAGCAGCCGCTTTACGAGCAGCCTATGGCCGGGCCGATCACAGCCGCCGAGCACGTAGTCGACGAGCATCCGCCGCAGGGCCGGCCGCTCGTCCGCCGACCAGCGATCCGCAATGGTGAGGAGCTTCTTCCCCGAGAACAGCTCGAGCTCTTCCAGGAAGCGCGGGTTGGCTTCGCCGAGCAGCTCCTCCACGAGCAGCGCCGACGCCGCGCGCCGCGGCTCGCGCACCGTGGTGTAGCCGCGCGCGCCCAGCTTGCGGATCTGCCGCGCGAGCTCGCCGCGCGCCGCCTCCTCGCTCGTGCACACCTCGCGCTTGATCTTCGGCTTCTTGTTGGGTTTGGAGCGGACGATGACCAGCGTGAGGCCGTCGATCGACAGATCGACCGTCTCGAAGACGGGCTGGCGACGCTCGAACCGCGGCACGGGCTGGTGAGGCTACAAGAGAGCGGGGGAGCAGAGAAAGGGCGGACGAGCGGCTCGGCTCCTATTCCTCGCTCGGAGGGAGCTCGCCGCACAGGTTCACCCGGTAGCGCCCATCCGCGGTGTAGGTGACGTCGTCGTTGGGGTCGTCGCTCAGGTCGGCCGAAATCGGGCCCGAGTCGATCAGACAGAGGTCCCGGATCTCGATGACCAAGGCGCCATCTTCGATGGCCACGATCTCGGCCGAGCTCGAGCCGTCGTAGCTCTCGTCGCCGCAACGAACCCCCGAGCCGCCCCACGGTCCCGCGGGCCCACCTTGGCCGCCGTAGGTGTCGGCGCCTCCGATCACGCAGTCTTCGTCGCATTCGTTCCCGCCGAACTCGAAGACCTCACCCACGGCAAGCCTTTTTGCCGGCAGGAGAAGCTGGATCGTCCACGAGAAGCCCGATGCCCCGGCGAACGGATCGTAGGCGTCGAGCATGCCGCATGCGTTGGGCTCGAAGCTCCGAATCATCAGCCAGACGTCATCGGCGTTCACGCCGTCGTCTCCGGGGATCATCGGGTTGCCGGGGATGGTAATGCCGACGGGCGCCATCACGCCGACGCCGTCTTCCCCGGGCGCGACCCCGTCCTGCGTGGCCTTCGTGGGCTCCTCGCTGTCGCAAGCCACCACGAAACAGAGAGCGCATGCCATCGTCGCGACCTTCGTGTTCACTGAGCACCTCCTGCTCGTGCTTGTCGCGAGGTGGCCTGATCCGCGATCCGAATGGATCAGAGTCGAGCGATCAGAACGTGATGCATGTCGCGTCGGATTGGAACGCGTACGCGCGGAGGCACGCGTTGACACCGGCGCACGAGAGCTCGAAGCAGGCCAGCGCTTGCGTGTAGAATTCGCCGCTGAGAAAGTCGTATTCGCACCAATCATGCCCCATGCCTCGAGGGTTGTTCTCGCAGGCGACGACGCTCTGGTTGCAATGGGAGACGTAGGCCGCGAATGTCGGCGGTGGTGTCGCCCCCTGGATGGCGTAGAGCCAGCAATCGTCCAGCTTGCCGCAGGTCGCCAGGCATTCGGCGAGGGCGGCCTGCAGCTCGGGTCGGAACGGCGCGAGAGCGCAGGTCGTGTCGTGGACGCAGGTCGGCTCGGGGATCTCGCAAAGCGCCATCGCCGCGCAGATGGCGACGGGATCGGGCGCCACGAAGCCGCCTCCGGAGCCCCCAGCGCCGGCGGCGCTCCCACCATTTCCCCCTCCTCCGTCGGCGCCCAGTCCGCCGCCGCCGGACTCCGGCTCTGCGTCGTAGGCACGCCCGACCAGGACCTCCTGTTTGCAGGCTCCAGTCAGGAGAGCGCACGCGAGCGAGGAGAGCTGCACCATTCTATGGGAGGGCTTCATCGGTCCCCCAGAGCGCGAGCTCGCTTCTCGAGCGCGACACGATCCGCTGCGTGTTGCCCGTTCGGGAACTCTCGCGCGTGAGCGTCGAGCGCCGCGAGCGCTGCGGCGCGGTCCCCTCGCAGGATCGCCATGCGCGCCGTGTCGATGAGCGACCGCTCGCGTTGCAGCGGGCTCGCCGTCGAGTAGGAAGGAGATGCGATGACGGGCGCTTCGACGGAGGCGCTCGCCGTCGGCTCGGCGGTCGGAGCAGGCGGCACCGGCGCCCGCGGAGCGACGGTCGTGGCCGGCGCAGGTCCACCCGTCGTCACGAAGGTGACCGAGGCGGAAGGGGCGGGCTCGTGGCTCGTCGCCACGGCGTGGACGCCGGCGCCAGCGCCGGCGCCGACGCCGAAGACGAGCATCGTGATCACGATCTTGGACTGAATAGTGGCGGCGAGGACGGAGGTGGTCCCAGCGGTCGACGCCGCGCGAGCCGCCTCGCCGAGGGCGGCCGAAGCGCCAACGGTCACGGAGGCGGCGGCCGCGCCGTCGTCGAAACCGAGCGAGCCGGCAATCCGCGCGTTCATCCGCTCGCGCAGCTCGGGATCCAGCGCGGGGACCGGCCGCTCGGCGTCCAGCAGTCGTTGCGCCAGCTCAGGAAGCGGTTCGAGTCGTTGGCTCATGACGCTCCTTCTTGGCGATCTTGGTCAGGGCCTCGGTGAACTCTTGGCGGGCTTTGCCCAGACGGGAGTGGGCGGTCCCCTCCGGTATGTCGAGCGCGCGTGCGACCTCGACGATCGGGACTCCGTCGAGCTCGTGCATGACGAACACGCCGCGGCGTGCGATGGGTATGCGCTCCAAGGCAGCCATGACGAGGCGCCGCTCGTCGGCGCGCTCGAGCGTCTCGTCGGCGAGCGGCGCGTCGTCGGAGAGCGCCGCGGTGGCGGACTCGTCGGCGACGGGCCGGAGCTTGCGCCGATAGTTGGACGCGAAACGAAAGGCGAAGGAGAAGAGCCAGGGCCGTACGGGTCGATTGGGATCGTAGGTGTCGAGCGAGCGATGGACGACCAGGAAGACCTCGTGGGCGACGTCCTCCAGATCGGCCGGCTGCACGCCGAGCCGGCGCAAAGTCCGCATGACGTAAGCCAGCTCGAGGGTGAACAGGGTGCGAAAATCGAGCGGCCTCATGGGAACGACACCGAGATGGCGGTGAGCGCCCGGCCTGCGACCGGCGGTGATTGGTAGAGCGTGACGGAGGTCTCGTAGACCCCGATGGTCGCCTCGATCGGGGCGAGGTTTCCGAGGACTTCGCCGACGAGGTGCACGTCGAACTGGGAGGAGAGCGCGATCGTCGCGCCTGCGCGGGGTCCGGTGAAGGCCGCGACCGCCCAGGAGTCGAACGACTGCGCAAGGGCGTCGTCGCCGGAGAGGAACACCCCGCCCAGGGTCAAGTTGCCGCAGAGCATCGCGTGAACCCGTTCCACGACCCGCGGGGTGTAGCAGGGGATGAAGGAGCCCATTGCCGAGGTGATGTCGACCGAGCCCAGGGCGTTCGCGCTGGTCCCCGGGAGCTGAGCGGTTCCCTCGATGGCGACCTCCCAGAGACGCCGCCGCAGGCCGATCGCGAGCGCAGGCCCGACCGACACACCAGGGACGAAGCCGGCCCCGACGCCGAACGCTGCGGATACGAGACCGCGGAGCCGGTCCGGGGGAGCAGGCTTGGGCAGCGGAGGTGGTCTCGGTTTCTCGACATACACGGGGACCATGATCGAGACGACGGCAGGTGGCGGCGTTTGGGGTGCAGGCGTCAGGACGGGCGGATCGGGGGCCGGGACAACCTCGGGGTCGAGCGCCACGGCGATAGCGAGCACGACGCTGTCGACCAGGTCGCTGCAACCGGAGCTCGAGGACAGCTCACGAGCCCGCTCTTCCCCCGACGAAGCGCGGTCGACCAGGCGGGCCGTGAAGGACGAGGCCCGTTCGATGTGGATGCCGATCGTCCTGCGCTGGCCTGTCTCGGCGACGAAGGGATCGTAGCCCAGCTCCCGCGCGACGCGCGCCCGGAGCTCGGCCTGGGTCGGACAATGCTCCCCGGTGGGGGTGACATACGTGAGACCGAGCGTCTGGCGGTCTGCGTGGGCTGGCAGCGTCGTCGCGAGCGCGGCCAACGCCAAGCCGACCTCCAAGAACCTCATGGTGTTGGGTAGCTCACGGGTGACTTGTCGCGACCTCGGCCGATCCTTCATGAAATCGACAGGGGCGACAAGGGCGCTCCCGGTGCGCCGCTCGTGGCAACCCTCAGGCCTTCACGCTCGCGAGCAGCGGGAATCGGCGCACGCGCTGACCGGTGAGGGCGAAGATGGCGTTTGCGCAGGCCGCACCGACCGGCGGGACGCCGGGCTCGCCGACGCCGCCGGGGACCTCGTCGCTCGGGACGATCTCGGTGTGGATGGCGCGTGGGACGTCCCCGATGCGGGCGATCCGGGCGTCACGATAGTTGGGCTGCTGGACGACGCCGCCTTTGTACGTGACGCCGCCGAGCATCGCGTTGGAGATGCCCATGACGACCGCGCCCTCCATCTGGGCGTGGACCCGATCCTTGTTCACGACGCGGCCCGCGTCCATGACGATCCAGGCTTCATCGACGCGCACCTTGCGGCGCTCGTCGCGGACGACCGAGACGACCACGCCGACATAGGACACGAAGCTCCGGTGCGCAGCGAGGCCGAGCGCGCGGCCCGCCTTCTTCTGCTCCGACCATCTCGACAACGCCGTGACGCGTTCGACGACGCCACGCAGCCGCCCCGCGTCCACCGGGTGCTTGTCGAGCGGCTCGCCGTAGTTCGTGAGCTTGGCGACGCCGAGGTCGGCCAGGGAGAGCTTGCGGGCCGGTCCGATGATCTCCAGCCAGGCGTCGCGTGGATCGATGCCGCGAGCGTGCGCGATCTCGTCGATGAAGGACCCGGCGGCGAAGGCGTGAAAGATGTTGTAGACCGAGCGATACCAGCCGATGCGCGCGTGTGGCTCGGCGGGGCAGCCCTCGGCGCGGATGTTCGGCACGTCCAGCGCGAGGTCGAGGACACCTTGCTGCAGATCGTTGATGCCCGGCTCGGCCGCGCCCCCGAAGGTGGTGGCGATGGGTGGGAACGCGGTGCGCTGGTGCCACGCGACGACGCGACCCTTGTCGTCGAGGCCAGCGCGCAAGCGCTGGGCACTGACGGTGTTGTGGTAGCCATTGCGCAGGTCGTCCGTGCGCGTCCATTGAACCCGCACGGGCGCGCCCGCCTCTCTCGCGATGAACGCGGCCTCGGCGGAGAAATCGGCCTTGGATTTTCGACCGAAGCCGCCGCCCAGGAGCGTCACCCGGACCGTGACCTTGTCTTCCCCGATACCGAGGAGCTTCGCGACCTCGCTGCGTGCCTGCTGAGGGTTCTGCGTGGCAGCCCAGAGCTCACACGCGCCGTTTTGGAACCTCGCCGTGACCGCGGGCGGCTCCATCGGCATCTGCGGCAGGTGTGGCACGAGGTACTCGGCCTCGAGCACCTTGGCTGCCTTCGCGATGGCCGCGTCCACGTCACCCACCGTTCGATGCGCCGTCCCGGGAGCGCGAACCGACGCGAGCAGCTTCTCCTCGTATTGGGCGGAGTCGTAGCCCGCGTTCGGTCCGTCGTCCCAGGTGATGTCGAGCGCGGCGCGGCCTTTCAGCGCGGCCCACGTGGTGTCGGCCACGACCGCGACGCCGCCCCACACCTGGTGCCGCCAGGGCTTGGTGGGCGTCGGCATCTCGAACACCTTCTTCACGCCGGGTACGGCGAGGGCCTTCGACTTGTCGAGCTTCGCGACCCTTCCCCCGACGACGGGTGGCCTGGCGACGACGGCGTAGAGGAGCCCGTCGAGCTTGGTGTCGGCGCCGTAGACCCCTGCGCCGGTCGTGATCGCCTGGCCGTCGAGGAGGGGCAGCTTCTCCGCCGCGACGTTCTTGAGCTCGGCCCATGCGCGCAGCGGGACCGTCTTCTCGTCGGGAACCGGGAGCGTGGCAGCGGTCTTCACGAGCTCCCCGAAACCCAGGCTGCGCTTGGTGGGTGGGTGCTTCACGGCGCCGTCCGCCGCCTCACACGTCTCCGGCTTCACGCGCCATCGTTTCGCGGCAGCGGCCACGAGCATCGTCCGCGCGACCGCGCCCATTCGCCGGAGCTTGTCGTCGAACTTGCGGATGCTCGACGATCCGTCGGTGTTCTGGTCGCCGTATTTCTTGTCACCCACGGCCTGGAGCACCACGATCCGGTCGAGCGATGCACCGAGCTCGTCGGCGATGAGGACGGGGATCGCGCTCCGCACGCCCTGACCCATCTCGGATCGCGCGCAGACGATCGTGACCACGCCGTCCTCGCCGATATGGACCATCACGTTCGGGCTCAGACCGGAGGAGAGGTTCTCCACGGCCTCCGACGCGGCGCGCGGGCCGGGGCCTGCTCGTCCGCTGGGCTCGTCCGCCTCGGCGGCATCGGGGAAGAGCCCGACGGCGAGGCCACCTGTGACGAGCCCGGCGCCCACCAGGAACGATCGACGTGTCACCAACGCGACGCGGCTCACGGCTTCCCTCCTGCGACCTTGCGGATCCCTGCGCGAATGCGCGTGTATGTCCCGCATCGGCAGAGGTTGCCGGCCATGGAATGGTCGATCTCGTCGTCCGTCGGCTTCGGCTTCGCTTTCAAGAGCGCCGCCGCCGTCATCAGCTGACCAGCCTGGCAATAACCACACTGCGGCACGCCAAGCTCCATCCACGCCAGCTGGAGGGGGTGTCTCCCGTCGGGCGAGAGGCCTTCGATCGTCGTGACTTCGTGGCCGTCGGCGCGTCGTACCGGCGTCACGCACGCGCGCACCGGCTGCCCGTCGAGGTGAATGGTGCACGCGCCGCAGAGCGCCTCCCCGCAGCCGTACTTCGTGCCCGTGAGCCCCAGCACGTCGCGGAGAGCCCAGAGCAGCGGCATCTCCGGATCGACGTCGAGCGTCCGGTCGACGCCGTTCACGCGCAGCTTGATGCTCACGGACCCTCCTTCGGGCAGTGGGCGCCCGTCTCCAACCACGCCGCAAAGAGCGCCCCCAGCTGCGCCTGCGTGCCAGGCGCCGGCGACCTGTCCGCGCCCGGGCTCCACCCCCACGCGACGAGCGGGTCGTGTGCGTTGTGCTCCACGATCTGCGCCAGCGACTTCCCGCCGTTGCGCTTCGGGTCCTTCAGCTGCTCGCAGATGGCCGGTACGGACTTGCCCACCCACGCCATCTCGATCGGCGCGAGCGCCCACTTGGGCGCGCCGGGCACGCGCGTCAGCGGCTGGTTCTGGTCCTGGTGGCAGCTCGTGCACTCCATGCCGACGACGCCGTGATCGTCCGGTCCGCGGAGCACGGGCGGATCGTGCAGCTCCATTTCGTCGCGCTGGTGCGGCACGTCCCCGTTCGGGTGGCAGTTGATGCACCGCGGATGGGTCAGGACGCGCGCCGCCTCGACGAACAGCGCGCGGGACCGCTCCGCCTCGTCCTCGATACCGGCGAAGTCGCTCGGCGCCCGGAGCTCGTTCGGGCCGACGGCGCGCAGCGCGGCCGGCTTCGGGTCCGTTCCGCCTGCGCAGGCGCTCGCCGCGACGACCGCGAGCGCCGAGAGCACGAGCCACTTCCGCGAGACATCGCGAGCGCGGTTTCGCATCGACGCCGCTTACCAACGAAGGGGAGGAGCGTCGATGGGGGCAGGTGCCACGCCCCGCGCGCTGGCGCGCTCGAGCGCCTCGGGAGCCAGCCTGCCTCGTTCGAATGACCCAGCGGTCTGGCCGCAACGCCCCTCGTGCGTAGCGCGGGTGTCATTCGCCTGTCACGGGAGCCTGGCACAAAGAGCAGCGTGATCGAAGTTCAGATCAGGATCTGGGACCAGGACGAGGTCGCGAGGTGGGCGGGGCGGCTCGAGGCGATCGCGACGGTGCACCACGGCGCAGTCGGCTTTCGCCGGTGGGCAGCGGAGCTCGCCCGTTCCCTCCGTGCGGCAGGTGCTGCGCTCGAGTTCGTCGAAGAGGACGACGCGGACGCGGTGTTCGACGTGCTCACGCGGCTCGAAGTGCTCCGCAAGGACGCGGAGCACTTGCTGTCACGAGCCAGCTCGACCGCCGGCGAGGAGGTCACCGTCGTTCGCTCCGTGCCGAGCACCGACGACGCGACAACGGTCGTGATGGCCCTGCCTTCGCGCGCCACCTGATCGGGCCGGCGCTCGCAGGAGGCGGGCGGTCCCTGAGCCGCGGCCTCAATCCAGGATCGGGCTCAGCACGCGCTGGCAACCTTCGCCATGGATCCGGAGCATGTGCTCCGGCTTTCCGACGACGCAGGTGAAGCCTTCGTCGCTGGTCACCGGGCCGAGCGTGACGGCGAACACCCGAGACCGACTCTCGTCGCGGACGAACAGCACGGGGGTCTCGCCTTTGCCGAAGCCGGGGACACCAGCGACCTGGAACGACCTCTCGAGCAGGCGTTGCTCGACGTCGGCCAGCTTGACCTGACTGACGGGCTTGCCGTTGATGGTTTGCTCCGTCGCCGGCTCCGGCTGCTTGGGGGCAGGCGAGACAGGGTCTGGCGCGTCGTCCGAGGGCTTGAACTCGATCGGGTACGTCACCTTCACGACGCTGCTCTCCGGCTCGGGAAAGCTCAGGTTGTAGAACCCCCGCTCGACGCAAGAGCTGACGGATTTGTCAGGCATGTCCGTGCTGGAGCTCACCTTGCTGACCGAGCCCGAACGGTCGATGTCGAACTTGACGGTCACCGTGCCGGCGAGCTTCGGGCTCTTCCGGAGCGCTTGCTCGTAGCAGAGACGGAACCGGCCGAAGTTCTGCCGAACGATGCGCTGAATGATCTCGGGCGGGAGGCCGGGCGACACCGAGGACCTCCCCATTCGAACCGAAGGTGGCTTGGTGCGCTTGCCGCCGAGCCGGCCAGTACCGCCGAAGCCTGGGCCGGTCCCGGGGTTACCCCTTCCGATCGTCCCGAGGCCTTCCCCCGACATGACGAGCCCGCCGCTGCCCGTGACCCCCAGCCCGCCGAAACCGTAGCTCTCCGGGATCTCGTCGCCCCAGAAGCTGCCTCCATTCGGGTTTGCCAATGCCCTGCCGGTGCCCGCCCCCGATCCGCTGTTGAGCAGGCCGATTATCCCGAGCTCCTGGCCTTGGCCGTCCGCATCCGCGGTCGGCTGAAGGACCGCCGACTCGGGGCGGAGGAGGACGCTGAGCGCGTAGTCGTGCCCGGCGTCGGGGAACGAAGCCGCGCCGACGACCCGCCGAATGCACGAGGCGGACTCTCCAGTTCCGCCCGGGCCCACGGTCACCACGCCACCCTTGCCGACGCGGAGCACCAGCCAGAGCTGCTCGTTCATCTCCGGCTCCGCACCGAACCCGCAGCGTCGGATCGGCTCGTGCAGCGCCTCCTGCACCTTCGCGACGCCCTCGGGTGGCTGCCCCGCAGGTGAGCTCCAGTCGCGACCGAGCCACTGACTGAAGACCTCCACGCCTTCACGGAGCGGCGCTGCCTCGTACTTTCCGGCGAACGTGAGCGAGCGGCGCAACGAGGGTGATCTCGGTCTTCGGAGCCCCTGTGGTGCTGCTCGACGAGGCACATCCGGCGGCGAGCAGGAGGACCGGGAGATGCGCGCGTCTCATCGCTCGCATCACAGACCGCTTGCGCGCCGCCGGCAAGAGCAGGGTGTTACTTCTTGGCGGGCGGGGCCGCGGGCGTGGACGACGCCGGCGGGGGTGGCGCCTGCTCGACCCCCATCGACATCATCCCCAGGAGGAGCGCGAGCGTCGCGGCGCGCCGGGCCTCGGGCTTGAACCCGGTGATGGTCGGCTTCACGTTCTTCGGCATTTCTTTGCCGTCGGGCGGGGTCATCGTGACGGCGCCCTTGTCGTCGATCGCGATCTTGCCGCCGCCCTCGATCTCGAGCTCGTCCTTCTCGTTGAAGCGAACCTTCTTCGGCATGGCAGGCGTGGAGACGACGGTCCCGTCCTTCATGACGGAGATGTTGTCCTTCATCTCCACGAGCTGGAGGACGTTCTTGTCGAAGACGGCGATCTTCTTGCCCTTGGCGTAGATGCCCTTGTCGGCTTTGAGCTCCATTGCGGTCTTCGCGTCGAGCGAGACCTTCAGGGGGAGGACCGCGATGTCCGCAGCGGGCTCGGGCGGCGGCGCCGGAGCGGGCTCCGCGGTGGGCGCGGCGCTCGTCGCGGCGGCCGCGGGCGCCTCGGGCTCGGCCGGCATGTCCGCCTGGGCGGCCTGCGTCGGCGCCGGCTCAGCGGTCGTCGGCTCCGGGTTGCTCGAGCAGCCAACGAAAGCGGTCACGGCCAGCGCGGTGAGGATCTTCGTCTTCATGAGGTGGCGCGTAACAGAGCCGTCATGCCGTGGCAATGCGGGCGCGAGCACACACCTCGCCGACGACTGTGGCGCCTTCGCACGTCGACCGTGCCGTCGCCGATGGGCGCTCAAGCTGCGATCGGCGCCCCAAACCATTGAATCAGCGCCGCCTCGAGTCCTTCGTTCGTGCCCTGTCCGACCCACGCAACGTAACCGTCCGGGCGGATCAATACAGCGACGGGCCCATCGACCTCGCCGATCGCAGGCAGCTCCCACGGACCGGCACACCGAGCGTGGACGTGCCGGACGCGATCGGACCAGGGTGCGATGTCGCGCGCGCCTGGCTCACCGAGATCGAGCAAGACCGGGTGCGCCTCGTGCAGCAGGCGGAACACGCGCGTCGGGCCGCTCGCGGTGACGACGTCCAGGTCGGGCACGCGACGGCCGAGCAGCGGGTGGCCTTCGCCGAGATCGTAGTGGACGTCGAGCCCCGACATGATCGCGGCGTAGCGCTTTCGCGGGCCGTCCATGCGGAGCAGATCCGTCATGGTCTCGCGAAGCGCCTCGGTGTTGTTGTCGCCGCGCCCGAGCGCGGTTTGCGCCATCGTCAGGCGGAGGACACGCGCGGCGATGGGGTGTCGCTCGGCGTGGTACGTGTCGAGCAGGCTCTCGGGCGACGTTCCCTTCACGACCTGAGCGAGCTTCCACCCGAGGTTCACCGCGTCCTGGACGCCGATGTTGAGCCCCTGCCCGCCGGCGGGTGCGTGCACGTGCGCGGCGTCGCCGGCAAGGAACACGCGTCTATCGCGATAGCTCACCGCCTGCCGCGCCATATCGGTGAACCGCGAGATCCACGTCGGGTTACGGAGGCCGAAGTCGGTCCCGTAGACCGCGACGAGCGCCTCGCGCAGATCGCGCTCGGTCGGCTCGTCGCGCCTGCCCACCGAAGACTCGACCAAGACGGCGCTCACCCGCCTGCCGTCGTCCAGCTTGCCCAGCGCGTTGACGCCCTTCTCGCCGCGGCGCACGCCCCACGCAGGCTCTTCGGTCGCTTCGAACTCGGCGATCAGGTAGCTGGTCGAGGCGTCCCACCCGGCAAACTCGATTCCCGCCTGTTTGCGAATGAGGCTCCGGCCGCCGTCGCACCCGACGAGGTAATGCGCCCGCATCGTCCGGCCGCCGCCGAGCACAATGGTGACACCGCCGTCATCTTGCGTGAAGCCTGTGAC
>JAEUKE010000210.1 GCA_016794345.1 Myxococcales bacterium
GGGGGCGGCCCCCTGGGTGGGTAGGCGATGGTGATGGGGTGGCCCGCGGCGAGCGCCTCACGGCATTCGATGACGTCGAGCCTGCGGAGGAAACGGAGCGGCGCACTACAATGGGCGCATGTGGCGCGCCGACGGTCAGGAACGGGCGGGCCGCTGGTATCGACGGGTGGTGCGAGCAAGAGCTGAAGACGGCGGAGCTCGGATCGATGCTCTGGATGGAGGAGGCCGAAGGCGCGGACGCGGTGAAAGCCTTTGGGCGGTGTGTGCTGAAGGAAGCGGCGCAGGAACTCGTGTGGCGGGAGCGTCATGGTCCGGGAAGTTGGCTCGCCCGAAGGTCGATAGCGGAAGGTGACGGCGGGCTCGACGGATAGGATGGCCTTATCGGACATCGCAGTGCGGTGGACGTAGCGGCCGAGGTAGGCGAGGACCTCGCTGGCGCCGCGCGCGACAGGCTTGGCGAAGACGACCCAGCGCTTGCTCCACGGCACGTGCGGGAAAGGGACGGTCGGCAGGGCGCGGCGGGCGAGGTGGAGGAAGCGAGCGCGAAAGAGCTTCGCGAGGGGAACGACCGGGACCAGGAACATGGACTTGCGACGAGGCACGGAGCGCCAGGTGCGCCCGTCCGGGTCGAGCCCGCCTCCTGGGACGAGCATGTGGACGTGAGGGTGCCATTCGAGCGTGCGCGTCCAGGTATGGAGGACGGCGAGCGCGCCGATGCGGCCACCGACGAGGCGAGGATTGGCGCAGAGCCGTTGGAGCGAATTGAATGCGGCACGAAAGAGGACGGAGAGCAGGACCTTCTGATGCGTCCGGACGAGGCGTCGAAGCTCGGCGGGGAGGGTGAAGACGAGGTGGGAGTACGGGACGGGAAGGAGCAACTCTTCTTGTCGGCGGAGCCAGCGAGAGGTGGCGTCGAAGCCGCACTGGGGGCAGGTGCGGTTTCGACAGGAATGGTAGAGCAGGTGGGTGCGGTCGCATTGGGTACACGTCGCCAGGTGGCCGCCCATTTCGGGGGTTCTGCAGAGAGGGATGTCCTCGAGCGCGCGGACGTGGCCGGGCAACATGGAGCCGCGGTAGCGATCCAGGTAGCTCGGGCCGTGCCGACGCACGACGTCGGCGACGCGTAGCACGAAGGTGCGTCGCTAGAGGTCGGTCATGAGGCGGTCGACGATGTCCTGGAGGCGCTCCGCGGCGGGCTGGGTGACGTGCATGTAGAGCTCGGTCGTGCGGAGCGACTTGTGGCCGAGGACCTGCTGAATGGTGCGGAGCGAGACCCCAGCCTCGAGCAGATGCGTGGCGTAGCTGTGGCGAAGCGTATGCACGGTCGCGTGCTTCTCGAGGGCGATGTCGACCCGCGCAGCGCTGAGCGTCTTCTGCAGGGTCGTCTCATCGAGCGGGGCGGTCGCGCCGCGGGCGACGAAGAGGAACTTGGTCGGGGAGGTCGGACGCTCGTCGCGCCAGTAGCGGCGCAGGCGCCCGAGCAGGGGGCGCGGAAGCGGGACGGCGCGGTCTTTTGCGCCCTTGCCGTCCCGGACCCAGACGAGGAGGCGATCGCTGTCGATGTGCCCGGTCTCGAGGGAGAGGGCCTCGTTGATGCGGAGGCCGAGCGCGTAGACCGTGGCGAGGGCCATCCTGCGCACGGGGTGGCGGACGGCGCCGAGCAAGAGGCGAACCTCGCCGGGGCTGAGCACGACGGGGAGGCTCCGCGGCTTGTGGACACGCAGGAGGTCGAACACCTTCCAGTCGCGCTGCATCGTGTGAATGAAGAAGAAGCGCAGAGCGTGGACGGCGATGTTGATCGTCGAGGG
>JAEUKE010000237.1 GCA_016794345.1 Myxococcales bacterium
ACCTGGCTCACCACCCGCGCGCCGTGCAGGTAGCGCGCCGTGGTGACGTCGCCTTGCGCGTCGACCTCGAGCCAGAAGCCGCGCATGAAGAGCGCGATCAAGAAGAGGCCGGGCGACTTCTCGAGGACGACCACGCCGCCAGTGTACCACCACGAGCTCGCGAGTCAGGCGCTCGCCCCCGCTGCCTTCGGTGTCAGGCGCAGAGGGACCGGTCGTCCGGGCGCGCTCGCCGCGGCCGATCCGTAGAGCTCCGCGAAGTACCGCTTGCGGAAGGCGAGCGTCGGGCCGTCGGTCCGAACCGAGAGCTCCTCGCTCGGGCGAGGCACGGCGGTCGGCCACGAGCTCCCGACGATGGCGCGGTCCTCGGAGACGACGCGCCGATTCGAGAGCTCGAACACGTAGTCGAACGGCGCGAGCTTGAGGAAGCTCCGCGCGGTGACCACGAAGAGCCGGCTGTGCTCGTCGTCGATCGGGATGCAGGCGTTCATCATGATGAGGGTGCGCGGCCCATCGGCGATCGTCAGGACCATCTGGTTCGGCCAGCGGAGCTCGAGGCTGCCCGGCTGGAGCTCGCCATCGACCGTGATGGTCGAGAGGAAGCCGGTCTCCCGCTCCTCCATGTGAATGTCCATCCGCGAGTCGGCCTTGGCTCGCATGCCCTTGCCGATCGAGCTCTCGTGCACGAACGGCAGGTGCGGCCAGTCGAGCATGTTTTCCATGAGGCGCGTCCAGTGGATCTTCCATTCGACCGAGAAGCCGCTGATACGCAGCTCGGGCCGACTCAGAAACGCCGGCGCGCTGGGGCCGCTCTGCGGCCGACCGCCGGGCGCCGTGTAGACCCAGACGAGGCCGCCCGCTTCCGCGGCCGGCAGCTCGGTCCCGCGCAGCTGCGAGATCTTCGCGTCGGGGTTCCAGGGCACGTCGGTGACTCGGCCCGAGGTGTCGAAGCGCCAGCCATGGAACGGGCACACCAGGCACCCGTCCTTCACCTTTCCGAGCGAGAGCGCGACGCCCCGGTGCGGACACCGGTCCACCAGCGCGCCGACCTTCCCGTCCTGGCCTCGAAAGAGGACCAGCTTGGTCCCCGCGAGCTTCATCCCCACCGGCTCGTCTCGGACATCCTTCGACAGGGCAACGGGCGTCCACACTTGAGCGAATCCCTCGAACATGAGCACCTCCGATTGACTATTACGGTTGTAATACCAAACTGAACCGTGTCAAGATGAGGGCCTGATGGCTCGACGAGCCGGCGCGAGAAACCACGACTACGACGAGAAGCGGCGACAGCTGGCCAGCAAGGTGCTCGCGGCGGTCGTGCGGCACGGTGCCGCCGTGAGCCTGCACGACCTCGCGCGCGAGACGGAGACCTCCATCCCGACGCTCAAGCACTACTTCCAGGATCGCTCGGGCGCGCTCGCCGAAGGCCTGCGCTCTGCTGTCGGCGATGCGCGCCCGTACCTCGACGAGATGGCAGATCCTGGGCGGCGCGGGCTCGCCTCGTCGCTCCGCAAGGTCTCGCTCGATCTGACTGGCGCCTGGACGGCGTTCGGGGTCGGGAAGCTGTTCGGCACGGGGCTCGTCGCCGGAATGGGCGACGCTGCGATCGGCCCCGGCTACCTCGACGGCGTGCTCGAGCCCACGATCCTCGCGATGGAGGCGCGGCTGCGTGAGCACGCCCGCCGGGGCGAGGCCTCGTTCGGGAGCGAGGATGATTTTGCGATCCGTGCCGCATCGCTCGCGTTCCTGTCGCCCATCCTCCTCGCGCTCCTTCATCAGGACGGGCTCTCGGGGAAGCGATGCCGGCCGCTCGACATGGAGCGGTTCCTCGGGTTCCACGTCGAGCGGTTCGTGCGCGCTTACGGGACGGCGAGCTGACGTGGTGCGCGATTTCCTCCGCCGCGTCCGCGGGCTCCCCGGCGTCGTCTGGGGGCTCGGCCTGGTCTCGCTCCTGACGGACATCGCCAGCGACATGGTCTACCCGCTGCTGCCAAAGCTCCTCGAGCGGCTCGGCGGAGGGCCGCTCGCGCTCGGGGTGATGGAAGGCGTGGCCGAGCTCATGAGCGCTGCGGTGAAGGTGAGCGCCGGCTCGTTGGTGGATCGCGGCGTTCACGCCGGCGCGCTCGTGGTCGGTGGCTACGGGATCGCCGCGCTCGCCAGGCCCGGCCTGTCGATCGCCGCCGCGCCGTGGCAGGTCGTCCTCTTGCGCGCGGTGGACCGAGTCGGCAAGGGGATCCGGTCCGCGCCGCGCGACTCCATCCTCGCGCGCTCGGTCGACAAGGCGCATCGCGCGCTCGCGTTCGGCGTGCACCGCGGGCTCGACAACCTCGGCGCGGTGATCGGCGGTGGCCTCGCGTTCCTCCTCCTCGGCGTGGCGGGGCTCACCGTCGAGAGCGTCCTCCTGGCGAGCGTCATCCCCGGGCTTCTCTCCACGCTCGTCGCGCTCGTCACGGTCCGCCGGGAGCCGAAGCCTGCGCCCGTCGAGCCGGCGGCGCAGAGAGCGCGCGCAAGGGTGCCGCTCCCTCCCGGCGTCCGCGCCTTCCTCGCGGTCGTCGCGCTCTTCTCGCTCGCCGTCTCGGCCGACTCGTTCCTCCTCGCTTACCTCATGCACCAGGGGCTCGAGGTGCGCTGGGTTCCCATCGCCTGGATCTCGCTCCAGCTCGGCAAAGCCCTCTTGAACGCCCCGGGCGGCGCGATCGCGGACCGGATCGGCGCGCGGCGCGCCGTGCTCACGAGCTGGCTCGTCTACGGCGCTGCTTACGCGCTCCTCTCGTTCAGCCCGAGCGCCGCGATCACCTGGGGCATCTTCGCGCTCTACGCCGTGCACTACGGGCTCGGAGAAGGCGCGGAGAAGGCGCTCCTCGTGGAGCTCTGCCCACCCGACGCGCGAGGCCGAGCGCTCGGCCTCCTCGCGGCGATCTCCGGCGGCGCGCTGCTCGGGGCGAACCTGATCTTCGGCAGCCTGTTCGCCCGGTCGCCGGCGCTCGCGTTCCAGGTCGGAGCAACAATCGCGGTCGCCGGCAGCATCGCGTTTGCGCTCGCCGTCCCTGCCCCGACCGAGTCGCACCGCGCTCGATGAGTGCGACGGCGGCGTCGCAGGAAGACGGCTCGCGCGAGGCACGTCGCGCGCGAGCGCGCCGGGCGTCGTTCTTGCAATCGCGCGAGCCATGACCTTCCGCCTGCTTCGTCGCCTCGGCCCGCCGATGCTCTGCCTCCTCGTCGGGTGTGGAGACGGCGACTCCAGCGGCGACGGCGACGGCGACGGCGGCGACGGAACCGGCGCCGGCGCGACCTCCGGTAACGGAACCGGGTCGAACGGCTCACAATCGAATGGCCCCGGAGGCACCGGCTCGACCGGGTCCGGCAACACGACCGGCTCGGGCGGCGCACCTCCCAACCCGGACGACGGCCCGCCCGCGGGCAACCCCTACCCGGAGGCGACCTGCACCCCGCCGGGCGAGGCCGGGCTCGCCGACGTCTCGAGCCCGCGCACGGTCGTCGGCGACGGCACGCCGGGGAGCTGCACGTCGCAAGCGACGGTCGCCGCGATAGCTGACGGTGGTGTCATCACATTCGACTGCGGACCCGACCCCATCACCATCACGCTCGAGGAGACCGCGAAGATCTTCAACGACACCGGCCCCGAGATCGTCATCGACGGCGGCGGGCTGGTGACGTTGAGCGGCGGCGGCCAGCGGCGCATCCTCTACATGAACACGTGTGACCAGGCGCAGGTGTGGACGACGGCCAACTGCGACAACCAGGACCACCCGCGCCTCACGCTGCAGAACATCACCTTCAGCGGAGGCAACTCGAAGGCGGAGACCGAATACGACGGCGGCGGCGCCGTGTGGGCACGCGGCGGGCGCCTCAAGATCGTGAACGCCCGGTTCTTCAACAACACCTGCGCGGACACCGGTCCCGACGTGGGCGGCGCGGGCGTGAGGACCTTCAGCCAATACAATGGCCTGCCGGTCTACGTGGTGAACAGCACCTTCGGCGGCGCCGACGGCTACGGCAACACCTGCTCGAACGGCGGCGGCATCAGCAGCATCGGCGTGTCCTGGTCGATCTTCAACACGCTCTTTTCGCACAACCACGCCATCGGCAACGGCGGCAACCCCGCCGAGCCGAACACGCCGGGCGGCGGCAGCGGCGGCGCCATCTACAACGACGGCAACACGATGACCCTGAGCCTCTGCGGGACGCGCATCGAGCACAACGACGTCGTCCAGCACGGGAGCGCGATCTTCTTCGTGTCGAACGATCACTCGGGCGACGTGGTGATCGATCGCTCGAATATCACGAACAACACCGGCGGCTCCTGGTACCCGACCTACCCGCAGATCTCGAACCACGACGACACGCCCATCGCGGTGACCAGCTCCACGATCGGCGATCAGGTGATCCCCTGAGGTGAGCGTCGGGTCCGTTTCCTGAAGGTCGATCCGACAGGAGGACACGATGCCCAAGGATCAGAACCGAAAGGGCGCGGCCAGCGCCGAGCCGATGCGCAGCTCACCAGGCCACCAGAAGTGGCCCGAGCACAAGGTAATCGAGCGTCACGTCGACGGCCGGATGCGGGTGGAGGTCGACGGCAAGGTCCTCGCCGAGTCGGCCGACGTCATCGAGGTCGACGAAGACGGCGCGCCCCCC
>JAEUKE010000253.1 GCA_016794345.1 Myxococcales bacterium
GCAACCAGGAGAACGTCATCGAGCAGCTCAAGAATGGCGTCCGCGCACTGCATGCGCCGTTGAACACGCTCGAGGCCAACTGGGCGTACATGGTGATCGCCTCGCTCGCGTGGTCACTCAAGGCCTGGGCTGCGCTCTGCCCGCACCCTCGTCTACCGCCTGCTCGCTTGGCGCCCCGACCTGCCCATCCTCTTCCGTCTCCTCGACGCGCTCTGACTTCCAGGCCTGCCCGCGCACTGGCGCTCGGGCAGCTCCGTCTCGAACCTCTCCACGCATCTGACCACGGAGGTGAGCAAGCTTCGAACACTCCAGGGGCATGCCCCAGGATGACTTGCGCCTACGCCACCGGGGCCTCAGCAGCCGCCTCAAGGCGCTCGCGATTCGCTTCTTTGGGGACTAGGGGCTAGCTAGCCCCCGATCATCACCGTACCGGTCGCGATGACCGTCCCCGCCGGCAGGTCCGACGGATCGTTGCAGGTCTTCGCCGTATCGCCCATGCGCGCGGCCTCCTTCCCGTCGAAGAAGACCGTCGAGCTGCCTGTCTCGATCGTGCCCTGGTTCGAGGGCGGCTTCTGGAAAGGTCCGCCGGCCGGGACGTGAGGCGGACCGTTGTCGGCCGTGCTCCCCTTCACCGCGGCCGGGACGTTGTCGATCATGATCGTGGACGCGAGAGCGCCCGCCAGCGTGCCGTTGAACGGCATCGGCATGGGCGTCGGGACCGGCCCGCCGGGCGAGGGCACCATGATAACGTGTGTGTCGAGCGCGACGACCTTGTCGCCCTGTTTGGCGCCGGGGGTGCCCATATCAACCCTGCCCCGCGACGTCCGGGAACGTGATCTTCCCGGAGCCTTCGATGGGGATCTCGGTCGCGCCGTCGCGATCGAGGATGCCGCTGTATTCGGTGCCGTCGTCCAGCGTGATGAGGAAGCGCTTGTAAGCGAGCGGCTTCCCGAACTGGTCCTTGAGCGCGACGCGGGTTGGCGGCGGCGACTCGTCCTTCACCGGGTCGTTCGCGCGGTCGGGCGAGTTGAGGAGGATCTGCTTGCCGTCGATCTGGACCTCCGACTTCATGCCGAGCGAGGTATCGGGGGTCTTCAGGAGGACGCGTTTCTCGGAGACGAGCGCGATCTCCTCCTTCGAGCGGAGGGTCACGTTCTCGTCGGCCACGACGCCGCCGCCCTCGCCGCGCACGGAGACCGAAGGCGCCCACATCTCGATCTTCTCCTCGCTGATCTTGAAGAAGCTCTTCCCGCAACGGAGCGTGATGCTCTTCTCGGCGTCGATCTCGACGACGTGGCTCGTCGAGATCTGCGCGGTGCCCTCGACGCGGAGCACGTAGCTGCGCTTCGCCTCGTTCCGACCGACGATCGTCGTGTAACAGCCGCGCGTTCGGACGGTGTAGTCGTCGCCCACGGTGAGCGTGGAGCTCGTCGCCACCTCGCGCCTCTCGAGCCCCAGCTGGCTGGCGAGCGCTCCCTTCACGGTGAGGTCCGCGCTCTGCCCGATGTGCTCGACGCGGTTCCCCTCCACGGTCTCGTGCTGCTCGCCGATGACGGTGCGGGTCTCGTCGCCGCCGATCGTGACCGAGTCGTCGCGGTCGACCTTGGTGCCGCGCGATCCGACGACCGCGTTCTCCTCGTTGCCGAGGACGTTCGTCGTGTGGTTGCCGTCGACGACCTCGTCGAAGTCGCGCTGGGCGTGCAGGTAGATCTGCTCCGAGCCGAGCTTGTCCTCGAAGCTGAGCTCGTTCGAGCCATTGCCTCCCGGCGTGCTCTGCGTCCGAATGCCGCTGCGGGTCTTCGCGATGGGGAGAGGGAATGGCCGCGGACGGGTCGCGTTGTAGGAGCAGCCGACAACCACCGGTCTATCGGGATCACCCCCGAGGAACGAGACGATGGCCTCCATCCCGACGCGCGGGATGAACTGCGTGCCCCACGACGAGCCGGCCCAGCTCTCGACACATCGGATCCAACAGGAGCTCCGCTCGTCCTCGCTGCCGCGGACGTCCCAATGAAACTGCACGCGGATCCGCCCATATTCGTCGGCGTGGATCTCTTCACCCTCGGGCCCCACGACGGTGGCGGTCTCCAGCGTCGCACGCGGGCGGCGCTTGGGGCGCTTGGGCCGAGCCGGGACCGAGGCAGGCACGCAGCGGAGCTCGTTCGTGTAGGTCTCCGGCGTACGGGGCTCACCCGACGTGCGGGCCTGCTCGACGACCTCCGGCGCGTGACCCCAATGGTCGACCGCCACGACGACGAACTCGCCCGTCTGCTGCGAAGCCTCGAATGGATCGACGAAGAACCGCCTCCCCGGCGCGAGCAGCGGACACGTGCTCGCGCCCGTCGCGACGCGAGCCTTCGCCCGCAGCTGCTCCAGGCGCACATCCGCGCGTGCCTGGTCCGGCGCCGCGCCGGGGTGCTCGCGCCGATGGTCGTAGATCCCCAGCGGATGAGCCTCGCCCCAGCGCGCGTCGATCCTTGGCCCGACGCTCGGCGGAGGCGCGGCATCGGAGCTCTCTTCGACGCTCGCTTCGGCGCGCGGGTTGAATAGCGGACGCTCGAAATCGTAGTCGCGGACGAGGACCGCGTCGGAAGCGAGCCGCTGCTCGACGTCGAACCAGCGGAGCTCCCGCGCGTCGACCATTCCGGCGTGCCCTCGATCGCGGAGCTCGAGGTGGAGGTCGTCCGCTTCGGCGTAGTGTTGCGCCCTGTCGGCCACGACGATGATCTCGGAGAGCTTGCTCGGATCGGTCCCGGGTAGAGCCTCGGGCTGCTCGAAGAAGAAGAAGATGCCCTCCTCTGCCAGGATGCGGGTGAGGAACGCGTAGTCGGTCTCCTGGT
Organism: Myxococcales bacterium; assembly: GCA_016794345.1. Lineage (GTDB taxonomy): Bacteria > Myxococcota_A > Polyangia > Polyangiales > Polyangiaceae > Xiheicaenibacterium > Xiheicaenibacterium phototrophicum. Next base: position 2,841 of record JAEUKE010000253.1, read on the forward strand.
ACTGGACGCAGTACTCGCGCTTCGCGTACTTGCCCTCGAGCGCGAATCGGCTCGGCAGCCCCGCGGCGTCGAACAGCTCCTTCGCGATCTCGGGCACCGTCAGCCCCTGGAACACCCGGCTCGTGGCGCGCAGCTTGGCGAGCGCCAGGCGAGGCACGATGCGCAGCCGGAACGAGCGCCGGTCCCCTGCCACCGACCGGCTCTCGGGGCGCACCGAGAGGATCACTCCTTGGACGACCCTGGCGGGCTCGCCGAGGTTCATCACGAGCGTCGCCGGTGCACCGAGCAGCCCTGCCTCGAGGAGGTCGACGCGGGCCGGCGCGAGGACCTGCACGTCGAACGTGTAAGCCTGGGAGAGGCGCTCGCGCCCGCGGAGCGTCGCCACGAAGAGCTCCCGCCCGCGGTACGGACCGACCCAGAGCTCGCACGTCCCTCGCTCCGTCGACCCGACGGTCGCCGCGATGGCGTCGATGAAGACAGGCATGACAGACGAGGTTTTCACGCGGCGACGGCGACTTCAAGGCGAGTCCGTGGTGCCCGGAGGTCACGTTGACAGAGGCTTCGCGTCCCGGCGAACATCCGGCATCGTGGCAGGCCCCGACGATCACGCTCGCGTCACCCCCGCAGTGCCCAACGGCAAGACGAAGGTCGCCCATCCGCCGGACGACCCCGACTACAAGACGCCGTCGCGCAAGCTCATCTACTGCTGCTTCTACACGGCGGACCCGCTCAGCATCGCGATGCGACAGTACGCGCTCAAGGCCAACAAGATGCTGAACGAGCACGGCCTCGGGCTCCGGACGAGCCACATGGACGTGACGGGATACAAGATCGATCTCGAGCGCGACTACGACAATTCGGACAAGCACGCCAAAGAGATCTTCGAGCTGGCCAAGGGCACGGTCGCCCTCCCCGAGAATTGCCTCCCGATCATCTTCTGCCGGATCGGGGGGAACAGACCGGAGAACGGCGAGACCTTCCCGCGACCGACGAACGAGAACCCGAAACCCTCCCCCAGCTCTCGCTGGATACTCATCTACACGAACAACCTCTATTCGGCGGACTACGTGACGCTGCTTCACGAGATCGGTCACGCGGCGGGGCTCGACCACCAGAAGTGGAATGTTTGGAACTCAGATCGTCGATTCGATTTCATGGCCACCCCGGGGGACCCCGAGCTGGACAAGAAATCCGGATTCGTCGGAGAGGACGGCGAGAAGAAGTGGAAGGAGCTCGTGGACGGCAAGCTCCCCCGGAACACCATCTTCAAACATCAGGTGGACAAGCTCGTGGCCGCGCCGTTCGCGAGGCGACCGATCGAGATCGAAGGCACGATGACCTGGTGAGCCGACAATGGCGATGATTCCGTATGTGATCAAGCAGGGCGACTACCTCTCGAAGCTCGCGCACGAGCTCGGGTTCGATCTCGCGACGATCCTCGATCACGAGAAGAACGCGGAGCTCAAGAGGAAGCGCCCCAACCCCAACGTCCTCTACCCGGGAGACGTCCTGTTCATCCCGGAGCCCACGCCGCCTGCGACACCGGTCGCGCAGGGGACGAGCAACGACTACGGGGCGACCGTACCCACCGTGAAGGTCACGCTCGTGCTCGAAGGCGACGGCAAGCCCATGGCGAACCAAGCGTGTGAGGTCGTGGGCCTGCCTGCGTCGAGCGCCACGACCGACGGGCAAGGAGAGGTGACCTTCGAGGTCCCGGTCAACGTCCGGGAGTTCACGGTGACCCTGACAGGAACGGACTACCAATACCAGGTCCTGGTCGCTCACGTGGACCCGCCCACCGAGCAATCGGGCGTCCGCCAGCGATTGACGAACCTCGGTCACTACCGCCGGGCCTCCGACCCGGAAGACGCCGAGGCCTACGCCGGGGCCGTCGCGTCATTTCAGAAGGCCAACGGCCTGCCGCAGACGGGCGAGGTGGACGACGCGACGCGCGACGCCATCGTCGCGGCGCACGGGTCCTGAGGAGGCGGCTCGCTACTGAATCGTGAACGAGATGGCCGGCGTCGCCCAGGGGCCACCGCCCTCGACGACGCGGTTCGTCTCGAAGTCCGCCCAGGTGAGCCGGAGCGAGATCTTGCCTTCGGCGCCGCGCAGCTTGCCCCACTCGTCCTGGCCCGGCGTGTAGTCGGTGTTCGTCGTGAAGACGCGGACGATCTCGTCGTCCGACGAGCTCGAGAAGACGAGGTAATACGCGACGCCGGAGATCGGATCGCCGTGCGCATGCGCCGACCGCGTGCCCTGGAGCGCGACACCGAGCGCGCGCTCGAGCGGCGGGCGCTCGCGCTGCAGAGGCCCGAAGTGGGTCGGGTCGAGGTGGCTCGGATCCAGACGAGCGGACGCCCCCGCCTCGGACCAGATGAACGTGAACGGCTCGTCGCCGGGGATGACCTCGTCTTTGGTCGGTGCTTCGAACGTGACGGCCTTGCCGGAGTCGCTCTTCGCGCTGCCGGCCAGGAGCGCGTCGAGCGCCTCGTCCGTCGCGCCGCCGATGTAGACGATTCCGTCCTCCGTCGTCCCCTCTTCGTCACACGCCGTGAAGGTCAACAGGTACGCCGCGCCGAAGAATGCCCCGCCCGAGATGATGGCCCGCCGAAGTCGCATTCGGACGCTATAGCAGATGTCTCAATCCGCCCGAATGCCCACGGTGATCGGCTTTCCCGACCAGGGGCCCCCGCCCTCGCGGAGTCGATTGGCGTCGAACTCGGCCCACGTGACGGTGACCGTGATCGGCACGTCGGCGGCGTCGAGCTCGGCCCAGGCCTCCTGAGATGGAACGAAGTTCGTCGCCGTCGTGAAGCCGCGCAAGAGGGCGTTTCCGTCGGGGTCCGTGAAGGTGATGTAATACGCGGCGCCCGAGAGCGGCAGCGCCTCCGCGTGCGCGCTGGGCACACCGGCGAAGAGCCCCTCGAACGGGGACCGCTGGGGTGCCGGCGGCTCGAGTCGACCGGGCAGCGGAGCCCACGCACCCTGGGGCTCACCGATGTGCCAGCAGAAGCTCGAGGGCGTGCTCGCCGGGAGCTGCTCGGTATCGGACGGCCAGTCGAAGACGGCTGTCTTCGTCGGATCGTGGGTCGGCGTGGCGGCAAGGAACGCACTCAGCGCCTCCTCGTTCGTCCCGCCCTCGAACACGACGTCGGTCGGCGTCGGCTCACCTGCCGTCTCTTCCTCGCCGCAGCCGACGAACGTCGCGATCCAGACGGATGCGACCGCGCTGACGATTCGGCACGGAGCGGCGAGGCGCGACACGCCGGCAGGATAGCCTACTATTCGTGGCGTGACGAACGAGAGGCTCGCGGTGTCGACCGCCGACGCGTCCGAGCTCGACTCCGAGCTCCTCGACGACTTCCTCGCCCGCAGGGCGCTCTCGCTCGTGGCCGAGATCGGCCGTGACGAAGCCCTCGTCCGGCTCGGCGTGCTCGCGAAGGTGGCCTCGCGCCATGCGCCCACGCTCGTCGGCCTCTACGCGTTCGGCCGCGTTCCGCAGCACCATTTCCCCGAGTGGGGCGTCGGCGCGGCGGCCTTCGCAGGTACCACGATCACCGACCGGATCGAGGCGCGCGCCGATCTCGAGGGCTCCGTCGCCGCCCTCGTCGCCGGCGCGCTCGGCTTCGTCCGCGAACGCTGCGGCGGGGTGCTCTCGACCGAGTCCGCCTACGACGAGCCGACCCTGCGCGAGGTGCTCGTCAACGCCGTCGTGCACCGGGATCTGCGCAAGACCAGCCGCGTCGCCCTCCGCATGTTCGCCGACCGCCTCGAGATCTGGAGCCCGGGCGGCCCCCCCGAAGGCCTCGGCGATCTGGAGGATCTCGGACGCGAAGGCGGCGTCTCCCAGCCCCGCAACCCGCTGCTCGCTTCCATCGGCCGCCAAGCGGGCCTCGGCGAGCAAGTCGGGCGCGGCCTCTCTCTGCTCGTCCACGCTGGCTCGACGGGGCTCGACAGACGTATCGAGATCCGCTCCACGCCGCGTGACGTCCTCGTGGTCGTCCCCTCGCGTTGGCAACGGCCGCGCGCGGCGCTCAGCTGACGCGGTCCACGGCTCAACCGATCTCCGCTTTCAGCTCCGTCAGGATGCCGTCGACGCTCTTCTTGGCATCGCCGAAGAGCATCTGCGTGCGCTCGTGGAAAAAGAGCGGGTTCTCGATGCCGGCGTAGCCGGCGGCCATGCCGCGCTTGGTGACGATGACGGCCTTGCTCTTCCACACCTCGAGGACGGGCATGCCGTAGATGGGGCTCGATACGTCGTCTTGTGCGCTCGGGTTCACGATGTCGTTTGCGCCCATGACGAGGACCACGTCGGTCGTGGGGAAGTCCTGGTTGATCTCGTCCATCTCGAGGACGATGTCGTAAGGGACCTTGGCCTCCGCGAGGAGGACGTTCATGTGGCCCGGCAGGCGGCCCGCGACCGGGTGGATGGCGAAGCGGACGGTGGTGCCGCGCTTGCGGAGGATCGTCGCCACCTCGTAGAGCGGGTGCTGCGCCTGCGCCACCGCCATGCCGTAGCCGGGCACCACGATGACGCTCTTCGACTCGAGCAGCAGCTTGGCGACGCCCTTCGTGTCCGTCGAGCGGACCTCACCTTGTGGCTTCGCGCCGGCTGCGGGCGCTGCGCCCTCCGCGGTGCCGAAGCCACCGAAGACGACGCTGAGGATCGACCGGTTCATCGCGCGGCACATGATGATGCTGAGGATCGCGCCGCTCGAGCCGACCAATGCGCCGGTGATGATGAGGAGATCGTTCTCGAGCATGAAGCCGGCGGCGGCCGCGGCCCAGCCGGAGTAGCTGTTGAGGAGCGAGACCACGACGGGCATGTCGGCGCCGCCGATGGCCATCACGAGGTGCACGCCGAGCACCGCGGCGATGGCGGTCATCACGCCGAGGGCCCACAGGCCCGACGCGCCCGGCGCCTGGATGAACGGCACGAGCAAGACGAAGCTCACCGCGACCATCGTCGCGTTCGCCAGGTGTCGCGCCGGCAAGAGCAGCGGCTTGGACGAGATGCTCCCACGCAGCTTGCCGAACGCGACGACGGAGCCGGTGAACGTCACCGCGCCGACGAGGACTCCGAGGAAGATCTCCACCTCGTGGATGGTCTTGGCGGCGCCGGAGAGCGAGCCCTCAGGCGAGAGGTAGGCCGCGAAGCCGACCAGGACGGCCGCGAGCCCGACGAAGCTGTGCAGGATGGCGACGAGCTCCGGCATGCTGGTCATGCCGACACGCTGCGCGAGCACCGCGCCTACGAGGCCACCGCCGACGAGCGCCGCAGTGAGCACGCCGTGACCGCCGGCGATGATCGCCGCCGTGCCGACCACGGCGAGCAACATGCCGATCATGCCGTAGAGGTTGCCGCGCTGCGCGGTGTCTTGCCGCGAGAGGCCGCCGAGGCTCCGGATGAACAGGATGCCGGCGACGAGGTAGAGCCCGGTGACGAGGCCAGCGCTCATTTCTTCTCTCCCGGCTCCGACCGGATGAACATCTTCAGCATTCGTTGGGTGACCAAGAAGCCGCCTGCGACGTTGATGGCGGCGAGCAGGATGGCCACGGCGGCGATGATCGTCGCGGGCTCCGCGAGCGGACCGGCCACCTTCAGCATGCCGCCGATGAGGATGATGCCGCTCACGGCGTTGGTGACGCTCATGAGCGGCGTGTGGAGGGCCGGTGTGACGTTCCAGACGACCTGCCAGCCGACGAAGCAGGCGAGCACGAACACGGTCAGGTGAGCGACGAAGGCACCCGGCGCGAAGTGGCTGGCGAGCGCGATGGCCGCCGCTGCCAGGAGCAGCGGCCAAGCGGGGACGGACAGCCTCGGCGCCGCGCCGTGCGCCTCGGCAGGCTTGGGAGCGGCAGGCTTGGTGGAGATGGGGCGCGCGCCCGGTCGCGAGCTCGGCGGCCGCTTCATCGACATGGGCTCCGCGGGCTTCTCGCGGCGAGGCGGAGGCCAGGTGATCTCGCCGTCTTTCATGATGAGGGCGCCGCGGACGACCTCGTCCTCCAGGTCGACGTGCCACGCCTTCGCACCGCCCATGTCCGCGAGCATGTGGCCCAGGTTCGCGCCGTAGAGCTGGCTGGCGGTCGGGGCGAGACGGCTCGGCAGATCGACGTAGCCGATGATCGTCACGCCGCGGTGGTTGGTGACCTTGCCGGGCTGGGTCAGCGCGCAGTTTCCGCCGTTCTCTGCCGCGAGGTCGACGATGACCGACCCCTTTCGCATGCTCTCGACCATCTCCGGCGTGATCAGCACCGGGGCCGGCTTCCCAGGGATGAGCGCGGTCGTGATGATGATGTCGACGTCGCGCGCCTGCTCGCCGAAGAGCGCCATCTCCGCGGCGATGAACGCCGGGCTCATCTCCTTGGCGTAGCCGCCCTCGCCCGCGCCTTCCTCCTCGTACTGGAGCTCGAGGAACTCGGCGCCCATGCTCTCGACTTGCTCCTTCACGCCCGGGCGCGTGTCGAACGCGCGGACGATCGCGCCGAGGCTCCTCGCGGCGCCGATGGCCGCGAGGCCGGCGACGCCGGCGCCGATGATCATGACCTTCGCCGGCGGCACCTTGCCGGCCGCCGTCATCTGCCCGGTGAAGAAGCGGCCGAAGAAGCTCGCCGCCTCGATGACCGCACGATACCCGGCGATGTTCGCCATGCTCGAGAGCGCGTCCATCTTCTGGGCGCGCGTGATGCGCGGGATCTGATCCATGGCCAGCACCGTCGCCTTGCGCTGCGACAGCCGAGCGAGCAGCTCCGGGTTCTTGCTGGGCCAGATGAACGAGATGAGCGTCGCGCCCTCGCGCAGGAGATCGGCCTCGTGGCCGCCGCCTTCGATCGGCTCCGGCGGGCGGACCTTCAGCACCACGTCGACGGTGCCCCAGATGGTCGCCGCGTCGGGCGCGATCGTCGCACCTGCCGCCTCGTAGTCGGCGTCCTGGAACGACGCGAGCTCGCCCGCTCCGGTCTCGATGACGACATCGAAGCCGAGCAGGATGAGGCGTCGGGTATTCTCGGGCGTCGCAGCGACGCGACGCTCGCCCAGGCCGATTTCACGCGGGATGCCGACCTTCATTGCGCCGGCAGGCTACATCAAAGACAGGCGCGGGGGAGTCCTGGTAGAGAACGAAAGATGGCGACGCCGCTCCCGAAGAACCGGGCACCATTTTCGCTCGCGGAGATCGTCCTCGCGACCGGCGGCGAAGCGCTCGGCGGGAGCCCATCGGATCGCGCCGTCGGCGTCTCGTCGGACTCACGTACCGTCACGGCCGGTGAGGTCTTCGTTGCCCTTGTCGGCGATCGCTTCGACGGCCACGAGCACGCCCGGACCGCCGCCGAACGCGGCGCCGCGGTAATCGTCGCCTCGCGCCCGATCCAGGTTCCGTCCGGCACCCACGTCGTGCGGGTCGACGACACGCTCGCCGCGCTCGGCGCGCTCGGCCGAGCCCACCGGCGCCGCTGGGCCGGCCGCGGCGCCAAACGCGTCGTCGGGATCACCGGCTCCGCCGGGAAGACCACCACGCGTCATGTGGTCGCCGCGCTCCTCGGCAACCTCGGCCGGCGTGTGCTCGCGTCGGTCGGGAACCTGAACAACGCGATCGGCGTCCCGCACGTCCTCTTCTGCCTCGACGACAATCATGACGATGCCGTCATTGAAATCGGCATGAGCACCCCAGGGGAGATCTTGCGCACCGCCGCGCTCGTCGAGCCCGACGCCGGGGTCGTCACGCTCGTCTCCGACGCACACACCGAAGGGGTCGGATCCATCTGGGGCGTGCTCCGCGAGAAGAGCTCCCTGTTCGAGACGGTTCGCCCCGGTGGCCTCGTCGTCGTGAACGCAGACGACGCGGGCGCGCGGGCCGCGCTGGTGCGCGCCGCCGGTCGGCGGCACCTGCTCTACGGAGAGGCGAATGACGCGGACGTGCGACTCGTCCGGCGCGTGGCCAGGGGCCTCGCTGGCTCGGACCTGACGCTGGAGATCAGGCGAGCATCAGGCGAGCCCACGCGGGTCGAAATGAGCATCCCGCTGCTCGGGGCCGCGGGCGCCTACGCCGCTCTGGCCGCGGCCTCCGTCGCGATCGGCTTCGACGACACCCTCGCCGATCGGCCCGAGGTGCTCTCACGCGTGCTCGCGGACGTCGGCGGTGCCGAGGGCGGCCGGCTCTCACCACGCGTCGCGGCGGACGGCACGCTCGTCATCGACGACGCCTACAACGCCAACCCAGCGTCCATGATCGCCAGCATCCGCGCCGCGCGCGAGATCGCCGACGCCGAGGGCCGGCGCCTCGTGCTCGTCCTGGGGGTCATGCGGGAGCTCGGTGCGCGTTCGGACGAGCTCCACGCCGAGGTCGGCGCCGCCGCGGCCGCCGCGAGCCCTGCGGCGCTGGTCGTCGTCTCGACCGAGGCCATGGCGCGCGCGGCCGAGGCCGCCGGGGCGTCCCCGAAGCTGGCCGCCGACGCGACGGCCGCGGTCGAGGTAGCCTCGACGCTCGTTTCGCCCGGAGACGTCGTCTTGGTCAAAGCGTCGAACTCGCTCGGTCTGTCCCTAGTCGCGGCCCGCCTGGCCGAACGCACGAACCCATGAACGACGAAGCCTTCAAGAACAAGCTCGCCTCCTCCACCGTCGTCGTCGTGGGCCTCGGCCGGAGCGGCGTCGCCGCGGCCAAGCTCGCGAAGAAACACGGGGCCCGCGTGGTCGGAACCGACAGCGCCCCACACGACCGGCTCTCGGCCGAGGCGCTCGCGCTCGAGCTCGCGGATATCGAGGTGCTCGCGGGCGGCCACGCCCACGTCGCCTTCGATGAGGCCGACATCATCGTCATGTCACCCGGCGTCCCGGCGATCCCCGCGGTGGACGCCGCCGAGATGGTCGGCACGGAGGTCATCGGCGAGATCGAGCTCGCGTTCCGGCTCCTGCCACCTCGGCCCATCGTGGCCATCGGCGGCTCGAACGGAAAGACGACGACCACCACGCTGGCCGGGGAGCTCCTGCGCGCGCTCGGCAAGAAGCCCTTCGTGGGAGGCAACATCGGCACGCCGCCCGCCGAGATCCTGGAGGACGGGACGATCGACGGACACGACGTGCTGGTCCTCGAGCTCTCGAGCTTCCAATGCGAGCGCATGCCGCGCTTCCGACCCAATCGAGCGGCTCTCCTGAACGTCACGCCCAACCACCTCGACCGGTACACGGGCTTCGATGCGTACGCGCACGCCAAGGGGAACATGTTCGCGAACCAGACCCCCGACGACGCGGCCGTCTACCCGGAGGGGGACTCGACGTGCGCGCGCGAGGCCGCTCGCGGGAAAGCCCAGCCCATCACCTTCGGCTCGTCCAACGAGCCCGGCGCGGCGTTCACCTTCGATCGAGAGGCGATCGTCGATCGCGCGCGCGGCGTACGCTACCTCCGCAAAGACATCCGCCTCGTCGGCGATCACAACGCCGCGAACATCTGCGCCGTGCTCGGCCTCGTGGCCGATCTGTCCCCTCCGCCGGACGTCGTCCGCGACGTGCTCGCTCGGTTCGAGGGTCTCCCCCACCGCGTCTCGTTCGTCCGCGAGCGCGAGGGCGTCACCTATTACGACGACTCGAAGGCGACGAGCGTGGGGGCGGTCGTCGCCGCCATCGAGGGGCTGTCCCAGGACAAGGTGGTGCTCGTCGCGGGGGGCCGGGACAAGCTCGGCTCCTACGATCCGCTCGTCTCCGCGCTGCGGAAGCGCGGACGCGCCGCCGTGCTCATCGGGGAGGCGGCAGATCGGATCGCCGCGGCGATCGGCGACGCCGTCCCCGTCGAGCGCGCCGCGACGATGGAAGAGGCGGTCGGGATGGCCGCCGCCCGAGCCGAGCGGGGCGACGCCGTCTTGCTCTCGCCTGCCTGCTCGTCCTTCGACATGTTCCGCGACTACAAGCACCGCGGCGACGCGTTCGTCGACGCGGTGCTCAAGCTCCCCTGACCGCGAACGCGGTGCTAGTCCCGTGGAAACGGAGTTTCCACGCTAGAAGAAACGAGTCCCCTCCGGAACATACTGCCACTTCGCCCGAGAATTCGGGCCGCCTTCGCCCCGTCAGGGGCGGCCCGAATTCTTCAAGAAATGATGGTTCCAGGGCACTAGGCCGCGTCTTCATACCTGGCAGGTCTCTCCCTACATCGGGCACCTCGCTGGCTTTGAAGACGGGTCCTACAGCGTTCTCTTGCGCTTCATTACCGGGCACGCTCGAGCCGTCCGACGTGGGCGGCTTCGACAATCGAATGCGGAGGACGCCACGCTCGAGCTCGAACGGGGGGTCCACCTCCAGGGGGAATGGGAGCGGAATGGCGCGCCGGAACGGTCCGCGGGGGATCTCGGAGTGGAACGACACCCCGCCGCTCGGCTCGCGGCGCGTGCCCTCAACCAAGATCCCCTCGTGCAGGCGCACGATCGTCACGTCCTCCTCCGCCACGTCGGGGAGGTGGATCTCGATCAGGACAACACCGTCATTTGCAAACACGTCGACCGGTGGCTCGAACGCCGACCGGGGCGGCGCAACCTCCGAAAACAACACGTCCATGTTGCGCTCTTCCGGCGCCTCGCCCCGCTCCACCCCTTGCGTCATGGTGGGGCGGCCCACTGCAACTAGGGGACCACGCGGACCGCGCTGACAAAGGCCGGCTCGAGCCGTTTCCCGATGTGGCAGGGCGCCGCCTTGAGGTCATTTGACGCGCACAGGGCAGCGGCAAGGAGTGTCCTCGCGCCGCCGTCCGACTTATCCTGCCGCCTGATCATGGCTCCCCCTCGATCCTGGCGACCGGAGCACCCCCTGATCGGGAGGCTGCTGGCGAACCGCTACCAGGTCGCGTCGTTCATTCGGGAAGGCGGGATGGCCCAGGTCTTCTGCGGCATCCAGGACGAGGCGCCGCAGCACGTCGCGATCAAGGTCGTACACCCGGAGCTCGCCGAGGACCCGGAGGTCGTGGCCCGGTTCCTGCGCGAGGCAGAGGTCGCCGCGCGCCTCGTGCACCCGAACATCGTCCGCATCGTCGAGGTGGGCGAGGACGGGGACCTGCTCTACATGGTGATGGAGCTGCTCTTCGGCGAGGACCTATCCGCGCCCATCAAACAACGCGGCTCCTTCTCGGAGGCGCGCGCCGCGCAGATCATCCTCCAGGTCTGCGCCGCCCTGGATCACGCGCACCAGCGGGGCGTCATCCACCGAGACGTCAAGCCGGAGAACATCATGATCTGCCGGCAGCCCGACGACCCGCTGCGCGAGGTCGTGAAGGTGCTCGACTTCGGGATCGCCAAGGTGCTCGACACCAAACACGACGTGGCGCTGCCGACCGAGGCGCCGACCTCGGTTCGCTCCGTGCTCACGCGGGTCGGCACGCTCGTGGGCACGCCCGCGTACGTCTCGCCCGAGCAGGGCCGCGCGGAGCCGTTCGATCATCGCGCCGACATCTATTCGACGGGCGTCGTCCTGTACGAGCTCGTGTGTGGCCGTCCGCCGTTCGAGGGACAGACACCCCTCCAGATCGTGGCGAAACACGTCCACGAGCAGCCGCCGCCGCCGAGCTCCCATTGTGCGGTACACCCCGGGCTGGAATCGCTCATCCTGCGCACCTTGTCGAAGCAGCCGGCTGACCGGCCGCAGTCGGCCCGCGCGCTCGCGGCCGAGCTCGAGCGCCTCCTGCCGCAGCTCTCCGCCGCGCCGATCGAGCGGTGGATCCAGCCGCCTTCGAGCCCACAGGTGGAGTGGAGCGCAGCGCTCTCGCCCACGGTGGGTGTTCCGTCGCGACCGGCGGTCCCGCCGGTCGCGGACGCCTTCGACGACGCCCGGACGAAGAAGATCGATCTGCCGCCCGCGTCGGTCCCTTCGGTGTCGAGCCCGCGTCGGCACCACGTCGACTACCGCCCCGACCATCCTTTCCTCGGCCGCGTGCTCAACAACCGCTTCCAGCTCGTCGCGTTCATGCGCGAAGGCGGCATGGGCCAGGTCTTCAGCGGGACGCAGCAGCAGAGCCCGCGCAACGTGGCGATCAAGATCATCCACCCCGAGCTCGCGAAGGAGGGCGAGGTCGTCTCGCGGTTCCTGCGCGAGGCGAAGCTCGCAGCGCGGCTCCACCACCGCAACATCGTCCGCATTCTCGCCGTCGGCCAGGACGCGGATCTGTTGTACCTGGTGATGGAGCTGCTCTTCGGCGACGACCTCTTCGCGCCGATCAAACAGCGAGGGTCCTTCACCGAGGCGCGCGCTGCCAAGATCCTCATCGAGGTGTGTGAAGCGCTGCAACACGCACACGATCAAGGTGTCGTCCACCGCGACATCAAGCCCGAGAACGTGATGCTCTGCCGCCAGCCGGAGGCGCCCTTCGAGGAGGTGGTGAAGGTCCTCGACTTCGGCATCGCCAAGGTCCTCGACGCCTCGCCTACCGCGGCCTTGCCGCTCGACGCACCGACGGGCCTCCGTTCCGCGCTGACCCGGGTCGGCCAGCTGGTCGGAACCCCGGGGTACATGTCGCCCGAGCAGGGAACGGCGCAGCCGATCGATCATCGGTCGGACATCTATTCGGCGGGCGTGTTGCTCTACGAGATGGTCGCCGGTCGACCGCCGTTCGAAGGTGAGACGCCGCTGCAGATCGTCGCTCGCCACGTGCAGGAAACACCACGCCCGCCGAGCGCGCACGCGCCCGTTCATCCGCGGCTCGAGAGCCTCATCCTGCACATGCTGGCGAAGAACCCCGCGGCGCGGCCGGCGACCGCGCGGGCCGTGGCCGACGAGCTCCGCCGGCTGTTGCCCGAGCTCTCGGCGGTCGCGGGCGTCGCCGGTGCGCCGGTGGATCGGTGGCTGAACAGAACGCAACGCAAGCCCGCGCTCGACGTGATGCCGGCGCAACAAGAGCGGATGAACCGCGCGACGCTGCGGAGCGAGTCGCATCCGCCAGGCCCCGCCACGCCGGCCGCGGTCAACAGGCAGCCATCGGCGCCGCCGGTGTCGAGCCAACCGACGCGACAGTCGGCGCCGCCGCCTTCGACCCCGCAACCGGCGGCGGCCCCCGCGCCGGCTCCGGCGCCCGACGTCGCCGCGCTGCGCGCGATGAAACAGACGCTTCCCCTCAAGGGCAAGCCGCTGCTCCCGGCAGCCGTCTCCGACGCGCTGCGGACACTCCCCATCGACGGGCCGCAGCGCGCGCCCACGAACGGAGGCCAGGCGAACGCGGCTGATGGGCGCTCGGCGCCGCCAGCGGTGCCGGCGCACGTTCCCGACCGGAGGCTCCAAGCCAAGGTGGACAGCCTCGCCCGCACGCAGCGCGTGCTCATGATTCTGGTCGTGGTGGCCTTCAGCGTGATCGCCGCTCTGGTCGTGGCCCTGCTGCTGAAGGAAAGACGTTGATGGATCTGCTCCATCTGGTCGGGACATTCCCGACCGTGATCTACACCGGGCTCCTGGCCCTCAGCCTCGTCTACTGGCTCTTCGTCATCCTGGGCGCGATCGACGTCGACGCGCTCGGCGGAGCACACGACGGCGCGATCGACGGCGCGGTCGACGGGGTCGTCGGCGCCGGGAAGGGCGGCATCGAGGGATTGGCGGGAGCCGGCAAGGGTGCGGTCGAGGGGGTCGTCGGCGCGGCCAAGGGCGCCGCGCACCAAGCCGACATCGCCATCGACGGGGAGACGGCCGCCGCCGGCATCCTATCCTTCCTGCGGCTCCGGAGCGCCCCGGTCACGGTGGTCGTCAGCCTGTTCGCGTTGTTCGGCTGGCTCCTGTCTACGCTGACAGTCCAGTCATTGGGGGTGCCGGGCCTGTTGGGTGGGCTCGGGCTCTTTTTCGGCTCTGCGATCCTCTCCCTGGTCCTCACGTCGGTGGCCATCCGCCCGGTCGCGCCGTTCTTCGCTACCAAGGCGGGACGGAAGAGCACGTCGCTCGTCGGGAAGATCGCCGTCGTGTCGACCGGTGAGGTGACGAAGCGGTTCGGGCAGGCGACGTTCGAGGGCGAAGGCCTGAGCGCGACGATCCAGGTCCGGAGCGACGAGACGGCGCCGCTCTCGCGGGGAGACAAGGTCGTCCTCGTCGCCTGGGACGAGAGAGCACACGTCTTCTACGTGGAGAAGCTCCCGTCGGCCGACGACGTCCTGCTCCATCGGGAGGCTCTCCGAGAGGCGGAGGCGGAGGTCGAGGCCGCGCTGGCCGAAGGCGCCTCGAAAGACGCGAAGAAGCGGGGAGAAGCCGGCCCCACGTGACGCGAGCGGGGGCCCGGGTCATGGTTCAGCCCCGTGATTCCCAGTCTTCTTCCGGCGGCGATCGTGGTGATGGTGGCGATGGCGGGGGTCGTGTACCTGCTGGTCCGCGGCTTCAAGGCGCCGCCGCGGGAGGACGCGTTGCCGGCCACCGTGCCGATCTCGCTGAGTGAGCCCGATCTCGAGAGGCTCGCAGGAGCCGTGGCAGACGCGATTCGCGGCACCGAGCCGAGCGCGTCGATCTCGGCGAGCTCGCTGATTGACGACGTGAAGAGCGGGGCGGCCAAGGTGACGAGCAACGGCGTGCTCGACGAGGTGATCTGCTTTCGCCTCGAGGGCTTCGAGGTCCGCGTGGATCGCGCTGGTCGCCTGGTCGAGCTCACGCGGGCCTGAGCCCCGCCGGTCGCGGCTCAGAACGGGCCGTCGGGCTCGCCGTCGCCGTCCTGATCGGAGAAGCCGGAAGGCCCGCCTGCCCCGCCCGGCAGTCCCGTCATGTCCTCGCCGACGGACTCGAGGAGGCAATCCGAGATCGTGCCGTAAGGCAGGGTGTAGACGAAGCCTCGCGGGGTGTACTCCGCCGGCAGCGGCGTGCCGTCGAGATCGAGATCGAAGCCCTCCGCGTCCCAGCGGGCGTAGACGGCGTCGTTCGCGGCTGCCGCTTCGCCGAGCTGCGCGAACCAGGTCGCCGAGTCGTCCGCGATGCTCGTCCCCGAGGGGAGGATGCCGTCGAGGATGTGGCGTCGCGCGTGTGTCACCCAGGCGTCGTCCAGCACGGCCACGTTGAGCTCACCTTCGTAGATGAGCCCGCGGTTGTTCTTGTTGCACGACCCGACGCTGAGGAACCGGTCATCGACGATGAACATCTTGGAGTGGACGTCCATGTCGACGAAGTGGGCGTCGGTCTCGTCGAAGCCGAGGACCACCTGGGTGTCGAAGGAGCGGAGCTGCAGGAACAGGAAGCGGTCCGGGAAGGCGCCGGCGAAGAGAGCCGCGCTCTCGTACGTGTGGGCGCACCCGGGGTCGGTCCACTCGTTGATGGGCTTCGTGATGACGACGAGCCGCAGGTCCGGCACCTCCTTCATGCGCTCGTAGAGGGCGTCGTTCAGGATCGGCGCGCGGAAGTACTGGTCCTCGATGAAGACGTAGCGCTCGGCCTGCGCGACCGCGTTGAGCCAGGTCTCGACGATCGCGTGCTCGGCGATGGGCTCGGGCAACGTCGCGGTGATCTGAGCCTGAACCCCGTCCTCGTGGGGGTCGATCTCGGTGCGGACCTCGAAGTCGGTGGTGTGGCTCGCGTGCTCCACGCCGTCCTCCCTGGCCTGCGTCCAGCGCTTGTGGAACACGTCGGCCACGTCCTGCGCCGATGGCCCGTCGATGCGGACCATGTAGTCCTTGCGCGGGCCGTTGTCGGGGAGCGACTCCTTCGCGGCGACCGCCTCGCGTTCCTCGACGGAGGCGTCGAAGTTCATCCGACGCGAGTCGAAGACTCGGTGCTCGGCCGTGTCCCAGTCGACCTTCCGGAGGTTCATCCCGCCGACGAAGGCGACGTCGTGATCCACGACCATGAACTTCTGGTGATAGGAGGCGTGCTCGGTGTCGATGGAGATCGGCCACTCTGTCAGGTCGACCTCCTTCTCGGCGACGGTGGACGAGACCGGAGCGCCGTCCTCCAGATCGAAGGCACCGGCCTTGGGCACGTTCTCGAGCACGCGCGGGCTGAAGAGGAAATCGGGGATCTGGAAGGTGAACTTGCCACGCGTCGGGTTCGCCTGGCCCATGAACTCGAACGCGTCGCCCTCCTTGTCGCCGTGCACGGTGAGGCCGCCGTCGACCGTGAGCCCCGAGAGCGCGCCGTCTTGTCCCCAGAGCTGACCGACGAGGACTCGCTTCTGCGCCGGTCGCGACTCCAGCAGCCCGAGGATCGTGTTCTTCCGGCGCTCGGCCTCGGACATGTACGTGTGGAGGCCCTCCGGTCGAACCAGCTCGAAGTCCGACTCCCACCACCACGTCGAGACCAGCACCTCGTCGGTCGCGCTGCCGAGCTCCGCGTGCACGGCCTGGTAGGCCTCTTCGCCGCTCACGAACAGATCGAGCTGGTTGCCTCGCCGCGCGGGGCGCCCCTCCGCCGAGAACCACGCGTGGCGCAGCCCGAGGAAGAGCCGGTGGGCTCGCTTGCCGCTCTCCTCACGACTGCCGAGCGAGACGCCGTGCCCCGGCGTCGTCACCGAGTCTTGCACCACCGGGTCGGACTTACCGTCGAACTTCAGCCCGACCTGGAGCGGCTCGTGGTCCGGCGCTGACAATGACACGACTGTTAGCCCTGCCTTCAACGGAATCCGAACCGAGCCGTCGCTCGCGACCTTTGTGGAGAGCTTGGCGCCGTTCAGGGTGGCCTTCAGCTCGAAGCCCTCCGGGAGCGGCTGCGCCCAGATGTCGAGCGGGACGATCGTGAGCTCGGAAGACTGCGTCTGCTCGAGCTCGTCGGTGCCGACGTCCGAGCATCCGAGGGGGGCGGCGGCGAGGGCAGCGAGCAGGACCGGGAGGGCAAGCGAACGCATCGGCCGGCCGCTCATGCAACCGCCCGGCCAACGTAAGACACCCAAGGTTTCTGCAGGTTCTTTGACTACGAAGACCTACACTGACCCCATATTGGATCATCCTTGATCCAGCGTGAACG
Source organism: Myxococcales bacterium (assembly GCA_016794345.1). Lineage (GTDB taxonomy): Bacteria > Myxococcota_A > Polyangia > Polyangiales > Polyangiaceae > Xiheicaenibacterium > Xiheicaenibacterium phototrophicum. Next base: position 19,726 of record JAEUKE010000253.1, read on the forward strand.
ATCCGCGGGAGGAGGTCACCCGAGACAGTGTCGAGCGCGAGGCTCGGATTTCTGCATCCGCCTTGCTCGCGTCTCACCGCGCGATAGAGCGCGGGGCCGCACGAAGACGCGGTGCAGTTAGCAGTGAGGTTTCTGTGAGGTCTTTCCGTTTCATCCCCCCTTCGGCGCTCCTCTTCTCTCTCGTGTGGGCCGGCTGCATCGACGGGCCGAGCGGCGTCGAAGGCGAGAGCGACGTCGCCAGCCTGCCGATCGAAGGCACCATCTTCACCATCGTCATGGAGAACGAGGACGCCGACGTGCTGGCCGAGATGCCCTACCTGCAAGGGCTCGCCGACGAATATGCCAGCGCGGACGCCTACTACGCCGACCACCACCCGAGCCTGCCGAACTACCTGCAGATGATCTCGGGCACGGACCAGGGCGTCTCCGACGACGAGGGCCCCGACGAACACCAGCTCGACTCGGACAACCTCGCCGCTCAGCTGGATGCCGCGAGCGTTCCGTGGCGCGCGTACATGGAAGACATGGGCGAGCCTTGTTTGACGCGAGACCGAGGCAAATACGCGGTCCGGCACAACCCGTTCGTCTACTTCACGTCGGTCACCAGCGACGAGGCGAGCTGTCGCGACCATGTCGTCGACATGGACGAGCACCTGGAGGCCGATCTCGAGGCGAACGAGCACCGGTACATGTGGATCACGCCCAACGAGTGCAACGACATGCACGACTGCGATCCCATCGTGGCCGACCGTTGGCTGTCGAAGGTCATCCCGCGGCTCATGGAGTCCGACGGCTACAAAAACGGAGGCGTCATCTTCGTCCTCTGGGACGAGGGCGCCCCCGACGCGAGCTACGCCTTCGGCGGCAAGCAGTCGATCCCGGCCGTGGTGATCTCGGAGCGGCTCGCCACGCGCGGCCACGTCTCCGACGTCCTCTACAGCCACGACTCCTACCTCGCGACGGTACAAGACGCGCTCGGCCTGCCCCGCCTGCGCAGCACGGAGGAGTCGACCCCGATGGCGGACTTCTTCGAAGAGCCAACCGCGGAACCAGCGGATCCCGACGCGGTTCCGTGACGGTACCGCTCGCGACCCATCGAGGGTATGGTGCGCGGACGAGGCTGAAAGTTGTCCGGTTGTTACCTTCGAATCTCCGGTCGTGATCTCGACGGACCGACGCTCGCCGACGCGCTGCGCCTTCCGGTGGAAGAGAGCTGGCGCCGCGGCGACCCGCGCTCCGCGACTCGCGCCCACCGCTCGGGCGGGCTTCGCTTGCAGGTCAGCGCTCACGACGGCGATCACGTCCCCGCTCAGATCCAGGACGCCCTCGCGTTCCTGACCCTCCATCGCGGCATCCTCGCGGAGCTCGAGGGGCGCGGAGACGTCGACTCGTTGCTCCTCGATTTCTCCTGGAACATCCCCACGAGCGGGACCGTGCAGTGGAACAGGTGGCCGCCGGAGCTCTGTCTGCTCTGCGGCGAGCTCGGCATCGCGATCGAAGCGACCGCCTACGTCGTCGCGACTGCCTGAAGCGGCCGCTCCCGCGGTCAGCCGTGCACGCTCGCCGCAAAGGCGCTCGGGCTCTTGCCCACCGCGCGCTTGAAGTCCCGCGCGAGGTGCGCCTGATCGGCGTAGCCGAGCTCCGCCGCGAGCGCCGCGAGCGTGGGGCCGTCGCCCCGCTCGATCCGGAGCGCGGCCTCCTGCAGGCGATACCTGCGGATCACCCATTTGGGTGACGCGCCCACCTCGTCACGGAAGAGCCGCTGCAGAGCGCGCGGACCGTAGCCGGCGACACGAGCCAGATCCTCGACGCGCGCAATGGTCTCGTCTTTCACGATTCGCTCCACGAGATCCACCGCCAGCGCGGACGCGCGTGTGCTCGCCCGCCGGGACCGCAGCCACTCCGCCAACGCGAGCAGCGCCTCCTCTTCTCGCAGCTCCAGCATCGGCACCTCCAGCCGCGCTGCCTCCGCACCGACGAGCTCGCCGAGCGGGACGATGCGGTTCACGAGCGAGACCGCAGGTGGCGACACGAAGGCACGCATGGCCCCGGGGCGGAGCTTCGCGGCGCGCACGTAGCCACGTCCCACGAGCGTCCGGCGCCAGAGACGCGTCCAGACGCCGACGAACCGACTCTCCGGCCCGCGATCCCCGCCTTCGAAGGCGATGTGAGCGCAGGGGTCCGACAGGAGCTCCGTCGTGTGCGGCGCGTCGGCCGGGAGATCCCAGCTCGCCGACCACAACACGTCGACGACGTCACGGAGATCTTCCGGGGGCGCGAACGTGGTGGACTCGACCCGCCTCCCGCTCACGCGGCTCGAGACGAGCCCGCGCGCACGCCCGTGCCCGGTCGGTCGCGTTTGTTCAAGCTTGGGCGGCAGCGCCATGGCAATCCGGAGCCCGAAGGAGACTACCGATGGCCGACATCACGGTGAAGACGATCGAACAGATCGAAGCGTACGCGGGCGAGCACGCCATTGTGGGCATTCGTTTCAGGCCGGCTCGGCAGGCGCTGGGTGTCTCGTCTTGGGGCATGAACGTCCTCGAGATCGACCCGGGCTGCACGGGTTATCCGGAGCACGATCACGCGAGCGACGGTCACGAGGAGGTCTACGTGGTGCTGCGCGGCGCCGCCGTGCTCGTCGCTGGTGATGAGCAACGATCGCTCGGGCAGGGTGATCTCGTCCGCGTCGGACCGAGCACGAAGCGGAAGTTCGTGACCGAGACCGGCGTCACCCTGCTCGCCCTCGGAGGCACGCCCGGACAAGCGTACAAACCCTCCATGGGCGGCTGAGCGCGGAGCCGCGCGTCCGCGAGGCCTCCGTTGCAGCGCCCGCCCGCCGGTGCGATGGCTGGACTGTGATGGGTCGGTCGAACATGCACCTGGCGGCGGTGCTCCTCGTCGTCGCCGGATGCGGCGACGACGGGGGCAGCGGGGCGGGCGGAGGCACGACGTCCTCGCAGACCGCAGCGGGCTCGACGGGCTCGAGCACGAGCTCGCAGAGCTCGGGCTCGACCGTCGCATCAACGACCTCGACCGCGAGCGTGACGACGACCGGCGCGGGCGGCGGCGGGGACGGCTCCTGCGCGTCACCGTTCGCCATCTCGCTGCCGTTCGAGCAGACGGGCGTGGACTCGGCCGGAGGAAGCGACGACGTCACGAGCGCATGTGAGCCGGTCCCCCTGCCCGAGGCCGTGTTTCGGATCGGGCTCGCGACGGAGCACACCGTGACGGTCACGGTGACCGCCGACTCGGGGGACGGCGTCTCGCTCGAGATCCGAGCGGACGATTGCTCCGGCACCCTGGTAGGCTGCGTCTGGCAAGCCGACGGCGGCATCGAGCAGGTCCTGACCCTCCCGGCCGGCTCGTGGGTGTTCATCGTCCAGCGGAGCCCGGCCGGCTCCTTCGACTTCAACGTGACGGAGTAGCGGTGTCCTGCCCCAAAATGTCCGGCTGCCCCGTGTTCCCCGAGTTCCGGAACCAGAGCGCGCTCAAGACCATGCAAGCCCTCTACTGCGAGGGGGATTTCAGCCGCTGCGAGCGGTACAAATCCGCATCGAAGGGCATCATGCCGCCGAAGGATCTCCTGCCCGACGGAAGCAGGCTGCCGAAGAAAAAAGACCGCGACTCGATCCCCGAGTGACCGCGCGCTCCCTCAGTCGTCGGCTGCGTCGGGCAGGCCGAAGTGCGACCGCTGCATCGTGGTGGGCGCGTCTATCACACAAGGTGCGAGAGCACTCGGCCGTTCGATTTCAAAATCGGTCTCGCTGCAGCGGCAGCGCGACCGATTTTCCATTGCGACGCCCAGAGCGCGTTCTTACGTGAGAGCGGTCGCGCGTTTGCGGTTCGGGGCGGGATTCCGGAGGCCTCACGCGCGGCTCGTGTACCATCTGCGGTCCTCGGGGGCGGCGGCGTCATCCGTCTCTGCTCGAGGACCAAGCGCGGAGCGCCGCGCGTCGTGAAGGAGCTCGCCTGACATGCCGAGTTGGATTCTCCCCGTAGGTATCGCCGTAGGCTTCGCCGCCATCATCCTGTTCGGGCTCGCGATCATCATCGCGAAGTTCTACCGCCAGGTGGATCAAGGCACCGCGCTCATCGTGAACCGCATGGGCAAAGAAGCCGAGGTCACCTTCACCGGCGCGACGGTCTACCCGATCATCAACCGCGCCGAGACGATGGACATCTCGGTCAAGACCGTCACGGTGAACCGGCGCGGCAAGGAGGGCCTCATCTGCAAGGACAACATCCGCGCCGATATCGAGGTCACGTTCTTCGTCCGGGTGAACAAGGAGTCGGACAGCGTCCTCAAGGTCGCCCAGTCGATCGGCTGCGCCCGCGCGAGCGACCCCCGTGTCATCGCGGAGCTGTTCAACGCGAAGTTCTCCGAGGCCCTCAAGACGGTCGGCAAGATGCTGAACTTCGAGGACCTCTACAAGGAGCGGCAGACCTTCAAGGACGAGATCATCAAGGTGATCGGCGTCGATCTGAACGGCTTCCACCTCGACGACTGCGCCATCGACTACCTCGAGCAGACGCCGATCGAGGTCCTCGACAAGGACAACATCATGGACGCCGAGGGTATCCGGAAGATCACGGATCTCACGGTCATCCAGAACGTGCACACGAACGAGCTCCGCCAGAAGGAGCGCATGGAAGTCGGCAGCCAGAACCTCAAGGGTGACGAGGCCATCTTCGCGTTCGAGCAGCGCCGCGCCGAGGCCGAGGCGAAGAAGAACAAGGAGATCGCCGTCGCCCAGGCCCGCGAAGAGAACGAGGCCCGCCGCAGCGCCGAGCTCGAGATGAAGCAGACGCTCGTGCTCCGCCACAAGAACGAAGAAGAGGCGCTCGTCGCGAACGAAGCGAAGGAGCGCAGCGTGCTCGTCGCCCGTCAGGCAAAGGAGCGCGAGGTCGCCATCGAGGTCGAGCGCGTGAAGAAGGCGCAGCAGCTCGAGGCCCTGTCTCGTGAGCGCGAGGTCGAGATCCAGCGGATCAACAAGGACAAGGAGATCGAGGTCAAGAAGAAGGAGATCGCGGACGTCGTGCGCGGCCGCATCGCCGTCGACAAGACCGTCGCGGAGGAAGAGGAGCGCATCAAGGACCTGCGCACGCTCGCGCAGGCGAACCGCGAGAAGGACCAGGTCCGCATCGCCGCCGAGGCGAAGGCGCAGGAGCACCTCGTCACGCAGATCAAGGCCGCCGAGGCAGCCGAGGAGGTCGCGAAGCACCAGGCCAAGGTCAAGCTCACGAACGCCGAAGCCGACCTCGAGGCCAGCGAGAAGCAGGCGCGCGCGAAGATCCGCCTCGCCGAAGGCATCCAGGCGGAAGCCGCGGCCGAAGGCATCGCTCAGGTGCGCGTGCGCGAGGCGGACGCCCAGGCCATCGAGAAGGTCGGCCTCTCCGAGGCTCGCGTCACGCTCGAGAAGCTCCAGGCGCAGGCCGCCGGCGACGAGCGGATCGGCATGGCCAAGGTGAAGGTCGCCGAGGCGGAGGCCGCGGCGATCGAGAAGAAGGGTCTCGCCGAAGCCCTCATCGTCAAGGAGCGCCTCGCGGCCGAGGCCTCGGGCGCCGAGCAGATGGGCCTGGCCAAGGCGAAGGTCGCCAACGCCGAGGCGGAGGCCATCCAGCTCAAGGGCACTGCCGAGGCGGAGGCGTCGCGCCAGAAGCTCATGGCCGAGGCGACGGGTATCCAGGAGAAGGCCGCGGCCATGAAGAACCTCGACGCGGAGAGCCGCGATCACGAGGAGTTCCGGATCCGCCTGCAGGCGAACAAAGACGTGGCGATGCAGTCGCTCGATACGCGCATCAAGATCGCCGAGCAGCAGGCGAAGATCCTCGCCCAGGCCTTCGAGCAGGCGAAGATCCAGATCATCGGCGGCGACGGCCGGTTCTTCGATCAGTTCGTGAAGGCGGTCAGCTTCGGCCAGTCCGCGGACGCGGTCGTCGATCAGAGCGAGACCATCCGCACGGTGCTCGGTGACTACCTCAACGGCAACAAGAGCCTGACCGGCGACATCAAGGAGATCCTCGAGCGCCCGGCCGTGGACGGCGAGACGGCGAAGAACCTCACGATCAGCGCCGTCCTCGCCAAGCTCATGGCCGGCACCGACGCGGACGCTCGCGCGAAGATCGCGAAGCTCGCCGAGCGCGCGAAGGACCTCGGCATCGATGATCTGACGACGCGCTGACACGGCGCCCACCCCCCTCCGCACCGCGGAGGGGGGCAGGGGGGAGGGAGTTGCAGCGAGTCGCTTGAAAGCAGAGCTGGAGCAGCGAGGTCCTCGTGTCCGAATTCGTTCATACCTGTAGGCTCTCCCCCCCGGCCCCCCTCCCCGGTGGTGAGGGGGGAGCACGGTCGTGACGACCTCGTCTCCTTCAGCTACCGCGAGCGGGGATACCCCCCCCGCGGACTCCGCCTCGCAGCTCGAGGGCGGAAGCTACGACGTCATCCGCAAGCGGCTTCTCGACGTCGCGATCGCGCTCGGCAAAAAGGCGGAGGAGCTCAACGAGCGTCGAATCCAGACGTTCGGCGGCTCCCAGCTCTCGCTGCTCGCGACCGAACGCGTGCGCACCGACAACAACTGTGTGCCCCGCGACATCAAGGCGGTCTCGGGGCACCTCTTGTTCGGGTACAACGTCTTCCTCGGGCTGAAGAGCGAGACACACGTGGGGGACGTCTTCAGCGTCCACGCGTTCAAGCCGACGGCGGAGGGTGGGTTCGATTTCTCCACGTTGCCGATCGAGCCGGGCCACTACCTGGCCGACCCAGGCTTCGTCCGCGAGTTCGCCGACCTCTATCGGTACAACAAAGAGACGCGTCTGCTCATGGTGCGCACGACCGACACGCGCCTCCTCGCGATCTTCCAGGTCGGCGCACGCACGACCGACCAGCGTGTCTTTCGGTGGGGCATCGACAAGGGCGGACAGATCAAGTTCATCGACGCCCGAGGCGAGGAGGACAACGTCCTGCCGCGCCAGCACGACTTCGAGTTCACGGCCGTCAGGCGTGAAGACCAGGTCTCGGGCGACCACCCCCACTTCAACATCGCAGACGAGGTGTTCGTCGAGACGATCGGGGGTGATCTCACGATCAAGATCGAGAACAACACGAAGGACGGCAAGGGCGTCTACCGGGAGCCAGTCGAAGACCCGAACCAAACGCTCGACGACGCGGACATCTCGTACGCGCGGCTCGGCGCGCTCATCATCCTGAAGATCAAGCCGTACCGCGAAGAGAGCTACCGGTACCTCGTCTACAACACGCGCACGGAGACGGTCGTGCGCATCGACGCCATCGGCCTCGCCTGCCACACGCTGCCGGAGGACCAGGGCATCATCTTTCCGGGCGGGTTCTACCTGCGGACGGGCGACTACAAGGTCTTCGACGGCGAGACCAAAGGGATGGTCTTCCGCCGGCAGTTCAAGGCGCCGAACGGCGAAGACGTGCTCTTCGTCTACGACCGCATCGAGGACGGCACGTACCTGCTCTTGCCGTACAACCTCATCCGCAAGGAGGTCGCGACCCCGATGACGTGCCACGGGTACAGCGTCTTCGATGATGGCAAGCTCGTCATCTTCAAGTCCTTGTCGGACGAGCCGACGAAGGTCCACCCGATGCAGGTCTGGCAGACGCCCTTCTGCACCCAGGAGCACGCGGCCGCCGCCCCGACGGACGGGTCCTTCCTGGCCAAGGTCGGAAACGCGGAGCTCGTCCGTGGCATCTCGGAGGCGCTGACGCTGCGGCGGATCGCCGAGACCGAGAACCCGACGAGGCAGTCTTACGAAGACGTCATCTCGACCGCGAACAAGATGACCGACGCCTTCTACTGGCTCCCGAACGCGGAGGCGTGTGACCTCGCCAGCGTCGTGAAGCAGCTGAAGGGGACCGCCGAGCTCATCATCGACGAGTTCGAGAAGGTCGCCGCGATCAGGAAGCGGAGCGCGGAGGCGCTCGCCGCGGCGGAGGCCCAACAAGAGAAGGTGATCGGCAGCCTGCGCATCACCGACATGCGCAGCGTCGAGGACTTCATGGGCTCGCTCAACGAGCTGCGCAAGCAGCGCGGGCACCTCATCACGATGCGCGAGATGCGGTACATGAACCTGCCGCGCGTCGACGAGCTCGAGAAGCAGGTCGTGGCGAGCTTCGACGAGGTGTCGAAGGCCGCGGTCGAGTTCCTGCTCGATCCGAAGGCGCTCGCTCCGCTCGTCGATCGGCTCGGCGGGGTCGTGACCAAGGTGGGGGAGGCGAAGAAGGCCACCGAGCTCAAGCCCATCTCGGAGGACGTCGACAACGTCGGCGAGGGCCTCGCCGTGCTCAGCGACATCATCAACGGCCTCAAGATCGACGACCCGACGATCCGCACACGGATCCTCGAAGGAATCAGCGAGGTGTACGCGCAGCTGAACCGCGCGCGCGCGACGCTCGCGGGCCGCAGGAAGGAGCTCGCCTCCGCGGAGGGCCGCGGCGAGTTCGCCGCCCAGTTCAAGCTGTTCGGGCAGAGCGTCGTGTCCGCGGTCGCGCTCTGCGACACGCCCGAGAAGTGCGACGAGACGCTCTCGCGCCTCTTGCTCAACCTGGAGGAGCTCGAGGGGAAGTTCGGCGAGTTCGACGAGTTCCTCGGGGAGCTCGCGCAGAAACGGGAAGAGGTCACCGACTCGATCGCCGCCAAGCGGCAGACGCTGCTCGACGAGCGGCAGCGCCGGGCCCAGAACATCGTCGGCGCGGCGGATCGCATCATCGGCGGCATCCAGCGCAAGGCGCGGACCTTCACCTCGCCGGACGAGCTCAACACGTATTTCGCGTCCGACGCGATGGTCCTCAAGCTCCGGGACCTCGCGAAGCAGCTGTTCGACATCGGCGCCACCGTCAAAGGCGACGAGGTCGAGTCCAAGCTGAAGAGCGCGCGCCAGGACGCGCTGCGCTCGCTCCGCGACAAGGCGGACCTGTTCGACGGCGGCGACAACGTCATCCGGTTCGGCAAACACCGGTTCAACGTCAACACGCAACCGGTGGAGCTCGCGCTCGTCCCCCGCAAGGACGAGGGCACCGGGCTGGACGTGCTCTACGTCCACCTCACCGGGACGGACTTCTACGAGCGCATCGAGGACACCGCGCTCGAGGAGAACCGCGATCTCTGGGATCAGCAGCTCGCGAGCGAGACGCCCGAGGTCTACCGCGCCGAGTACCTGGCGGCATCGATCCTCTCGGCCGCCGAGAAGAACGAAGGCGGCCTCACGTTCCTCAAGCTCTCCGATGCGGCGCTGAGCGGCGGTGCCGCCGGGCCCGACGGAACGAGCCCGGGCGTGCTCGAGCTGGTCCGCGCGTTCTCGCAAGACAGACACGACGAGGGATACGAGCGGGGCGTGCACGACGTCGACGCCGCGCTCATCCTCGAGAGGGTCGTCGGCATGCGGAAGTCCGCGGGCCTGCTCCGCTACGGAGCGGACGCCCGCGCGATCGCCGGCCTCGCGTGGGCCGGGATGGACGCGGCGGACCGCGGCGTGTTGCACCGGCGGGCCCGGAGCTTCGGCAGGCTTCGCGATCGGCTCGACTCGGTCATCCCGCAGCTGGACCTCGCGAAGGAGATCGAGCCGCGTGTGCGCGCCGTGGCCGAAGCCCACCGCGTGGACGCGACGGACACGGTCGTGCGTGTCGCTGCGCGTTACCTGGTCGACGAGCTCGCGGCGGAGCGGCCGCGCTTCGTCGTGAGCACCTCCGCTGGCGCCCTGAAGGAGGCGCTCCTCCGCGAGGTGGACAGCGCCGGGAGCCGGCGGGACTTCGACGACGACCTACGCGCCCTCGAGCAGCACCCGGCCGAGCGGCTCGGCCTCGTTCGCTCGTGGCTCGTCGCGCTCATCGGCCGCTATCCCGACCTCGCTCCGCACCAGTACGCCCTGCTCGAGGCCGCGGCGCTCGTCGCGACCGAGAAGAAGGTCGATCGGGAGCCGTCGAGCGCGGCGATCGAGGTGACGGTCGCCGGCCTGCTCGGGCAGCACCCGAACGTGAAGGAGCGGAGCATCCACGTCCGGCTCGACGAGTGGCTGAGCCGGCTCGACCGGTTCGCGACCGAGCGCGTCCCGCGGTTTCGTAGGTTCCGCAAGATCAAACAAGAGATCCTCGACCGCGAGCGCAAGCGGCTCCGGCTGGACGAATACGCGCCGCGTGTCCTCTCGAGCTTCGTCCGCAACCGCCTGATCGACGAGGTCTATCTCCCGCTCGTCGGCGACAACCTCGCCAAGCAGCTAGGCGCGGCCGGCGAAGGCAAGCGCACCGATCAGATGGGCTTGCTCCTGCTCGTCTCACCGCCGGGCTACGGCAAGACCACGCTGATGGAGTACGTGGCCAACAAGCTCGGCCTCATCTTCATGAAGGTGAACGGGCCCGCGCTCGGCCACGAGGTCACGAGCGTCGACCCAAACGACGCGCCCAACGCGACCGCGCGGCAGGAGGTCGACAAGATCAACCTCGCGCTCGAGATGGGCAACAACGTGATGCTCTACCTCGACGACATCCAGCACACGAACCCGGAGCTGCTCCAGAAGTTCATCTCGCTCTGCGACGCGCAGCGCCGGATCGAGGGCGTGTGGAAGGGCCGGACGCGCACCTACGACATGCGCGGCAAGAAGTTCTGCGTCGTCATGGCGGGCAACCCGTACACGGAGAGCGGCGAGAAGTTCAAGATCCCCGACATGCTCGCGAACCGCGCCGACACCTACAACCTCGGCGACATCCTGAACGGCAAAGACGACCTGTTCGCGCTCTCCTACCTGGAGAACGCGCTCACCTCGAACAAGGCCCTGCAGCCGCTCGCCGGTCGCGACCCGAAGGATACGTACAAGCTCATCAAGATGGCGCAGGGCGAGGCGATCCCCGTCTCCGAGCTCGGCTATCCGTACTCCGCCGCGGAGGTGAACGAGATCACCGAGGTCCTGAAGCGCCTCTTCATGGTGCAGAAGGTCCTGCTCTCGGTGAACCTGCAGTACATCGCCTCCGCCTCGCAAGACGACGCGTTCCGGACCGAGCCGCCCTTCAAGCTCCAGGGCAGCTACCGCAACATGAACAAGGTCTCCGAGAAGGTCGTGGCCGCGCACACGCCCGAGGAGATCGAGGCGATCGTGGACGACCACTACGCGAGCGAGTCGCAGACCCTCACCACGGGGGCGGAGCAGAACCTGCTCAAGCTCGCCGAGATGCGAGGTCGTCAGACGCCCGCGCAGAAGGCCCGCTGGGAAGAGATCAAGAAGGGCTTCGTCCGCGTGAAGATGATGGGCGGCAAGGAGGACGACCCCGTCGCCCGCGTCACGGGCACGCTGGCCGGCCTCGGCGAGCAGCTCGCCTCGATGGAGAAGAGCCTCGCCAAGATGGTGCAGCAGAGCGGAGAGCCGGCCGCGCTCATCGCCGCGGAGCTCACGAAGCTCCACGCGGCGCTCGACGCGCTCGCGTCCCGCGAGCTACTCGTCAACGTCGAGCGCGATCCGAAGATCGCCGAGCTCGTCTCGGAGCAGCTCGCGCTCGTCGAGAACACCCTCGCGCCCGTCGTGAAGGCCGTGGCCGACAGCCTCGTCCTGGCGGGAACCACCGCGCGCGCGATCGGTCAAGAGCAGAGCCAGGCGCTCGAGCGCGCCATCGCGGAGGCCGCCCAGAAGGTGCAGCAGCTCGGCCAGGCGCAGCAACACGTCGCCGCCGCGCAGGCGCAGCACCTCCAGACGTTGCAGCAGGCCAGCCAGATGGCCGCGGCGCAGGCACAGCAGATCGCGCAGGCCGGTCAGGTTGCCCAGCAGATGGCGCACGCGCAGCAACAAGCGCTGGCGCAACAGCAGCAAGCAGCTGAGGTCGCACGCAGCGTCGCGCAGCACCAACAACAAGCCGCCGCGAGCGCGGAGCAGATGGCCGCTCACGCGCGGCAGGTGCTCGCGGCCGGCCCGCCCGCGGGCCCCGCGCAGCAGGTCCTCTTCCAGCGGCCCGACGCGTCACCGGAGGAGAACGAGATGATCGCGCGCGCGCAGCTCGCGCTGCAGCAGGCGAAGCAACAGGGCGGCCTCGCGCCCGAGGTAGGCGCCGCGGTTCACCGCGTCGAGCACCGGATCGGTGAGCTCACCAACATCGTCCGTGCCCTCCAGGAGCGGATCGGGCACGGGGTCGCCGCGTTCGCGGCGCAGGCGCCCCAAGGCCAACAGGCGCCACAAGGTCAACAGCCGCTGCCCGGTCAACCCGCTCAGCATCCACACGCGGCGGCGCGAAACGGCGGCAGCGGACCTCCGCGCTACGACGCGGCGATCGACTTCCAGAGCCCCTCCAATTTCTATCGCTGGCGGGCCCAGGCGGACGTCGTGAGCGAAGGAGGCGTCTTCGTTGCCACGCGCCGCAAGGTCCCCAACCTCGGGTCGGAGGTGCTCATTCGCATCACGCTCCCCGGCGGGGTGGAGCTCGAGGCGCGCGCGGTCGTCGAGTGGGCGCGGCCGCCGGGCCACCAGGGCGCGATCTCCGGCTTCGGCGCGCGCTTCGTGGATCTGCCGACGTACGCACGGCAGCTCGTCGATCATTTCGTGGCGAGGCGGGAGCCGCTCTTGTTCGAGCAGGTCTGAGCGCGCAGGGCATCGGCATCGAGATCCTTCCGGCCGCACGTCCGTAAGGAGCTGTGCGCTCTCGCCGCCACCCCAGCCCCTGCTGTCGCGGCGCGCACCCCATTTTCTCCCAGGAGCTCGTGATGCGTTCGAAGATCTTCGGTCTGGTCCCGTTCGTCATGGCGGCGATCGCTTGTGAGCCTTCCGGCTCTCCCCCGCGTGACCCGAGCGGCAGCACCGCGACCGGGGCCACCCTGGACGCGCCGAGCAGTGTTTCGTCGACCGGCGGCGATCCGACGGCCAGCGCGGCTTCGAGCGCGAGCGACGCCGTGCCCGTCGCGCCGCCGGCCGCCGACGCCGTCAAGAAGCTCGCGACGGGCACCAACGCCTTCGGCCTGGATCTCTACCAGCGCTTGCGCACGACACCGGGCAACGTCGTCATCTCGCCGGCCAGCATCGCGACGGCGCTCTCGATGACGTGGGGCGGAGCCAGGGGCGAGACCGCGGCGCAGATGAAGAAGGCGCTCCACCTCGACGGGACGCCCGACGAGATCATGAAGACGGCCGGGCAGCTCGCTCAGTCTCTCGAAGATCCGTCACGTCCGATCACGTTCCGCATCGCGAACCAGCTGTTCGGGGAGAAGGCGTACGGCTTCGAGCAGCCCTTCCTGGACAAGACCAAGGCGGCTTACGGCGCGCCCCTCGAGCCGATGGACTTCAGGAACGCGCCGGAGCCCGCCCGCGTCCAGATCAACGCGTGGGTGGAGCAGCAGACCGAGAAGCGCATCAAGGACCTGATCCCGAAAGACGGCATCAAGGCGAGCACGCGCCTCGTCCTCGTGAACGCCATCTACTTCCTCGGCGACTGGGCCGTCCCGTTCGAGAAGGAGAGCACGCGGCCCGCAGCGTTCTCCCTGACGCCGAAGGACAAAAAAGAGGTCCCGATGATGAACGCGGTCGGGGAGTACAAGGCGACGCAGAAGGACGGCCTCAAGGTGCTCGAGCTGCCTTACAAGGGCGGCTCGATGTCGATGCTGTTCGTCCTCCCCGACAAGATCGACGGCCTCGACGCGGTCGAGAGGTCGCTCGACGCGAAGAAGCTGGGCGAGCTCGGCAGGGCGCTCACGTCGACGCGCGCCGCCGTCTCGATCCCCAGGTTCGAGGTGGCCCCGCCGTCCAGCTCGCTCGCCGGACCGCTCCAGGAGCTGGGAATGAAGGACGCGTTTGCGCTCCCCAAGGCCGACTTCACCGGCATCGCCAACCCACCCAGGGCCGACGAGCGCCTCTTCATCGGCGACGTGTTCCACAAGGCGTTCGTGAAGGTCGACGAGAAGGGCACGGAAGCCGCGGCGGCGACGGCCGTCGTCATGGAAGAGGGCGCCAAGGCCCCGGCGGAGCCCGCCTTCACCTTCAAGGCAGACCACCCGTTCCTCTTCGTCATCCGCGACAACGCGAGCGGTCTCGTCCTCTTCCTGGGACGCGTGACGGATCCGTCGAAGAGCTGAGCGCGCCGCGCGGACGCGGGCGAACCCGAGGGTCGCGGCACCTGCTCCAGAAGACGGGGCATGAGGATCCCGAGCAAGACCCGGACGCGAAGCGCGCGCTCGCCAGCACCGTGAAGCTGGCCGACGTCGATCGCGCGAGCGTCGACGCGATCTACTTCGCTGGGCGAAAGAAACACCGCGTGCGGTGACGTGGCACGCGCCGCCTTCAGGAAAGCGATGGCCCTTTCTGCGCGGGCGCCGCTCAGTCGAACTCGACGACACACTGAGGGAGGAGCGCGCGCAGCCGGTCGCGGTCCTCGGGAGGCCATGGGCATTCGCCGACGCCGACACGCAGCCAGCGAAGCTCGCTGCACGCGGCGAGCTGCTCCATCTGGCTCGATGGGTCCGGCCTCCAAAGGATGTTCCGCCCGAGGTCGAGGCCGCGGAGTCGCGCGCAGTTTTCGATGCCAGCCGGGAGCTCGGTGATTCGGTTGTCTGCGAGGCTCAAGTGCCGGAGGCGCGTCATACAGGCGAAGTCGACGCAGCGCTCGAAGTCGTGGGTGTGCAGGCGGAGGTGCGCGAGGTGCAGCACCTCCACGCCGCTGCACCGGGCGAGGCCACCGTCGTCCACCTGCGAGAAGAAGGCATCGACGTCCTCGCTGAGATCGACGACGAAGACCCGCGCAGGGTCGGCGCTGCGAAGGTCCATGTGGGGATACCCGGAGGGGGCCTCGAGGGTCGAACGCTCAAAGGAGTGCTCGTGAACGTGCCAGCCCGACCGCGCCGCTTCTCGCATCGCCAGGTGGTCCTCGCGGAGCTTCTCCAAGAGGCTCTCGAGCTCGGGCGACGACCGGGGCGGCATCGTGAGCTCGACGGGGAAGACGTTCCGTCGATACCCGATCCCGAGCTCGCTGAGCCGGTCGAGCCGCCCGACCATGCCCCACACGTCCGCGCCGCGCTCCACGAGTCGGTCGGCGGCTGCGCGGTCGTCCTCGCAGCGGTCGTCGGGCGCGACGGCCGAGAGCGTGCCAACGAGCTCCTGCGCGGTCATGGAGAACGGGGCGGGCATTGCGTGACGATAAGCCAACCCAAAGGTGGCTTCATCGCCTTCCTCCGAGGGCGCTCAGCCCCCCCACCTCCCACGACGTTGGGCCCGATGCACCTCGTCGACGTCGTGCCGTACCTGCTGGATGACGTGCTGAAGGCGCAGGGTGCGAGCGCGCGGAGCGCGCCTGGACGGGCCGCTCAGGGGTGCGCGAGCGCGCGGAGCGCAGGCATCGCGAGCGCGAGCGCGGCTTCGAGGTCCGACTGGGTCTCGGCGCGCTCCGGCCGCAAGAGCGACGCTTGGCGGTCCGTGATGACCACCGCCCATCCACGCGCGGCGAGGCCGGCGAGCGCGGATGCGGCGGGCGCGAGCTTGCGGCGCACCGCGTCCTCCGGGGCTCCGCGCACGCGGAATGCTCGATCGAACGCGGCATCGCCGATCGTGATGTCTTGCCCGACGAGCTCGCTCAGCCAGTTGAAGACGCCGGAGGCGTCGACGTAGAGCTCGAGACCGAGCGGCTGCGCGAAGGTGGCGACGAAGGTCGTGTAGCTCGGCGGATGGCTGCCTCCACGTGCATGGCGCGCAGCCGAGGGATGCGGTGCTCGAGCAGGCACCGATGCCCTCGCCAGGTACCCGCGAGCAGGTGCGCCCGCGTGACGGGACCGCTGGTCGGGGTGAGCCGCTCGCGCAGCCGCGCCGGAAAGCTCACGTGCGGATCGTTCGCGAAGATCGCCGGCGTCTCGAGTGCCGAGAGGCCGAGCTCCTCCGCGCAGCGCGCCCACTCTTCGTCGATCATGATCTGCGTCAGCTCGACAGCCGCGCCAGCACGCGCTCGATGCGGCCCAGCGGCTCCGCCGCGTTCTCCCCGCGCGCGCGGGCGAACAGATACGAGACGAGATCGTGCTCGAGATCCGTCAGCCGCGCCTCGCGGCGGTAACCCAGGGCGGGAGCCTCGATACGGACCACGTAGCCGGCCGGACCGCGCTCGGCAGGAGCCGCGCCGTGCATGAGCATCTGGCGGACGAGGCTCCGCACCACGCGGGCGCGCCGGTGCGCTCGGCGCATCTCGGGGTCGGCGTAGAGCTCCGGGTGTTGGTTGCGCGAGTAGGTGGAGGGAACGAGCACCAGCGCACACAACACGGCCTCCGCGTCGAGCGGCGCAGGGAGCCGGGCCGGCAGCGCGGACGTCACTCTCGCCCCTTGAGGAGCTCGGCCTGACGATGGGCGCGGAGGGCGGAGACCAGCTCGTCCAGATCGCCATCCATGATGCCGTCGAGCTTGTGGAGCGTGAGACCGATGCGGTGGTCGGTCACGCGGTTCTGCGGATAGTTGTACGTACGGACCTTCTGCGCGCGCTCGGCCGTGCCGACCATGCCGCGTCGCTCGGCGCTCTGCGCTTCCTCCGCCTTGCGCTGCTCCATCTCGAGGAGGCGCGAGCGCAGCACCTTGAGCGCGCGCGCCTTGTTCTTCAGCTGCGAGCGCTCGTCCTGGCACTTGACGATGATGCCGGTCGGGATGTGGCGGATCTGGACCGCGCTGTTCGTCGTGTTGACGCCCTGCCCGCCCGGACCGCCGCTGGCGGCGATGGATATCTCCAGGTCCTTCTCGTCGAGCGTGACGTCGACCTCGTCCGCCTCGGGCAGGATGGCGACCGTCGCCGTGGACGTGTGGATGCGCCCCTGGGCTTCGGTCGCGGGGACTCGCTGCACGCGGTGAACGCCGCCCTCGAAGCGGAGCTGGGCGTAGGCGTCCTGGCCGGTCACGAGCGCGATGACCTCTTTGTAGCCGCCGGCTGACGCCTCGCTCAGGTTGAGCACCTCGACCGTCCAGCGCTTGCGCTCGGCGAAGCGGGTCATCATGCGGAAGAGATCAGCAGCAAACAGCGCAGCCTCCTCTCCGCCCTCCCCGCTCCGGATCTCCACGACGACGTTGCGCGAGTCGTTCGGATCTTTCGGGAGGAGGAGGATCTCGAGCTCCTGCTCGAGGCGCGTGCGCTCCCCCTCGAGCTCCGGCAGCTCCGCCTCGGCGAGCTCGGCCAGATCGGGGTCGGTGAGCGCGGCCTTGTCCTCGTCGATGCGGCGCTCGACGTCGAGGAGCTTGCCCCAAGCGGCGACGACGGGGTCGAGCTCCGTCCGCTCCTTGTTGAGCTTCGTGAGCTCGCGCGGGTCGGAGAGAACCTGCGGGCTGCAGAGCAGGTGCTCGACTTCCTGGTATCTTCGCTCGACGGCCTCGAGCTTGGCGCGCGGGAGCATGTTCAGATCGGCGCGCGGTACGGGCCGTCCGCCACGAGCACGTCGTAAGAGGGGAAGGCCTTGTCGGGGTGATCGGCGGGCAACGTGACCTTGGCGTTGGCCAGCGCCGAGCGGAGCGACGCGAGCGCGACCTCGAGCTGATCGTCGTCGGGCGGAGCCGTGGTGATCTTCTGCACCAGGAACCCCGGCCAGAGCAGGAACTGCAGCGGGCCGGTCGAGCAGTAGCGCGCGAAGAAGCGCTGCAGCTCGTACGTGATGCCCGCGACCACCGGCAAAAACGGCAGCTTGATGAAGAGGAACGCGAAGAACTCGAGCGCGCGCGACCCGAGCGGCGGCAGAAACGAGCCGACGATCGCGAACACGACGACGCTGACGAAGGCCACCATGATGATGAAGGTGGTCCCGCAGCGAGCGTGGAGGGCGGTCGTCGGACGCGCGTTCTCGACGACGAGCTCCTTCCCCATCTCGTAGGTCGAAATCGATTTGTGCTCGGCGCCGTGATACTGAAAGACGCGCCGCACGTCGGGGATGAGCCGCAAGAGGCTCAGGTACGAGACGATGATGACGAGCTTCGAGGCGCCCGTGATCACCTGGTAGAGGGGCGCCGTCGGTCGCAGCCCGAGGCCGAAGATGCGGTCGATGCCCTCCGCTGCGGCCTGCGGCAGGAAGACGAAGAGGCCGATGGCGAAGACGATCGGGAGGAGCATGGCGATGCCGCCGCCCTTCTTCTTGTCTTCGCCACCGAGCTGTCCCGGCTGCTCGTCTCCCGACATCGTCGCGAGCTGGGCGGTCCACAGCGCGAGGGTGGAGAGCGCGCCGCTCCCCTTCTTCGCGCTCTTCGTGGTTTTCCCCTCTTTTTCGGCCTCTTCTGCTTCCCAGTCTTCCTCGAAGATCTCGGCGGACCAACGCAGGGCTTGGTGGCCGAGCTTGAGAGACGAGAACAGCGTGTACATGCCGCGCACGAACGGCAGCTTCACCAGCGCGCTGCTCGGGGTATGCACCGTGCGCTCGCGCACGATCAGGCTCTTGTCGCGCCGGCGAACGACGATCGAGAGCGAGCCCGGGGCGCGCATCATCACCCCTTCCATGACCGCCTGCCCGCCGACGTTCGTCGGGTTCGGGGTCTCGCTCGCTTCGCCTCCTGACATTCGCTCGCTCCTCAGCCGTTAGTATTGAACCGGCGCGCGCAGGACAGCAACTCCCCAAAACGCGACACCCCCCTCACGAAGTGAGGGGGGCCGGGGGTTGACGAGCCGCGCCGCGCTCTCGGAGGCGAGAGCAGCGAACGAGGTCACTTCTGCGCGGCCGCGTACTTCTTCCGGAACTTGTCGACACGACCGGCCGTGTCCATCAACTTCTGCTTGCCGGTGTAGAACGGGTGGCAGACCGAGCAAACGTCGGTCGTGAAGCTGCCGCGGGTCGAGTACGTCTCGACCACCGATCCGCATGCGCAGGTGACCGTGGCTTTGAAGTAGTCGGGGTGGATGGCGGCTTTCATGGCGTTCGAACTCCTCGGAAGAGGGGGGCTTATAATGAGCTTCCGGCGTCTCTGCAAGCCGGTCGAAAAACGTGCCATAGAAAGCCATGGCCCGCACGCGATTTGCCAGCTTGCTCCTCCCGTTCTTCGGTTCGGCGCTCCTCCTGGGCTGCCCGGAAGAATCGATCGACCCGCTGGAGGGCGGCGGGGGCCAGGGCGGGGCGGGAACCGGGGGGATGGGCACGGGTGGGATGGGCACCGGCGGAGACGGCGGCTCGGCGCCGACCGACAAGTGGCCCCTCCTCGGTTGCGACCCGCTGGTCCCCGAGAAGTGCGGCTTCCCGTTCCCCTCGAACGTCCACACGGTTGCGGATCCCGCCTCGGAGACCGGGCGACGCGTGAGCTTCCAGCCGGATTTCTTCACCCCTTCCCAACAGGGGTACACCCCCCTCACCGACCCCTGGGCCAAGAGCGACGGCTTCTCGCCGGGCTCGGCCATCCTGGCTTACCTGCCGGGCGCAGTGGACACGGGCTTGCCCGGGGTCGACCAGATCGAGGAGACCATCCTCGCCAGCTCGCCCACCGTCCTGCTCGACATGGCCACCGGCGAGCTCGTCCCCCACTGGACGGAGGTCGATCACTCGACGCCGAACGCGGACCAGCGCGCCATCCTCATCCACCCGGCCGTCCCGCTCGAGGACGGCGCGCGTTACGCAGTCGCCATCCGCGGGATCGAAGACAGTGACGGAGCGGTCATTGCTCCTTCGCCGGCCTTCGTCGCCCTGCGGGACGGCGGCACGTCCGACCACGCCTCCGTCGAGGCGCGCCGCGGGCTCTACCAGGAGATCTTCACCGCCCTCGACGCGGCCGGCGTCGCGAAGGACGACCTGCAGCTCGCCTGGGACTTCACGACGGCCAGCCGCGAGAACAACACGGGCTGGCTCCTCCACATGCGCGACGAGGCCTTCGAGCTCGTGGGGGAGGACGGCCCCGCCTACACCATCACGAACGTGCAGACGGACTTCGATCCGAACATCGCGTTCAAGATCGAGGGCACCATGGAGGTGCCCCTCTACCTGGACCAGGCCGAGCCCGGCGCCACGCTGCAGTTCGGCGCGGACGGCATGCCGGAGCCGAACGCGACCACGCCGACCTACGAGGTCGAGTGGGAGCTCTTGATCCCGCAGAGCGCGCTCACCACGCCGGCGAAGATCGTCCAGTACGGCCACGGCCTGCTCGGAGCGCGCACGCAGATCGAGAGCGGGCACTTCCGCACGTTCATGAACACGTACAACTACGCGCTGTTCAGCGTGAACCTCGTCGGCCTCGCCGAGGACGACGAGGGCTGGATCGCCGCCCGGATCGCGGCCGGCCAGACGGACGAGCTCGCGAAGATGATGGACAGGCTCCACCAGGGCTTCCTCAACAACCTGATGGGCATGCGGCTCATGATCACGGGGATGGACCAGGACCCGACCTACGGCGCCTACCTCGACGGCAGCCAGCGGTTTTACTGGGGGATCAGCCAGGGCGGCATCATGGGTGGCGTCCTCATGAGCGTCTCGACGGACGTCGAGCGCGGCGTGCTCGAGGTGATGGGACAGCCGTACAACACGCTCCTCAACCGGAGCGTGGACTTCGAGCCGTTCTTCCAGGTCATGGGAATTTCGTTCCCAGACGGACGCGACCAGCAGATCTTTCTCGGCCTGACGCAGATGCTCTGGGACCGCGTGGAGCCCAACGGCTACACGAAATACGCGGTGACCAACAAGCTGCCGGGCAGCCCGGACGACAGGCGGATCCTGATGCGCGTGGCGCTCGGCGATCACCAGGTCACAACCTTCGGTGGTCACGTGATGGCCCGCGCCATGAACGCGAAGCACGTCACGACCGGCCTCCGCGACGTCTGGGGCCTCGAGGCGGTCACCGGCCCGGTGAACGAGCCGGGCGCGACCTACTTCGAGTTCGACTTCGGCCTGCCCGCCGAGCCTCTCTGCAACGTGCCGATGAGCCTCTGCGCCGACCCACACGGCGAGCTCCGGAAGCTCGACGAGGCGCGCGCCCAGGTGAACGAGTTCTTCGTTAATGGTGGGGCATCGAACACCTGCCCCGGCGGGGTGTGCACCCACCCGGAGCTGTCCGGATGCACCGGGATGGAAGATCCGAACCTCTGCGACTGACCTGGTGGTAGCCTTGGCGCACCCACCATGATGACGCCCTTTCTCATCGCAGGCCTCAGCGTTCTGATCGGGTTCGGGTTCGTGATCTTCGCGTTCGTCAACCCGCCGTGGTGGCTGCAGCCGATCTTCGACATCAACATCCTGTTCTTCCTCGGATACAGGACGCAGAAGCTCGTCATCGGGGCGTTCCTCATCGTCGTCCCCCCGACGGTCTTGCTCGGCTTCTCCGACTACCTGTCGATGTGAGCCTCCGGCTCGTGAGCGGCCGCGCTGCCTCCGGCTCGTGAGCCACCTCCGGCTCGTGAGCGGCCGCGCTGCCTCCGGCTCGTGAGCCGCCTCCGGCTCGTTCGAGAGCAAGCGTCTCGGGTGACGCTCCCGCGGAGCTGGGCCACGCCACGGCCGCGTCGGGCTTGCCGGCGACCAGACCCGCTCGCCACAAAAAGCATCGAGGGGGACAGGCCCCGCTCGCCACAAAAAGCATCGAGCGGGGACAGGCCCCGCTCGCCACAAAAAGCATCGAGCGGGGACTGGCCCCGCTCGCTACCAAACTACTTCGTGGGTCATGAAGGACTTGAACCTTCAGCCAATGGATTAAGAGTCCACTGCTCTACCAATTGAGCTAATGACCCGAGCGATTTCACCCCCGCGAGGGGAGGTACAAAGAGCAACTACTTTCTGTGCCCGCGCGCCCGGAAGGATTCGAACCTACGACCCTCGGATTCGAAGTCCGATGCTCTATCCAGCTGAGCTACGGGCGCAATGCCCGGCGTGCCGAGCGGCGAAGCTCTTATCTCTCGCCCCCTCCCCTGTCAAGCAGGTCGAGATCCGAATCGTCTGAGCTGTTCTTGATCAACCCAGCTGGACGCTGGGTTTAAGCTCAGACGCCTCATGGGCGCGCAAGCTGACACGATCGCCGGGGCTTCCACGGGCCTCACCCTCTCCATGTTGGTTCGGCACCGCGCCAAGCGGGAGGAGATCTCCTCTCACCTCGAGCGCCTGAGCCCCGCGGACCGCCTCGAGCAGGTCCTCGACGTCCGAGGCGGGCTCGTCGGCAAGCTCTACGACGCGGTCGGCGGTGGCGAACCGCTCGGCCTGACGGACTTCGTGCCGGAGGGTGAGACGGGCACGGTCATCTTCGAGGGCCGCAACTCGCTCCCGGCGTTCTCGCGTTTCCAGAAGAGGTTCGCGCGCGTGGGCGACGTGGTCTTCGGCTACAACCACCAGCTCGTCTCGTTCGCCACCGGTCCCGGTTACTTTCTCGTGCGGCCGCCCACGCCCGGAGAGGCGCACCCGGACGAGCTCTTCTTCGACTACACGAGCGAGCCGCCGACGAGCGTCCCGAGCGGCTGGCCGGGGTTCAAGAAGAACTCGGTGGGCCTCTCGCGCGCCGTCTTCATGAACATGAAGGACTTCTGCCGGCGCGTGGCGCCCGGCGTGCTCGTCGGTAAGGCCTACAAGCTCGGGGTCGCGCAGAACGCGTACTTCACGCTGACGAAGGCGTTCTGAGCGCCCAGCGGCGCGAACGTCACGCCCAGCTCGCCGTCGTCTACGAGCTCTTCTGGATCTTCATCCAACGGTAGACGCCGAAGCCGATGGCGCCGAGGAGCAACGGCAAGCTGATGTAGCTGACGTTCGTGCTCGAGCCTGTGGTCTTGTTGGCGATGACGACGCCGATCGTGATGGCGATGGCCAGCGCCATCGCGATGATGGGACCACGCATCGGGCGGATCCAGGTGGACGGGTCGTCGAAGCGCACCTGAGACGCGTCGACCTCCACGGCCTTCTTGGCGAGCGTCTTGGCGGTGCTCGCGGCGGCGACCGCCGCCGTGGAGGCGGCCTTGGCGGCGACTGCGCCCGCCTTCTGGGCGGCTTGCTGGAGCCTCTCGCGCGCGGCCGGCCCGGCGAGCTGCCCGAGCTCCTCGGGCTCTTGCGGAGCGGCAGCAGCCGACGGAACAAAGCTTGCGTTGCTCGAGGGCGGCGGCGGCACCGCCGCACCCGCCGGCGCTGCTGGCCGCGCCGGGTCTTCCACGAGATCGAAGGCCCCCGCCTCCAGCTCGCCGCCTGGCTCGAGCGAGCCAGCGTCGAACCCCGCGGTCGGCGCCGCAAAAGACGGCGGTTGCCCCATGGCCGGCGAGCCCACCTCGAGCTGGCCGGGCATCGCGAGCTCCAGATCGCCGAGCGCTGGCGCCTGCGGGCTCATCGCGGGGGAAGCCTGCGGCCGCGGAGGAGGCGGCGGAGGAGCGGCCGGCTGCAGCGGCGGCAAGTCGAGGTCCAGCGAAGGGAGCACCGCGGGCGCAGCTTGTCTTGACGACACGGCCGACTTCTCCTCCGCGCTGTCCCAACCGGGAGGCAACACCGCCGCCATTCCTGAAACGGACACGCGAGCGCTCGGGCCGATGACGGACGGCAGCTGCAGGGCGCGCTCGAGATCACCCCAGAAAGCCTCGACGCTCTGGTAGCGGTCCTTCGGATCGACGGCGAGCGCCTTCGCGAAGATGGCGTCGAGGGCCGCTGGGATCTCGAGCCCGAGGCGCCTCGGCGTGGGGCGCTTCGACGCGTCCATCGCCTGGGCGAGCATGGCGGCGGGCGCTCCGTCGATCGCCGGCTTCTGCGTGACGACCTCCACCAACGTGAGCGCGAGCGCGTAGACGTCGGTCCAGGGGCCGGTCTGTCCGTATTTGTCGGGCGCCCACTGCTCCGGCGCCGCGTACGCCGGCGTGAACATGCTGGACGTCGCGTTCGCCTCCGTGGCGCCGCCGGCCACACGCGACGCCGCGCTCCGCACCTTCGCGATGCCGAAATCGAAGATCTTGAAGTACTCGCCGCCGTCGGTCTTGGCCGCGAAGAGGTTGTCCGGCTTCAGATCGCAGTGGAGGATAGCGAGAGGCCCGTCAGGCCCGGGAAAATGGTGGGCGCGCGCGAGGGCTCGAGCGACAGGCGAGAGGAGAACCACCGCGCGCGGGAGCGAGATGGGCGCCTTCCCTTCGGTGATCCGACGGACGATGACGTCCTTGAGCGTCTCGCCTTCCAGCCACTCGAGCGCGATGAAGGGGACGAAGCGCCCGTCGGGCAGCTTCAGCGCGTCGACGTGGATCGGTCGGACGACCTCGGGGATGCTCCCGGAGAGACGGAACATCACCTCGCCCTCGGCGCGAAAGCGCTCGAAGAAGTCCATGCGTTGCTCCGAGCTCAGGTGCGCCGGGATCTTGAGGCACTTGAGCGCGACCGGAGCGCGAAACCTCACGTGTCGAGCCTTGTAGATGACGCCGAAGCCGCCGTGCGCGATCACGTTCTCGATCGCGAAGACCTCGGCTTGTGTCGTCCCGACGATCCCGAAAGGGTCGCGCAAGCCCGACGGCGGCAGTGGCGCCGAGACAGGCGCTGCAGCCGCGCCCGCGAACGCAGGCTGATCGGACGCCGGCGGAGGCGGCAGATCGATCGACAGCTCCTGCATGATGTCGTGAATGCTGGGCCTCGCCGGCCGGGCGGACGGGACCGGAGGCCGTGACCCCGTGTCCTCCGCGCGCGGGTCTCGAAAGACCCCGCGCACTTCCTTGATTCCGCCCTTCGACATCCTGCGGCCCTCGAAGCTACAAGGTAGGCAGGTGTTTGTCGATCAACGCCAGCACGCCTTCCGGGTCGTCCGCGTGGAGCCAGTGGCCGGCGTTCGGCAGCACTTCCACCCGCAGGGCCGGGTTGCTCGACGCCGCCTCCCGCGCTCGTTCGAGACCGGGCTCTCCGAAGACGGTCGAGCGCCCGCCGACCAGAAGCACGAGCCTTTCCGCGGATGAGGCCCGCTCCATCACCGGCCACAGGTCGCGCTGCCAGTAGTCCAGGAGCATCGAACGTATCGCGGGGAGATCGAGCCGGAGGTTGTAGCCATCCGCCCCGTCGGGGCACCGCCGGACATTCATGGCAAGCCAATCGACGATCATGCTCGAGTAGCCTCGCGCGGCGAGCTCCGCCTTGAACGCCTCGCGAGAAGGCAGGACGCGCGGGAGCGACTCGAGGGTCCCCAGGACGTCGGTCACCGTGTCGTTCTGCGCCGACGGCGTGCGCGCGCCGGGCATCGAGTCGAGGACGAACGCGACCTTCATCGTGCCGGGGTGACGCTCCAGGTAGGCGAGCGCGACCTTGCCGCCGAAGGAGTGGCCCAGGATCCCGGCCACGGGTTTGCCGAGCCTGGTCACGAGGGCCTCGATGTCCGAGGCGGCCGTCGCCAGGTCGTGCGGAGGCGGACGGTCTTGCGACTCACCGTGCCCGCGGAGATCGACGAGCACCACGCCCCACTCGGGGCGCCGCTTCACGAGCGCGCGCGCGATCGATCGGAAGTTCGCGCCGAGCCCGAAGACGCCGTGCAGGACCAGCAGCCAAGCTTCGGGCGCGCGCTCGTCCGAGGAGACGAGGTGGTGGGCGAGGAGGGGGAGCAAGAGAGAGCGCCCTTGGCACGTGGGCTCGCCAGCCGCAAGCTACGCGACATGGCCACATCCAAGCGGTCGACGCGCAGCCTCCCGAAGCAGATCCGAGGGGAGAGCCTGGAGAAGACGGAGCTCACCGACGTCTCGCTCGCCGGCTCGCGCTTCGTCGACGTGACCCTCGCGCGGGTCTCCGTGACCGACGCCGACGCGTCCGCCTCGCGCTGGGAGAACATCAAGGCCGACGGCGTCACCTTGAGCGACGCCTCGGTGAAGAAGGCGACGCTCGAGAACGTCACGTTCGCGGGCTCCTCGATCGACGACTGCGATCTCTCGGCGACCAAGATCACCAACGTCACGTTG
Organism: Myxococcales bacterium; assembly: GCA_016794345.1. Taxonomy (GTDB): domain Bacteria; phylum Myxococcota_A; class Polyangia; order Polyangiales; family Polyangiaceae; genus Xiheicaenibacterium; species Xiheicaenibacterium phototrophicum. Next base: position 45,503 of record JAEUKE010000253.1, read on the forward strand.
AAGGGAGCTCGGCTCCGCGACGTCGACTTGCGAGGGGTCACCATCGAGGACGCGAACATCGAAGGCCTCACGATCGACGGGGTGCGCATCGACCGGCTCCTCGAAGCATCGAGAACCGCTGACCAAAGGGGAAGAGCGAGAAAGAAGTGAGCGGCCGGGAATCCTCTTCGACTCCGCGGATTCCCCCGGTGCCGCAGCAGGGATCGCAGCGCAGCCGTCTGCTCGCTCACCATCTGCTAACGTCCCCGGAATGACCGTGCGTGAGCTGACGCCGGAGGAGTGCCGGCGGTTCGTGGATGCAGCATCGTTCTCGTTCGAGACGACGGCGGACGTGGAGCCCGTCTCCGGCGTCGTCGCCCAGGAGCGCGCCCTGGGCGCGCTCGAGTTCGGCCTCGAGGTGCGCCAGCCGCGCTTCCACGTCGTCGTCGTGGGGAGCTCCGGCGCCGGTCGGACGTTCAGCGCGAGGAAGATGGCCGAGCGTGTCGCGCGCACGCTGCCCACCCCCGACGACCTCTTGCTGCTGCCCAACCCGCGGCGGCCGAGCGAGCCCTCCGCGCTGTTCATGCCCGCAGGCGAAGGCCGGGCGTTCAGCGACACGATGGCGAACCTCTACTCGAAGCTGGTCGAGTCGCTCCACGCCGCCACCGAGGGCGAGCGCTTCAAGCAGGCGCAGACGCGCGCGCAGCGGCGGTCACGGCGCGCCGAGGCCGAGCTCGAGACGACGCTCGTCGCGAGCGCGAAGGAGCTGGGGTTCCGCCTCGAGCGAACGGGCGACGAGATCGAGATCACGTCCCTTCCGGACGAAGAAGGCGAGGCCACGAAGGAGAGCCTCCCGCCGCCGAGCCTCGAGCCGGTGTCCGGCGGAGGCGGGCCGTCAGCCAACGACCCGCTGGAGCTCGTCAAGCTGGCGGTCGAGGAGTTCGAGTCTCGCCTGGCGGACATCCACGAAGAGGCCGAGGCGGAGCTGCGCACCAGCCTCAAGACGTTCCTCGCCGAAGCGTTGAAGGGCCACTTCGCGCCCATCATCGCGAAGTACGCCGCGCGTAGCGACGTGAGCGCGTTCTTGACCGAGCTCGAGGGCGCGGTCATGACGCAGATCAATCGACTCATCGACGAGCCACGCGGCGAGGAGAGCGCGATCCTGTCGCGCGGCTTCATCGTGCCGACGCTCCTCACCGAGCACCAGCCCGGCAGCGGCGCGCCGGTGATCGAGGTCGCGCACCCGACGCTCACCGCGCTGTTCGGCCGGAGCCACTCTCCGCCCGACGAGGCGTTCCCGCCCGAGCCCGGCTTCGCCGTGGCCGGCGCGCTCCACCAGGCCAACGGCGGCTTCCTCGTGTTGCCGGCGACGGCCCTGCTCAAGAACGAGGCGCTCTACGAGCAGCTGAAGGCCTGTCTGCTCTCGGGGAAGTTCGTCGTCCCCGAGCAGAACCCGTCGTATTACCGCGGCTCGAGCGAGGAGCTGCTCTTCCCGCCGATCCCGATCGACGTGAAGGTCATCCTCATCGCCGGCCCGGGTCTCTTCCAGGAGCTGCACGCGGCGGACCCCGAGTTTTCCCAGCTCTTCAAGGTGCAGGCTCGGTTCGAGTCGACCCTCGCGGCCGCCGAGGCCGAGCAGACCTACCCCGCGTTCCTCTCGGGGCTCTCGAAGGCACGCGGCCTCTTGCCCCTCACGCGCGGCGCGGTGGCCGAGCTCGTGTTCTTCGGCGGTCGAGCCGCCGAGAGCCAGACGAAGGTCACGAGCTGCCTCGGGCTCATCGCAGAGGTCGCGACGGAGGCATCGTTCCTCGCGACGAAGCGCGGAAAGTCGGTCATCGACGAAGACGCCGTGCGTGGCGCGATCGAAGGCGCGCAGCGGCGCGGCGCTCAGTTCCGCGACGAGCTGCACGATCTCCTGCGGCGCGGCCTGATCCGCATCGAGACGCAAGGCTCGATCGTCGGGCAAGTGAACGCCGTCAGCGTGCTCTCCGATGGCCCGACGTCTTTCGGTCGCCCGTGCCGCGTCACCGCGGTCGTGTACCCCGGACACGAAGGCCCGATGAACATCGCCCGCGAGGTGGAGATGAGCGGGCCGCTCCACTCGAAGGGTGTCCTCGTGCTGAAGGGCTTCCTCGCGTCGCGTTTCGCGCAGACGCGCCCGCTCAGCTTCAGCGCCTCGCTCGTGTTCGAGCAGACCTACGAGGCGATCGACGGTGACAGCGCCTCGTCGAGCGAGCTCTACGCGTTGCTCTCGGCCCTCAGCGGCCTTCCGATACGGCAGGACCTCGCGGTCACCGGCAGCGTCGATCAGTGGGGGCAGATCCAGCCCGTCGGCGGCCTGAACGAGAAGATCGAAGCATTTTTCGACATCTGCCAGGCGAAAGGCGGCCTCACCGGGACGCAAGGGGTGCTCATCCCCTCGAACAACGTCGACTCGCTCATGCTCCGTGACGATGTTGTGACAGCCGTTCGACAGAACCGTTTCCATGTCTACGCGGTAAGCTCGGTCGAAGCAGGAATCGAGCTGCTAACCGGGGTGAAGGCCCGCATCGCCAGCCCCGAGGGGGACGGGCAAGACACCGTGTACGGCCGAGTGGACGCCCGCTTGCAGAAGTTCCATGACGCGCTCGCGACGCGCCGGGTCGATCGATAGCCTCGGGCGCCGCGACAGGAGGCTACGTGGGCATTCAGGATCTGGTGCGTGTCGTTCTGCCGAAGGACGATCGCTTCTACGACTTCCTCGAGGAGCAAGCGAGGCTCGCCCATGAATGCGCGCTGGCGCTGGCGGAGCTCGGCGGAGAAGCGGGCAAGACGCCGGACGGCATCGCGGGCGTTCGGGAGCGCGTGCACGAGGTAGAGAAGCGCTGTGACAAGGTGACTCACCAGCTCGAGGACGCCCTGTCCGAGACGTTCGTCACGCCTCTCGATCGGGAGGACATCCACAAGCTCGCTTCGCTCATCGACGACATCCTCGACCGCGCCTACGCCTGCGCCAGCGCGTTCGACATGTTCTCGATCGACCGGCCGAGCGCGGCGGCGATCCAGTTCTTCGACGTGCTCGAGCGCGCGACCGCCCTCCTGAAGGAGATCGTGCCCGCGCTCCGCAAACACGACTTCGACGCGATCCGCGCCGGCCGCCGGCAGATCAAGACAATCGAGAAAGAAGGCGACGAGCTCTACCGGAAGACCATGAAGGCGCTCTTCGCCGAGCCGGTCAGCGACGCCCGGCTGCTCATCCGCGAGAAGGAAGTCATCGAGATCCTCGAGAACGCAGTCGACACCAGCGAGGACGCGGCCGAGTACCTGGCGAACCTCGCGGTGAAACATGGATAGCGTCTTCGTCGTCCTCGTCCTGGTCCTCGTCACGGCGCTCGTCTTCGACTTCATCAACGGGTTCCACGACGCGGCGAACGCGATCGCGACCGTCGTCTCGACCGGCGTCCTGCCGATCCGGACGGCGGTCATGATCGCGGGCATCCTGAACTTCGTCGGTGCCATCACCGGCACGGCCGTCGCAAAGACCATCGCATCGGGGTTCGCCGACGCGAGCGACGTCACGCAGACCGTGGTGCTCGCCACCCTCATCGGCGCCTCGGCGTGGAACCTCATCACGTGGTGGTACGGCATCCCGTCGAGCTCCTCGCACGCCCTCATCGGCGGGCTCGCGGGCGCGGTCGTGGCGCACGCCGGCATCAGCCACTTCCAGTGGAAGACGCTCGTTCAGAAGGTGCTCGTACCGCTGGTCGTTTCGCCGGCGTTCGGGTTCGTGCTCGCGTTCTTCGTGATGACCGGCGCGATGTGGGTCATCCGCCTCGCCAACATCAAGCCATCGGGCGTTCACCGCGGCTCACGCGTCTTGCAGCTCATCTCGGCGAGCGGCATGGCCTTCGCCCACGGCTCGAACGACGCGCAGAAGAGCATGGGCATCATGACGCTCGCGCTCACGTCTTACGTCGCCACCAAGGGCGCGGACGGCATCCCCGCCTGGATGGCGCCGGGGGCTGGCGGCGCGGTGCCCCGATGGGTCATCATCGCTTGCGCCCTCGCCATCGGCTTCGGCACGATGGCGGGCGGCAAGAAGATCATCAAGACGATGGGCACGAAGATCATCCGCATCAGCCCGCTGCAGGGCTTCGCGGCCGAGGCGAGCGGCGCGTCGACGATCCTCTTCGCGAGCCACCTCGGGATCCCGCTCTCGACCACCCACTGCATCAACGCCTGCATCATGGGCGTGGGCGCCGTGAAGCGGCTCTCGGCGGTCCGGTGGGGCGTGGCCGGCAACATCGTCACCGCCTGGGTGCTGACCATCCCTGCCGCGGGGCTCATCTCGGCGGTCTCGATGTGGCTGCTCGATCTCGTGCTCCCGAGGTGAGCCGCGCGTGGCAGCTCGCAGGCTCGGACTCGTCGACGTCATCGCCATCGGCGTCAACGCCATCGTCGGCTCCGGGGTCTTCTCGCTGCCCGACGACATGCAGCGATCGATGGGGGGGTTCTCGCCGCTCTCGTACCTGCTCTGCGCGCTCGTCCTCATCCCCGTAGCGCTCTGCTTCGCGGAGCTCTCGAGCCAATCCGACAAAAACGGCGGGCCGTACATCTACGCGAGGCGGGCGTTCGGCGCACGGGTCGGGTTCATCGTGGGCTGGGCCTGTTACCTCAACGCCTTCATCAGCTTCGCCGCCAACGCGACGCAGTTCATCGAGTTCGCCGGGCTCGGGCAGAGCGCGCTCTTCCGCCCCGCGGTGATCAGCACCGTGGTCGCCCTCGGCGCCATCAACTACGTCGGCATCAGACCGGGCGCCTTCGTCGTGAACCTGATGACGGTGGGCAAGCTCGTGGCGATCATCGCCTTCGCGGCGGTCGCGCTGATGAGCCTGGACCCTTCGCGGCTCGGCGGCGCGCTCCCACACGGCACGGCCGGCGTCGCGAACGGCGTGTACCTTGCGCTCTTTCCGCTCCAGGGCTTCGAGGTCGTGCCGGTCCCAGCCGGAGAGACCGACAACCCCAGGCGCAACGTGCCCATCGCCACGGTCGGCTCACTGGTGTTCGCGGCGCTGCTCTTCGTCGTCGTGCAGACGGCGATCGTGGGCGCCTACCCGATGGTCGCCGCGGACTCGGCCACGCCCCTCGTGGACGCCGCGCGGTACCTCGGCCCCACGCTCGGGCTCTTGGTGCTCGTCGGCAGCATCGTCTCGGTCGGCGGCTTCACCGCAGGCAGCGCGCTCGGCACGCCTCGTTACGGACAAGCGATGGCGGAGGACGGCGAGCTGCCCGCAGCGATGGGTCGCGTCCATCCACGATACGGGACGCCCCACGTGGCCATCATCGTGACCACGTTGCTCACGGCCATCCTCGGCGCGCTCTTCACCTACCGCGAGCTGGTGACGTTCTCCAACGTGACGGTCGTCTTCCAGTACGCCGTGACGTGTATCGCAGTCCCCGTCCTTCGCCGGCGCGCGACCGAGGGCGAGAAGGCCTCGGGCTTCCGCGTCCCGTTTGGTTTGGTCATCCCGGCCATCGGAGCGATCGGGTCGCTGAGCCTCCTCTACGGCGCCGACTGGAAGGAGCTCGGCCTCGCGGCCGGCGGGATCGCGCTCGGCTTCGCCGTTCGCACGATCTCCACGCGCGTCGTGTCGTCCCCCTCGAGCTGAGGGGGACGCGACCGCCTTTCCCGCGAGGGCGCGCTCCCGCTTCGACACCCGCGCGGATCTGTTCTACGCCTACCCCCGCGTGGATCTCGTCTATTTCGCGTTGCTCTGCTCGGTGCTCATCTTCGTGCACGAGCTCGGGCATTTCGTCTGGGCGAAGATCTTCGGGGTCAAGGTCCTCACGTTTTCACTCGGGTTCGGCCCGAAGATCCTGCGGCTGCGCGGTCGAGAGACGGAGTACTGCGTCGGCATCCTCCCGTTGGGCGGGTTCGTGAAGATGCTGGGTGAGACGCGGCAGGAGTCGGTCCTGCCGGAGGACCGCGCCCGGACGTTCGAAGCGCAGCCGCTCTACAAGCGGGTCATCATCGTCCTCGCCGGGCCGGCGATGAACGTGCTCTTCCCCGTCCTGCTCTACTTCGTGGTGCTCGTGGGAGAGGGGCCGCAGGCGCCTCCCACCATCGGCACCGTCGCGCCCGGTCACCCGGCGGACGGTAAGCTCTTCCCTGGCGACCGCGTGCTCGAGGCCAACGGCGAACGCGTCTACACGTTCGCGGAGCTGCGCCGCAAGATCCAGGGCAGCCCCAACAAGGAGCTCGCGCTCACCGTCTTCCGCGGCCAGACGCGCGTCGAGGTGAGCGTCACGCCGCAGGAGATCCGGCTCGAGAAGCCGTTCGAGATCGTGGACACCGTCGGGGAGCTCGGCATCGGGCCCAGCCAGCCGGCCGCGGTCATCGGCGTGCCGCGCCCGGACTCCGCCGCGTACCGCGCCGGGCTCCGCAGCTTCGACGTCGTCATCGAGGTGCGCGGCAAGCCCATCAAGCGCTTCGTCGACCTCGAGGAGACCCTGGCCGACAACCACGGCGAGACCGTGCCGGTGACGTACCTCCGGCCGGTGCGTGTGCCCAACGCCCTCGGCAAGATGGCCGACATCGCCGTCTATGAGCCCGGCGTCGCGGCGCTGACGCCCGACGCCGCGCAGAACACCTTCGCCCTGCGCACCGGCATGGAGCCCGCCGATCTCTACGTCTTCGACGTCCCGGAGGGCTCGGCCGAGCACATGGCCGATCTCCGGACGGGCGATCGCATCCTCGCGGTCGACAACCAGGAGGTCACCGCGTGGATCTCCTTCGAGGAGCTGCTCTTCCAGAGGCCGGATCAGCCGCACACAATCACCTTCGAGCGCCAGGGCGAGCGGCGGAGCGGCGTCATCCAGCTGCGCCGAGAGCTCTACGTCGACGAATACGGCGGCAACCAGTCGCGCTACGTCATGCGGGCGAAGAACTGGGCGCCGCTCGTGCCCGAGCACCCGGTCGAGAGCCCCCACGCGCTCCGGAACGCGTTCGTGGCGGCCGTGGAGGAGACATACGACGTGGCCCGGTTCATCCTGGTCGGCGTCGTCCGCATCACCGAAGGCAAGATCGGCGTCTCGACGCTGGGCGGACCGATCACCGTCTACGACGTCGTCGGCGAGCAGAGCGCAAAAGGCGTCTCGTATTTCATCTGGGCGATGGCCATCATCTCCATCAACCTCGGCCTCCTGAACCTCCTACCCATTCCCGTGCTCGACGGCGGGCACCTGCTCTTCTTCGGCTTCGAGGCGCTGCTCCGTCGGCCGCTGCCGCTCCGCGTGAGGGAGATCGCGAGCCTGGTCGGCATGGTGCTCCTCGTCGGGCTCATGGTCATCGCGTTCAAGAACGACGTGGAGCGCCGGTGGGACGTGATCCGCGGCCAGGTGCGGGAGCTCGTGCCGTGAGCGCGGTCTCCCCTGCCCGCGACGTCGCGGCCAAGGTCCTCGCACGCGTCACGCGCGATCAGGCCTTCGCGGCCGCCGCGCTCGACACCGAGGCGCAACGCGCGAAGCTCGAGCCGCGTGACGCGCGGCTCGCGACCGAGCTCGTCTACGGCGTCCTCCGCGTCGAACGCTTCTTGCTCGACGTCGGCGCGCGTCTCTCGACCAAGGGCCGCCTGCCCGACAAGCCCGTCGCACGCGCGCACATCCTCATCGGGCTTTACTCGCTCGCCTTCCTCGATCGCTTGCCGCCGCACGCCGTCGTCTCCGAGGCCGTGAACGGCGTGCGGGCGGAGCTCGGAGAAGGGCCGAGCCGCTTCGTCAACGCGCTCTTGCGGACGTACGCACGGGAGACCGAAGCCAAAGGACGGCCGAGCCTCACCGAGGCCATCGCGAAGTCGCTCCCAGACTGGCTCCGCGCCTCGCTCGCGCGCTCGCTCGGCGCAGAGGAAGCCGAGCGATACTGGAGCGCGGGCCCCATCCCCCCTCCGCTCGCCGTCGCGGTCGCGGACGCGAGCCGGAGGGACGAGGAGATCGAGCGGCTGCGCGCCTCAGCCCCGCCGGGCGCGGATATTCGCGCAGGCGCCCTCTCACCCCGCGCCATCTTGCTCACCAGCGCGGGCGACCCGCGAAAGCTGCCCGGCTTCGAGGCCGACTGGATCGTGCAGGAGGAAGGCGCGCAGGCGCTCGCGCTGGCCCTCGGCGCGACCCCTGGTGCAACAATCCTCGATGCCTGCGCCGGCCGCGGCAACAAGACGTGGCTCCTCGCGAAGCTCGCAGGTGAGTCCGGCCACGTGATCGCCTGCGACCTCCACGCGGCGAAGCTCGAGAAGCTCACCGCGCGCATCCCCAACGCTCGCGCCTTCGCGGTCGACTGGACGATCGGCCCAGGCGACGTGCCCGCCGACGCGGATCTCGTGCTCGTCGACGCGCCGTGCTCGGGCACCGGTACGATGCGCAGGCGGCCCGATCTGCTCCGCCGGCTGGAAGAAGCCGACGTCGCGCGGCTCGCCGAGAAGCAGGTTGCCATCACCCTCACCGCCGCGACTCGCACAAAGCCCGGCTCGACGCTCGTCTACGCCGTCTGCAGCGTCCTCCGGGAGGAGTGTGAGGAGGTGGTGGAAGCGCTCGCGCGAGGGTCGGACGAGATCGCGCTCGAGCCCATCCCATTCGGCGACGACGCACCAGCGCCCATGCGAGGCGAGCGCAGCCTGCGCCTCCTGCCCCACGTCCACGGGACGGACGGCTATTTCCTCGCGGCCTTCCGCGTGACGAAGCGCTGAGCCTCAGCTCGCGGCGGCGAGCGCCTCGTTCACCTCGTCCGACACCTTGTCGGCCTCGTCCTGCGTGAGGCCGAGCGTCGCGATGAGATCGAGATCGAACTCGAACTCGCGATCCGCGGCGTCGAGATCGGCGAGCGCCATGAGCGAGGCGACGCGGTAGGCGGCGAGCTTGGCCGGCTTGTCGTCTCCGAGGACCGAGGCGCTCTTCTCCAGCCGCTCGAGGATGCTCGTGCGGTCGAGCGCCTCACCCAGCCTGTCGAGCCGCTTGTAGAGGTCGCGCTCCTCGGGTGGTTGCCCCGAGAGCTCACCGCAGATGAGCGCGAAGGCCTGCAGCTCCTCGTCACGGAGCTCTTGATCGACCGCCATCGTCAGGTAAGCCACCTCGATGATGGCGTCGGCGATGTGGCGAGGGAACGGTCCGACACCCTTCAGAGCGCCGTGGATCGCCTTGGGGAAGGATTCGCGCATGGGCGGTCGGATGGTACACCATCGAAGCTCTTGCTTCTTCCCTCTCCCGTGGGTCGAGCGCGTGCTAAGCGTTTGGCAACCGCGTGGTGAACATCGCTCGCGTCCGCGAGACCCTCGCGGGCTCCCTCCCCAGCTCGCCCGATCCCGAAGGCCCCTCCGCGGCCGCGGTGGCGACCATCTTGCGCGACGCGCCCGGGGGGCTCGAGGTCCTGTTCATTCGCCGCGCCGAGCGCGACGGCGATCCTTGGTCGGGTCACATGGCGTTCCCCGGCGGACGACGCGAGCCCCACGACGTGGACCTGCTCTCGACCGCCATCCGCGAGACGATCGAAGAGATCGGGGTGGACCTCACGAGGGACGCGGAGCTCGTCGGCGTGCTCGACGATCAGGACGCGACCGGCCGCCGCTCACGCGAGCCGCTCCCCACGCGGCCCTTCGTGTTCGAGCTGCGCGCCGAGCCGAGGGTCGTCCTGAGCTCCGAGGTGACGGAGGTGCTCTGGGCGCCGGTCGAGCCGCTCCTGCGCGGTGAGCGAGGGACCAGCGTGGACGTCACCTACAAGGGCGACAAGTTCACGCTCCCCGCTTGGGACGTGGAGGGCCGCATCGTTTGGGGCCTCACGTACCGCATGCTGAGCACACTGTTCGGTAGGCTCGGCCCCGTGCTCGTTCAGCCGGCCTGAGCCTGGCTGGCGGCTTCGGCCTGCGTCGCCGAGAGCAGCTCCAGCCGCGCGACGCGGGTGCAGCGCTCCGAGATGGATCGCATGAGGCGGAGCCGCGGCTCGCGAACGGCCGCGTTCTCATCCATGACGAAGATGTCAGTGAAGTACTGATGCATGATCGGGGCGATCGTCGCCACCTCGCGAAGGAGCGCGACGTAGTCCCCGGCCTTGGCGAGCGCGTCCGAGCGCTCCGCGAAGCGCGCATAGGCGGAGAAAAGCGCCGCCTCGCTCGGGTGATCGCTCGGCGCCGCGCCGGGCTCGCCGGGCGGGGCCTTCTCCGCGATGTTCGTGGCGCGCTTGAACACCTCGCCCACCTTGGCGCGTGTCGTCTCGTCGAGCCCGGCGAGCGCCACCACGCGCGCCCGGACATCGAGCGGGCGCTCGTGGCCGGCGGCGAGGCAGGCCCGCACGACGTCCGCCGGCCACTTCTCCGCCAGCAGGCCGCGGAGGCGCTCGCCCGCGAACTCGATGAGCTTGTCGACCAGATCGCTCTCGCCCAGATCGAGCTTCTTGCCGCGGAGGCCCTCGTACGCGGCGCGCGCGAGGTCGACGAGCGAGAGATCGAGGCCTTGATCCATCATGGTGCGGAGGATGCCCAGCGTGGCGCGGCGCAGGCCGAACGGATCGGCCGCGCCCGACGGCGTGAGCCCGATGGCGAAGCAGCCGACGAGCGAATCCAGCCGGTCCGCGAGGGCGACCAGCGCCGCGGCTTGCGCCTTCGCGGTGTCGTCCGATGCGCCCTTGGGCCGGTAGTGCTCGCGGATGACCTCCGCCACCTCGGGCCGGGTGCCCTGGGCGACGGCGTAAGCGGAGCCCATCTCGCCCTGCAGCTCGGGGAACTCCCCCACCATGAGCGAGACGAGATCGCACTTCGCGAGCCGCGCGCCTTCGCGCGCGACCTCGAGCACGCCCGGCGTCGCCCCGGCCAGCTTGCCCACGGTGCCCGCGAGCAGCTCCACGCGGTCCGCCTTCTCGAGCACCGTGCCGAGCCGCTTCTGGAAGACGACCCCGCCGAGCTTCTCGCGCCGGCTCTCCAGCGGGACTCGCAGATCTTCCTGGTAGAAGAAGCGCGCGTCGGCGAGGCGCGCGCGCATGACACGATCGTTACCCTTGCGGATGAGCGCAGGCTCGAGCGCCGTGTTCACGACCGCGAGGTACTTGGGCAACAGCTTGCCGCTCGGCGCGCGGACGCCGAAGTAGCGCTGGTGGCCCTTCGCCACCTCGAGGATGACCCGCTCCGGGAGATCGAGGAACTCCTCCGAGAAGCCGCCCACGACGACGTACGGCTCCTCCACCAGCGACGCGTTCTCGCCCATGAGGAACTCGTCCTCGATGAGCGTGCCGCCCGCCTCGACCGCCGCCTTGCCGAGCGCGACGCGCAGCGCCTCGCGGCGCTCGGCGGGGTCGACGAGCACGTGCGCGGCGCGCATCGCGTCGACGTAAGCAGCCGGCGCGCCGATGCTGACCGTGCCCGGTGAGAGGAACCGGTGACCGCGGCTCAGCCGCCCGCTCTTGATCGACGCGATCTCCAGCGGAATGACATCCGCTCCGAAGAGCGCGACGAGCCATTGAATGGGCCGGCCGAACGCAAAATCCAGGTCGGCCCAGCGCATCGACTTGCGGAACGGGATCGCCCGGAGGATGCCGTCGAGCAGCTCCGGCAAGAGCTCCGCCGAGGGGCGGCCGGTCTCGCGGCGCGTGCCGACCAGGTACTCCCCCTTGGGGGTCTCCACGCGGCGCAGCTCTCCCACCGGGACGCCGAGCTTCTCGGCGAACGCGAGCGCGGCGCGTGTGGGCTCGCCGTCTTTGAAGGCGGCGCGGACGGGCGGCCCCGTCAGCTCCTCCGCCAGATCCGGCTGGGCGACGGGCACGCCGCCGAGCAGGAGCGCGAGCCGCCGCGGCGTGCCGAACGCCCGCACGTGGGAGAAGGCGATGCGGGCGGCCCCGAAGCGCGCCTTCGCGAGCTCGGGCAGCGTGGCGACCGCCGCGTCGACGAACGATGCGGGGAGCTCCTCGCAGCCGATTTCGAGCAGCAGATCCCGGGTTTCTGACATGGCGCGACCCTATTCGCCCGGGTCCGAGACGTAAACCCTCTCTTGTGGCACCCTGCGCGCCCGACCATGCCCGCCTCAGCCCTTCCAAGACGGGAGCTCTCGCGCCTCGCCGCCGACTGTCTGGAGGTCGCCGAGCGAGGAGCCGCCGTCGCGCGGCGCGGCTTCCGAGCCCACGCCGCGATCCGCGAGAAGAGCGCGCACGATCTCGTGACGCCCTTCGACGAAGCCACGCAGGCCGAGCTCCTCGCGATCCTCGCCGACCGCCACCCGGGCGTGCCCGTCGTCGCGGAGGAGGGCGGAGATCCGAACGGCGCGCTCCCGCGTGGGCTCGCGTTCTGCGTCGACCCGATCGACGGCACGACGAACTTCGCACACGGCCACCCGGTGTGGGCCGTCTCGGTGGGCGTGCTCTTCGACGGCGAGCCGATCGCGGGCGGCCTGGTTGCGCCGTGTCTCGCGACCACCTGGCACGGCTATCACGGCGCCGACGGCGGCCTCGCGATGCGCAACGGCGAGCGCTGCAGCGTGAGCGAGACGACCGATCTCGATCGCGCGCTCCTCGCGACAGGCTTCCCACCCGATCGATCGCAGGGGCCCTACGACAACTTCGCGTCGTTCGTCGCGGTCAAGCGGCGCGCGCGCGCCGTGCGCCGCTGCGGCTCGGCGGCGATCGACATCGCGTTCGTCGCCGACGGCACCTACGACGGCTACTGGGAGCGCCGCCTCCACATCTGGGACTCGACCGCTGCGGCCGCGCTCGTCCTCGCCGCCGGCGGCCGGATCACGGCGCTCGACGGCGGCCCGGCTCGGCTGGAGCGCGGGCACATCGTCGTCACGAACGGCGCCATCCACGACCAGCTCGTCGCCGCGGTTGCGTCGGATCCGGGGCCCATCGTCAAAGACTGACAACGCCGTCAGCGTTCGAGCAGACCGCGGACGACGCTGGCGGTCACCGTGTAGGTCCGCGCCGGGTCCTCGGCCACGAAGATCTCCTCGAGCAGGCGCTGCGCGAAGCGCGCGCCCCCGAAGCCCTCCTCGTTCGAGGCGACGGCCGAGGCCACGAGGGCGTCGATCGCGTCGGGCGCGATCTCGATCCGGGCGCCGACGGCCTGCGCCTCGGTCGTCGCGCGGGCGAGCGTGCGCTCCGCGATCTGCGAGAGCTCGCTCGGGGCGAGCGGCTTCAGGAACACGACGCGATCGAACCGCGACACGAACGCTCCCAGGAGGCCCATCTGCACGAGCGCGTCGCGGAGCTGGCGTTCGGTCGGCCCGGGCGGCGCGTCCACGTCCTCCAGCCGGACGGCCGCGACGATGACGATCCGGCTGGTGTCGATCTGCAGGAGCTGCCCCTGCGGGTGGCGCGTCCCCTTCGGCGGGACGCCCATCACCGCGCCCTCGAGCAGCCGGAGCATCTCGCGCTGCACGCTCGCGCCCGAGATGTCCCGGTGGACCTATCACGGTGAGCGGACCGGCGCGCCACGGAGCAATCGCCGACGATGAGAGCTCTCTCATGTTCCTCTCAGGCGTGGCGAAGATGGGGCGCGCATGTTGTCCCTCATGAAGCGACCGATCCTCGTCTGGGACCTTCCCACGCGGCTCTTCCACTGGCTGCTGGCCGCCGGCGTGCTCGGCGCCTTTGCGATCGGCAACCTGGTCGACGACGACCAGCCCGCGTTCGCCTGGCACATGTTGCTGGGGGCCACGGCGGCCTTCCTGGTCCTCCTGCGTATCGTCTGGGGCCTCGTCGGCTCCCGCTACGCGCGGTTCGGCTCGTTCGTCTTCGGTCCCCGCGCCATCCTCGACTACTTCCGCGGCCTCCTGTCGAAAGACACGAAGTCCTTCGTGGGGCACAACCCGGGCTCGAGCGTCGCCATCTTTGCGATGTTGTTCCTCACCGTCGGCGCCGCCGTGACCGGCGCGCTCATGGGCTCGGGGGGCGAGGCGCTCGAGGAGCTACACGAGGTCTTCGCAAACGCCCTGATCATCGTCGCAGGAGCCCACGTGGCCGGCGTGTTGCTGCACACCCTCCGCCACCGCGAGAACCTCACCGGCTCGATGATCGCCGGAACGAAGGTCGGCGACGAGGCGGACGCCATCCGCTCGTCGCACCCCCTCGTCGGGCTCGGCTTCGTTGCCCTCACCGCCATCTGGGCGGTGGGCCTCGCCAGCGGCTACGACGCCCAGGCGGGCACGGTGCGCCTGCCTCTCCTCGGGACGACGCTCGCGGTCGGCGAAGGCGCAGAGGGCGAGAAGAGAGGCGGCGGAGAGCACGAGCGACACGGCGAGCACGATGAGGACGATGACGATTGAGCTCGGGACGTGGAGGCCACCACAGCCAACGCTCAGGAGCTACTTCGGTCCGAGAGCGACCGTGTTGTGCACTCACACGCGGCGCTTCGACGAGGCTTTCCGTCCCCCACCTGCAGGTCGGCGAGAACGTGCTGTGAGCACCGCGATGTCGTCGAGGTCCTTGTGGCGCCCGGCATCTCGCTTGCTCTGCAGCAAGTCTGCGAGCGAGATGATGGGGAGCGTGATGCGGCGTCGACCCAAACGCAATGTCTCCTTCGAGCGCCGCCGCCACGCCGTCGTGAACGCGACGGTGCCCAGCGAGGAGAGCAGGTCGATGCGGTTCGGTGGTCGCCCGAATTGAATGACGACCTCAGGTTCCGTGAGCTCTTCCGCGGAGGCCACAGCCGGCACTTCGCCCTTCCAGAACGCCGAGAGCGCCGCATACAAGCGGGCCGCGTTGGTGGCCGACCGGTCGTAGAAGCAGGTCTACAGCACCGGTCAGCCTGGGGTATCCGTAGTGAATGACCGCCTCACCGCCGACGAGCAGGTAACGCACTCGGTGGCGCTCCATCAGCCGAAGGAGCTCCTTCGTGTCACCCGAGAGGTGCTCTCCGGTCAACGGCGCCGCCGCTTGAGGCCCGCGACGGCGTCACGCACGTCGGGACAGTTCGTCCCGTACACGCGGTCGCGGAGCTGCCGCGCGACCTTCCTTCGCTCGTCGGGGGTCATCGCCGCATACTGGGCGATCTCCCACGCTCTGGCGGCGTCGAAGCCACGCGCCTTGTTGGCGACTCGCTCCACTCCGCGACGACAACACGGGGCTGCTTGGTTGACAAGAATCAAAGCTGGATGGGAACGATCGCCTGTCGACCCTCTCACGTGCCGCGCTCACCCGCTGATCCCGGGTCGGGTCTCCTGAAGACCGAACGGTCGGCGACGGCGGGTGACAGCTCGGGGAGACAGAGCGAAGCTCGGGGCGTGCGCGCCTCGTTCCTCGTTTGCATCTTCGCGCTCGCGTGTGGCGACCCTCCGGCCGAGCCCACACCGATCGCACCGGCGTCGGCGGAACAGCCCGCGGTCCACACCCGCCGCCTCGAGCTGCCCCACGTCGCGGTCGACGCCCCGGCGAGCTTCGTCGATCTGGAGCCCGACAGGGTCGAGCGGCTGCGGCAAGCCGCGCTCCAGCAGGACCCGACCGGCACCGCCGAGGTCATGGCCGTACGCGCGCCGAGCTCGATGACGGATGGCACCATCTACATCCAGTCGGGCGCCGCTCGGCGCAGCACGAGCGCACAGGCGCTCACGGTCAAACAGGCCCTCGAGAAGGAGTCCGAGCATATGCATGCCCTCTTGAAGGGCCCGGGCGGCGGCGCGGTCGACTTCAGCGCCACGTCCAAGGACGACGCCCTCGAGGTCCGCGCCTCCATCCGTATGAACCAAGGCGATCGGGCGGTCAGCCTTCGCCTGGCCGCCGCCATGTTCGTGCGACCGGACGGCAAGCTCGGGACCGAGAGCGTTGCTTGCATGGCCGATCCGACCAAGGCCGACGACCTCTGCAACCCGACGTTCGACTCGCACCGGTTCACGCTGCCAGCCTCGAAGCGCAAGTTCGACGAGGTTCTGCCTCCGAACACGCGCCCTCTCGGCTTCGTACGGGATCGCGACGTGGCGGGCATCGTCTTCGGAGCCTCGGTCGCCGACTTTCGCGCGGCTTGCCGCAAAGCCGGTCACGGCGTCGACCAGTACGACTGGAAGGTCGAGCCACCTCAGGTGAAGGAGTGGGTGAAGGACGGCCGGATGTCGAGCTGCACGGGGCTGCCCGTACCCGGGACGGGCGAGACGGCGTTCGACTTGGGCAAGGTCGTCGGGGTCAACGCGATGGTGACCGACGGCAAGGTCGCGACGGCCACGATCTTCCTCGACGTTCCACCCGAGCAGGTGGGCTCACGCATGGCCGAGGCCTACCCCGAAGGCGTAGCCGACAGGGGCCTCGTGGTGCACGTGATCGCGGCCGCTCCATCGAACGATGACGACCTCGTCAGTGTAACCGTCGGGACGAGCAACGTGCGCGGGGCGAAGAGCTCGGTCACCTTCATGAGCAAGCGCGGCTCGACGGCCCCGCCGCTCCCGGGCGCCCCGCCGCCCCCGTCCAAGACGCCGCCGCGCTGACGAGACGGTCGGTCGACCGCTGCCAGGCGCGGGATCAGAGGTTGATGCTGCGAGGCGCTTTGGGCTGGTAGCAGCGCCTGGACCGACGACTCGTTCTCCCTTGCGTGGACACTCCGTTTCCACGGGACTAGCAGGGCTCTTCATTTGATCCCGTTAAAGTGACGAAACCGTCATGCATGAAAGCGCCGCGTGCTGCTCGGAGGTTGCCCGCGTGAAAGAGCCGCGAGAGTGAACCCTCACCCCCTAACCCCCTCTCCCCGAGGGAGAGGGGGCCCGGATCGCTTCTGCGATCCGCT
>JAEUKE010000261.1 GCA_016794345.1 Myxococcales bacterium
GCGCCTGAGGGGCGCCCCCGAAGCGGGTCCGAGCACGCAGGCTGATGGCCATCACACCGCATGGCAGCCCGGTTCCATGCCCGTGATGGCCATCACGCAGCCTGCGCGATGGGACATCGACGACGTTGGCCGGTAACACCAGGTGCGCGTAGCCACGCGGCCCCTGTCTCTCGAACCGTGTCGAACCTGGCGCGCAGCTCCGACGAGCGGGCCAACCTGTCGACGGCGGGCGCCTGCTTGGCCTCGTCCTGATTGATCTCGGTCCACAGCCCCCTCATTGCGTGCATCGATGCGTCGGCGAAGCGCGTGAACGCCGGAAGCGGCGCGAGCGAGCTTGGCTCGATCTTCTTGGAAAGCGTGCTCGAGTTCGCTAGCGCCTCGCAGAGATCGGCATGCGATGACGCGCCCCTCGCGCCGGCCAGCACCTCGGCGGTGGCCCGCCGAATGGACTCAGCGCTGAAGAGAACCGGCTCGAGGAGGCAGCGCTCCTCTTCAGGCAGCCTCCTTCTGATCGCGCTGTCGGGCGTGGGCAGCATGCCGCTACCAGCCTTCAACCAAGCGGCAGGCCACCCGTGTCTAACCCAGTACCGCGCCTCGTCCTCGGTCCAGTGGCGCCACTTCGTGCCGTTCTCGAAGCGTTCGTGCTTGAGCTGTACATCGCGTGGGAGGCTCTCGTTGACGAGCGCGGCGAGCTGGAGCGCGGTGTCCGCAGGCGTCCAGCCGTCGCCAGTAGTGAGCCCCGGCACGGTGCGAAGGACGACGCGGTACGCGCCATAGGTACCGACCTGGCGGTACCGGCGGAACTGGTCGGGACTCATCGCGAAGTTCAAGGGCTGCCGTTCAGCCCTGCGCCACCGCTCTACGCTCCGTCGCCCGCGGAGCTGGCCGGTGGTCTGCCCGGACTCGAGTGTCCGATCCACCCAGAGGAGCTCGAGTGGGCGAAGCCACGCATACCGCGCGCGCTGACCGTCACGTCGAGACAGGTCGCCGCCGCGCGCGTTCCGCCACACGACGTGCGACCACTTGAGGCACCACGACAGGAGGGAGATCCACCTCGCGTCCGAGGCTGCGTTGCTGAGGCCCGGCGCCAGGAGGTCCGCAAAGTAGTCCGCGGCGGCGCGAAAGCCGAGCGGATCGCCACGTCGGATCGAGACCGGGTCCCAGGGTGCGGTGAAGTACCAGCCTCTCTGCTCGTTCATCTCCTACGGCCCGCCACCGACTAAGTCGCGGAGGAGCGCTGCACCCACTGCCGCTCGCTCCGATCGAGGTTGAACAGCCTCACGCGCTCCCCTCCTCAAGTGGAACGCGTGTCTCCGCGGAGATGCGTACCGGGAACATTAGTGCCCTCACGTACCGAAGGTATCGGAGCGTCTCACGGTGGTTCAACGCACCCTTGCAGCGAGCTCCCACTCAGTCCCGAACCGACACGGTACGATCAAATTTTACGGGTTGCATTCCTTCTGCATCGATCCTTCCTCGGAAGCGAAGGACGTTGAACCGTGGCGCTGGCCTGAACTCAAAGTTAACTGCGGCTAGGTCATCGTCGGGGTAGATCAAGCTGCCGAAGGAGAAGAACCACGCGTCGGTGGCACCTGCAGTCTGCCGGAGCACGCGGCTCCAGCCGGGTAACGGACGCGGCTCATCGTGACGCGCCGCGGATGTCGCGTCACCGTGCTGGGCAACCACCTCGACTCGCAGGAGCACGTTGCGAGCGAGCCCGCGTCCGGAGTTGCGCACCGCGAACCGAAAGACGACCCTGTCGTGCGGATCGTCCCGCTGGTCGACCTCAAGATCTAGAACCGGTGGAGGTACGCGACCAAACATCGCCCCGAGAAGGCCATGTTCGAGCACGATGGTCTGGCACCCCTGGCGGGCGAAGTATCGATCCGCAACCGCCGGCCCCCCTTTCGCACGGTGGGGACCACCATCGCTCGGCGGAACGAACAACGCGACGACCCCCTCATTACCGCCGCGCTCGATGCCGATCGCGTGAGCACC
Organism: Myxococcales bacterium; assembly: GCA_016794345.1. Lineage (GTDB taxonomy): Bacteria > Myxococcota_A > Polyangia > Polyangiales > Polyangiaceae > Xiheicaenibacterium > Xiheicaenibacterium phototrophicum. Next base: position 1,999 of record JAEUKE010000261.1, read on the forward strand.
GGGGACACGAGGGTCGGTACATCCGGCCAAGAAGCGGTTGACCGCATCAACGTAGGCCTTGAGGTTCTTCGCCGCGCTCAACTCACGAACGCAGTCGACGCCGTTCACGGGTGTTGTATCAACGCCGAGCATGAGAACGCCTCCGGAAGCATTGGCGAAGCCCGACACGGCCTTCGCGACGTTCGTCTTGTCGAACTCGTTCAGCTTCGGCGCATCGTGTCCCTTCCCTTTGAACTCGAGCTCGAAGGACTCCGGCTCCTGGTCCGTCTTCCAGGTCTCGAGGCCTTCCCAGCCGGCGTCCCGGATCTGCTCGAACAGCTCCCGCGCTCCCATCGTTAGATAGTAGCCAGCCACGAAGCGACTCGCCGAGCCCGGAACGGAGGGCGCCCTAGCTTCCGCATGCCACGGTCCCTGGGTCGGAGGCGAGGCCCAGACGGTGCTCACCAGCGGCGCCTTCAGCTACTCTCCGGCCGCGCAACGACCATGCCGCTCACCCTCGCCCAGCTCGAACGCCACCTCTTCGCTGCCGCCGACATCCTCCGCGGCAAGATGGATGCCTCGGAGTTCAAGGAGTACATCTTCGGCGCGCTGTTCCTGAAGCGCTGCTCCGACGTGTTCGACGCGCGCTACGAGGCGATCGTCGAGAAGGAGAAGGAGAAGGGCAAGACGGTCGCGGCCGCGAGGAAGGCGGCGAGCCACCCGAGCTTCTACGCGGACTCGTTCTTCGTTCCCGAGGCGGCGCGGTGGTCGTTCCTGCGCGACGAGGTCCACAAGAACGTCGGCGACGGGCTCAACAAGGCGCTCGCGGCGCTGGAGCACGAGAACGCGAGCCTCGACGGTGTGCTCGGGCACATCGACTTCACGAAGAAGGTCGGGCAGTCGACGATCCCGGACAAGAAGCTGCGCGATCTGATCATGCACTTCTCCGAGGTGCGGCTCCGCAACGAGGACTTCGAGTACCCGGACTTGCTCGGCGCCGCGTACGAGTACCTGATCCGCGACTTCGCCGACTCGGCCGGGAAGAAAGGCGGCGAGTTCTACACGCCGCGCTCGGTGGTCCGGATGATGGTGCGCATCATCGAGCCGAAGGAGGGCATGCGCATCTACGACCCGTGCTCGGGCTCGGGCGGCATGCTCGTGCTCTCGAAGGAGTACCTCGACGAGCACGGGCTGAACTCGAAGAACCTCGGCCTCTACGGGCAGGAGTCGAACGGCGGCGTCTGGTCGATCAGCAAGATGAACATGCTGCTCCACGGCATCCCCGACGCCGACATCAAGAACGACGACACGCTCGCGCAGCCGCAGCACACCGAGGGCGGCGAGCTGATGCGCTTCGATCGCGTCATTACGAACCCGCCGTTCTCGCAGAACTACGAGAAGAAGGACCTCACGTTTCCCGAGCGCTTCCGCTTCGGCTGGTGCCCCGAGGGCGGCAAGAAGGCCGACCTCATGTTCGTGCAGCACATGCTCGCGGTCCTGCGGCCCGGCGGGATGGTGACGACCGTGATGCCACACGGCGTCCTGTTCCGCGGCGGCGCCGAGAAGGACATCCGCACCGGGATCCTCGACGAGGATCTGCTCGACGCGGTGATCGGCCTCGGCGCGAGCCTCTTCTACGGCACCGGCATCCCCGCGTGCATCCTGGTGCTCCGTGCGCCGGGTGCGAAGCCCAAGGCGCGCAAGGGCAAGGTGCTCTTCATCAACGCCGACCGCGAGTTCACCGAGGGCCGCGCGCAGAACTACCTCTACCCCGAGCACATCGAGAAGATCGTGAGCGCCTGGCAGGCGTTCGAGGACATCGACGGCTTCGCGCGCGTCGTCTCGCGCGAGGAGCTGAAGCAGAACGACGACAACCTCAACATCCGCCGGTACGCCGACAACGCCCCTCCGCCCGAGCCGCACGACGTAGGCGCCCACTTGCACGGCGGGATCCCGAAGGCCGAGGTCGAGGCGAAGCGCAGCGTGTTCGAGTCCCACGGCTTCGACCCCGTGCGCCTCCTGAAGAAGCACGCGAAGGCGACCGGCTACCTCGACTTCGCCGCGGCGGTAAAGGAGAAGGCCGACCTGAAGAAGCGCATCGAGGGCGACGAGGGCGTGGTCGGCCGGGAGACGGCGCTCACCGAAGCCGTGGACGGCTGGTGGAAGAAGCACCGGAAGGCGCTCGCCGAGCTACCCGAGACCCAGGAGCTGATGAAGGCGCGGGCGCACCTGCTCGCGAGCTTCGAGAAGGCGCTCGGTTCAGTCGGCCTGCTCGACCGCTTCCAGGTCGCGGGCGTCGTCGCCACGTGGTGGGGCGACATCCAGAACGATCTGCGCACCGTTACCGCCCGCGGCTTCCTCGGTCTCGTCGAGGCGTGGGAGACGAGCATCCTGACCGCGCTCGAAGACGGCAAGGCGAAGGACAACCCGCTCGACCACCGACTCGTGAAGCGCCTCCTCCCCGAGTACCTCGCCGACCTCGCCGAGCTGGAGGCGAAGAAGGCGGAGCTGGAGGCGAGCATCAAGGGCGCGAGCGGCGGCGATGAGGAAGACGGCGAGGAAGCCGAGGAGAGCGAGGACCAGCTCTCCGAGGAACAGCTCGCTGCGCTGAAGAAGCAGCTCGGCACGGCGAAGCGGGCGCTCAAGGCGAAGCAGGACGACTTCGCCCACAAGCTCAGGGCTGCGCGTGCGGCGCTTCATGAGCCCGGAGCGCGCGAGCTGGTGCTCGGGATCTTGAAGGCGGACCTCGACGCGATCCTCGCGCGCTACGTCGCCGCGCACCGACAAAAGATCGTCGCCGCGTTCGAGACCTGGTGGGACAAGTACCGGGTCACGCTGACGAGCATCGAGGAAGAGCGCGACGCAGCAGCGGAGAAGCTGCGCGGGTTCTTGGCGGGGCTCGGCTATGCGTGAATCTGCCTGGCCCGTTCGCCGACTCGGCGAGGTCGTGGCTGAGGCAGGTGGGCTGCTTCAGACGGGCCCATTCGGCTCGCAGCTTCACGCGCACGAATACGTGGAGGCCGGCGTTCCTGTCGTAATGCCGCAGGACATTCCGAGCGGCGTCATCGACGTCAGGTCAGTCGCACGGATCGCCGAGCCCACAGCGCAAAGGCTTGGACGCCATCGCCTGCAAGCTGGCGACGTGGTGTTCTCGCGACGGGGTGACCTCTCGCGCTGCGCTCTGGTCGAACCAAGCCAGAGCGGTTGGCTGTGCGGGACGGGATGCTTGTTGCTCCGGCCCGCAGGCTCGCGACTGTCCGGCGCGTGGGTGTCCCGCATCTACCGCCACCACGCGATCCAAACTCGAATCGCGCGCCTCGCCGTTGGCACGACGATGGCCAATCTGAACACCGGGATTCTGGCCCGCCTGGAGATTCCGAGCCCGCCCCTCCCCGAGCAGCGCCAGATCGCCGCCATCCTCGACACCCTCGACGACGCCATCCGCAAGACCGAGCAGATCATCGCCAAGCTGAAGCAGGTCAAGCAGGGCCTCCTCCACGACCTCCTCACCCGAGGCATCGACGACAACGGCGAGCTGCGCGACCCCGAGCGCCACTCGGAGCAGTTCAAGGCGTCGGCGTTGGGGAGGATTCCGAAGGCGTGGGAGGTCAGTTCGCTCGGACGACTGCTGCTACGAATCGAGGCCGGCAGTAGCCCGAACTGCCCTGACCGCCCGGCGCATGGCGACGAGTGGGGGGTGCTGAAGGTCAGCGCCGTCCGCCCCACCGGGTTCGAGCCCAGTGAGAACAAGGCGATCGTCACGCCCTCGCTGATCGATCCGTCCTGCGAGGTTCGGGACGGCGACCTGCTCATCACTCGCGCCAACACATACGAACTCGTCGGCCTGACCTGCCTCGTTGACCGACCGCCTCCCCGCCTGATGCTTTGCGACAAGACCCTTCGCCTGGTGCTCGACTCCCGGAAGGCAGACGCGCGGTTCGTGTTCTTCACCTCGCAAACTCCGCCGCTGCGCGCCCAGATCGAAACTCACGCAACCGGCAGCAGCGGAAGCATGAAGAACATCGGTCAGTCCGCGATCAGAGCGCTGACGTTTCAACTTCCGCCGCTGACCGAACAGGTCGAAGTCGCCTCGCGACTGTGCGCGGCCGATGCGCGCGCGGAGGCGGAGCGGCGTTCGCTGGGGCAGCTTGCGATGCTGAAGGCCGGCCTCATGGAAGACCTTCTCACCGGCCGCATCCGCGTCACGTCGCTCCTGGAGCACGCCTCCCCATGAGCGGCGGCCCCGAGTTCACCGAGGTCGAGCAGCCCTTCCTCGACCAGCTCGTCTCGATGGGCTGGAAGCTCGTGACCGGAAGCGTCGACCACCCGTCCGTGACCGGGCGCGAGAGCTTCCGCGAGGTCCTCATCAAGGACGACCTCGCCAAGGCGCTCCGCCGCATCAACCTGCGCGACGGCAAGCAGTGGCTGGACGAGACCCGTGTCTCGCAGGCGATCGGCGCGCTGGAGCGCATCGCTCACGCCCGCCTGATGGAGGCGAACCAGGCGGCGACCAAGCTCCTGCTCGAAGGCGTGAAGGTGGAGGGACTCCCCGGCTGGGACAGCGGCAGGCAGCAGAGCGTCCAGTTCATCGACTGGGAGCACCCCGACCGGAACACCTTCACCGCGGTCAGCCAGTTCAAGGTCGACTGCCCCGGCGGGATGTCGAAGGGCTCCATCCGGCCGGACATCACGCTCTTCGTGAACGGGATCCCGGTGGTCGTCGTCGAGTGCAAGAGCCCGGGGATATCCGAGCCGCTCGCGAGCGCGATCGACCAGCTCCGCCGCTACCACAACGCGCGGAAGGACGCGGGAGAGGTCGACGACGCCGAGGGCGCGGAGAAGCTCTTCCACACGAACCAGTTCGTCGTCGCGACGAGCTTCGATGAGGCGCGCGTCGGGACGATCGGCGCGGAGGCCGTTCACTACCTGGAGTGGAAGGACACGGCGCCTGTGTCGCTCGCCGAGGTGCAGCGGGATCTCGGGCGAGCGTCGCTCTCCAGCCAGCAGAAGCTCATCGCGGGCATGCTCCGGCCCGCGCATCTGCTCGACCTCATCCGCCACTTCACGATCTTCCAGCAGGTCTCGGGCCGCACGGTGAAGGTCGTCGCGCGGTACCAGCAGTTTCGCGCCGTCCACGCCGCCATCGAGCGGCTGCGCACCGGCAAGACGCGCAAGCAGGACGGCGAGCACGACCGGCGTGGTGGGATCGTCTGGCACACGCAGGGCTCCGGCAAGAGCCTCACCATGGTCTTCCTGGTGCGGAAGCTCCGCTCCGTGGCTGCACTCCGGCGCTTCAAGGTGGTCGTCATCACCGACCGCATCGAGCTCCAAGACCAGCTCTCCGAGACCGCCGGGCTCATCGGCGAAACGGTGAACGTCGGCAAGAACATCGGTGCGGTGAAGCGGCTCCTCCGGAAGAAGGGGCCCGAGATCGTCTTCGCCACCATCCAGAAGTACATCGATCGCGATCTGGAGAAGCTCGGCCCCGACGACGATCTCGATGCAGTCGGCGTGCTGAACGAGGACGAGGCCATCCTCGTACTCGCTGACGAAGCGCACCGGTCACATAGCAGCGCGCTCCACGCGACGCTCATGCAGGCGCTCCCGAACTGCGCGCGCATCGGCTTCACGGGCACGCCCATCATCATGGGCGACAAGAAGCGCACCCACGAGATCTTCGGCGAGTTCATCGACCGCTACACCATCAAGCAGTCCGAGGCCGACGGCGCGACCGTGCCCATCCTGTACGAGGGCCGGTACGCCAAGGGCGGCGTGAACCATGGCACCGACCTCGACGAGGAGCTGGAGGCCATGTTCCCCGACCTCGACGCTGACGCGCGCGAAGCCCTGATCCGCAAGCACGGCACGCTGGCGGTGATCCTCGAAGCCGACGAGGTCGTGAAGGCCACCGCCCGCGACATGCTCGCGCACTACACGGAGCACATCCTCCCGAACGCGCTCAAGGCGCAGGTCGTGGCGATCAGCCGGCTCGCCGCTGTCCGCTATCAGAGCGCCTTCGAGGAGGCGCGCGACGAGCTGCTCCGCGCCGCCGAGAAGCTCGACAAGACGAACCGGGACCTCACCGACCTGGAGCTACGTGGCAAGCCTCGAAAACTGTGCGCGGCCGTCCGCGCCTGGCGACAGAGGGACCGTCTCCGCGCCCTAGAGTTTGCGACCGTCATCTCGGTCGGCGACCACAACGACGACCCGTCCTTCAAGGAGTGGACCGACGCGGGGAAGATCAAGACGCGCATCGCGAACTTCAAGAAGCCGTTCGAGCACGCCGACCCCGAGAAGCGAAGCCCGCTCGGTTTCCTCATCGTGAAGTCGATGCTGCTGACGGGCTTCGACGCACCGATCGAGGGCGTCATGTACCTCAACCGACCGATCCGCGAGGCCGAGCTGCTCCAGGCCATCGCGCGCGTGAATCGCACCGGGCACGGCAAGACCGCCGGCATCGTCGTCGACTACTACGGCATCGCCCGCCACCTGAAGGACGCGCTCACGGCGTACAGCGTCGAGGACATCGACGGAGCCCTCCAGAGCCTCGCCGACGAGATCCCGAAGCTGCGCGATCGTCACCAGCGCGTGATCGCGCTCTTCGAAGCGCGGGACATCGACGTGCGGAAGGACGCCGAGGCCGCGGTCGAGGCGCTGGCCGACGAGCGCCTGCGCGCCGAGTTCTCGGTCAAGCTGAAGCAGTTCCTGGCGACGCTCGACCTCGTCCTGCCGCGGCCCGAGGCGCTGCCGTTCGTTCCGGACGCCGAGCGCTTCGGCGAGATCTACATCCGCGCGCGCAACCGCTACCGTGACGGCCTGCCCCAGCTCGACAAGAGCGTCGGCCGCAAGGTCCAGGCGCTCATCGACGAACACGTCGTCTCCCTCGGTATCGACCCGCGCATCCCGCCGATCGCGATCACCGACGCCAAGTTCGGCGAGCAGGTCGGGCGACAGGTCTCGGATCGCGCGAAGGCGTCCGAGATGGAGCACGCCGTCCGCCATCACATCCGGAAGAAGCTCGACGAAGATCCGGTCCACTACCAGCGTCTGTCGGAGCGGCTCGAAGAGATCCTCAAGAAGTTCGGCGAGAACTGGGAGCAGCTCGCGCTCGCGCTGAAGGACTTCGTCGACGAGGTGAAGAAGGGTCGGACGACTGAAGAGACGCAGACTGGCCTCGACCCCATGCGACACGCGCCGTTCTTCGACATCTTGAAGGAGGAGCGCGCCAAGTTCGGCCCCGTCACCAAGAGGGACCAGGAGTGGCTTGCCAGCCTCACGCGAGACCTGGTGGACGGCCCGGTCACGGCGGCAGTCTCGAACGTCGGGTTCGCCAAGAGCGCGACCCGCCAGCGCGAGCTGCACGGCGAGCTGTTCCAGTTCGTCTACGACACCGAGATCGTCGACCTCGACCACGCGGACGCCGTCGCCGATCGCCTGCTCGAGCTGGCAAAGGCGAACATCAGCAAGCTCGCGGGGAAGCCGTGACGACGCTGACGGTCGGCGACCTCTCGTTCGAGGTGCGGCGGAGCGCTCGGCGCAGCTCCGTCCAGATCACCGTCGACCGCCGTGGCGAGCTCCTACTCACTGCGCCCGAGACCTGCCCGACCTCGACCTTGGAACGCTTCGTGCGTGAGAAGCGGTTCTGGGTCTACACCAAGCTCGCCCAGAAGGACGCCCTCGGTCCGCCCACCAGCTCGAAGGAGTTCGTCAGCGGCGAGGGCTTCCACTACCTCGGCCGCAGCCACCGCTTGCTGCTCGTCGACCAGCAGGACGTCGCCGTGAAGCTGGAGCAGGGCCGGTTCAAGATGCGGCGCGACGCCGCCGCCGCCGGGCGCGAACACCTCGTCGACTGGTACAAGGCCCGCGCTCGCCCGTGGCTCGGTGCGCGGGTCGAGCGCTTCCGTGGGCGGGTCGGCGTCGAACCCGCCCGGCTCACCGTGCAAGATCTTGGCTACCGCTGGGGCTCCTGCGGAAAGGGCGGCCGGCTGTTCTTCCACTGGCGCGTGATGCTGCTGCCGCCGAGGGTCATCGAGTACGTCGTCGTCCACGAGCTGGTCCATCTCGTCGAGCCGCACCACACGCCGGGGTTCTGGCGGCGGGTGGTGCGTGTGCTGCCGGACTTCGAAGCGCGGCGGCGGTGGTTGGCGGAGCGGGGCGCGTCTGTTGGTCCGCTCGCGTAGGGTCGCCCGTCAAGGTTCAAAGCTTCAGTGACCGCGGGGGCTCAGGGTTCGCGCCCAGCTTCCGCGCAGGCCTCCACCCACAGCGCGGCCACTTCCGACATGTCGCCCTCTGCCCACGGCGTCCAAGGCCCGCCTGCTTCGCGCGTCAACGTGAACGCCCCAACCGTTTCACCGTTGCCGTCGTTCACGTGGCGTGTGGCGCTCTCGGTCTGATCTGGGAACCCGGTCGGTCGAACGATCCAGAACTCGCGCCCAAGGCAGCGGACCTTTGCTGCGCTGACGTCGACGTCCTTGTGCTGCGGCCTGGCGTCGATTGGGACCTCATCGGACCCCAGTATGCCCTTCTCGACCAAGTTGCGCTGCATGTCGGTCTCGCTGAACGGGCACCTCACCAGGTCAACAAGCTGCTGCTTCGTCAGCTTGAGCTGTGTCGCCATCTTTGCGAGCAGATCGTCCGAGTAGGTCTTGTAGCTAGACCCAGTCGAAATCTTGGTCCCGATGCCCGTCTTCTTTCCGAGAACGACGAGCTCGTAGAACCGGTGGTCTCCCCCCGTCTTCTGGAACCCCTTCGCCAAGAGCGACGCTTCGATATCACTCCGCTCGAGCGGCATGCGCTAGCGATCCTCGACGCGCTCCACCACCGCGTCCAAGCGCGACCGGATCATCTGGGCGTGTCGCGTAAGCTCCGCACCGGGCTCATGAAGACTGCGCCACATCCCGTCAAAGGCTAACGCGAACTCGCTAAGCGCCTCCGCCACGGAGCGCCCATGACCGCTGACTCCGAGACGTTGCTGTTCCGCGACGACGGTTCCGTCATCGAGGTAGTCGAGCTGCACGGCGAACACGTTACGCAAGTGGTAGACGCGAGAGTCGACGTCGATGGCCCACTGGATGCTCATGCGCGGCCCGCGGAAGGGCACGAAGACCAAGTCCCGGAGCCGCCCGTCCGCAACAACCGGCTCATCGGGCGCCTCAACCTTAGGGGCTCGCACCGACTTAGGGCACGAGGTGTCGACGTAGGAGCGATCAAGCGCCGCCTGAGCCATCAGCGTCCTCCTCGAGCTTACCCTGCAGAAATAGCCTAAATTTGTCCGTGATCATGCTCTCGAATGTCGCCCTTGCTGCCTCATGACTCGCCGCGGCGGTCTGAGCAAGCTCGCCTAAGCTGCGGCCCGGCTGGACCCCGGCGAAAATGGATAGCTTGAGGATCTCGACCCCTTGCTTGTCTTGCTCGGTCCAAACGCGACCACCTAACACGCCTGACGGCCACGGCCGCGACCACTGAAGGTCGACGCTCTGCACATCTGCCGTCGAGCCGTCCGGCAGGGAAAATTTTAGGATGTCAGATAGAACCAGACTCGAATTCTTCTCACGACTTACGGCCAACTCGTTGTCGTAGCGGTAGACAACACGAGTGAGCTCGTTCACCCCGAAGATGTCCAAGCTCGAGCCGATGAGCTCCAGTGCTCTCTCGACGAAAACCGGATAACCCGGGTAGTCGAACGACACGTATGTCGCCTGGTTGATGGCGACCGCCAGCGATTCGCGCTGATCTTCCGACTTTAGGTGGTAGGGCCTCAACGCGGGAGCCTCGCCCTCCCGGCTGCTCGGAACGAACAGATGGGGCAGGCGGCCCGAGTGACGAGCTTGAACCTGCTCGAGCCTGCTGAAGACGGCAAACCGACCCTGGAAAAACGTCTCAAGACTGACTGCGCGAAGCTGTTGGTTCGGGTAGTCGGGTCCGTGCGCCATCCCCCGACGGACGCTATTCGGCCTTCTGACCTCGTTCAAGCCTCACTTCGTCTTTTCGGTGTTGCCTCCGGAGTCTGGAGCGCCGGACCGAGGTTGGTCTCTCAGCGGCCTTTTCGCCCCAAGTGCGCGCTCGCCATGTCCAGATCGCCCACTCCAAGGCAGCCGGAGGAGGCTTCGCGGCGGGGGCCGCGCCGTTGTTGCCAGCCCCGAGTGGGCCATCACCTTCTTGGAAGACTTTTCACGAGTCACCTTGCCGGGATTCCGGCTCACCATCCCCGGCAGGGTGAGCGATCAAGACGGAACTACGGCTGGCACCAATTTGGTGCAAGGTAGGAGCGGAACCTACATCCATCCACTTCCTCGCGTCGCGGCGGGCCAGTCGTGGGAGCGCTCGGCAGATCCTTCGGGAATCGAGTGCACACCACCACATGGACGATGGCCGCAAGGGTCACGTGACTACTGGGAACCAGCCTGGTGCGTCTCGAGCCACGAGCTCGCGCAACGGTCGAAGAGCTGCGGTAGCTTCGGCATGCATGGCGCGCATGGAGATCCGCGGCGAGCACCACCCCGTGAAGAAGGTGTTCTGCAACGACTTCATCTTCAGGATCCCCCGATACCAGAGGCCCTACGCGTGGACGCAGGAGAACGCGCAGGAACTCCTGTCCGACTTGCTCGCATTCATGGGCGACGGGGGGGGCAAGGTCGCCGACCTCCCGCCGTACTTCCTCGGCAGCATCGTCCTGGCGAAGGAGGACCACAAGCCAGAGGCCGATGTCATCGACGGCCAGCAGCGGCTGACGACGCTCACGATCCTGCTCGCCGTCCTCCGCGACCTCGAGCCCGAGTACGGGCTGACGGAATACCTCTACCAAACCGGCAACCGCGCAGCTGGCACGCCGGACCAGTACCGCGTCTTTCTTCGGTCGCGCGACGAGGAGTTCTTCCGCGAGCATGTCCAGGCGACCGGCGGTTTGGCGAAGCTCGCCGCGATCACGCGAAGCCTGCCTGACGCACAGAAGCGGATTCGGGAGAACGCGAACCTCTTTCGCCGCGAGCTAGAGAAGCTGACTCCGGAGCGGAGGCAGCGCCTCGCGAGCTACATCGTGCAGAGGTGCTACCTCGTCGTCGTCTCCACGCCCGACGAGGACTCCGCATTCCGCATCTTCTCGGTGCTGAATGATCGCGGGCTCGACTTGTCGCACGCTGACATCCTGAAGGCGGAGATCATCAGCAGGATCGACGACGAGGCGGCGCAAGACGCCTACGGCGCGAAGTGGGAGGAGGTCGAGGAGGCCATCGGCCGCGACAGGTTCAAGGACCTCTTCGGCCACCTACGCATGATTCACCGACGCGCGAAGCTCGAGGGAACCGTTCTCGCGGAGTTCCGTGAACACGTCGTGAAGAAGGTCGCCGATCCACAGAAGCTCGTAGACGACGTGATCGTCGCAGGCGCCCGAGCCTTCGACCAGATCCGTCGTCGGGAGTGGGCGGGCGACGCGGACGAGAGGACGCAGAAGAATATTGAGGAGCTGCTCGACTGGCTCAACCGCCTCGACAACGTCGACTGGGTGCCGGTCGCGATACGTATCCTGCAGGCAAGCGCCGATGCGGCAAACGTGCTCGGCGCGCTGACGTCGCTCGAGCGGCTAGCCGCCTTTCTCCTCGCGACTCGCACCACGGTCAACGACCGGCTCCGGAGGTACGCTGCGGTCCTCGACGGGCTCGACAAGTCTCCTTCCGCAGACGGAAACGCGGGGCTTGAGCTCTCCGCGGCCGAGAAGACCGCGTTCGTGGCGGCGCTCGACGGGGAGTTGTACCTCGAGCCGAAGGTGAGGGTCTATGTACTGCTCCGGCTCGACAGGGCGCTCGGCGACGCGTCGGCGAAGTACGACGTCGAGACGGTCACCGTCGAACACGTCCTGCCGCAGACGCCTCGGGACAAGAGTCAGTGGCTCGTCAACTTCCCGAACCTCACAGAGCGTGCTTGGACCCATCGCCTCGGGAATCTCCTTCTGCTGCCAAGGCGGAAGAATTCGGAAGCGAGCAACTGGGACTTCGAGGACAAGAAGAAGAAGTACTTCACCTCAAAGAAGGGCGTCAGCACCTACGCGCTAACATCGCAAGTACTCAAGGAGTCGTCGTGGACGCCCACCGTCGTCGAACGGCGTCACGGTGAGCTGCTGAAGGTGCTGAAAGAGCTCTGGTCGCTCGATACTTTGAATCGCCCCGGGAAGGCCGGAGACTCCCGAAGTTGAGAGGATGGAGTCATGGGACGACCCAGCAAGTTTGCCCCCGAGGTGCGTGAGCGAGCCGTTCGGTTGGTCTTCGAGCAGCAGGACAAGCACGAGTCGCAGTGGGCGGCCATCGCCTCGATCGCGTCGAAGATGGGCTGCACGCCGGAGACGCTGCGGAAGTGGGTGCGGCAGGTCGAACGGGACCGCGGCGCGCGCCCCGGCTTGACCACCGAGGAGCGCGATCGGATGAAGGAGCTCGAACGCGAGGTTCGCGAGCTGAAGCGGGCCAACGAGATCCTGCGGAAAGCGTCCGCGTATTTCGCCCAGGCGGAGCTCGACCGCCGACCCAAAGAATGATCGATTTCGTCGAAGAGCATCGTGCCGCGTACGGGGTCGAGCCGATTTGCGAGGTCCTGCAGATCGCCCCGTCGACGTACTACGAACATCGCGCTCGTCGCCTCGATCCAGGGAAACGCCCGGAACGTGAGCAACGGGACGACGTGCTCCGACCGATGATCCGCCGGGTTTGGACGGAGAACATGGCCGTCTACGGCGTCGACAAGGTGTGGCGCCAGCTCGCTCGTGAAGACGTCCCAGTCGGGCGTTGCCGCGTCGAGCGGCTGATGCGCGGGATGGGGCTCCGAGGCGCGGTGCGGGGCCGTGCGTACGCGGTGACCACGGTCTCCGACGAAGCTGCGCCTCGACCGCCGGACCTGGTCGACCGCGACTTCTCGGCGAAGAGGCCGAACCAGCTCTGGGTCGCGGACATCACCTACGTCGCGACCTGGGTCGGCTTCGCGTACGTCGCCTTCGTCGTCGACGTCTTCTCCCGCCGCATCGTCGGCTGGCGGGTGTCGCGCTCCCTCAAGAGCGATCTCGCCCTCGATGCGCTCGAGCAGGCGCTCTTCGCACGCCCAGGCGCCGACGGGGTCGTGCACCATAGCGACCGTGGCGTGCAGTACACCTCGATCCGCTACACGGAGCGCATGGCGGCAGCCGGCGTCGAGCGCTCGGTAGGCAGCGTCGGCGACTCGTACGACAACGCGCTCGCCGAGACCATCAACGGGCTTTACAAGACGGAGGTCATCAGGAGGAGCGGGCCCTGGCGGAGCGTCGACGAGGTCGAGTACGCGACGCTGACCTGGGTCGACTGGTTCAACAACCGCCGGCTGCTCGAGCCGCTCGGCTACGTGCCGCCGGCCGAATTCGAATTGGCGTACTATCGAGCGAACCCGAGCCAGGCCATGGCGGCCTAGCTCAAGCAATTTGGTCTCCGGCCTTCCCGGGGCGATTCACTTAGGGACTCAGCGCCACGTGTGAGCCGTCCGTTTCACATCGGCCAGGGTTGTTCTCCGAGTCGGGGATCCGCGGCAAGCACAAGCCACGAAGTGAAGCGTGCCGCGCGCTCTGCGGCGTCATTGATCAGCAGGCCGATGGGGGCCTCCGCCGCATGTTCGGCGAGTTCGGCCGGAACGAAATGTGCGAAGGTCGTAGCCGCGCGCTCGGCGTGCACGCCTGCCTGCTGCCGCAGTTTCTCCAACTTGGTGGCGCTGACATCAAGGTACTCCTCGAGACGAGTGGCCGCCGCTCGTCGTGGCCCGTTCAACGCGTGAACGTAGTCACCGTCGACCACGAGGTTCTCTGCAGCGCTCGCTCTTGCGTCGGAGTCGATGAAGCGGTCAACGAAGAGTCCGAGCGCCGCTCGCTGCCACTCGATCGCTTCCGTCTGCTCGGGCGTTCTCACCCGCGAAGGACAGAACGGGTTGTCGCTGTTCACCCAGCTGCGTCGGCCTTTCTTGGGCCACAGCGCAGCCACCGCAGCATAGATCGAACTCAGCGAATCGAGCGCGCCAAGCCGACGGGCATCTCGCCGTAGCCGTTGCCGAGCTTCGCGGAAACGATCCGCGGCCTCGCGCACCTCCGTCAAGAACGTGAGTTCGTGCTCCAGCGGCGCCCCCCGAGCAACCTCGCTCTCGAGGAAGGTTGAAAGCAGCGATAAGAGCTCGAGCGCGGCAGTTCCTGCCTCCCGAAGTTGCTCTGCCCGCACGATCGGTCGGAGGCGGTGAAAGAGAAGGTCCTGGGTTCGGGGGGGCTGGTTGCGCGCATCCGAGGATCGGGTGCGACGCGCTTCTTCCGGTGTCTCCTCCTCGAGCATCGCAGACATCGCCGCTGGGTCGAAGAGGTCTTTCAGCTCCTCCGGCGAGAGCGGTCTCAGAGTCCCATCCGCGCTCGGTCTTCGCAGGACGGAGCCGAAGGCCGCGATGCGGTCCTCGATGCGCCGCAGGTCCGGTTCGGGCTTTCGTTCGTACGACGGAGTGGGCCCCCACTTCCTCGGTCGGTAGTTCTTCTTGCTCGACTTTCCGACCTGCCCTTGTGGAGCGGCCTGCGGTTCCATCGCCGAGACCTTGGACGCGGACTTGGTTCGGGCCATCTTCGGGCCACCGAGTAACCACACCACGCAAGGCGGACAAGCTTGACGGTGATCCGACCCCAGCTAACCTCGGGAGAAACCATCACCCACAAGGCGAGCAAGCTACGTCGACCGTCCTCATAACCCGAAGGTCGTAGGTTCAAATCCTGCCCGCGCAACTATGCTTGGGCCCGCTACGCGGGCCCTTCGCGCTTTGTGCAGGCTTCGGCCGCACCTGTACTCCGTCCACTCCGCTTCGGCCTCGAAGACTCGGCCGGCTACGTGGACTCCGTACAGGAACGGTCAAATCCTGCCCGCGCAACCATCGTCAGGGCCCCTTCGGGGCCCTTTCGCATTTGGGCAGGCTTCGGCCCTCCGTGACACTCCGTCCGCTTCGCTTCGGCCTCGAAGACTCGGCCGGCTGCGCGGACTCCGTGCACTCCGGGTCAAATCCCTGAAGGGGCGTGGTGGGCGTGGTGGGAGCGGTGGGCGCGGGCGAGTGGGGGGCGGGCGAGTGGGGGCGGATCGGAGTCGGGCGGTGGGACGCCAGAGCGTGAGCTCGGCACGGTCTCGGACGTCCTCTTCAAGAGGGACGTCACCCTCCGCCTCGCCAGCAGGGAATCCGTCGTCCTCCGTGCCTCGAACGTCGCGCGCTCTTCCGGTCTGCCTCTCCACGCCGGAGGCGTCCGGGGCTGGCTCCCCGGTGAGGATGTGCGTTGCTGGTGTTGCCGGCCCGCGCGCGGGCGAGCGATCAGGAGGCGGAGGATTGATTCAATCCGCCGGGTCCTGATCGCGGGGTTGGCGTCGTCGCGACCTGCGAGAGAGCCTGAAGGAGTCGTAAGTATGCGAAACCTGGTCGAGGGCCCGGCGTGAAGAGTCGCATGAACGACAGATCCGCGATCAGGACGCGAGAGATTGAATCAATCCTCCTGATCCTGATCCCGAGCCACGGGCCACCGCCGCTTCCGCGACCGGCGCTGAGGTGCGATGCGGGCATCTCTTCTCAATCGTGACCACACGACGACTCGGGGCCGATGGGCGGGTCATCGCGGCTGAACCGTCGTGTGGCCACGACTCAGGCGACATGCCGCAGGGCATCGCCGCTGAATCGACTCGCGGACCGCATCACGCTCCGCGCGCGCGGATGCGTCGTAGGGCGGCGTCGAGCGCTTGATGCTGGACGGGGAAGCCCTTCGGGATCTTGGCGCGGCTCGCCTCGAGCGCGGCCATGGACTCGTGATCCCCAAGGGCCGCGAGGGCGTGGAGCGCGGCGTCGCGCTCGTCGCCGAGATCGCTGCGCGCGAGGATGTCTTCGGCGATCCGGGCGAGTCGTCGTCGCGCGTCGGGGGGGAGCTTCTTCACGTGACGATCGTTGGTCTTGGCGTCACCGAAGAGGTTGCAGGCCTCTGCGATGGCGAGCGCAAGGGGCCCACGCTTGGGTGGAACGCCGAGTCGCTCGGCGACGATCGCAGCGGCCGCCAAGCGCTCGAGCCCATGCCGACGCTCCTGGCCCAGGTACTTGAGCGCCTTGGCGCAGAGCGCAGGATCGTCGGTCTCTCTGGCCACCTCGGACGCTGGTCGATCGTGGAGCAGGAGCGCCATGGCAACGAGCGGCTGCACGCGAGCGGGCGCAAACGGCAAGGCCTCGCGGACCTCTTCCACGGGGAATGGCTCGAGCCGGAGCTTCCAGAGCGCGCCGTCGACGTTCTTCTGCCAGCTCGAGTGGACGAGGCGCTTCCACGGATCGTCCGACTCTTCGCGGGCGGCCTCGCGCTCCGCCTTCGCGATCGCGCGCTTCGTCTCCTTCTCGAGAGCGGCGAGCACCTTCGCTTCGCCGCGGAACCAGCGCGAGTCGCCCCCACCCTTCTTGGCGAGCGACCGGAGCGCGGGCACCTGCGCCGCGGGTGGAAGCGTCAGCACATAGGAGTCCGACTTTTGCTGGAGCTGCAGGAGGGCGACGCCCGAGGGGACCAGCGCCTTGCCGAAGCGCTCGAGGACCTCCTCGGTGCTGCGCACCTCGTTCGCCATCCCGCGCGCCGCAGACGCGAGCAACTTCCCCGCGGACGCGGACGCCGCTCGCCGGAGCGCGCGGAGGATCACCACCGGTCCGGTCTGGCGCACGCTTCTGTGTGAGGTCGACGCGAGCGACGGCGCCCTCGCGGTGAAGGGCGAGCTCTTCGAGCTCATGCCGGAGGCGCACGCTGCGAGCCTCTCGGTCACTGCTGGCAGACACCGCGTCCCACCCAGCGACCCGCGTCGCGTGAGTGCTACCTTCACGGGATGGACTTCCCGGCCATCATGCACGAGTACTTTCGCGGCGAGCGCATCGAGAGCCTCTACGTCATCGCCCCGCTCGGGATCCTGTGCGTCGCCTTCGGCGCGGGGCTCTTGCTGACCGAACGAAGCGCGTTTTTCGTGGGCGTCGCGGTGCCCTTCGTCGTGCTCGGTCTCGCGCTTGCCGGTGTCGGCGGGAGCGTGGGGCTTCGCACCAGCTCACAGGTCGCAGCGCTGGAGCAGGCCTACCAGACGAACGCGGCCACCTTCGTGGCCGAGGAGCTGCCGCGAATGGAGAAGGTGAACAAGAACTGGCCGGTCTACCTGACCACCTGGTGCGTCTTTGCGGTGGTCGGTCTGCTGCTGCGGTTCGCGGTCTCTCGCGACTGGGCGCACGGTCTCGGGATCGCCCTCGTGTTCTTCGGAGGGGTGGGGCTCCTCATCGACGGGTTCGCGGAGCGGAGGGCGAAGCCGTACACGGCGGCTCTGAGCGCGCTGCGCGGCTGAGCGCACGAGCATTGGGGTGGTCATCGCGTCCGTGTGGTCACGACTCACGCGACATGCCGGCGGGCATCGGCGCTGAGTCGTCGCGCGCGGCTGCGTGAAGACGTTACTTGGTGCTGTTGCACGCCCAGACGAGGATCTTGCAGGTGCCGCCACCTTGCGAAGCACAATCCGACTTGGCGGCCCCCTCGGCGGCGGGCCGATTGCTTCCGGTTCCCGTCGTCATGATCTCGGGCTTGTCCTTCGACTCGGCGAGCGCGATCTTCCGCGCACGTCCGTGAGCCATGCCGAAGCTTCGCCCTGATGTCGCCGAAACACAACGGTGTCCAGGACGCTTCCGGTAGGGCACGGCCGATGGGGGGCATCGCCTCTTCGCTTCCCCGCGATCCTCGACGTCGCGCTGGTGGAAGGCCAACTACGCGGCGGCGACGGTGGCCAGGCGTCACTCAGCCCAAGCCGGTTGCCGGCCGTCCTTCCGACCGGGCCTGAAGCTCTGCGGAACGTACGGGACCGGGTACTTGGTCCCGTTGTCGCCGAGCAAGGCTACCCGGACGTGGAAGCTGTCCGCGCGCGCGGGGACGGGCAGATAGTCCACGGGCTCGATCACCCCTGCTTCCCAGAGGGTACGGAATGCCGTCTCCGTCTCGGCGGCGGTGGCCCCAATGTCGTCGGCCAGAAACGTCCGGGAGAGGGTGACCACGTCCACGTACTCCGCGAGCTCGAGCTGCGCCATGATCCAGAGCATCAGCTCCCGGGTCGCGGAGGACAGCTCGCGCCGTCGAAGCCATCGCGTGCAGCTCGCGACCAGCTGCAACTTGATCCACGCGCGGTCTTCAACATCCTTCGGAAACGGGGGCTTATCGACCCGCTCGGCACGGAGCGCAACCTCGTGCGGCCTCGACAAGCGGGGCGGATGCTTGGAGATGACCCAGCCGATGAGGTCGCTCAGCTCGTTCTCCTCCACCCACGCGATGAGACCAGCAACGCCCCGCTCCACGATCGGCTCCCACTTGCCGGGCTCGTTCGCTGCGTCGGGTCGGTCGCAGAGGACGCCCAAGACGGGCGCGAGGCGAGCGATGAGGCATCGCGCGGTCTCCGTCAGCCTGGTCCGGTACCAGGCATTCGTGTCCGGCTCGTTCGCCAGGTCGACCAGGCGTGCGGCCTCGTCGAGCGCGATGGCGGTCTTCTCGATGAGCCAGTGGATGGGCTCCGCTTGGCCTCCACGGTCAGCGAATGAGTTGACGACGGCCTGGTAGCTCATGTGCGAGTCCACCATCGACTGACGGATGCGACGCTTGCGTCGGCTGGGCATGATGACGTTCCTTTCGGTCCTAGCTCCACCGTCGAAGCCCACCCCCCATGGGTTGCGGCGAAGCGCCGAAAATGAACGCTGCGTGTCGTGCGCCCGCGCGGTGCGACCCGCTTCGCTTCACGTCCCGCAATTGGGCGGCCTCGGGGGAAGGCCTCGCGAAGACCGGCGCCGAACTGCGCCGTGGAATCGGAGGCTAGTTGCATGCGCGAAGGCTTGCAAGCCTCGCGGTCGTCGAACAATGTCCACGGTCGGTCAGCTCCGTGAAGAGCGACGAGGACGGTGACCGCTGCATCATGAAGAAGCTGGAGCGCGGCTCCTTCCTTCTCCCCGTCCCGCCTGCGGGGAAGAAGTACGTCGTCCTTCGTGCCTCGAACGTCGCGAGCCTCTTCCGGTCCGCCTCGACGCGCCGAAAGCGTCCCGCTCAGGCTCCCAAGCGATGATGCGCGAGGCGCAGGGCGGCTCTCGCGGAGAGCTGACGACGCAGCCTGAGGTCGTGACAACGAAGAAGTAGTCCGCGCTCCCATCTCCCGCCGGAGCAGAGGCGCCCTGTATCCTCCGCCGATGCCCGACGCAAAGAAGCCTCGAGATCATACGTGCGTGACCTTGTTCGTACCGGGCACGTACGCGAGCGTCGGGGAGCTGGCGGCGCGGCTCGATCGGGGTTTCCGCGTCTCGACCGACGGGGCTCGGCTCGAGGGTGACGCGCTCCCGTTCGCCAGCCGCATCGAGTGGGAGGACAACCCGCACGATGGCTCTTTCGGGCAGGCGTTCTCGTTCGGGACCTGCTCGAGAGAGGAGGCTCGCGCGATCGATCAGGCTCGGGGCGCCGTCGTGCTTCAGCTGCCCGTCGAGCTCCACACCTTTCGAGCGGAGATCGGCTCGCTCGCCTCCGCGCTCCGCCACGCCGGCGCGATCGCCTTTCGCATCGAGCAGTCGAAGCTCGGCTTCGTGGCAGAGGCGTGGTTGCAGCGGCTGCTCTCCGAGGAGACGCTCCCACTCATCCGCCTGGCGGTGGTCATGTTGGGAGGAGCGGAGACCACGCGCACGCTCGGCATGCACGTCTTCTCCTTGCCCGACACGGAGATCGAAGCCTCGGGCCGCGAAGCGAACATCTGGCTCGATGTCATGTCGCTGTTCCAGCTGGAGGAAGACCCTGTCTTGGGGTCGGGCCACACCTTCGCGCCCGATGCCGAGACGCCTCGGCGGGTGATGGAGTGGTGGCCTGATACCAACTACCCACCGGGCCACGTTTGTCACAATCCGTTCGGCGTCCTTCGACTTGGCGCCCCGGGCAGCCGAGGGCGACCGCAATCGAAGCTCCGCCCGACATTCATGCCCGCGCTCGCAGTGCTGCTCGAAGCAGCCCGAAAGCAGAAGGGCGCGCCGCTCACACGGGAGGAGATCGAGACGATGCGCGACGAGGCCATTTGCATGACCATGGATCCGCGGGACGCGCGCGAGATGGAGCGGGCGCGCGGCTACGCGGACATCGATCCGGAACGCGCCGTCGAGTGCTGGGCCGCGCTCGAGGCCGTGCGCTCGGGCGGCGCCTGACTCGAGCCGCTTGGCGGGCAGTCCCGGCGAATCGTGACCACGCTCGGCCGCGAGGTCGTGCGCCATCCCGGCCGTCGTGATGCCGCCGGTCGACGACGACGGTTTCCTTCGTCTCAAGCGTAGTGAGTCTGCCAGGCTTGCGCTGAAACAAGGGCGTCCAGTGCTTCGCGGGCAACAAGGACAACGTGTCCCCGAAGGCGGGCGTCACGAACGCGATCGAGCTCACCGACGGCACGATCTTGCTGGGCGACGGCGCCCTCGTGTCCGCGGCCGACCCCAGCGTTCGGGTCACCGGCCCCGCGATGCGCGCGCTGGTCGGACAAGACCAGCTCGCGGTCGGCAAGGACGGCGCCATCTACACGTATTCGCTGCGCAGCCCGGCCAAGCTCACGAAGCGGCCAGATCTCGCGAGCATCACCGACGCCATCGACATGGCCGGCACCGGCTTCGACTCCAGCTTCGGGTGCGTCGTCCGCAGCTCGGGCCAGGTGTCGTGCTGGGGCAGGGGCGCCGACGGTGAGCTCGGCCTGGGCAACCGGCGCCTGCCGCGCGTCGTCGGCACGCTGGGAAAATGACAGGTGGGCCGGCTGGGCCTCGTCAGGCTGCGCCCCCTCTGCACGTCAGAGCGGACGCCCGGCACCTTCCCTGGTGGCCCGGTTCGGCCAGGAGGCCGTCATGAAGAAGACCAGCGCCGCCCGCGCGTGACGTTTCACGCGCGGAAGAAACGTCACGCGCTCCATCGAGCAAGGCCCGTTCGCGGGCGGCTCCGGGGCCGGACGCCAACAACGACTTGGTAGCCGCGGGTTCGGCCCCGGGCCGCCCGCTCCGCACGTTCCTCGATGCGGCAGTGGGTGGCGATCATGAGTAGATGGGCGAAGTCCGAAGCGAAGAAGCGTCGGAGGGCCAAGAAGCGCGCGCGCAAGGCAGCGCAGCGGGCCCAATACGAGGCTTGGAGGCTTGCGGGACAGAACACGAAGAGCAAGCGTGTGAAGCTGCGTGCCAAGCGAGCACGCGCCATTCGCAACCAGCGACATGGCGCCGGGCCGTGCGGCAACATCGGCTGCAAGAGGTGCAATCCGATCCTGGAGAACCTCGTCACGCCGGCTCACCGTCACATGACGGTTCAGTGAGCAGACGGGGTCCGGGGGGGCCATTCAACGGCGTGGGCACCGGCTTTCACGGACCGTAGCCGAACGCGAGCCCGCAACAGCCCAATTCGAGGTTGCAGTTGTCGCCATTCGGCTGCGGCACGTCCGAACAGCCCAGGACGATGATGGAGTTGAGATAACACTCGCAGGTCACCATCCCACCTATCGAGTCACAGATGGCGTGCTGCGTGCCGCCATCGCACTCTCGGATGCAGCCGCAGTGCGACGCGTCGCCCGCGCATTGGTTGGCCGCGCATCCGGTCGGAGGGTTGATCCGCTTGCATTCTTGAAACAGAAAGGTCGCGTCGAAGCAGGCTTGTGCTTTCGCGTCGTACTCCGTGTGGTCCACCTGCTTGCACGCCTGCGCATCCCAGTACTCCGGCTCGGAGAGGCACTTCACGTAGGCCAGGCCCTCGGCTTCGCAAGGAGGCGCCTGAAAGTCCTCGCAGGTCTTCTCACAATCCGGAAAACACACGCCGGTCGTCTTGCAGAACCGCTCGCAGACGGAGAGCGCTCCGTTTCCGCTCGTCCCGCCGCCATCCGCCCCGGCGCCTTGTCCACCCCCGCCCTCGGGATCTCGATCCGTGTCGGAGCACGCCACGAGCCCAGAGCCAGCGCCGAGCGCGAGGACCGTCAGAACAACGAGCCGCAACATCCCGCCTCCAGATTGCATGCCTCGAAGCTCCAGGGACCGGAGCACGTCCCGACGACGACAGAGCTCACGTAACACGTGCACTGAGCCACGCCGTCGTGCGGCTCGCATTGAGCCTTCTCTTGGCCTGTGTCGCACTCGCGACTCATGGAACAGAAGCTGTCGCCGGCTCCCCCGCTCTCCGGACCGCAGGAAGAGGGGCTGGCCTTGCGGCAGGCCAAGAACGCGTCCGTCTCCGCCTGGCAACCATCGATGGCGCAAGTCGCAGCGTCATAACGTTCGCCGAGACACGCGACGAACGCGGTGCCTTCGTCCTCGCACGGAGCGAGCCGAAGGTACTGGCACGTGGCACCGCACTTCGCGAGACAGGGCCCCGAGGCATCACAGAGCGACTGGCACGCCTCGGCGTCGACGCCCGTGGCCGATGACTCCCCCGCTCCCGAGCCGCCGTCGTCCCCGCTGCCCCCCTGCCCGTCCGGGACGATGCGAACTTCGCTGCAGCCGAAGGCCCAGAGCAGCACGAAGAACAACGGCCTTGTCCCCCAAGATGACATCGGCGTCGAGCATACCTGACCGACGCCGGTCTGTGAGAACGAACGGAGCGGGGGCTGCACCGGCCGCACCTCACGCCGCCGGCCGCGCCGCTGTTCGGGCGCCTGCGTCACGCGCGAGTGCGCGACCGACTGAGCAGACCCGCCGCAGCTCACTTCGGGGGCTTGACCGAGACGCTGAGCGAGCCGGACTGGATGTCGAAGAGGTGCATGTACCGGACCCTGACCTGCGGCTTGCCCGTCACCATCCATTCGCAGTTGAGTGACAGGTCCTGCTTGTCCGAGGAGCCCATGCCACCCGGGGGCGCCTCGCACTGGCCCTTGCCGAGCGTCTTGTCGTAATGGGTGACCACCTCGTCGAACAGCTCGCGAACGGCGACGGTGTTCTGTTTCTTGCCGTGGATGCTGACCTCCAACCCGATGACCTTCCCCGAGGGGTCGAGCGAGAAGCCGAGGAAGTAGCCGTTGCTGCCGGCGTTGTCCCCGACGTCCCGGCGCAGCTGCTTCGTGTTGTCGTCTCGCACCTCGAGGTAGTCGGGGTGCTTCGCCTTGATGTCGCTCCAGGAGTCCCCGAAATCGTACCCGCCGAGGACACCCTTGTCGGGAAACAAGATGCCTTTGATCTCGTCGCGGGGCAGGTCTCGCGGGCCGCAGGCGGCTGACGAGAGGAGGACGCCGAGCAGGAGCAGGTGAGCGCGCATGCCCAAAGCCTCGCCTCGCTGGCCGCAGAGCTCAAGCAGAGTCGGCCAGCGGCGTGACAGCGACGATGGGTCTGCTAGCCTGCGGTCGCGCGCCAACCGGCGCGCGACGATGACCTCCTCCGATTGACGCCAGGACCGCGGAGCCTCTTCGCCCGCGCTTGCGCACCACGCGCAGGCAGCGGGTGTCCTGGCGAGATCGGAATCAATTGCGCGCTCGTCGGTGAGCGCGCCGGAGGACCTCATGAGAAAGCTCACGTACCACGTGGCGTCGACGCTCGACGGCTTCATCGCCGATGCCCAAGACGGCGTCGCCGCCTTCCCACACCACGGGGACCACGTCGACGAGTACCTCGCGACGCTCCGCACCTACGACACCATCGTCATGGGTCGACGGACCTACGAGTTCGGCCTTCGCCTCGGCGTGACCGACCCGTATCCGTGGGCCGAGACGTACGTCGTGTCGAGCTCGATGACGGCGAGCCCCAACCCGCACGTCCAGATCACCTCGGAGGACGCTCGCGACCTCGTGCGCCGGCTCAAGAGCCGCGACGGCGGCCCCGTCTACCTGGCGGGAGGCGGCCGGCTCGCGCGATCGCTGCTCGATGCAGGCTTGGTGGACGAGGTGATCGTCAAGCTCAACCCGGTGCTCCTCGGAGGCGGCGTCGCGCTCGCCCCCGGGCTGACCGCGGCGCTCCCGCTGTCGCTGCGATCGGCAAAGGTCCACGCCTCCGGTGTCGTGGTCCTCCAGTACGCGATGGCCAGCGGCTGACAGGGAGCGGGGGGCGCATCGCCTTTCAATCGTGACCACACGACGACTCAGCGGCGTTGGGGTGGTCATCGCGTCCGTATCGTCGCGTGGTCACGACTCAGGCGACATGCCGGCGGGCATCGCCGCTGAGTCGTCGCGGGCAGGGAGCTCAGGAGGTGGGCGAGGTGGCGGCGCCACCCCATAAGATCGGCGCCGCCGATCTGTTTGTGTGCGAATGGCCGCCTTTCGTGGCCCCGTTCCCGGCACGAAGCTGGCAAGGCGCAGCGAGCATGTTGGTGTTTCACCTGACCGCGCGGTGCTCCGTCGCGCGGGTGGCGCTGTCGGCGGAGCCGCTGGCGCCGCTCGTGTGGCGCGGCCTGCGGCGGGCGTTTCCTGGGGCGCTGGGCGCCGTGCTGATGCCGAACCATTTGCATCTCCTCGTGGTCGAGCCATCGGCGGAGATCGCGCTGAGCAAGCTGCGCGCCGTGATGTCCGGTGTCAGGCGAAGCACACCGGGCGGGGAGTTGGCCTGGGAGCGCGCACCGGCTCCCGTCCCGGTGCCGGATGCTTTCCACCTGCAGCGCCAGCTCCGGTACTTGGCATTGAACCCTTGTCGCGCGGGCCTGGTAACCGACCCGCTCGAGTGGGTATGGTCGACCCATCGCGACGTCGTCGGCGCGGTCATCGATCCCTGGGTGCGCGTCGAAGCAATCGCCCGAAGGCTCGGCCGACCGCTCGACGACTTCGGGCTCTGGCAGCACGCGTACGTCTCCGGTGATCCGAGCGTGCGCATCGACGGGACGCCGCCGCCCGTGGAGGCGCGGCGCTCGGCGTTGTCTGCGTTTCCTCTGGGTGCCGTCGCCGCTGCCGCGCGCGCCGCCATGCGTGCCGGCGCGGCCGAGGTCTGCCGGCGTTCGCCGGCGCGCGCCCTGTTCTTCGACCTGGCGCGCGCGTGCGGCTGGAGAGATGCAGAGGTGGTCGCGGCCGCCTGCAACGCCATGCCCAACGCAGTCCGGTGGCACGCACGGCGTGGTCGTACACCTCCACGTGCGGCGTGGCTCTGCTTGGGCGACGAGCGCCTGCGACGACTGGAAGGCGATGGCCTTCGGCATCCCCACCGAGTCGTGGCCAGACAACGACTCACGCGCGTTGGGGCGGTCATCGAGCGTGATTCGACGTTTGGCAACGACTCGGCGTAGATGCCCCGCGCCCGCGCCCGCGCCCAGCCCCCGCGCCCAGGCCCCGCGCCCCGCGCCCGCGCCCGCGCCCAGCCCCAGCCCCCGCGCCCGCGCCCCGCGCGACCTGATCCCACCCAAGTCAGGCTGTTGTACCGTTCGGCCATGTCTGCCCGTCCCCCCTCGACGGTCGAAGCCTTGACGGCATGTCTCGCAGCGCTCGAGATCGCCCCGCCCGACTTCCGCGGCGCGATTGGCCACGCGGCTGCCGCGTGGTGCGCCTCGCGGCGGCCGGAGCTGGCCGACCTGGTAGACCGCCTGTGTGAGCGTCGATACGACGAGCTGGAGCAGCAACACAAAGCCTCGCGCTCGAAGGCGGTGTTCAGCCCGCCTCAGAAGCTGCGCACCATCCGCGCGCTCGAGGCCTGCCGGCGCATCGTCTCGGCGAACCTCTTCACGGAGGACGACGATGGCCCCTATCCGGAGGATGAAGACGAGAGCTTCGGCGGGAAGGATGACCCGCGACTCGCCCGCGCGATCTTCCGCATGATGTTCGAGCGCACCCTGCTCCAGGGCAACCGCGCTCGAGATCTGGGCTGGGTCGAGGCACACCCGACGCGGCTCGCGGCGCTGGGCGACGTCCGCTTCATCGAGCCGCTGCGCGAGATGCTCGCCACGGCGAACGCGTTCCCAAGCAAGGCCACCGAGACTCGCGTTCGGCCGAGCTACGAGGCCGCCCTCGCCCAGCTCGAGGCGCGCGCGAGAGATCTCGCGCCGCTCGACGCCAAGTCGGCAAAGGTGCTCGCTCGCCTGGAGGCTCTCATCCCGGCCACCGCGGCGCCTGCCCCGAAGGTCGCGACGAAGTTCCTGAGCGGGACGGCCGCGGAGGCGCTGGCGGCGGTGTTCGCCGAGCCGGAGGACGACTCGGTCCGGCAAGTATGCGGCGATCGACTGCTCGAGGTGGGCGATCCACGCGGCGAGTACATCTCGCTGGTATTCCACTCGCTACGGCAGAAGCTCCCGCCCGCGAGCGTCAAGCGGATGGAGGCGCTCTACAACAAGAACGCTGGGCATTGGTCGGGGCCGCTCGCGCCGATCGGCACGCGCGAGGGCATGCGCTTCGAGAAGGGCTTCGTCGCGGAGATCAGCCTCGACAAGTCGTCGATCGGGCTCACGCGTGACATGTGGGACGACGCGCTCGACTCGGAGTACTGGGCGACCGTCGAGCAGCTCAACGTGAGCGAGCGCTGCCCCGATTGGTGGCTGCGCGCCTTCCTTGCCTCGCCCCGCTCAGCGCGGCTCAAGCGGCTCGCGTTCCGCCCGCAAGGCACGACCAAGCCGCTCATCGTGCTGGAGCGGCCGGCGGGCGCCGCTCCTGGCGCGCCGTTTCGGTTGACCAAGGCGTCCAAGGTGATGACGAAGTTCGACAAGGCGCTCGCGGCGTTTTCGCCCGAGCAGCTGGCCCAGCTCGCCGAGGACGCCCAGCGCCTGAAGTCCAGCTTCGCCACGGCCGCGATCGCCAAGGCGCAGGCGG
>JAEUKE010000264.1 GCA_016794345.1 Myxococcales bacterium
TTGACGCCGATGCGCAGGGCCGAGTCCGGCGTGCCGCGCTTCGCGAGCGCGGCGCGGATCGCCTCGACCGCCTTGGGAGAGACGGCGATGGTCGACTTGGCGACGCCCGTGTCGACCTGCTCGACGGGCTTGAACGCCGCCTTCTGCGCCTCGGTGAGCTCGGTTGGTGTCATGACTACTTCTCGTTCACGGCGCGCTTGGCCGCTTGTTTCGCCCGGAAGTCGGCGATGGCGCTCTTGATCGCGTCCTCCGCCAGGACCGAGCAGTGGATCTTCACCGGAGGGAGGCTCAGCTCCTCCGCGATCATGCTGTTCTTGATCGTCTCCGCCTCGTCCACCGTCTTGCCCTTGAGCCACTCGGTCGCGAGCGAAGACGAGGCGATGGCGGAGCCGCACCCGAAGGTCTTGAACTTCGCGTCTTCGATGACGCCGGAGTCGTTCACCTTGATCTGCAGGCGCATGACGTCGCCGCAGGCGGGCGCGCCGACGAGGCCGGTGCCGACCGACTCGTCGTCTTTGTCGAGCGTGCCGACGTTGCGCGGGTTCTCGGTGTGTTCGATGACTTTTTCGCTGTACGCCATGGTGATCGGGGAGGTTCTTGCTGCAGTTGCTGTTCTTCGGGGAGGACGGCCCTCACCCCCGGCCCCTCTCCCGGAGGGAGAGGGGAGAGGCTAATGGGCTGCCCATTGGACCGAGTTCAGGTCGATGCCTTCCTTGTGCATCTCGTACAGGGGCGACATCTCGCGGAGCTTCTCGACCTTCTTGGTGACGAGCTCGGCCACGTAGTCGACCTCTTCCTCGGTGGTCCAGCGGCCGAGGCCGAAGCGGATGGATGAGTGGGCGAGGTCGTCGCCGATGCCCATCGCGTGGAGCACGTACGAGGGCTCCAGGCTGGCGCTGGTGCAAGCCGAGCCGGAGGAGCACGCGACGTCTTTGATGGCCATGAGCAGCGCCTCGCCCTCGACGAAGGAGAACGAGAGGTTGAGGTTGTGCGGGAGGCGCTTCTCCCGGTGGCCGTTGAGCTGGATGGCGTCGAGGTTCTTCTCGAGCGTGGCGAGCAGCCTGTCGCGGAGGCCTCCGATGCGCTTGCTCTCCTCCGCGCCCTCGTTTTTCATGATCTCCGCCGCGGCGCCGAGGCCCACGATGCCGGGTACGTTGAGCGTGCCGGAGCGCATGCCGAACTCGTGCCCGCCGCCGTCCATCTGGGCGGTGAGGCGGACGCGCGGCTTGCTGCGGCGGACGTAGAGCGCGCCAGCGCCCTTGGGCCCGTACATCTTGTGGGCGGTGATGCTGGCGAGGTCGACGTTGAAGGCCTCGACGTCGAACGGGACCTTGCCGATGCCCTGCACGGCGTCCGAGTGGAGGAGCACGCCCTTCGACCGGGTGATCTTGCCGATCTCCGCGATGGGCTGCACGGTGCCGACCTCGTTGTTGGCGAGCATGACCGACACGAGGATGGTCTTGTCGGTGATGGCGGCCTTCACGTCGTCGGGGTCGACGAGGCCGTCTTTGCCGACCTTGAGGTAGGTGACCTCGCAGCCCTCTTTCTCGAGGCGCTTGCACGTGTCGAGCACGGCCTTGTGCTCGATCGCGGTCGTGATGATGTGGTTGCCCTTGTCCTTGTAGAACTCGGCGACGCCCTTGATGGCGAGGTTGTCGCTCTCGGTGGCGCCCGAGGTGAAGACGATCTCCTTCGGGTTCTTGGCGCCGATGAGCGCGGCGACGCGCTCGCGCGCGATGTTCACCGCCTCCTCCGCCGTCCAGCCGTAGGAGTGGCTGCGGCTCGCAGCGTTGCCGAACTTCGCGTTGAAGTAAGGCAGCATCGCCTCGATGACGCGCGGGTCGACCGGCGTCGTCGCGTGGTAATCCATGTAGATAGGGAACTTGATTGCCATAACGGTGCTGTCTTGCTCAGGTTCTCTCCCCCCTCCACGCAGTGGAGGGGGGCCGGGGGGGAGGACTTGGCGGGGGACTGGCTCGGGTGGTCGGGAGGGTCTGGTCTAGGCTCTGGCTGGGTTCTTCCCGTCAGCTGACGATTCCGGCGACGAGGTCCGGCTCGGCCTCGCGCTCGCGGCGCTGGCAGGCGTCGCAGGCGGCGGCCGGCTCCTCCGCACGGCGGGGGAGGACGTTGGCGAGCACGTTCGGGTCACACGCGTCACACGTGTCGAGGTAGCCGATGCTGGCCTCGAGCTCGGTCTCGAGCGCGGTGAGGCGGGCGAGCTGCGCGCGCGTCTCTTCGAGGCGCTCGCGGTACATCTCCCGGACCTGGCTCATGGCTTGCGCCGCGGTGGGCGCGCTCTCCCACGCGGCGACGACGGCCTGGATCTGCGAGAGCGACATGCCCAGGTCGTGGAGCTTGGAGATCCAACGGACGCGGGTGACGGCGGAGGGGTCGTACAGGCGGAAGCGCCCCTTGGAGCGGGCGTCCGGCTTGAGGAGGCCGATCTCCTCGTAGTGATGGATGGCGCGGACGGTCTTCCCGGCTGCCTTCGCGAGCTCCCCCACCTGGAGCAGACGCTCGGCGGGCGTCTCGGCAGCGGCCTGTGGGGCGGCGCTGTCGAGCACAGGGAGGCGGAGGCTGCGCTCGGGGACGGACATGGACTCAAACCCTTACGTGTGGGTTAGAGTTAGTCCCGCTTCCCTTGACGGTCAAGCCGTAACTGACGTTAGGTCATGGCAGTTTGCCTCAGGTCCCCATGATTGGCCCCACCCTGGTCGCCGCACCCCGAGAAACAGACCTCCTCCGTGCCCTCGCCGAGAGCGGCGCCCTGCTAGGCGCCGCGGAAGAAGAAGAGAAGGTGGCGTGCGGGGCGTGGGTGTCGCCGGCCGATCGCTCGATCGTCCTCGGTCGCCTCCAGCACGCAGGGCGTGTGCTGACCAGCCTCGACCCGGGTGGCTGGACCGTCGCGCGGCGCGCTTCGACCGGGACCGCCGTCGCGCTCGACGGAGCGCTCGTGGTCTCCGTGGCGCTCCCCGCGATCGACACGGTCTTTCGTGATGCGACGATGCGGACGGTCGTGAACCGCAACGTGCGCCTCTTGCTCGCGGGGCTGCGGAGCGCGAGCGTGGCGGCTGCTTACTTCGGTCGCGAGTGGATCGCGTGGCAGCGCCGGCCGCTCGCCGTGCTCGGGCTGGAGATGACGCCCTCCGGCGCCGTGCTCCTGGAGGCGTTTTTCACGCTGCGCGGCTCGCTCGCGCTGCCGCGCGAGCTCACGACGGACGCGGAGCGAGCGGTCGACCGCTACCCCGGAAAGGTGACGGCGAGCCTCGCGGAAGCGGTGGGCGAGCGGGCCCCGCTCGACGTCGCGCGAGCGATCGTCGACGGCATCGTCGAGCGCGTGGGGAGCGAGACGTTGGACCTCAAAGCAATCGCGGGGGCGCGTGGGTCCGAGACGGCGGAGGTGGGTCGGGTCACCAGCCTCGAGAGCCCGCTCCCCGAGGGCGCGCACGCCGCCGCCCCGCGGCACGTCCCGATCGGCTGGCTCGACCTAGCCCGAACACCTGCGGGGATGTGGGTAGGTGGAGACGTTCTCGCACCTTCCTTTGCGCTCGGGCTCGGGGCGCCGCCACCCGATGGGGCTCCGATGGAAGGCGCGTCGTGGGAAGACGTA
>JAEUKE010000001.1 GCA_016794345.1 Myxococcales bacterium
CCGACGAAGCCATGCGCGACAATCGACCCGCCGATGCGCTCGCCTTCTTTCCGCGCGCCGTGCTTGACGGTGACCATGGCTTGCTCGCGGAGCTCCATTGGATTGATGCGTTGAGGCGCCTCGGACGTCGCGACGAAGCGAAGACTCGCTGGACCCTCACCGCCGAAGACTGGCTCTCCGGAAAGCGCCGTGTGTGGGACACGCAATGGTTCGAGCTCGACAAGCTCGGGAAGAAGCTCGACCTCGGCGAGAGCGAGATCGGCGCACGGATACGCGCGAAGTCGGCGCGAACCTGAAGCCGACTCTCCGCCCGGCAGGCGGTGTCGGCATGCTCCTGTGGTCGCTGTGCTGGAGGTCCCGCCCGCCCCGCCTTCTCTCTCCGTGTTGCAGCGCGGCCGATCCGGTCCGGCGTCGGACCCACCTCACCGGCGCTCCGGCCGAGCCACCACGAGGCGAGTCGTCCCTCCGAGCCGCAACGGCCGGCCCGGTTGCGCGGACACCTCAAGTACCAGCGCGCGCTCCCACGCCTCCTGAACGGCGGCCGGCAGCGCGTTCAACAGCTTCGTCATCCCGAACGCTCGTGTCCACGCGACGACTTCCTCGGGTGCATCCGCCTCCATGACTGCGACCTCGAAGTCCTCCTCGTAAAGGATCATGAGCCCCGCGGTCGCGAGGTCCTCACGGAGCTTCTCGCGAGACGAATAGTAGAAGACGCCAGGAGTCGTCGTGGAAATGGGCGGGACGGTCGCGAGCTCGGCCAGGATACGCCGCGGCATCGAGAAATAGTCGACCCGCTCCCGCTCGGCCCATACCGCCGCGACGAACAACCCTCCATCGCGGAGCACGCGCGCAGTCTCCTTCAGCGCGCGGAGCGGCGCGTTCATGTACATCAGCCCCCACCGCGCGAGGGCGGCGTCGAACCGACGGTCTGGGACGCCCTCGAGGGACTCGGCCGACATCGCGCGGAGCTCCAGGTTCGTCACCCCTTCTGTCTCCGCGCGCTCGCGCGCCATTGCGAGCATCGAGGCCGCGATATCGACACCGAGCACGGTGCCTGAAGGCGCAACGCGCTTCGCCGCTGCGATCGCTGGCTCGCCGCGCCCCGTCGCGAGGTCGAGCACGTGGTGCCCCGGTGCGAGCCCTGCGAGCTCGATCATGCGCGTGCTGAGCGGCGCGGTGAGGCGCGCCTCGTCGGCGTCGTAGCGCCGCCACACCTCTTCAGGGCTGGGGACCGGTCGCGCGTCGTTTTCGGGGGTTGTCACGTGGAGCAGCTTAGGAGATTGCCGAGCGGAGTGGTCCAACTCACCCCACAGATGAGGCACCACGCATCTCGTCAAGCGGGGCATGGAAGCCACCGGTGGACGCGGTGCGTGCGCGCCGTATCTCCTGCCGGGTCATCGGCCCTCGCATGAACGACATCGTCCACCTCGGCTGCATCAACACAGACTGCCCGCCGCCCTGCGCGTCCCGCACCACGAACCACCGCGGGCGCAACCGCTTGAGCACGTCGCCGAGCTCCTGCTCGCTGTGGCCGTGGGCTTCGTTGGCGATACCGTCGAGGACGCGCTCGCGGTCGGCGTCGGTCTGCAAGCGACCGAGGCACCAGAGGCCGGCGTTGCTGAGGGCGCGGTAGTCGAGATCCATGGGGTTC
>JAEUKE010000024.1 GCA_016794345.1 Myxococcales bacterium
CACCACCTTCGACTTGAATGCTTCACTGTATTCGGTCACTCTCAGATCGCTTGCTCCGCCCCGCGGAGACACGTCACGAAGTCCTGGCTTTGGTCTTCAAGACAGAGCGAAGGGGAGGACAACTCCTCTGACACAGGGGGCTTTCACCCCGTTGCACGCGGTTGCGAGTACCGGCTCTATCTGCGGACTGTCGACGAGTGGAGCGCATTGAAGAAACGATCGACCATCGAGCCGTGGCCGGAGTTCGACCACGCGAGCGTGCCGTAGTCCAAAGCGCTCGGCTACCGCTCGCCGTCGCTCTCTGCAGGCTTTCGCAGGGCGCTCCGCAGGCGCATCACGGTGTCGGGCGCGAGCGTGCTCTGGGTGAGGTGAGCGCCGCGGAAGCGCTCGAGCTCCTTCTCGAGGCTCTCTTCTCGCACGTGGCTGAGGAGCAGCGCGAGGGAGGTCGAGCCCGGCGTGGCTGCCTCTTCGAGCTCCTTGATTGTCGCGTCCGGGATCCCGATATCGATGAGCTTGGCGCTCAGCGCGCCGAGGCCGGCCGAAATGGCACCGCCCACCACCGTGCCGATCGGCCCGGCCACGAGCGTGCCGAGGAGCGCGCCCCAGAGGCCGCCGCTCATGGCGGCGGAGGACGGCGGCGTGTCGACCGTCTCGACGACGCGCGTGGCCCCGGCTTGGTCGCGCAGGATGAAGACTGCGTCGTGGACGAGCAGCACCTCTTCGGCTTGCAGGCGCTGGAAGGCGAGGAGCGCCTCCTGGGCCTTGAGCTGCGAGTCGAACGTGAGCACCACGAGCGAACGAGGGTCTTTCTCCGGCATCGCTGAAACCTCGCAGGCTGGAGTCGCGCCCGCAAGGCTCGTGGCTCCTTCCCCGCGCCGGAGTGGCTCGAACGAGAGATCAGGCTCGAGGCTCGCTGGCGCGTCGCGTGGTACGGTGAAGGAGCATGTCGAGCGCCGCGGAGGATCGGAAGCGGGCGCTGTACGAGGCCTTCCTCGCGGTGCCGCCCGGCAAACACGCCGAGATCGTGCGCGGCACGCTTTATGTGCTGCCGCGGCCCGCTCCCCGACACGCCAACGCGGCCTCGGTCCTCGGCGGTGAGCTCTCGGGCCCCTTTCAGCGGGGGAAAGGCGGCCCTGGCGGCTGGTGGATCCTGTTCGAGCCGGAGCTGCTCCTGGTCGATCTCGAGCCGATGGTCCCGGACATCGCCGGGTGGCGCGTCGAGCGCATGCCGGAGCTCCCCGAGACCGCCCACTTCGCGGTCGCGCCGAACTGGGTCTGTGAGGTGCTCTCGCGCTCGACCGAGGCGGTCGACCGAAACGAGAAGCTGCCCATCTATGCGAGCGCCGGCGTCGAGCACGCCTGGCTCGTCGACCCGATCGCGCAGACGCTCGAGGTGCACACCGATCTCGTCGAAGGGAAATGGCGCCAGGTGCGGGTCCACCACGCAGGCGAGGCCGTACGCGCCGCGCCGTTCGAGGCCATCGAGCTCGATCTGGCTGCCCTCTGGTCTCCGCCGAGGCGCGGCCCGACCGGGTGAAGCTCAGCCTCGAACGCTTTGCGTCCTCCGAAAATGAACCTGCTTGATCTGGATGGTGGCTGAGGGGTTTTCGTCGAGAGCGAGCGAGGTCGGTGGCGAGTCGCGCGGAGCGTACGACCGTACGCGAGCACGCTCGACGCCGAGATCGCGACGCTATCGGCGAAAACCACCAGCCACCTAAAACGCGAAGAAACACGCCACGCGATGCGACGAGTCGTCGGGCGACGGCTCGAGCGTTGGCACGTCCGCGTCGCAGGTGCCCTTCTCGGCTTCGGGGCAACGCGGATGGAAGGGGCAGCCACGCGGGGGGCGCGTCGCGCTCGGGGGCTCGCCGGCGAGCGGGAGCGCGCGCTTGGTTCGCTGCTTGTCGGCCGGGTGCGGCGGCGACGAGGCGAAGAGCGCGCGGGTGTAGGGGTGGAGGCGGCGCTCGGCGACGCGGTCGGTGGGGCCGAGCTCGACGATGCGGCCGAGGTACATGACCGCCGTGCGGTGGGCCGTGACCTCCACGAGCCGCAGATCGTGGGAGACGAAGAGGTAGGCGACGTTCGAGTCTTCCTGGATCTCCTCCAGCAGGTTCACGATCTGGCTCTGGACCGAGACGTCGAGCGCGCTCACCGGCTCGTCGCAGACCACGAAGTCCGGCTCGACGGCGAGCGCGCGTGCGATGGCGATGCGCTGGCGCTGGCCGCCCGAGAATTCGTGGGGGTAGCGGTCCATCATCGAGCCGTCGAGGCCGACGCGGCGGAGCATCTCGACGACGCGATCCTCGAGGGCCGACTTCTCCGCCAGGCCGAAGAGGACAAGGCCTTCCCCGACGATGTCGCGTACGGTCATGCGCGGATCCAGCGAGGAGTGCGGGTCCTGGAAGACGATCTGCATCTTGCGGCGGTGCTTGCGCAGCTCGCGCTCCGGCATTCGCGTGACGTCGATGCCGCTCCAGAGCACGCGGCCGAAGGTGGGCTCGACGAGGCGGAGGAGCACCTTGCCCAGCGTGCTCTTGCCCGAGCCGCTCTCGCCGACGACCCCGAGCGTCTCGCCGCGGCGGACCTGGAAGGTGACGCCGGCGAGCGCGTGCACGAGCTCCTTCCCCAGGCCGAGCACGCCTCGCCTCAGCGTGTAGGCCTTGGCCAGGCCTTCCACCGCCGCGACCGGCGTCTCCTTGATGACGAGCGGGAGCTCCTTCATTCGCTCGCCTCGATCGCGGGGGCCGGCTCGCTGGGGGCGGCCGGCTCGCGCGGGCCGTCGAGGACGCAGCGGACGAGTCGATCGCCCACGCGGCGGAGCTCGATAGGCTCGTCACACGCGGTCGTGTGGTGCTCGCAGCGCGGCGCGAACCGGCAGCCGCGGGGCAAGCCCGCCAGATCGGGCGGAGCACCGGGGAGAACGGGCAGCCGAGCGGTGCGCGCGCCCCGCTGGCGGCGCGGCCGCCGCGAGGGCTCGGGGATGGTCGCGATGAGCCCTCGTGTGTAGGGGTGGTGAGGCTCGTCCAGCACCAGCCGCGCCGGGCCGCGCTCGACCACCTGGCCCGCGTAGAGCACGACGATATCGTCAGCGACCTCGGCGACGACCGCGAGGTCGTGGGAGATGAGCAGGAGGCTCGTGTCCGTCTCTTCGCGGAGGCGCGAGAGGAGCTCGAGGACCTGCGCCTCCACCGTGCGGTCGAGCGCGGTCGTCGGCTCGTCGAGCAGGAGGAGCTTCGGCTGCGTGACGGTGGCCATGGCG
>JAEUKE010000033.1 GCA_016794345.1 Myxococcales bacterium
GGCTCGTCGACGCCGGAGACCAGGTCGTGTGGAGACGGAGCCCAACCGAGCTCGCCGCCCGTTTCCCCGGGAGCCGAGGCGCGATCTATGGCGCGTCGAGCAACTCCTGGAACGCCGCCTTCAAGCGGCCGGCCAACGTCGTCTCGGCCATTCCGGGACTGTATCTCGCCTCCGGCAGCGCTCACCCCGGCGGCGGTATGCCGCTGGCCGCGCTCTCGGGGCTCTCGGCAGCGCGCGGAGCGCTTCGTGTGTTTGGAACCAGCGGAGCGCATCAGGCGCTCCGGACGGAGGAGACATGATGCAGGTTGTGAATCGAAGCGGCGCCATCGCCGCGAGCGCTGCGCTCGTGGCCATTGTCGTCGGGGCATTCCCGGTCGAGGCGGCCGCGGGCACGTTCGACGGTCGCTGGGTCCTCGTGCAGCGCATGACCTCGAGCGTGGCGGTACCGGTCGTCGGTGACGTCGAGGCGACGACCACGGTCGTGAGCCTTCACGACTTGGTCGATGAGGACGGCAGGCTGCAGGGCGAAGGCAAGATCTGCCGATTCGAGATCGACAGCGGCTCCGACCTCGTCGAGACGATCGTGCCCAAGGCGTTCCGCAGGGCCATGCCGGCGCCGACTATCGACGCCGTGCTCGAGGTGGAGGACGGCGTCGTGAAGCTCCGGCAGCCCAAGCGCACCGTGGTCGTCGGCGCCAAGCTCGACGATATTCAAGGTGAGGCGTTGCCGACCAAGTCGAGCGACCCACGCGTGTTCGATCAGGACTCGGACGAGAAGCCCGGCGTCACCATTCGGGTGGAGGGGCTCGTCTCGGGGGACATGTACATCGTTCAGCGCAGCTGGACGCGCTTCGACGGCGCGTTCTTGAAGGACGGATCGTTCGGCGGGCGCCTCTCGTTCGCCAACGAGCAGGTCGTGCTCGGGTCCACCTCACCGTTCCTCGGCGACCCCCCCAAGTCGAGGCCTGTCGCCGCGAAGAGCTGGTTCCGAATCGCCCGTCTCTCGGAAGAGGCGACGTGCAAAGAAGCGCGATCCGTCGCGGACTCGTACCTCTGAGGAGATCATGGGAATCATCCGAGCCATTGCCCGATCGATGAAGAGCACCGTCGGGCCCGCCCTCGAGCGCCGCCTGGGCGGTTACCGCATCCGAGCCAACCAGGTCGACGAAGACGCTCCCCTGAGGGCCGGCGCCAGCCGCGAGGTCGCCGTGATCGGGGGCGGCCTCGCCGGGATCGCGGCGGCATCGACGCTCGCGGAGCGGGGCCTTTCGGTGACCCTGTTCGAGAAGTCCCCGCGGATCGGGGGAAAGATCGGCGGCGAGAGGATCGATCTCGGCGGGAAGCCCTACGAGATGGATCACGGCTTCCACGCCTTCTTTCGCCACTACTACAACCTCAGCGACTTCTTGAGGCGGGTCGGCGCGGACGCGTCGTTCACCGCCATCGACGACTACGCCATCCTCGACTCCGAGGCGCGGGTGTGGAGCTTCGGCGACGTGCAGACGACGCCCGGGCTCAACCTGCTCGATCTCGCCGGCAAAGACCTCTACGACCTGGGGGAGGTGCTCTTCAGCGGAGCGCGCAGGCACATGAACGTCTTCCTCGAGTACGACAAGGAGAAGACGTTCGAGGCGCTCGACACGATGACCTTCGCGGAGTGGGCGAACCGGGCGCGCCTGCCCAAGAAGCTGCGCCGCGTGCTCGCGATCTTCGCCCGCGCCTTCTTCGCAGAGGACGACAGGCTCAGCGCCGCGGAGGTGGTGAAGGCGTTCCATTTCTATTACCTCGCCCACGACCACGGCTTGCTCTACGACTACCCGACAGCGTCGTACGCGGGATCGGTGATCCGGAGCCTGGAGGACCACCTCACCCGGGTGGGCGTCACCTTGGAGACGGGGGCGACCGTCCACACCCTGGAGCCGCAGGGCGCCAAGGTCCTGGTGGACGGCAGGGCCTTCGACGACGTGGTGATCGCCACGCCGGCGAGCGAGACGCGGAACCTGGCGCTGCGCTCGCCTCGTCTGCGCGCCGAGTGCCCCGAGACGACACGCAAGCTGGCGGCGATGAAGAACGGCCAGCGTTATGCGGTGCTCCGGATCTGGACGGACAAAGATCTGCGCGCCGGGCTCCCGGTGTTCGTCGCCACCGAGCGCGAGCGGCTGCTCGACGCCGTGGCGAGCTACCACCGCATCACGGCCGAAGATCGTGGCTGGGTGGAGGCGCACGGCGGCGCGGTGCTGGAGCTCCATAGCTACGCCGTCCCCGACGACCTCCCCGACGACGCTGCCATTCGCGACGCCTTGCTCGCGGAGCTGGTGCAGTTTTTCCCCGAGGTCGCTGGGCTCCGGATCGAGCACGAGCACCACCGCGTGCGGGACGACTTCACTGCCCTCCACGTCGGAATGGCGAA
>JAEUKE010000057.1 GCA_016794345.1 Myxococcales bacterium
CCGACCGAGGCCGATCTCGCCCGCGGCCTGGTGATCGACAAGGTCACCATCGCCGGCAACGAGCGGATGCCCGCCGAAGACATCCAGGAGATGTTGAAGAACATGCGGGTCGGCCAGACCTTCACCCCCGAGGGCCTCTCGGAGGACGTGAAGGAGCTCTGGCGCTCGCTCTACTTCGAAGACATCCAGGTCGACCTGACCCGCAAGGACGCGGGCGTGCAGCTCCGCATCCTCGTGCGCGAGCGGCCGACCATCAAGGAGATCACGTTCACCGGCCAGAGCGCGCTCGACGAGGACGACCTGAAGGAGGCGCTCAGCGTCGAGGTGAAGGTCGGCAGCGTCCTCAGCCACTCGGCGCTCCGACGCGGCGTGCAGAAGCTCCGCGACAAGTACGCGGAGGAGGGCTTCTTCCTCGCGGAGGTCGAATACGAGATCAAGCCGCAGAAGGAGAACGAGGTCAAAGTCGAGTTCAAGGTCATCGAGCACGAGCAGGTGACCATCCGGCGCATCACCTTCGTCGGCAACCACTCGATCCCGGACGACGAGCTGCGTGATCTCATGATCACCGGCCAGACGAGCTTCTTCGACTTCGGCACGGGCGCCTCGTTCCGCGCGGACGCGTTCGAGCGGGACGTGCTCGTCATCAACGCGATCTACTACGACCGCGGCTTCCTGAACGTGCAGGTCGCCACGCCGCGCGTGATGATCACGCCCGACCGCACCGGCATCGAGATCACCATCTCGATCAACGAGGGCCCGCGCTTCAAGATCCGGAGCCTCGCGGTCTTCGAGCGCGACGCGGACGGCAAAGAGGTGGAGCCCATCGGCGGCCGGCGCGCCCTGCGCGAGAAGATCCGCGCCAAGCCCGGGGACTTCTTCAACCGCGCGCAGCTCGCCAAGGATATCGGCACCATCCAGCGGATGTACCGCGACGAGGGCTACGCCAACGTCGAGGTGCCGCTCGACAATGACGTCGATCCCGAGAAGAACGAGGTCGACGTCCGCATCGTCATCCGCCGCAAGAACCTGGTGAAGTTCGGGCGCATCGAGATCCGCGGCAACACGAAGACGCGCGACAAGGTCATCCGCCGCGAGCTCGAGATCGAGGAGCAGAAGCTCTTCTCCGAGTCCTTGCTCGAGCGCAGCAAGCGCCGCGTGACGCAGCTCGGCTACTTCGAGCGCGTGGACGTGTCGACGGAGCAGGGCGACAGCGACGAGTTCATCAACGTCAACATCGACGTCATCGAGAAGCCGACGGGCACCTTCCAGATCGGCGCCGGCTTCTCCAGCATCGAGAGCTTCATCGCCACCGCGCAGATCCAGCAGTTCAACCTATTCGGAAACGGGCAGTCGTTCTCGCTCCAGGCGCAGATCTCGGGCCTCAGGCAGCTCATCGACTTCCGCTTCCTCGAGCCGTACCTCTTCGACAGCCAGTTCTCCGGGTCGATCAGCCTCTACGACCGGCTCAACCTCTACGATCAGTTCTCGCAGAACTCGCTCGGCGGTGCGCTCAGCATCGGCTATCCGATCATCCAGCCGGAGCTCAGGGCGGCCCTCACGTACACGCTGCAGAACGACGAGATCTCGACCGCGACGACGTCGACGTTGTTCGGGACGGCGAGCGCGGTCAGCGTCTACCGGCGGCTCCCGCTCGCGAACCTCTTCAACGACGGCATCACGTCGAGCCTCAAGCCGAGCCTGACGCTCGACACCCGCAACAACCAGATCTTCCCGACCGAGGGCGTCTACCTCAACGCCTCGGCCGAGCTCGCCGCGAACTTCATCGGCAGCGAGAACCAGTTCATCAAGTACCGCGCGAACTTCCGCGGCTACTACCCGATCATCGGCTCCGTCATCTTCCGCTACAACAGCGAGTTCGGCGCGGTGACGAGCCCCGATCCGACGGGCGTGCCGATCTACGCGCGCTTCTTCCTGGGCGGCATCTTCGATCTTCGCGGCTTCCGCCTGCGCACCGTGGGCCCGCGCTTGCCGCTCCGCGAGGCGCTCGACGAGAACGCGCAGCCCATCCAGAACGGCGCGAACATCGGCGGCAACCTGATGTACTACCAGAACGTCGAGATCGAGTTCCCGATCATCGAGGCCGTGCAGATCCGCGGCGTCGTGTTCACCGATCTCGGCAACGCCTGGAACCTCGAGGGCGTCTACTGCGACGCCGCCCCCGCCTCGCCGGACGCGGTCACCGATCCGTGCTTCGACCCGGAGGACATCTTCCAGGTCCGCACCTCGTGGGGCTTCGGCATCCGGTGGATCTCGCCGCTTGGCCCGCTCCGGTTCGAGTGGGGTTTCCCGTTCTCGCCGCTGCCTTACGAAGAGGGCAGCGTGTTCGAGTTCACGATCGGCAACTTCTTCTAGGCGGCTGGCGTTTTTCGCCGATAGCTTCGCGATCTCGCCGTCGAGCGTGCTCGCGTACGGTCGTACGCTCCGCGCGACTCGCCGCCGACCTCGCTCGCTCTCGACGAAAACCGCTCAGCCGCCTTTGAGGGAGCCGGGGTTGGACGCGAACGCTCGAGCGATCTCGGGGTGGGCGGGGTTCGTGTAGAGCTCGGCGGTGGGGGTGTCGAGCAGGTCGGCGATTTGCGAAGCGACCTCCTCGGCCGTCTGCGGGGTCATCGCGCCGGCGGGCGCGTTGGGCAGGGCGGGGGGCGGACCTGCGGGCGTGACGGCGCCGGGCGGCGGCGCGCCGCCACGGACGTTCTTCGCGAAGCTCGTCGAGACGATGCCCGGCATGACGAGCGAGACGTGCACCGCGGGGTGGGTCGCGGCGAGGTCCATCCGGAGGTTGGCGGTGAGCGAGTTCAGCGCCGCCTTCGCCGCGCTGTACGCCGACCGGATGGAGGCGAGCGGCACGCGGCCGAGGAAAGACGAGACGTTCACGAGGTGTCCCGCGTCCTGGGCCTGGAAGTACGGGATGATCGCCTGCATGCCGTAGAGCGCCGACTTGACGTTGACGGTGATCATCTCGTCGACGTCGTCGTCCGTGAGCTCGAGCGTGGGCTTGGCGATGCCGCGCCCCGCGTTGTTGATCCACGCATCGACGTGGCCGAACACGCGCAGCGTCTCCTCGCGGATGCGCTCGACGTCGGCGCGTCGGGTGACGTCCGCCACCACGACGGCGGTCTTGGAGGGCATCTCCGCCGCCACGCGGCGCAGCTCCTCCTCGCGGCGCGCGGCCAGGGTCACGAGCCAGCCGCGCCGGCCGAGCTCCTTCGCGAGCGCTTCTCCGATGCCCCCGCTGGCGCCGGTGACGACCGCGACGCGCTTCTTCTCCGCGTTCATGGGGCGGAGGCTATCAGTTCGTCTTGCGTCGCGCGTCCCGCGCTTCCTTCGCGATGCGCTCCATCAGCGACCGGACCTCGGGCGAGACCTCTTCGGTCGAGCGTGCCGGGGCGCGCCGGACCTCCGCCTTGCGCGCGGGGGCCGCGCGGCGGCGCTTGAACCGCTGAGCCAAGAGGCCCGGCAGCTTCCACGCCTCGACGCCGTCGAGCGGGCCGAACGGGATGAGGTTGATCGCCGCGAGCATCAGGCTGCCCCAGGTCAGGGCGTAGGCGAGCTCGGCGCCCATGCGCCCGAGGG
Source organism: Myxococcales bacterium (assembly GCA_016794345.1). Lineage (GTDB taxonomy): Bacteria > Myxococcota_A > Polyangia > Polyangiales > Polyangiaceae > Xiheicaenibacterium > Xiheicaenibacterium phototrophicum. The sequence goes on from JAEUKE010000057.1 coordinate 3,595, forward strand.
ACAGGGCGAGCAGGCCCGCGAAGGGCACCACGGCGACGAAGAGGGCGAGCTGGCCCCACACGCCGCCCCAGGCGATGCACGCGCGCTGGATGGGCGTCGCGTTGCCCGACCACTGGCACTCCCCACCCATGCCGTGGATGGTGACGCCGTGCACGCGCTGGCGGGTGATCTTCACGACCGCGGCGTGCCCGAGCTCGTGCACGAGGATGACGAGCACGAAGCCGAGCCACGAGCCGGGCGCGAACCGGAAGCCGCTGAAGAACAGGGCGCCGAGCAGCGCGCTCCAGTGGAGGCGGATCGGGACACCGCTGATCTTGCCGACGGACCACCAACCCATGAGCGGGAACTTGCGGCCTCGAAGACCGCTGGTCAACGTTTCCGTGCCCGAGGGAGGGCGTGTCGTCGCGCGAGGCGCCCGGCCGAGCTAAGCTCGAAACAACGTCGTGCGAGAGCTCCGCATCCCACTGCCGCGGCTGGGCCGAGGAACGAAGGTCGCGCTGATCCTGACCGCCGCGGTCTGGGTGGTGGTGGCCTCGGCCGGCTACTGGATGGAGGACGGGCTCACCCTCTTCGGCTGGCTGGCCGGCACCGACGCCATCCTTCGAGGACAGGTGTGGCGCCTCGCGACAGCCTGGCTCGTCCACGACCCGGTCTCCGCGTGGCATGTGGTGACCACGGGCATGGGCCTGTATTTCCTCGGGACCAGCCTGGACGAGAGCTGGGGCACGAAGCGGTACCTGCTTTTCCTCGTCGGTGCGGGGACCTTCGCGTCGGCTTGCCAGGTGCTCCTCGGCGCGGTCGTGCCCTACGTGCACGCGCCCGTGTTCTACGGCGGCGTGGGCGTCGTCGATGCGGTCGCCATCGCCTGGGCGCTGTCGTTTCGTGACCGGCAAGTGAACCTGTTTTTTGCCATGCCGATGAGCCCGCGCGGCCTGGTGCTCTTCATCTTCGCGATGAACGTGGTGTTCGGCGTCATCCTGGGCGCGCGCCACGAGGGCCTGGTGACGCCGTTCGCGGGGATGCTCGCCGGGTGGATGGGGGCGGACGGCTCGCCGGTTCGCAAGGTGTACCTCCAGTGGCGCTTCCGCAGCCTGCAGAAGCAGTCGGAGTCGCTCCGCGGGGTGCGCGCCCAGCGCGTGCCCCACCTGCGCGTGGTCAAGGGTGGCGCCGGCCGCGAGGCGAAGCCCGACAAAGAGATGCTGAACTGAGCATCCGAAAAGACCCGCTGACGAGCGCGAAGAGGCGGTGTAACTCTCTGCCTCGCCATGCGACTCGCGCTCCTTTCGCCCGTGCTCCTCACGCTGTCGACCCTGATCGCTTGCGGGCCGAGTGAGCCGCCGCGCGACGCATCCAATGGTCCTTCCACGAGCGCGCTGCCGGCCCAGGAGGCGAAGGTCCCCGCGGGGATGGTGCTCGTGCCGAGCGCGACATTCAGGATGGGCTTCGACGGCGGCAGCAAGAGCGAAGCGCCCGCGCACGAGGTCAACGTCGGCCCGTTTTTGATCGACAAGCTCGAGGTGACGAGCGCGGAGTACCGCGAGTGCCTCGAGCGAAAGCAGTGTCCGCCGCCCGGGGAAGGGGAGTTCTGCAACGGCCTCCGCCCGGAGCGCGACAGGCATCCCATCAACTGCATCGACAAAGACGGCGCAGAGGCGTTCTGCAAGTTCCGCGGCAAGCGCCTGCCGACCGAGGCGGAGTGGGAGCTCGCCGCGCGCGGCACCGACGGGAGGCTCTACCCGTGGGGGGACACGTTGCCGAACCAGGACATCGTCTGCTGGAAGCGGCTCGAGGAGAAGCTCGGGACGTGTGAGGTCGGCCTGCATCCGGGGGGCGCGTCGCCGTACGGTGTGCTCGACATGTCCGGCAACGTCTTCGAGTGGACGAGCTCGCCGTTCTGCCGCTACGGCGAGGCCTGTGACGGCGCGGAGCTCACCGGCCGCGGCGGCAGCTGGGACTACTCGAACCCCGCCAACATGCGGGCCACCTCGCGGGCCGGCGGCCCGCCCAACCACAAGCGCGATCTGCTCGGCGTGCGCTGCGCGAAGGACGTGCCGGGGGCAGCGCCTGCTGCGCCCTCCGCCGCGTCGGCGCGTCCCTGACAGCGCTGTCACTCGCTCGACCGCCCCGAGCTCGATGGAGTCGCTCTCCTGGGCGCAGACGATCGTTTGAACGGTTGAGGCCGGTCCTCGCGGGCAGTGAGCGAGCAGGATTCTGCTGGCGAGCGCCGGGCACAGAGTGAACACGTCATCGGTCTGCCTCGGCATGGGAAGCAGCGCGGGGCGCGGTGTCTGGGGGGTGATGCTGCTCGCGGCCGCTGGGTGCGGCGACGACGCGGGCTCGGGCGGATCCGGATCCGGGGGTGCTTCTTGCGCCGACCTCCCGGACGACTGCGAAGGCCGGGCGGTGAGGGCACGCATCGAAGCTGCGGCCGCGTTGGACACCCGGGTCGACGCCATCGGCGAAGCGGTCGCGGCTGCTTGCCGGGACGCCGCGGTCGCGCTCGGACAAGACCCGAACGCCATCGCTGCGAGCGCGACGCTGGAGGAGCGGCTCGGGTGGTGCGACCACGCTCGCACCGCGACGATGGGGCTCGCCTCGACGATCACGGTCGAGACGCTCTGCGCGGTGGACCTCGCGGGCCAGGCCGCATGCGAAGCCAGATGCAGCGGCGAATCCGGGGGCTGCTGGGCCACGACGCTCACGGACGCGGCCGCGCGCTGTCCGGACGCGATCGCGGGCGCTTGCGCCGGTACCTGCGCCGGGGCTTGCTGGGGCTCGGTGGGGGCCTCCGTCGACTGCTTCGGTGCGTGCGCGGGCGATTGCTCCGGCACCTGCGACGGGCAGGCGAGCGCGGGAGCGTGCGACGGCGCCTGCTCGGGGACGTGCGACGGCGCGTGCTCGTCCGACGCAACTGCAATGGCGGCGTGCGCCGGTACGTGCGCCGGCTCGTGCGCCGTGGCGCTGACGAATCCGTCATGTACGGAGCCCGTGAGCCCGCCGACCACGGGGCCGTGCGCCGCCTGCCCGGCGTGCATCGGGCTCTGTGAGGCCGTCGGCGCGTTCGGGGCCCAGTGTCGCGCCTCCGTGGGGGTCACGGGCGTCCCGGCGTCGGAGGCGACCGTGGTCCGCTCGCTCGTGGAGGGCTTGGCTGCGGCGAACGAGGAGACCGAGCGCGTCGTCGCTGGCATCCAGATCTTGGTCGACGCGCCATGCTGCGGTACCGACGCGGCGACGCAGTGCTCGGCACCCGCGCTCACGTCGATCACGGCGTCGAGCGAGCGCCTCGCGAAGGTGATCGAGGCCGCGGCCAAGATCCAGCCGTGAGGCCGGGCGCGGCTACTTCTTTTCCTGCGCGCAGCGCTGGATCTCGGCGATCGACTTCGAGCCGAGGATGCACTCGACCTCCTTGTCGTCGACCTTGCGCCCCTCGAGCTCCCGCCGGCAGTCAGCGTTCCACTCCGCTTCCATCCGGTCGCCCTCGCCTTTGATGACGAGCTTCGCGCGCTCGGCGATCGGCGCGCCGCCCTCGGGCGCCGTCGCCGAGGCCTCCGCGTCCCAGACCGAGCGCATGTGTTTGCCCACCCGCTCGCAGTCGCCATCGGTCATGGTCTTGCCGCAGGCGGGGAGGGCGGAAAGAGACGAGACAACGAGAAGTGGCCAGGATGCGAAGGCTGTGCGCCGCATTGGGCGGGCCCCGCAGAGCGTTTCTAGCCGGGAGGTCTGATGCAGACCTCCCCCCTCACGCGCCTGCGGCGCGCGGGGCCCCCCCTCCAACTCCGGCCTCCGGGGCTTGCGCTCCTCGGCCGTGCGGATGGCGGCTGGTGACGTCGAGCCGAGACCCACGCCGCCTCAGTTGTCGATGAAGCTCTTGAGCTGCTTGCTGCGGCTGGGGTGCCGGAGCTTGCGGAGCGCCTTGGCCTCGATCTGACGGATGCGCTCGCGGGTGACCTCGAAGTCCTGGCCGACCTCTTCGAGCGTGTGATCGCTCTTCTCCCCGATGCCGAAGCGCATGCGGAGGACCTTCTCCTCGCGCGGGGTGAGGGTCTTGAGGACCTTCCGGGTCTGCTCGGCGAGGTTCATGTTGATGACCGCCTCGGCCGGGCTGACGACGCTCTTGTCCTCGATGAAGTCCCCGAGATGCGAATCTTCCTCCTCGCCGATCGGGGTCTCGAGGCTGATGGGCTCCTTCGCGATCTTGAGGACCTTGCGGACCTTGTCGAGCGGAAGCTCCATCTTCTCGGCGATCTCTTCCGGCGTCGGCTCGCGCCCGTACTCCTGTACGAGGTAACGCGAGGTGCGGATGAGCTTGTTGATCGTCTCGATCATGTGGACCGGGATGCGGATCGTCCGGGCCTGATCGGCGATGGCGCGCGTGATGGCCTGCCGGATCCACCACGTGGCGTAGGTGCTGAACTTGTAGCCGCGCTTGTACTCGAACTTGTCGACGGCCTTCATGAGGCCGATGTTGCCCTCCTGGATGAGGTCCAGGAACTGCAGTCCGCGGTTCGTGTACTTCTTCGCGATGGAGACGACGAGGCGGAGGTTCGCCTCCACCAGCTCCGCCTTGGCCTTCTCGGCCATGCGCTCGCCGGAGAGGATGGCGTCGTAGGTCGCGCGGATGGCCGCGACGTCGATCTGCATCTCCTCTTCGACCTTCTTCACGCCCTTGTGGGCGTTCTTCAGCGTCTGGTCGAAGTCCTCGAGGTCTTCGCGCTCGACGCCGAGCTTCTTGGCGAGGCGCGCCTCGAGCGGGCGGTTGCCGCGCACCTTCGACAGCTCGCGCTTCAGCTCCTCGCGGCGAAGGCCGGTGCGGCGCTCGAGCTCGTGTGCGCCGCTCTCGACCTTCTCGACCTTGAGGATGATGCTCTTCAGCTTCTGGACGATCTTGTCGGTCGTCTTCTTGTTGAGGCGCATCTCCTCGAGGGTCGTGACCATGTCGGCCGTGGTCTCTTGCGCCTCGTCGTCGATCTGCTTCTTGCGCGTGTCCTTGGCGGTCTTGCGCTCCTCGACCAGGTCCTGCTTCTTCTTGTCGAGCCGCTTGACCTTGTCGATGAGGCGGATGATGCGGCGGTCCGCCTCCTCCTCGTCGAACTCCTGGTCGTCCGCCTCGGCGTCCTTGATGAGGTCCTTGACGCGGATCTTGTGCTTCCGGAGCTTCTCGCCGAGATCGATGATCTCACGGACGGCGATGGGCGAGTCGAGGATGGCGGCGTTGACGCGCTGCTCGCCGGCCTCGATGCGCTTCGCGATCTCGACCTCGCCCTCGCGGGTGAGGAGCGAGACGCTGCCCATCTTCCGCAGGTACATGCGGACCGGGTCGTTCGACTTCGAGTAGTGGTCGTAGTCTTCTTCTTCGCGCTCGGCGCCGATCGTGATCTTCTTCTCGCCGGCCTCTTCGTCGGCGATGCGCTTGGGCGCGATCTTCACCTGCGTGGCGCCGTCGACGATCTCGATGTCCTCGTCGCCGAGGGCGCCGACGACGTCGTCGAGCTGATCCGGCGCGACGTCGGCCGGCATCTGATCGTTCACCTCGTCGTAGGTGAGGAAGCCCTTGGCCTTGCCGCTCTCGACGAGCTTCTCGAGGCCCTTCTGGCTGCCGCGCGCGGGGCGATCGCCCATCGGCGCGAGATCGTCGTAGTCGCCGTAGTCGGCGTCGGCGGGCGGCTCCGAGCCTGCGCCGCGACCGCTGCGCCGCCCCATCGGCGGCGGCGGGCTCGAGTCGCCCTCTTCCCAGCTGGACGGATCGTGGGCGCCGTTCGCTTCGGCCTTGCCCCGCTTCGCGACGCCGTTCGCATCGGCGCGCTTCTTGGCGGGGGCGGGCTTGCCGGTCGAGGACTTCGGCGCGGGTGCCTTCAAGTCGCCCTTCGTGCTGGGGGTCGCGCTCGACTTCGTCGCGCCGCCCTTCGGGGCTGCTCCCTCTTTCGGGCGGGCTTGCTTGGTCGCAGCGGTCTTGGTCGCTGCGCCGGGGCTCGCCTTCGTCGGCTTGGAGGAAGCACCTTGCTTGGCTTTCGTCGCCATCGTTCTCTCACCTGTACCTAAAACGAAAGTTCGCGCCGTCTCTGGTCGCGAACGAAAAGTAGCACTCGCGTCCCCCAGGCCCACTGCCGGTAAGGTCAGTCGCGAAGCAGAGGACCGGTTCGTCTCAATTCTCAGTCGATTCCATGCCGCCTTCGTGCGCGTTCTAGCACCTGTCGAAGTCGCTCCTCGCTCTCCGCGTCGAGCGTAGATGGCGAACGCTGAAGGGCGTCCACATCGCGGGCGTCGTCCTGGCGCCCAAGTGAATTCGAAAGCTGTTTAAGATTTTCCAACAAGACCGCTCGGGCAGTTCCCGCGTCCTCGAAGGCTGGAGCCGCCACGCGCCCAGCCGCAAACTTTTGGATCGATCTCGGCAGAGCGGCAAGAAAATCCTCGATGCTTCCGGCAAACGACGCGCGCCCGGGGTGGAATTGACGCAGCGCGGCAACGGCCAGGGCCAGGTCTCCTTGTGCGACTCCAAGCATCTCGATGACGCCAGGGTCGTTGAGGAGCTCGGGGAAGTCCAAGGCGGCACCGAAAATTTCCCGAGCCCGCTTGTCCAGCGGGGTAAGGGGCGGCTCGCGCTCCGGCTGGGTCCCCACCGATCCACGTCCTGAGCCGGCCTGAGAGACCGCCTGCGCGACCATTCGCTCGAGCTGCGTCACGTCGGTCGGGCTCTGCCCACCCATGATGAGCTTGGCGGAGAGCTGGTCGGCGTAGCGCTTGGCCATCAACCGGAGGTTGGGATCGTCCTCGTCGGCGAGCAGGGCGGCGACGGCGCGCACGCGCGCCACGCGCTCGGCGAGCGAGGCGCCGAGAAAGCCCTCGCCGTCGAGCGCGTCCTGGATGAGGTGGTCGAGCATCCCGCGCGCGTCCTTCACCACGGCGAGCAGCGCTGCGGCACCCTTCTTCTGCACGAGATCGTCAGGGTCCACGCCGTTCGGCAGAACCGCCACCTTGGCATCGAGGCCTCCGGTCCGGCATGGCACGCGGGACGCGCGCGTCGCCTTGCGCCCGGCGGCGTCGCCGTCGAACGTCACGACGACCGTCGGCGCGAAGCGCTTCAAGAGCTTCGCTTGTTCGGCGGTGAAGGCGGTGCCGAGCGGGGCGACCGCGTTGTCGATGCCGCGCGCATGCAAGCTGAAGACGTCGAAGTTCCCCTCGACGAGGATGGCGTGGCCCTTCTGGCGGATGCCGGCGCGCGCCTGGTGCAACCCGAAGAGCTGCTCGCCCTTGGTGTAGATCGGCGACTCGGGGCTGTTGATGTACTTCGCGGGCTCGTCGCCCTTGTCGTACGAGGGGCCGTTCGGCGCGAAGCGCGAGAGCTCTTCCTTCTTGGGCGCGGGCAAGGCGCGCCCGCTGAACGCGACGACGCGGCCGAGCGTGTCCATCACCGCGAACATGAGCCTGTTGCGGAAGCGATCGTAGTGGCCGCGCGGCCCGGCGACGAGCAGGCCTGCGCGCTCGGCCACGATCGGCGAGATCCCTTGCTGCTTCAAGAACGCCGCGAGGCCGTCCCAGCCGGGCGGCGCGTAGCCGAGGCGAAACGCCTGGGCCACGTCGAGGAGCTTGCGCGACTCCTCGGTGTGCGCGGTCGGGGAGGGCAGGCGCCGCCGTTCGAGCTCCGCCACGGCGTAGCGCGCGAGCGGATGCACACTCTTCGCGAGCGCGCCCTCGGCGCCGAGCCCGAGCGACTGCTCGTAGAAGGTCGCGGCGAGCTGCATGACCTCGTAGAGCTCGTCGCGCTCGCTCTTCTTCGCCCTGTCGGCGGCGCTGCGCGTCTCCTGGATCGGGATGCCCGCGCGATCGGCGAGCATCTTCACGGCCTCGACGAAGTCGAGGCCGCTCGTCTTCATGACGAAGTCGATCGCGCTGCCGCTCTCGTTGCACCCGAAGCAGTGGTAAAAACCGCGATCCGGGTGGACGTGGAAGCTCGGCGACTTCTCTTTGTGGAACGGGCAAAGCCCGACGAAGCTCCGCCCCCGGCGCTGCAACCGGACGGACTCGCCTATCAGCGAGACGATGTCCGTCCGTTCCTTGATCTGAGCGATGGTCTCCGGCGCGATCAACTTCGCTTCGCTCCGTGGGACCTAGGGTACTCGAAGCTCAGTGCTCCGCGTCTTTGGAGGTCTCGCCCTCGGAGGCGCCCTCTTCCTTGACGACGTTCTCGACCTCGTGGGTCTTGAACCGGGTGAGCTCGCGGAGGGTCGCTTGAGGCGGATCGCCGATGAGCTCGAGCTGCGCGGCGAGCCACTGCTCCTCCTCGATCAGCTCGATGCGCCTGGGATCTTCGATCTCGCCCGTCCAGCCGACGATCTCATCGTCGACCTCCTTCAGGCGAGCGCGGACGCGCACGACGTCCACGTCTTCCTTCTTGATGAACTTCTCGGTGAGGACGAGGGCCTTTTCGTTGGCGACCTCGAGCACGCCGTGTGCGATGGCGAAGCGCTGCGGCTCCTCGCCGGCGCTGGAGCCCGCCGGGCGGACGGCCACGAGGCCGGTCCGCAAGGCGGCGAGGAAGGGGACGTGGCCCGGCAGGACGCCGATCTCTCCGTCGAGGGTCGGTGCGCCCAGCTCCACCACGTCCTTCGAGACGGCCATCCCGGTGGGGGTGACGATCTCGAGCTTGAAGGCCTCGGCTGCCATCCGTCAGCCCTTCTTCTTCTCGGCCTTCTTGCCCGCGGCGTCGCGCGCCTTCACTTCGTCGATGTTGCCGGCCATGTAGAAGTCCTGCTCGGCGATGTGATCGAGCTTGCCGTCGAGGATCTCCTGGAAGCCGGCGATCGTCTCGGCGAGCGGGACGAACTTGCCTTCGCGGCCGGTGAACTGCGCGGCGACGAAGAAGGGCTGCGACAAGAATCGCTGGATCTTGCGGGCGCGGCTGACGACGAGGCGGTCGTCCTCCGAGAGCTCGTCCATACCGAGGATGGCGATGATGTCCTGCAGGTCCTTGTACTTCTGGAGGGTCTGCTGGACACCGCGGGCCACGCCGTAGTGTTTCTCGCCGATGATCTGCGGGTCGAGCATGGTCGAGCTGGAGTCGAGCGGGTCGACGGCCGGGTAGATGCCGAGCTCGCTGATCGCGCGGGAGAGGGTCGTCGTCGCGTCGAGGTGGGCGAACGTCGTGGCCGGCGCGGGGTCGGTCAAGTCGTCGGCGGGCACGTAGATGGCTTGCACGCTCGTGACCGAGCCCTTGTTCGTCGAGGTGATGCGCTCCTGCAGGGCGCCCATCTCCGTCGAGAGCGTCGGCTGGTAACCGACGGCGCTGGGGATACGACCGAGGAGGGCGGACACCTCCGAGCCGGCCTGCGTGAAGCGGAAGACGTTGTCGACGAAGAGGATGACGTCCTGGCCTTCTTCATCGCGGAAGTACTCGGCGACCGTGAGGGCCGAGAGCGCGACGCGGGCGCGGGCGCCGGGGGGCTCGTTCATCTGGCCGAAGATGAGCGCGGCCTTCGAGATGACCGGCTCGCCGGTCTCGAGGGTCGACTCCGTCATTTCGAGGAAGAGGTCGTTGCCCTCGCGGGTGCGCTCGCCGACGCCGGCGAACACCGACACGCCGCCGTGTTTCTTCGCGACGTTGTTGATGAGCTCGAGGATGAAGACCGTCTTGCCGACGCCGGCGCCGCCGAACAGGCCGATCTTGCCGCCTTTGCGGTAGGGGGCGAGCAGGTCGACGACCTTGATGCCGGTCTCGAACACCTCAACCTTGGTCGACTGGTCGACGAACTTGGGCGGGTCGCGGTGGATGGGCAGCTTCTTCTGCGCGTCGACGGCCGGGCCGCCGTCCACCGGGGCTCCGACGACGTTGAGGATGCGGCCGAGGGTGGCGGCACCGACGGGCATCATGATGGGCGCGCCGGAGTCCTTCACTTCCATGCCGCGGACGAGACCGTCCGTCGAGTCCATGGCGACCGTGCGGACCGTCGATTCCCCGAGGTGCTGCGCGACTTCCAGGACGAGGTTGTCCTTGTCGCCGCTGATGCTGGGGTTGGAGACGGTGAGCGCATTGAGAATGCGCGGAAGCTGACCAGGGGGGAAGTCCACGTCGACGACGGGCCCAATCACCTGGCTGATCTTTCCGGACGCGGTAGCGGTCATGGGTGCGTTCGCTCCTCGATGTTTCGATGGTGCCGGGCGGATTTCTCCGAGCGGCGGCGGCCTGTTACCACGAAGCTCCCTCCATGACTAGGCGCGTGTTTAGCGGATGGGAAAATGGCGCTGCAAAAGAGGCCGGCGGTCAGCCGCGCGCTTCTCGGGCCATGGCCTCGAACGCCTCGACCGCGAGCGTCTCGCCTCGTCTGTCGAGATCGATGCCGGCCCGGGCGGCGCGCGCCGCAAGCTCCTCCGTGCTCCAACCGAAGACGTTGCGCCAGGCGTTCCGGAGCGTCTTGCGGCGCTGGCCAAACGCCCCCTTCACCAGCGCGCGGAGCGCGTCGTCTTCCTTGGCACGCGGCGCGACGCGGCGGACGAGCACGACGACGGCGGAGTCGACCTGGGGCCGCGGGAAGAACGCGCCGGCCTTCGCCACGAGGAGGCGCTCGACGTCGAAGGCCGCCTGGACGAACACCGTGAGCGCGCCGTACTCCTTGGTGCTCGGCTCCGCGACGAGGCGCTCGGCGACCTCGAGCTGGACCATGACCACGGCGCGATCGACGTGCTCTGCGAGCTCAACCGCCCGCTCGAGCAGCCGGCCGGTGATGAGGTAGGGGAGGTTGCCCGCGATCGCGCGCGGGGCCGGCCCCGAGGTGAGGAGCGGCAGCCAGTCCATCGCGAGCGCGTCGCCCTGGTGGAGCTCGAGCCGGCCCTCCGCGATGGGCTCCTTCAGCTCCTCGCCGAGGAGCGCGAACAGATCGGGGTCCCGCTCGACGGCGACGACGCGGCCCGCGCGCGCCAAGAGCGGTCGGGTCAGCGCGCCCGTCCCGGGGCCGATCTCGAGGACGGTCCCGCCCGACGGCGCGGCGGCCTCCGCGATTCGCTCGGCGGCGCGCGCGTCGAGCAAGAAGTTCTGGCCGAGCGCCTTCTTGGGCGCGAGGCCGCGGGCGCGGAGGAGGGAGGCGCTCACGGTGCCGTTGGTCCGTCTGCGCCGAGCGCGCGCTTGCCGGGACGAACGTGGCCGACGCGGACGCCGATCTTCGAGAGCTGCGCCTCGGCCCGGCGCTGAGCCACGGCCGCGCGGAAGCGCACGGCGTCCGCGACGCTGGGCGCCACGGGGTCGAGCGACACGACGTCCGGGGGCCGCGTGTCGTCTTCGTCGTCTCCGGGTGTGCGGCTCGTCCACGGCGGGGTCAGCGCGGGCTCGTAGAAGGGTAGCGCCCAGGACACGATGGTGCCGGAACGGCGGAGCCGGCCGATGACGTGGCTCAGTCGCTCGGTGACCTGGTTGTCGACGGGGCCGCCGAGCACGTGCACGAGGCTCGGGCGCGGCTTTCCTCTGGCGATGCCGCCGAGGACGGCGAGCAGCGCCTCCGCCGTCGCTTGCTTGTCGCTTGACGACTTGGGCGGCGAGTCGATGCCGAAGCAGGCGAGGTACCGGCGCAAGGTCGCGTCGCGCGGCGTGCGACCCTCCGGCGGCTTGGCGCGGAACGGGGCGCGGTGGCGCATGGCGTCCGCGCGCTGCGCGAGCTTGTCGAGATCGCCGCGGCGCACGTCGGCGAGCCCTCGGTCGTCGAGCGGACGCAGGTGCTCGATGACCCGCACGGCGACGTCGAGCTCGTCCAGGTCGCTGCGCGAGGCGTCGATCGTCTGGCCCGCCGTGACGAGCGCGTGGAGCACCTTCTGGCCCTGGCCGGATCCGCTGTCCGGGGGGATGGTGAGGCGCGCCTCGTTTCCGTAGATGGCGAGGCCGACACGATCGCCGCGCGCGAGGTGGCGCGCGACGATCGCCGCGGCCTCGTCGATGAGCAGATCGAGCGGCGCGCGGCCGATCGGCCCGGCCCAGAGCTCCACCGAGACGTCGAGCAGCACCCACACGACGTCGCGCTCCTCGCGCTCGAACTCGCGGACGAGCAGCTTGCCTCGACGAGCCGTGGCCCGCCACGCGATGCGCCGGAACGGGTCGCCCGGCTGGTGCTCGCGCAGCTCGCGGAGGCTCGTGCCGTCGCCGCGGAGCCTGCCGGCGCGTCCGCTCGGGGCCATGAGCAGGCTCGGCCCGCCGCGCCCGGCGTGGAGGTACGCGGAGAGCGGGCGCGGCGCCACCTCGATGCCGTAAGGGTTCGCGAAGGTGAGGGGGACCTCGAACATCCCGGGGGCGCCGCGGACCTCGAGCGCCAGCCCGTAGACGCCGTGTTGGCCGACGCGCGGGGTGCGGACCTTCACTTTGACCTTCAACCGTCCGCCGGCGTCGACCTCGCCGGCGGCGGGCTCGAGCGTGACGTCGAGGTTGGGTGAGGACAGCGCGCGGAGCTTCACGTAGCGCGCGGCCAGGGTGTCGCGGTTGCGCACCTCCGCCTCGATCTCGATCTCGCCGCCGCGCACGGTGCGCACGACGCGGCGGGTCTGGCTCCAGAGCATCTCGAAGCCGGCCGCGCGGATCCGCGCGACCGACACGAGCGTGACGGCGCGTGCGATGGCGACGGCGACGAGGACCGCCCCGCCCCAGCCGATGACCGCCGGGGAACCGGCCAAGACACCGACCGCGCTCACCGCCACCGCTGCGATCGCGAGGTGGGCGGCGGGGCGAGTCGGGTAGAGCTGCATGGTGACGGGGATCAGGCCGGGCGCGCGGCGCGGCGGTACCCGATGCGCTGGATGGCCTCGTCGATCAGCGAGTCGCGGGCCTTGGCGTCGCCTTCCATCTCGGGCGAGAGGATGAGCCTGTGGCCGAGGACGGCGTGGGCCACGCCCCGCACGTCGTCCGGGGTGACGAACGCGCGACCCGCGAGCAGCGCCGCGCTCTTCGCGGCCTGGATGAGGCCGAGCGTGGCGCGCGGCGAGGCGCCGAGGACGACGCGCGGGTGCGTGCGCGTGAACGCGGTGAGGGCGACCGCGTATTCGTAGAGATCGTCCTCCAGGTAGATTCGGCGGGCGAGCGCCTGCAGGACGAGCAGGTCGCTCACCGAGATGACCGGGTTCGACTTGGGGGGCGTCGCGTTGTGCGCGCGCACCATGGCGACCTCGTCCTTGTGGGAGGGGTAGCCGATCATGATGCGGACGAGGAACCGGTCGATCTGCGCCTCGGGGAGCGGATAGGTGCCCTCGAGATCGATGGGGTTCTGCGTCGCGAGCACCATGAAGGGGTTCGGCAGCTCGAAGCGATCGCCTTCGATCGTGACCTGGTGCTCCTGCATGGCCTCGAGGAGGGCAGACTGGGTCTTCGCGGGCGCGCGGTTGATCTCGTCCGCCAGGACGACGTTCGCAAAGATGGGGCCGGGCCGCAGGGTGAACGTGGCGTCCTTCGGCGTGAGCACGTAGGTGCCCGTGATGTCCGCCGGGAGGAGGTCCGGCGTGAACTGGATGCGCCGCACGGTCGCGCCGAGCGCCGTGGAGAAGGCCTTGACGAGGGTCGTCTTGGCGACCCCGGGCACCCCTTCGAGCAAGGCATGGCCCTGCGCGAGGAGCGTCGTGATCATGAGGTCGACCACCCGCGGGCTGCCCACGTAAACGCGGAGCACCTCGCGCCTGATCATCTCGAGGCGCTCCCTTGCGGCCGAGATCTCGTCGATTGTCGCGGGCTGCGTCGTCATGGAGGCTGGCAGAGCTTGTCTACAATACGAGTCCGTCGAGTGAAAGCAGTTCCGCTGCCGTCAGCTCGCGGGCGCGGGCCCCGGGTCCGCGTCGCCTGCGTCGGGGTGATGGGGGCGCGTCCCCTCCGAGACGGGGCCGACCGGTCCCTTCACGCGGCGCGCTTCGAGGGCGCCGCAGGCCTCGAGCACCTCCGCCACCACGGCGTGCGCCTCGGTCACGACCTCCCGAGGGACACGTGACGACGAGCCGGCGAGCACGGCGGCCTCGGCTCGCTGCATGCGCGCGACCACCTGCTCGAGCCGGCCGAGCAGCGCGGCGTCGATCTGGCCCGAGCGACGGAACGCCTTCAGCACGGCGTCCGCCGTCGGCGTCGACTCCAGATCGAAGCGTGCGGCTGCGCCCTCGAAGAGCGCGCTCTTCAGCTCGAGCAAGACGAGCGCCTTGGGTGAGGACGGCGCCGCGAGCATCGCGAACCGACCTGCGACGCCGCCGCGCGAGACGAGCGGGACGGGGCGGGCGTATCGCGGCAGCGGGCTCTTGTAGGGCCGGCCGGAGGTGCGACCGACCCAGACGGCCAGGGCCGCGACCGAGATCGCCGCGAGCAGCGCGAGCATCCAGGACGGCAGGCCGAGCTTGCGAGCCTCCTTGAGGTTGTCGGCCAGAGAACGGAGCGCATCTTCGATGTCTTGCCCGATGGACCCGTTCCCTCCGACCGAGCCTTCCTGCTTGAAAGAGTTGGCCACGATGAAGAGCCGGCCTTGCCCGCGGTCGTTGTCGTTCGCCAGGTACCGGACGAGGCCCGCCCCGAAGGCGCGGTTGCCGGGGTAGCGGAGCATCGAGTTGATGAGCGCGGACGGATCGCTCATCGCGAAGAGCCTGCCCTTGCCGACCTGGCCCGCCACGGCGACGATCGCGTCCACCCCGCCGGCACAGCGCACCTTGAGAACGGGCGACAGGTCGGGGTGGACCAGCGCCGCGGGGTGGTTGAGCACGAGCTGGCGGACGTTGGCGACGACCGGGTGCGGCGCGCCGATCTGACCTCGCGCAACGTCGAGCCACGGCTCGGCGATCGGGAGCTGGGGGTTGTTGCGCAGCGCGGCGAGCGGCCGAGCGGGCATGGTCACGCGTTCGATCTTGAACCGCCGCAGCAGGTCGTCGCCGCGTCCGAAGTCGTCCAGGATGGCGACTCGGCCGCCGAGCTTCATGAATTCGGTCGCTTCGCTCGCGTCGAGCTCGTCCACCGGGTGGACGACGAGCAGGCCGTCCTCCGGGCGCAGCGCCGACCAGTCGAGGGTTGCCACGGGCTTGACGCGCTCTGCGCCGAGCTCCGTCTTCGCGATCTGGAAGAGCTCTGCGCCGCCCTCCCATCCAGCGTCCGAGACGTCGAAGGCGCCCGCCAGTGCGCTTCTCGCGGTGAGCAGGGCAGCCGCAGCCGCGGGTGCGGCGGCGAGGCTACGGAGGATGGCGCGGCGAGTCGTCGTCAAAGGCAGCTCATCTTACCTGGGCGCAGCTGGACTTGTGCGCGGCTGGTTGCTACGTTCCAGTCGAATACGGGCTCAATGTTTCCGGTCGGTGATCCGTACCGGGTTGTCAAGGAGGGCTCGGTGCTCCCCCCTTTCATCATCGAGCAGATTCGGCAGAGAGAAGAGCGAGAACGCAGCCGTCGCGACGAAGACGCGAGGCGTCCTCGTTTGGAGCTCCCTGTCGCCCCGGTTGCCCCCAAGAAGCGCCGCGTCGACGAGGACGAGCCAGACCCGGACCGCGGCGTCATCATCGTCGACCTCGGCGGGTGACCTTTCGCCGCCCCGAGGAGGTCCGGGCTCGCAGGTGACTGATCACCCACTCCGGTTGTCCTTGACCAAGTGCCCGCCGTGGCCTAGGGTGCCGCGCCCTCCCCTCAGGGAGGCTGAATCCCCTACGAGAAGAGAAATGGCCGTCAGCATTCGACTTGCCCGCATGGGCACCAACAAGACCCCGTTCTACCGCATCGTCGTCGCCGATGAGCGCAGCCCGCGTGGCGGCCGCTTCATCGAGCGCGTGGGGACCTGGGATCCGCGTCGTTCCGAGCTGCGCGTCGAAGGCGCTCGGATTCAGCACTGGCTGGGCCGCGGAGCGAAGCCCTCCCACACGCTGTCTCTTCTCCTGAAGAACGCGAAGGCGCTGACGCCGGCGGCTCCCGCTGCCGAAACGAAGGGCTGATCGTGCGCTCTGGCGAAGGTCGGGGCGGCGAGGGCAGGGGCGGCGAGGGCGGCGGCGAGGGCCGGTCGCGCGGCGAAGGTCGGGGCGGGCGTCGTCGCCCGCACGGCGACCGCGGCGGCGATCGAGGCGGTGAGCGCCTCACCCCCGCGGAGCTCGCGCAGATGAGCCGTCTCGTGGGCGTCATCGCTCGCGCGCTCGTCGACCAGCCCGACAAGGTCGTGGTCCGCGAGTCGAACGACCACTTCCCGCGAATCGAGCTTCAGGTCGCGCCGGACGATATCGGCAAGGTGATCGGCAAAGACGGCCGCACCGCGCAGAGCATCCGCACGCTGCTCGCCGCTGCCTCGACGCGCGGTGGCCGCCGGCCGCTCCTCGACATCGTCGACTAGTTGTCCTTGAGCCGTTTCGAGCGGGGCCCCAACCCCGCTCGAGCCGTTGCGAGCCGTTTCGAGCGGGGCCCCAACCCCGCTCGATTTGTTTTGGGGAGGCGTTGTAGCCTCGCGCGGATGCGAGCTGGGACGACGCTTCTCTCTGCGGCGCTGGTGGTCGGCGCTGCCTGCCTTGCGGCTCGACCCGAGTCGGCGGAGGCGTGCGGAGCATTTTTCGCCAGGGCCGCGACGCCGATCGAGCGACGCCCCTCGCTCTCGGTGGAGCGCGTGCTCATCGTGCACGACCCCGAGCAGGGAGTGGAGCACTTCATCCGCGAGGTGGTCTTCCGCGGTAGCCGTGAGACGTTCGGGTTCGTCGTGCCGACGCCGACGCGCCCCGACGTCTTCAAGGTCGGCTCGCCTCCGTTCGACAAGCTCGAGTCCGCCTTTCCGTTTGCGCCGCCTCCGCAGTCGGATGGGTCGAAGAACAGGAGCAAGGGCGCGCCTGGTGGAGCGGCGGGCGGGGGCGCTCCGCCCGTCACCATCCTCGACATCAAGAAGGTGGGGAGCTTCACCGCGTTCGTCCTCGCAGCGACCGACGCGAGCGCGCTCGCGAAGTGGCTGAAGGACAACGGGCTCTCGTCGTCGCCGGAGAACGACGCGTGGCTGGCCGGCTACGTGGAGCGGAAGTTCTTCTACGTCGCCTTCCGGTACGAGCCTTCGAAGGAGGGGAAAGACGACGGCCAGCCTCGCTCGGAGACCGTGCGCATCACGTTCGAAACCCCGCTCGCGTATTACCCGTACCGAGAGCCGGCCCACCCGTCGACGTCGCCGTCGCGCGACGTGGGCCTGTGGGTCGCCTCGCCCGAGCGCGTCGTCCCCGTGGCGCTCGCCGAGGAGGAGGGCAGGGCGGTCTGGGTGAAGCCGTTCCTCGAGGGATGGACCCAGGAAGGGGTCACGAGCGACCGGCTCAAGCTCGCGCTCGGCGCGGAGGAGGCCAAGCTCCTCGCGGGCGAGAAGCTCACGGTGCAGCCGTTCGAGGACCAGAAGACCTCGCGTGTCGGCTTCGGCGACGTCGTCTTCCTGCCGGCGAAGGGCGTGCCCGAAGGAAAGCGGGCCGAGGCCGCCGCGATGCTCGATCTGCTGCGGCCCGCCGCGAAGGGGGCGAAATGAGCCGCATCACCAGCGTGATGCTCGCGGCCGCCTGGTTGCTCCTCGGCTGCGGCGCGGACCCACAGAGCTCGAGCGCGACCGGCTCGGTCCCGACGGCCCCGCGGTCCGCATCGACCGTCGCGACGACCGCCCGCGCGAGCGCAGCGAGCAGCGTGGTCTCCGCGCCGAGCGCGACGGCGCTCCCGGCCGCGGGCGATCCGTCGACCTTGCTCGGCGGAGGCGCAGCGCTCGAGGCGCTGCCCACGCGAGCCACGGCGCCCGGGAAGTCGTTCGACCCGCGGCTGCGGCAGCGCCTGATGGCGCCGTCCCGCGATCCGCTGGCCGACTGACAGAATGGCCGACTGACAGAGTCGTCAGCGTCGAACGTGGATGGTGATGGTCTCGCCCGCGTCCGGGGCGACCCACTTCCAACCCACGGGCACGGAAGGCCCGGCCCATTGGAAGAGCCGGCGCGCGTCGATCGGCGTGAGCGCCACGTCGTGGAACATGCGCGCCTCGCCGCCGGGGTCGCTCCAGTAGCTGCCGGTGATGGCGAAGCCGGGCGAGAACTCGAGGACCCACGGCGCGTCGAAGATGTCGTAGGCCTGCTGCGTCTCGCGCGGGTCGAGGTGCATCGACAGCGCCTTGCGCGTGACGTTGAACGTGCCCTGGATCGTGGAGGCGGTCGTCGTGGGGTCGCCGAGCATGTCGCTCCCGCTCGAGACGAGCGTCGCGTAGATCGGCTTTTTGCCTTCGTAGAGCGTCATGGTCTGCAGCGCGAGGCTGATGTCGACCCACTTCTTTCCGTCCGCCACGAACTCGGGGAACTTCGTGCGCTTCACGACCTTGATGAGGTCCTTCTCGCGGAACCAGACGCCGCCCTCCGCCTCCTCGTAGCGGACGGCGTCGACGGTGCGGAACCGGCCGGTGAGGTGGACGACGTGACGCCGCTCGACCTCCTCGTCCTCGAGGCGCTTGGCCTTGCCGCGCGCGAGCTCGTACGGGCAGACCTCGTGGCGCAGGACGAACCCGAGCGGCAGGCCTTTGTCCTCCGTGATGTCGACGCCGTGCCACGTGGAGCCCAGCGCCGGATCGAGCCGGTCGATGGCGACGTAGCGCCCGTCGGCGGTGAGCCCGAAGGTGCGCGGCCCGCCAGGTCCTTCCGTCTCGAACGTCGCGGCGACGGCCACGCCGCTTCCTCGGCGGAGGACGGCCGCGACGAGCGGCACCGACGGGTCGCTCGCCGGCGGCTCCTTGGGGGCGCCGGCGAACGCGAAGTGGCTCGCGTTCGTCCGCCGCCCGTCTTCCCCGATGCCGTCGCCTGCTTTGGCGATGACGGCGGGGCCGGTCGCGACGCCGCGCTCGTCGAGCGGGACGTCGTTTGCTCCCGCGCGCAGGCTCTTCGGCTTCTCCTTGGCGGCGCGAGCCAGGTGCTTGAAGAGGTCCGGCTCGTTGTCCTCTTGTTCCTTCGGCGTGGGGATCCGTGCGTAGAGCGGCGTCGCGGACTTGGCGAGGCCGTGGCGGAAGGGCAGGGCCTTGCCGGTGTCGACCTCGACGAAGGTCTTCGCCTCGAGGCTCACGTCCGGCGTCGCGCAGACGAACCCGCGCGGCGCGACCGGGTAATAGCCGCCCTCACACGCCTTGGTCTTCTTGTAAGGCCTGTCCGCGCGCGCCACGCTGCCGCCCGCGCGGATGGCCCCGATGACAGGAGCGTCAGCCTTGGGCCGCTCCAGCACGGGGATCTCGCTCCTCGGCGAGCCGAGCCGTGGCCCGTTCTCGGGAGGGACGGGGACGTCGGGCTTCTCGTCGGTCTCCTCGGCGAGTGCGGCTTTCGAGAGCGGCGCGTCCTTGCTTCCCCCCTTGCAGCCGGCAGCTGAAAGGAGCGAGAGCGCGAGGAGCGTCAAGGTTCGCGGGCTCGGTCCCATGGCCAAGGCCCATGCCCCAGGGCGCTGCGCTGGGCCAACAAAGCCACGTCGGTGTCCGCTCAGCCCGATTTGTCGTCCCGGGAGGGCTTGCGTGGCCTCAGTAGCTGTCTGAGAGAAGTGAGCCCAAGTGCCTGAATCGAAAAGAGGAAACCGACTCCTGATGCGGCCAGGACGGCGGCCGCCCCGAGCACCGGTTTGAGGTCCAAGGAAGCACTTGCGAATCGCAAGCCCAACCCCGCGCCGGCGGTGACGAAAGCGGCGACGACGATCCTCATGAGCGGAATTTCGTCGAGCCCGAGGCCGCCGAGGGCGCGGGCGACCGTGCGAGACAGGAGGCCGAGCTCCACCCAGGCCGCCACCGCCGCGCCGAGCACCACGCCGGCGACCCCGATGAAACGCATCGCCGCGGCGGCGACCGCCGTGCTCACCACCACCCGCACGATCGCGAAGCGCGCCGGGCTCGTCGTGTCGCCCAGCGCGTACGAGCTCACGCTCACCACGCGAGACGCGGCGTTGGCCGGGAGACCGATGGCGTAGAAGGCGAGCACGTAAGCGACCTCCGACGTGGACGTCGCGCCGAAGCTCCCGCCCCGAAAGAGGAGCGTCGTCACCTCGGTCGCCAGCGCCGCGAAGACGGCCGCCGCGGGCAAGCCGAGCGTGAGCACGCGGGAGAGCGAGCGACCGATCGATCGCCGAAGCGCCGTCTTCTCGGCCTCGCCCCCGCCGGCGCGCTCGGCGAGGTCCGGCAGCGCCGCCGCCGCTTCTCCCGTGCCGAGGACGGCCATCGGCAAGAGGTAGATTGTCTGGGCATAGCCGAGCGTCGCGACGGCGCCCGCGCCGAGGAAGCTCGCGAGCATGGTGTCGACGAGGCCCGAGATCTGGATGACGCCGCGGCCGACGAGCGCGCCCGGGATGTTGCGCACGGCCTCGCGCAGGCCGGGCGCGTTGGAATCGAACGACGGGGCGACGCTGCCGAGCAGCTTCCGAACCGGAACGAGCATCACGAGCACCTGGAGCGCAGCGCCCGCGAGCGCCCCCCAGGCCACGCTGCGCGCGACGCCCTCCGGCCCCAGCCCCATCGCGGTCCCCGCGACCACCAACGCCGCGATCTGGGTGAGGCTCCAGACGACGGGTGCGGCGTACGGGAGCAGGAAGCGCCGATGAGAGGTGAGCACACCGAGCGCCCAGGCGCCGAGGACGAGCAGCGCGGTCATCGGGAAGAGGACGCGGACGAGCTCGACGGCCAGGCTCGCGCGCGAGTCGTCGAACCCGGGCGCGATGACCCCGGCCAGCGCGGGAGCGAAGGCGACGCCGAGCACGGTGAGCGCCGCCGCCGCGGGCAGCAGCAGCCCCAGCGCGGCGCGCGCGAAGCGGGTCGCGGCGCCGTCTCCCGTGAGTCGGAGCTTCACGTACACCGGAATGAACGACGCGCTCAGGGTCCCTTCGCCCAGCAGGTTCTGCGTGAGGTTCCCGATACGGAAGGCTGCGCCGACCGCGTCCGCCTCCGGGGAGGTCCCGAGGTAGTGCGCGACGAATCGCTGCCTGACGAACCCCACGAGCCGCGACGCGAGGATGCCGAGCGTGACGAGCCAAGCACCTTTGCCCACCTTGCGCTCGGGAGCACGTGGCGAGCTCGGCTCGGGAGGAGAGGAATGTGTCACGCTGACTTTTCGTCCGTAACGCAGGCGTCTCGCTGGCGCAGCCGGATTGTGGTATGAGCTTGCGCGAGTCAGCTGGGCTCCGATTTGCTTGTGGCTCAGCGAATCCGTCGATGTCCCGAACCCTGCTCGAGAGCGCGTCGTCCGAGAGCTCGCCGGAGTCGGCCGGTGCTTTCGCGAACCACCGGGACCTGAAGGTCTGCCTGCTGGACATGAACAGCGGGCACCAGAACCAGGCGATGCGCTGCTTCCGCGGCATCGTCACGGCGTTCTTCGATCGCGTCCGCCACCACAACCCCGGCTTGCCCTGCCGCCTGGTGGAGGTCTCGCCGCGCGACACGAACGCGCCCATCCCGCGCGACTCGGACTTCTACGTCGGCTCCGGCGGGCCCGGCTCTCCCTACGACGGCGACGACCAACCCTGGTTCACGGACTTCAATCGGTTCCTCAGCTGGATGGTCACGGAGGCGCGCCGGAGCGACCAGGATCAGAAGTCGCTCTTCGGCGTCTGTTACACGTACGAGCTCATGGTGCGCCTGCTCGGTGTGGCGGAGGTCACCATGCGCGACAGCCGCAAGTTCGGCGTGATGCCGATCTACACGACCTCTTACGGGCGCAACCACCCGCTGCTCGCGCCCTTCCGCGACCGGCTGTTTGCGTTCGAGCACCGCCACTGGGAGGCAGTGAACCTCGACAAAGATCGCCTGCTCGAGCTCGGCGGTGGCCTGCTCGCGCAGGAGAGCCGCGACGGCTATTCGAAGGGGCAGGGGTTGCTCGGCTTCGATCTCGGCCCCGGCATCGAGGCGGTGCAGTTTCACCCCGAGGCGGATCGCGCCGGCGTGATCAGCTGGGTCGCGCGTCCCGAGCAGGCCGCGGCCTTCCGCGCCACCTACGGCGAGGACACCTACCAGGCCATGCTCCGCACGCTGGACGATCCGAACCGCCTCGCGCGCACCTTCGCGCTCGTGATCCCGGGGTTCCTGCAGCGCCGCTTCAACTCGCTGTGTGAGAGCCGCGGCTACCGCCCCATCCCTCCGCCTTCCGCGGACGACGTGATGGCCGCGTTCGCCGGCGAGCCCGCCGCGTGTGTCGTGGCGCCGCCGTCGGTCGCGCCGAGCGCCAGCGCGAGCATCTGAGCGCGCCGTCGCCGGGCGGCGGCGACACATCTCGCTCCCCTCGGTCTCTTGGGGTTGGCGCGAGCCGTGCGCTCCTGTATCCCGCACCCGATGCAGAACCTCGATGCCGCCGCTACCGAGAAGGCCGTCGCGACGATCCGCATGCTCGCCGTCGACGGCGTGGAGAAGGCCAACTCCGGTCACCCCGGTACGCCGATGGCGCTCGCCCAGATCGCGTTCGAGATCTGGATGCGCGAGCTGCGCTACGACCCGAAGGCGCCCTCGTGGCCCGACCGTGATCGCTTCGTGCTCTCGTGTGGCCACGCGTCGATGCTGCTCTACTCGATGCTCCACCTGTCCGGGTACGAGCTGTCGCTCGACGACCTGAAGCAGTTCCGGCAGTGGGGCTCGAAGACGCCGGGCCACCCCGAGGTCCACCTGACGCCAGGCGTGGAGACGACGACCGGGCCGCTCGGACAGGGCATCTCCAACGCCGTCGGCATGGCCCTCGCGCTCAAGATGCGCGCGGCCCGTCTGGGCGCGGATCTCGTCGGCGCGCGTGTCTTCGGGATCGCCTCGGACGGCGACCTGATGGAAGGCGTCAGCGGCGAGGCCTCGAGCATCGCGGGGCACCTCGGCCTGGACAACCTGATCTTCTTCTGGGACGACAACAAAATCACGATCGACGGCGAGACCGACCTCGCCTTCAGCGAGGACGTCCGGAAGCGCTACGAGGCGTACGGCTGGGCGACCTGGGCGATCGACGGCCACGACGCCGGGCAGATCCAGAAGGCGCTCGCGGAGGCCGTCGCGCTCTCGGGCAAGCCGAAGCTCATCTGCGCCAAGACGCGCATCGGCATCGGCGCGCCCACCAAGGAGAACTCGTCCAAGGCGCACGGCGAGCCTCTCGGCGCTGCCGAGGTGAAGGGCACGAAGGAGAAGCTCGGCTGGCCCACCGACCAGACGTTCTACGTGCCGGCGGGCGTCTACGAGCTCTTCTCCGCGCGCGCGGCGGAGGGGCGAGCCACGCGAGAGGCCTGGGAGGCGAAGATGGCGGCGCTCCCGCAGACGAACCCGGAGGCGGCGGCGCTCTGGCAGAAGATCTCGGCGCGCGAGGTGCCGGCCGACATCCTGAACGAGCTCTGCAAGGCCGCCCCCCAGAAGGACGCCGCGACGCGCGTCTCGGCCGGTGTGGTCGAGCAGCGCGCCGCCGCGCTCGTCCCGTCGCTCGTCGGGGGCTCGGCCGATCTCAACCCCTCGACCAAGACGTTCATCGAGGGCTCGCCCACGATCATGAAGGGCAGCTTCGAGGGACGAAATATCCACTTCGGTATCCGCGAGCACGCGATGGGCGCGATCGTGAACGGCATCGGGCTGACCGAGGGGTTCATCCCGTTCGGCTCGACGTTCCTCGTCTTCGCCGACTACATGCGCCCGACCATTCGCCTCGCGGCCCTCTCGGAGATCCAGAGCATCTTCGTGTTCACGCACGACAGCCTCTACCTCGGGGAGGACGGGCCGACGCACCAGCCCGTGGAGCAGGTGTGGTCGCTCCGGCTCATCCCGAACGTCGACGTGGTGCGCCCGGCCGACGCGCTCGAGTGCGCCGCCGCCTGGGCCCACGCCCTCGGCCGCCGCAAGGGGCCGACGGTGCTCTCGCTGACGCGGCAGAACGTCCCGCCGCTCGACCGGCCCACCGGGTTCGACAACACCGTCATGCTCCGCGGCGGCTACGTCCTCTCCGACGCCGAGAGCCCCACCGTCGTCCTCGTCGCCACGGGGAGCGAGGTCTCGCTGGCCGTCGCGGCCAAGCCGCTGCTCGAGGCCCGCGGCGAGCGCGTGCGGGTCGTCAGCATGCCCTGCGTGGAGGCGTTCCTCCGGCAGGACGACGCCTATCGCGCCTCCGTCCTCCCGCCAGGCATCCCGCGCGCCGCCATCGAGCTCGGCGTCACCACGCCGTGGCGCGCCATCGTCGGCACGGACGGGCTCGTCATCGGCCACGACGGCTTCGGCGTGTCGGCGCCCTACAAGGTCATCGCCAAGGAGCTCGGCTTCGTGCCGGAGGCCGTGGCGGCCACCGTGCGGGCGTGGCGCAAGGGCCCTGAGGCCTGAGGTAGCAGCGGTCGGCGCGACGTCCGCGGTCGTCGCGCCGGCCCGCCGCCGTCGTCAGCAGTTTCCGCGGTACACGTTCAGCGTCCAGGGCTGGCACGAGGCGCCGCTGTAGTGCCTCACCTCGACGTTCACGTTGAAGCTGTTGTCCGCGCCGCCGCAGTCGTCGTCGCACCAGATGACGATGCTCTCGGTCTGCCCGGTGCCGTTCAGCGATTGCCAGCCCGGGTCCGCGAAGCAGCCGTTGCCCGAGACGTAGAGATCGTAGTCGGCGCCGGCGGGGACCTGCAGCTCGAAGCGCATGGCCGTGTAGGCGCAGCAGCTGCTCGCCTCATCCGCCTCGATGTTGAAGTAGCGGCCGCGTGTCCCGGTGCGGGTGACGACGGGGCCCTCACAGGTGCCGCCGCCGTCGCAGAGGAAGCCGTAGAACGCGTCGGCCGCGTAGGCGCCCAGGTATTCGCCCGGGCTCGCGTTCGAGTAGCCGGTGTGCTGCGTCTCGCAGCCGTTCGCCTGGCTCGCGTCGCAGTTGGAGAAGCCCTGGTTGCAGCCGGTGATCGAGCAGCCGCCGCCGCCCGAGCACGACGACACGGCGTTCGGGATGTTGCAGGTGCCTTCGGCGATGTTGCCGTCGCAGTCCTGGTCGACCGCGTCGCAGATCTCGCTGCCCGGCGTGACCTGGCCGTTGCAGGCTCCCCACTGACCGCCGACGCACGTCTGGGTGCCGCCCACGCACGAGCCGACGTTCTGCGTCCCGTTGGGACCCGTGTAGCAGGGCTGCGTGGCGCCGTTCACGCAGGTGCAGCCCTCGTCGACCATGCCGTTGCAGTTGTCGTCGGTGCCGTCGCAGTCCTCGTTCGGGTCCGGCGGCATGAGCGGCACACAGGTCTGCGGCATCCCGTTTGCGCAGGTCTCGACGCTGTTCTGGCAGACGCCCTGGCCGCAGATCTCCGGCTCGAACCCCTGGTCGACCGCGCCGTCGCAGTCGTTGTCGATGCCATCACAGATCTCGTCGGATGGGAGGGTCTCGCCGTCGCAGGCGCTCCACTTGCCCGTCTGATCACAGGTCTGCGTGCCCTCGACACAGGCGCCCACGTTCGCGAAGACCGGATCTCCGCTGAAGCAAGGCTGTGTCTCGCCCTCTATGCAGTCGCAGCTCTCGTCCACGACGCCATCACACGTGTTGTCGATGCCGTCACAGAGCTCGACCGTGCCGCAGTTGTCGTCGCCGCCCTGGCCGCTGCCGGTCGTTGTGCTCCCGCCCTCGCCGCGGGTCCCCGAGCCGGTCGTCGTGGTGCCGTCGTCGGAGGCGCCGCCGCCGCCGGTGCCGTCGAGCTTGTCGCTGTCGGCGCAACCGGCGATCGCGACGAGACATGCCAGGCTGACCGATCCGAGGGCGAGAAGAGAAGAATGACGACCGCGCATGAGACCTCCGGAGGCGGCCCTCGCATGGACGGAGGGCGCTGTCACATGCAGGTGTCGTTCCCGGCCCGCGGATGCAGAAAAACGCGACAATTCGGCAGGGGCGCGCGATGATTCGGGCGCCTGGATCGGCGCCCCCGGATCGCGGAAGCCCCAATCGACGAGCATGAGCGACGACAAGAAGCCTTTTGAGCCCGGCATCACGGAAGAGCTGCCGACCTTGCCCCGCCCGGAGGTGAAGGCCGAGGTCTCCGACCAGGCGCCGACGCCCAAGCGACCGGACGGCAAGATCATCCTCGACGGCGTGGCCGCCGAGGACGCCGTTCCGCCCAAGAAGACCGAGCCAGGCGCGGCCGGGCCGGTCGCCGGCTCCCCGGTGCAGCGCACGCTCCCCTCGAAGGACGACGAGGCCGCGCGCGCGCGCGCGGCGCCCACGAAGGTCGACGTGGCGGGGCCCACGCCGCGCCGTCAGGCCGCGGCGGAGCCAGGGCCGGGCAAGAGCGTGGCTCTCGGCGTCGGGATCGGCGTCGTCGCGCTCGCGCTCGTCGCGGCCGCCGCGGGCGCGTTTTTCTACATGCGTGGTGGGGGAGACGGCTCGGCTGCCTCGCCCGACGCGCCGGAGCCGTCGAAGAAGACGGACGTGTCATCTTCCTCCGCGGGCTCGCCCGAGCCCGCGACCGCAGGGGAGGCCTCGAGCGCCGCGCCGACGCTGGAGCCGCCCGCGGTGTCCGCGGAGCCTTCGTCCAGCGCCGCGGCGCAGCCGGGGCCGGTCACCCCCAAGCCTGCCTCGTCGACGACCCCTCCGACCTGGCCGAGCGGGCTCCCGCCGCTCCCCGAGTGGGTGCCGACGGCGATCCCCACGACCATCCCCACCACCTGGCCGACGGGCCTCATTCCGACGGCGATCCCCACGACTCCGCCGGCGCCGACGGCCTCGTCCAAGCCCTAGGGCCCGTGGAAACGGAGTTTCCACGCAAACAACGATGAGCCCACTCAGGAACAAACCGCCGCTTCGCCGGGGAATTCGGGCCGCCTTCGCCCCGTCAGGGGCGGCCCGAATTCTTCGAGAAGTGTTGGTTCCACGGGACTAGCCCCTAATCAAGCGAAAGAACGTGAGGCGGTGCAGCAGGCGAGCAAGCGGGGCTGGGGCCCCGCGCGCAGCGCGAAGCGGAGTTGGGGTGAAAACGCGCAGCGCTTGAGGGGGCTGCTTCAGCCCCCTGGCTCGGGAGGTTCTGCGGGGCGAGCTCGAGCAGAATGTGAGGCTCGGTCGGCAGGGCTTCACCTGAAACGGTCTTGGCGTCGTAAACGGCATCGGACTCGGCACTCGGCTTCGGCCGGCAAGATCACGCAAACCCAAGCGCGCTAGCGCTTGGTTGAAGACCAGCAGCTCGCTTCACGAGCGGCTCAGCGCTTCTTCTTCTTCGCGACCGCCGCGAACCCCGTCGCGCCCTTGCCGACCTTGGGTCTCGGCGGGGTGATGGCGGAGAGCGCCTTGTGCCAGTCCTCGATGCCCGAGTCGAGCGGTCCGCGCCGGGGCCGCTCGCCGGACTCGGCCACGACGCTCTCGGGCGCGGACGTGCCTGGCTCGACGGGCGCCGTGTCCTCGTCGGTCATGTCGGGCGGAGCCGGCATCTCCTGTGTGATCTCGGGATCCTGCTCGGCGATCGTGTCCACCTTGATCTGAGGGAGCGACGCGTCGCGCGGCTTGGAGTGGCCGACGATCACGGTCCGCTGCGGCGAGGTCGCGACGGTCGACGACGAGCCGGCGAGCGCGCGCTGCGCGGCGTCGAAGGCGCGCTTCAGCTCCTCGGCGGTCTCCGTGAAAGGCAGCGTCTGCCGGTCGAGCGGCTCGAGGTCGGTCGGATCGATCGCGGGCATCGACGCGAGCTCGACGCGTACGGCGGGCGCGCTCGAACGGGGATCGCCCTGGGGGACCTCGCTCAGCTCGATCTCCGCGATGGTGCGCCGCCCGATCGGCGCGAGCCCGTAGCTGATCTCGGGTGCGTCGCGGTCGACCTCGATCGCGGCGAGCGTGGAGCGGCCGACGACCGCCTCGCCCGACACCGTGACCTCGGGCGGGAGGGGCGGCGGCGTGGGACGGCGGAGGTCGACGCCGATCGCGTCCGGCGGGGTCAGGAACGGGATGGTCCCGCGTTTCTGGATGACGTCGTCGAAGTCGAGGGCAGGGGGTGCCTGCGTCTTTCGGCCCGATCGCGAGGAGCCCTTGGCCGGCGGACGGTTCGTCCGCTTGCTGGTCGGGAGCGGCGGCGGCACGGTCGAGCCCTTCGTGCTGGGCTTCTTGCCGCGCCGTCGCAGGCGCTGCGCCTGCGCCGACTCCAGCAGCGCGTCGAGCTCCACCACGGCGCGCGACACCGCGCCGCTCACCTGGTTCTGCTGGGAGTAGCTCGCCATGACCACGCAGAGGAGCGCCTCGGGTCTCGCGGCGAGGTAGACGTCCACCGGCGCGGCGCCGCCGTAGGGGACGAGCGCCTGCCGAGGCAGCTCCAGGTGGCCGAAGCCCTTGCGCGCCTCGAGCAGCTCCTCGGCCAGGGCGACGATGGCGCCGCGGCCCGCCTCGGGCATGTCCTTGGGGGCGTTCGCCGTGACGAGCCGGCCGCGGCGGCTGAGAACGAAGGCAAAATCAGCCCCGGCCTCGGCGCACGCGCGGTCGGCGATTTCGTCCAGAGTGGGCACTCAATCGCGAGTCTAACGGACTCAGTAGGCTTTCGCGAACAGCACGCGTCGTTTGCTCGGCTGACCGGTGAAGATGCAGGTCCCGGGGGCTTCCGCCTCGGGCAAATCCTCGGGGATGTTGCGGATCGTCACCTTCAGCTTGTCCTTCAGCTCGGTCTCGACAGCGCCCTCGCCGTTCCAGTGGGCGAGGGCGAAGCCCCCGTGGATCTCGGCGCGGTCCTCGTTCTTGGACTTGGGCGTGAAGAAGTCGTCGAACTCCGCGCGCGAGTCGATCGTACGCGTGTGTTCCTTCCGGAAGGCGAGGGCGCGATCGAAGAGGCCCTTCTGCATGTCGTCGAGGATGGATGTGATGTTCGCGACGAGCTCGGCGCGCTTCATCGGCGCCTTGTCGCGCGGGCCGCGGTCGCGCCGGCTGACCATCGCGCTGTCTTGCTCGACGTCGCGCGGGCCGATCTCGATGCGGAGCGGGACGCCCTTCTTGATCCACTCCCAGCTCTTCTCGCCGCCGCGGATGTCGCGCGCGTCGACCTCCACCTCGATGGGGCGGCCGTGGTAGCGGACCTCCGCCAGCTCCTTCTTGAGCTTCTCGATGAAGCCCATGACGGCCGGCTTCGTGTCGTCGCCGCGCAACACGGGCAAGATGACGGCGTGGGCCGGTGCGAGGCGGGGCGGAATGACGAGACCGTCATCATCGGCGTGGGTCATGACGAGGCCGCCGACGAGGCGGGTCGAGACGCCCCAGGACGTCGTCCACGCGTGCTCTTCGGTCTCGTTTTTCGTCTGGAAGCGGATGCCGCTCGCCTTCGCGAAGTTCTGCCCGAGGAAGTGGGACGTGCCGGCTTGCAGGGCCTTGCGGTCCTGCATCATCGCCTCGATCGAGTAGGTCTCCACCGCGCCCGGGAAGCGCTCGCTCGCGGTCTTGGGGCCCTTGTAGACGGGCATGGCCATGAAGTCCGCCGCGAACGTGGCGTAGACCTCGAGCATCTTGCGGGTCTCTTCCTCGGCTTCTTCCTTGGTGGCGTGGGCCGTGTGACCCTCCTGCCAGAGGAACTCCGCCGTTCGGAGGAAGAGGCGCGTGCGCATCTCCCAGCGGACGACGTTCGCCCACTGGTTGATGAGGAGCGGCAGGTCTCGGTAGCTCTGGACCCACTGCGCGAAGCTCGCGCCGATGATGGTCTCGCTGGTCGGCCGGACGATGAGCGGCTCCTCGAGCTTGGCCTTCGGATCGGGGACGAGCCCGCCGTTTTCGCCGGCCACGAGGCGGTGGTGCGTGACGACCGCGCACTCCTTCGCGAAGCCCTCGACGTGCTCCGCCTCCTTCTCGAGGAAGCTCTTCGGGATGAAGAGCGGGAAGTACGCGTTCTTGTGGCCGGTCGCCTTGAACATGGCGTCGAGCTCGGCCTGGAAGCGCTCCCACAGCGCGTAGCCCCACGGCTTGATCACCATGCAGCCGCGAACGGCGCTCGTCTCGGCCAGATCGGCCGCGCGAACGACCTGCTGGTACCACTCCGCGTAGTCCTGGGAGCGGGTCGGCTTGATGGCCGTCTCGGTCCCGCCCTTTTGCTGGGGCTGTTTGCTCACGAGGTTCCCTCTAGTGCGAGTCGTGCTGGGCCGAAAGACGATCGAGCGCGGCGAGCCCGACACGCGCGACCACCTCCGCCGCCCGGAGCGCGCCCGTCGTCGAGTCGATCAAGTCCTGTCGGATCTCCAGCAGGATGCCGGGCCGGCCCGGCCGCTCGGCGTAGGTGGGCACGCCATAGTCGCTCTGGTCGGTCACGTGGTACGGGCGGTTGTCCCCCACGACCAGCCCCGGCTCGGCCGCGAAGGCCTCGAGGTAGAAGGCGGCCAGGCGCCGGTCCTTCCCGTACATGACGCCGTAGTGCCACGGCCTGTCCTCCCCGTAGAGGCTCGGCGTAAACGAGTGGATGCTGAGGATGACCGAGCGAACGCCGCGTGTGTCGCGGTCGGCGAGCACCCGCTGCACGGCGCGATGGTAGGGCCAGAAGAGCGCCTCTTCCCGCGCGGCCCGCTCGATCGGCCCGATGTCGGCGTTGCCGGGGACGGCGACGTCACACGTCACCGCTGGGATGCTGGCGGGCGCGCCGGGCGGCCTGTTGCAGTCGATCGCGAGGCGCGAGTAGCCGCTCAGCACGAGCGGCGCGTCGAGCGCGGACGAGACCGCGCGGGCCACCTCGGCGGCGCCGATGTCCCATCCGATGTGTGTCCGCACCTCCGCGGGGGTCAGGCCCAGCGTCCCGAGCCTTCGCGGCATCCGGCTGGAGGCGTGATCGCAGAGCAGGACGTACCGCGATTTACCCTCGGGGTTCATCACCTCGAAGGCGGGAGGTTCGTCGGGGGCGAGCAGGGTCACGGGCCGGGTCGGCATAGCACGCTCGGCGCGCCGTGCCTTTCCATCGCAGCGTGCCGTCGTCGGTAGACCTCCGTGGTCTCCGGTCTGCTAGAGAGCCTGGACCTACGTGACAGACGTCGTCGTCATCGGATCGGGGCCCAACGGGCTCGTGGCAGCTTGTGTCCTCGCGAAGGCCGGGCTCGACGTGTTGGTCCTCGAGGCCAAGATGGAGCCGGGCGGCGGCGTCCGCACGGCGGAGAACACCCTGCCGGGCTTCAAGCACGACGTCGGCGCGGGCTTCTTCCCGTTCGGCCGTCACAGCCCGGCGTTCGTCGATCTCGACCTCGAGAGCATGGGCCTCAAGTGGCGGCACGCCCCGATCGACAGCGCGCACCCCGCGCGCGACGGGACGTGTGGCGTGCTCGCGCGGGACGTCGCCCGTACGGTCGAGCTGCTCGGCGAAGACGGCCCCGCCTGGGAGAAGATCGCCCGCTGGTACGAGTCTGCAGCCGACAAGCTGTTGCCGGCGTTGCTCGAGACCTTCCCGCCGATCACGCGAGGCCTCGCGATAGGGCCGGCCACCATCGCGAAGCTCGCCTCCGTCGCCCTGTCGAGCGGGCGCGGCTTCGCCGAGCGCACGTTCCGGACCGAGGCGGCGCGGAGGATGATCCCCGCGCTCGCGCTGCATACGGACGTCGGACCCGACGACCCGCTCGGCGCCATCGTCGGGTTCATGCTGGCCGTCACGGGGACACACGGCGGCTTCCAGGTCCCGGAGGGCGGGGCAGGGATGATCACCCGGGCGCTCATCAAGCGGCTCCGCGAGTCGGGCGGGCACGTTCACGTGGGGGCGCGGGTGGAGTTCGTCATCACGGAGGGCTCGCGCGCCGTCGCGGTGCGCACGAGCACGGGCGAGGAGATCCGCGCGAGCCACGCGATCGTCGCCGACACCGCTGCGCCGACGCTCTTCCTCGAGCTCTGCGAGCAACGCGCGCTGCCGTCCACCGTCCTCGACGCGATGCGGAAGTTCCGCCGCGGCTTCGGGACCTTCAAGGCCGACTGGGCGCTGTCCGGCCCCGTCCCCTGGAAGGCCGAGGCCGCGCGAGAAGCGGCGGTCGTTCACACCGGCGAGAATCTCGATGACCTGGCGCGGTTCACGCGGGAGGTCCGAGACGGCCGTCTGCCCGAGGACCCCTACCTCGTGATCGGACAGCAGTCGCTGCTCGATCCGACGCGCGCGCCCATCGGAAAACAGACCCTCTACGCCTACTCGCGCGTCCCGTCCGACCTCGAGGGCGGCTACGGGAACGAGGTGCGCGAGCGGTTCCTCGACCGGATGGAGCAACGAATCGAGGAGCTCGCTCCGGGGTTCCGCGACCGGATCCTCGCCCGCGTCGCGTTTGCGCCGCCCGATCTCGAGGCCATGAACGAGAACCTCCTCGGCGGCGATCTGGGAGGCGGCACGGCCGACATCACGAACCAGCTCTTCCTCCGGCCGATGTTCCCGTACTTCCGTTACCGCACCCCGATCCGAGGTCTCTACCTCGGGTCTAGCTACGCCCACCCGGGCGCGGGCGTCCACGGGATGTGCGGGTACAATGCGGCCAAAGCGGTGCTCGCAGACATCGGGTGAAGGATGAGGCACGCGGTCGCGGTTCTTGCGGTGCTCGTGGCGTGTGGCGGCTCGAAGGAAACGCCCGAGGCGGCGCCGCCGCCGCTGCCCACGTGGTCGGCCCGGCCGGCGGCGTCGGCCGCGGCGGAGCCCGCGCCCGAGGCCACTGCCTCGGCGCAGGCGCCCGAGCCCGGCCCGCCGGACCCCGTGCCGCGGATCGCGCGGTCCATGTTCCCCGCCGATCTCGACCCAGCCCGCGCGCGCGTCGGCTGGATCCCCGCCAAGAAGTCGTTTGTCTACGCGACCGGCGTCCGCGACGAGACGAAGCGGTCGAGCCTGACCCTCGTCGTTGCCTCGACCGACGCCGTGACGCGCCGCTCGATCGACGTGTGCGCCCCGGCGGACTGCGCCGCCGACAAGGGCCGCGCCGAGCTCGATCGGGTCCTCCGGAGCGAGGGCCTGACTGACATGATCGTCATCGAGCCGATCCTGTTCCCGTTCCCCCCGAAGGAGGTCACGGTGGGGGCGATCGCCGCGCAGATCCGCTGGGCGAAGGACCACCTGGAGGTCGTGAGGAAGACGAAGGTGCAGAAGCTCGCGCCGGTCGAGGTGGCCGACCGCCCGACCGCCCAGCCCATCTCGGTGGCCGCCTCGCCCGGCGGCGAGGCGTTTGTCTTCTCCTATTCGGTCGGCAAGCAGCCGGACCCGAACGCGGCGATGAAGAGCGTCGTGTACGCGGTGCCCCCCCTCGCGAAGTGAGGGGGGCCAGGGGGGTGAAACGGCGGCACCTCCCTCAGGAACCACGCGGCGTCCTCCAGCCTCGCGACTCCCTCAGCGCGCGGCCATCCAGCCTTCGATCAGCTCGGGCAAGAGCGTGAGGTGGGCGCAGTGCGCGCCCTTGTCGTCGCCGGCGTAGCCCCGCACGACGAGGCCTTTCTCCTTGGCGACGCGCCGCAGGGCGAGGCCCGTCGACCCGGCCTCGATCGGGGTCGACTCGACCGCGAGCGTCGTGAGGAGATACGTCGCCACCTCCGAGGTCGACGCGTAGCCGGGAGGGACGATGGCGCTGTGCGTGAGCGCCAGGTACCCGCGGCCCTCGAGCGCGCGCCGCCCGTAGGTGAGCACGGGCTCGAGCGTCACCGCGTCGATCTCCTTGGTCTTCTCGACCTTGTAGCCGGCGTGTAGCGAGTCGAGCAGGATCACGCCGGACGGCGCCGCGTCTTCCCCCAAGCTCGCGAGCAGCTCGCCGAGCGCGCCGTAGCCGGCGCTGAACGAGGAGATCACGACTCGGTCGGCTCGCACGGGGCGGCCCACCACGTCGGAGGCCGCGCCGTCGATGGCCGCGACGGCCGCGTCGAACGCCCTCCGGTCGGGGAACGTGCCCTTGTAGTCGCCGGAGAGCGAGCCGCGGTCCAACGTCGCGAGGACGACGGGCAGCGCCCTCGGGAGCACGACTCGCCTGGCAGCTTCCCCGCCGTGGATATGGATGACGAGATCGTACCGATCATCGGGGCGGACGGCGGCTTTCCGGGTCCACACCACGAATGGCTTCGCGCTGCGTTTCTCGGCGTCGATGTCCTGGGGCTCGTCGAAGGAGCAGGCGTCGTCGACGAGGTGTGCGCTGGGCGGCGCCTCTGCGGGCGCGGTCGCGCCTCGTGGCAGCGGGGCCGCGGTCTGGGCGGCGGCGCTCTCCGTCGTCGCGGCCGCGCCGAGTCGGCTCGGCGCGGTGCGCGCGCCGTATGCGACGGCCACGAGCGCGCCGCCGAGGAGGACGAGATCGCGCGCCCGTGTGAACGTGGAGCTCAGAAGCCGGGATCCTGCACGGCCGGGACGTTCGCCTTCGACGTCGGCGGCGGGGGAGGGGCCTTCACCTCGGGCGCGGCGGTCGGTTGGGCCTTCGCCTCCGTGGTCGGCGTCGCCGTCGGCGTGGCCTTGCTGCGCTGCGCGCGACCACCACCCGTGCTCGGCACGCTGGTCGTGCTCGCCTTGTCCGGCAGATCGTCGACTGACAGATCCGTCCCTTTCGCTTCGCTGGTCGGGACCGGCGTCTTCCCATCGGACGGGCCAGGCGCGCCGTCTTCGGTCGGGCGGGGGGTCGCCGGTTCCGTCGTCGCGGGCGCCCGCGCGGGCGCGACGTCCGGGGCGCCGGCGGTGGGCTTGCCCATCTTCGCCACGGCGAGGACGCCCAGGCCGACGCCGCACGCGATGGCGAGCCCGATCGCCAGACCCTTGCCGGCGCGCGAGCGTGCGCCAGGTCGGGTGGTGGCAGGGGGCGCCGCGAGCGCAGCCAGGGTGGACGAAGAGAAGGAGGGCGCCGGCGGGCGCGTGTCGCGGGGCGGAGCGTCCGATGTCGGCGGCGTCGCGTTGCCCGGCTCGGCCGGCAGCGGGACGCCGAAGCCGCCCGGCGCCGGGACGGCCGCCGTGACCGCGCCGTCGGCGAGGACGGTCGGCGGCGTCGCCGTCTTCGTCAGCATCATCTCGGAGACCGAGTCCGGAGGTGTGACGAGGGGGAGCGACGCGCGGCCGCTCTCGTCCATCTTCGTGGCAGCGTCGCGGATGGCTGCGCTTCGCTTGCGGTCGCGCTCGCCGAGGGTGGCGCGGACGAACGTGGCGACCTCCTCGTCGGTCACGCGCCCGCCGTCCTGCATCATCGCGAACTCGACCTCCGAGCCGAGCTCCGCTGCGGTCTGGTAGCGGCGGGCAGGGTCCTTCTGCAGCGCCTTGAGGATGATGCGCTCGAGCTCGTTCGACAGCTTGGGGTTCTTCACCCGGGGTGGCATCGGCGGACGCGCGATGATGTTGCGCATCGTCTTGATGTCGTTGTCGTCGAGGAACGGGTGTGTGCCCGTCGCGAGACGGTAGAGGATGATGCCGAGCGCGAACACGTCGGTCCGCCTGTCGAGCGCCGCGCCCTTCGCTTGCTCGGGCGACATGAAGGGCACCTTGCCCTTGAGCTGGCCTGCGCTCGTCTCGCCCGAGCGACCGAGCGCCTTCGCGACGCCGAAGTCCACGATCTTCACGACGCCGCTGGAGGAGACGAGGATGTTCTGCGGCGACACGTCGCGGTGAACGAGCTCGAGCAGCTGATCGCTGTCGTCGCGGAGCTCGTGGGCGGCGTGCAGTCCCGCGCAGGCTTGCGTGATGATCTTGAGGCCGATGCGGAGCGGGATGTCCGTGCCGTTCTTCCGCGCGTGTTTGGAGAGGGTGGAGAGCGACTCGCCGTCGACCCACTCCATCACCAGGTACAGCACCTCGTCCTGCTCGCCGAGGTCGAGGATCTCCGCCACGTTCGGGTGGTGGATGCGCGAGGCGATCGCCGCCTCGTCCAGGAACATCTGCTCGAACGACGGATCGTCCGAGAGGTTCGGGAGGATCGTCTTGATGGCGACCGTCTTCTGGAAGCCCCGCGAGCCGCGTTGCCGCGCTGCCCAGACGGTGGCCATGCCGCCCTGCGCGATCGGCAGGAGCAGCTCGTAGCGGCCGAGCAACGTTCCAGGAGCGAGGGTATGCGTGCCCATAGCGTCGCCTCCCTGTTCCTGGCGACTCTCTAGCCTAACAAAGAGCCGAGGCTGCCACCATCCCGCAACGGACGAGCCTTCGACCCGCCGTTTCACCCCCCCGACCCCCCTCGCCAGGCGAGGGGGGAGGCAAAGCGGATCAGGCGCCCGAGGGCGGCGGCGGCGCGCCGAACGCGCGCATGTAGATGTTGCGGAGCTTCATGCTGGTCTCGGGAGCCAGGCCGTTGGCCGGGTACGGCCACGCGAAGCCGTTGCCCATGGCCTGGTTGCAGGCGAACGAGAGCATGACCTCGACGTTCGGGCTGCCGTCCGGCGGGGTGAAGATGACCGCCATGCCGGGCGTGAAGCACTGGCCCCGGTTCTGGTTGAAGCTCTCCTCGTCACCGAAGGTGTCGAGCAGCTCTTCCTTCATGTCCTCGTCGCCGTAGGCCTGGCCGAGGATGAGGAAGCCGTTGAAGCGAGCAGCCTGCTGCTGCTGGGTGCCTTGCGCGCCCGTCTGCGGAAAGAGCGGAGGCAGGCCGGGGATCATCTGCTGGAGCTGCTGAGCGCCCTGCTGGAGCTGCTGCTGGAGCTGCTGCTGCTGCTCCGGCGTGAGGCCCGGAATGGGGAGCATCGGGATGCCGCCCGGCTGGGGCTGCAGCGGGTTCTGCGCGACCTCTTCGCCTTGGAGCTTCAAGATCGTCATCTGGGCGTCGTCGAGCTTGTCGAACGGCGCCGTTCGCGACGCGCAGCCACCCATGACGGGAAGGACAACCAAGAGCCCAACTGCACAGCTTCGAAGAGCGTTCATCTTGCCTCTCTGACGGCGTAGCACCTTTGGTGATTCAGGGCGAAAAAGCGCACGATCGCGCCGCCCGCGGAACCTCCGGCCGACGAACAGCTTCGGCGGCGGGGCGGAGCCCCGCACGAGGTCCGATTCAGGCGGTTCAGCCCGCGGGCTTCTCGGCAGCGGGCGCAGCCGCCTGGCCGGTGCCCTT
The DNA here is from genome assembly GCA_016794345.1 of Myxococcales bacterium. Lineage (GTDB taxonomy): Bacteria > Myxococcota_A > Polyangia > Polyangiales > Polyangiaceae > Xiheicaenibacterium > Xiheicaenibacterium phototrophicum. The sequence continues at coordinate 40,392 of JAEUKE010000057.1, forward strand.
GCGCTGCTCGGCGTCGAGCAGGCCCACGCGGACCTTCTCGTTCCGCTTCACCCGCTTCTTCTTCAGCGGGGATTGAAGCCACTCGTGACGGAGCCGGATGTTCCACTTCGCAATGTTCGCCATGGTCGTTCCAAAACGCGCGAGGACTGCCGATCCGCACCGGACGGTGCGGCCCTTCTGGCCGCCGCGGACATCCGGGCGGGGTAGGGCGGCGCAACCTACCCTTGGGCGAGGGGGGCCGTCAAGGTGAGGCATGCGGGGGCGCGCGTCCGTCGGGCCTGCGGCGTCAGTCGCGCTTGCCGCGCCCCTTGCGCTTGTGCTCGCGGTACTCGCGGTACTTCTGGCGCTGGACCTCATCGAGGACCTCGAGGATGCGCGCGTCGGTCGCCTCGCGGACCTCATCGAGCTCGCCCTTGCAGGGCTCGACCTTCTCGTCGCGCTGCTTCTCCGCGTCCGCCAGGATGATCTCGATCTTCGAGACCTGGTCGCTCGTGAGATCGAGGCGCCTGCGCATCGCCTCCATTCGCAGCCGCGCGCGCGCCTCGAACGCGCTCTCGCCGGCGGCTGGGCGGAACTGCTCGATGCCGTAAGCGCGCATGGCGGCCGCGCCCGAGACGCCACCCAGGGCGAAGACGCAGACGAGGACGAGGGCGGACTTCGCTCTGGGCGTCATTCCCCGACCTCGACCGAGTCGACGTTGGCCATGATGTCGTCGTCGAACATCGACTCGACGTAGCCGGCGTACGAGACGAGCCCCGCAGCGACCGCGGCCGCCGCGACGAGCGCGGCGCGCCCGCTCCTCAAGAAGGTGGGCCACGCTCCGGAGCTGGCGGGTGCTTCGATCTGCAGCTGCCGCATCACCGCGTCGGTGAAGCCGCCGGACGGCTCGAGGGCGGACGTCCGTTGCGCGAGAGACTCGAGCGCCACCGCGGCGAGGACCTGGTCGTCGAGCCCGGGGCCGGCATCGAGGAGGCGCGTCGCGTCGGCGGCAGCCGCCAGCAAGACGGCGTCGTCCAAGGCGTCGTCGGGGCGAAGGTCGTCGGTCGAGGCGCCGAGCTGCTCGAGGCGCTTCTCTTCGAGCTTGTCAGTCATGTGCTGCCTCCTCCCTCGACTTGGCCTTTCTGATCGCCGCGCGAGCGCGGACCAGCCGCTGCTCGAGGGCGCCCTCCGTGCACTCGAGGGCCTCCGCCGCCTCCTTGGCGGTCAGGCCCTCCACGCTTACGAGGACGAGCGCCGCGCGATCTTGCGGCGCGAGATCGGCGAGCATCGCGTCGAGCTCTCGGAGCGCGACGCGAGCCTCCGCCTTCACGTTGCCATCGAACCGAGGCTCGCTCGTGGGCTCGCCCCCTTCGGAGCGGACCTTTCGTTTTCTGAGGGCGTCGATCGATGCGTTCGTCACGATTCGGTAGAGCCAGGTCTCGATGCGAGCGTTGCCATCGTACTTGCCGCCGCTGAGCGCGCGAAATCCGCTGAGGTAGGCGTCCTGCAGCACGTCCTCCGCGTCGACGAGGTTCCCCGTCAGGCGGGCGGCCAGGCGATAGAGCGGCGCGCGCGTGTGCTCGACGATGGCGCGGTACGCCGCCACATCGCCCTTCGCCACGCGCGCTGCCACGAGCCTGAGATCGACGGTCACGCCGGCGGTAACCTTATTCGGTTTCGGCGGGCGCCGGGCCGCGCTTTCCGGCCTTGCCGTGTTTGCCGTGTTTGCCGGCCTTCCCCTTGAAGAGGTCCCCCGACTCGAGCATCCCCGCGAGCTTGTCGCGCTGCGCGGCGTCCAGGATGGGCAGCACCGCGCGGGTGGCCTTCACCATCGAGCCGAGGTGCTCCTTGCCCTTGCCCTCGAGCTCGGGGAGCAGGGCGTCGGCATCGAAGCTGTCGCTCGCGAAGGCCTCGATCATGGCCTTCTTGCTCGCGTGCATCTTCTCGAACTTGGCCTTCATCTCCTCGCGGTCGGGCGGCACGAGGCCTGCGCTCTCGACCGCCTTCTTCACGGCTTCGCGTTGATCGTCCGAGAGGTCGAGCTGCTTCATCACGTGGGCGAGCGGACCGCCGCGGAGCTTTCCGCCCTTGCCGCGCGGGCCGTCCTTGCCGTCTTCTTCCGCGCGGTCACGCATCTCGGCGAGCTTCTCCTCCTTGTCCGCCATGCGGGCCTTCATCGAGTCGACGAGCTCTTTCCGCTGCGCGCTCGTGAGCGTCGCGTGGAGCTTCTCGAGCGCCGCGGCGTGCTGGGCACGGAGCGCTGAGCCCTGTCTCGAGATCGCGTCGATCTTCTCGTTCATCTGCGCCTCGTCGATCGAGTTGGCGCGAACGCCCGCCGCGAGGGCCGTCATGAAGGCCTGCATCTCGGCAGGCTTCTCCGGCATGTCGGTCTTCAGCGCCTCGATGGTGCTCTTCTGCGAGGCCGAGAGGTCCAGCTCGTCCAGGGCGGCCTGGATCAGGTGGTCGGTGCCGCGGTGGCGGTCGTGTTTGCCCTTCGCGTGCTCGCCGGCCGGGCCTTCGCCCCGGATGGGGGCCTGCGCCTCCTCGGTGCCGGGATCGTCCCCTTCGGTGCTGTCCCCGGGGCCTTGGGCCGCGCAAGCGGAGAGGGCCAGCATGAGGGCCGAAAAACCGAACCGGATCCAGTTCTTATCGTGAGCCATCGCGAGAACCTCCAACCGTCCGGCGTGGGGCCGGCTCGTTTCTTTGGACGGCGGGTGGGGGCGGGCCCCTACTGGGCTGGTGAGATTTCTCTCCGGCGCACGTCTGTTGCCGCCGGACGACCGGGGCCCGGCGACCGGCTCAGTCGGGGACGGCCTCGAGCTTCACGTCCAGCACGATCGGGCCTTCCCCTTCTTTGGCTTCGACCAGTTTGTCGAAGGGAAAGAACCCGACCTTCTCCACGGTGACCCGGTGAGTCCCCGGCGGCAGGGCGACCCCGCGGAGCCCCACGTACTTCATGCTGCCGAGGTGCTGGTCGTCGATCGTGACGATGGCGTCGGGGACGTTGCCTTGGAGGCGGAGCGAGACGGTCTGCGCTCCGGCGCAGGCGGAGAGCCCGAGCGCGAGGAGGAGCAAGGCGGCGCGCATGCTGCTCACTCCCACTCGATCGTCGCCGGCGGCTTCGATGAGATGTCGTAGGCCACGCGGTTCACCCCGCGCACCTCGTTGATGATGCGGGTGCTCGCGGCCGCGAGGACCTCGTGAGGGATGCGCGACCAGTCGGCGGTCATGCCGTCCGTCGAGTTGACCGCGCGAAGCGCGATGACCTCGTCGTAGGTGCGGTCGTCGCCCATGACGCCGACGGTTCGGACCGGCAAGAGGACGGCGAAGGCCTGCCAGATGCGGTCGTAGAGCTCGGCCTTGCGGAGCTCGTCGAGGAAGATGGCGTCCGCGCGGCGCAGGACGCGGAGGCGCTCCTCGGTGATGGCGCCGAGGCAGCGAACGGCGAGACCCGGCCCGGGGAAGGGGTGTCGCCAGAGGATGTCGTGGGGCATCCCGAGCGCCTCGCCGACCGCGCGGACCTCGTCCTTGAAGAGCTCGCGGAGCGGCTCGCAGAGCTTGAGCTTCATGCGCTCGGGAAGACCGCCCACGTTGTGGTGGCTCTTGATGACCGCCGAAGGGCCCTTGAACGAGACGCTCTCGATGACGTCCGGGTAGAGCGTGCCTTGCACCAGGAAGTCGGCGCCATCGACCTTCTTCGCTTCGTCCTCGAAGACCTCGATGAAGACGCGGCCGATCGTCTTGCGCTTCTTCTCCGGATCCGTGACGCCCTCGAGCTCGCGCAGGAAGCGCTCGCGCGCGTCGACGTGCACGAGGTGCAGGTGGAACTTCCCCTGGAAGGTGTGCACGACCTGCTCGGCCTCGCCCTCGCGCAAGAGGCCGTTGTCGATGAAGATGCACGTCAGCTTGTCGCCGAGCGCGCGGGCGCAGAGCACCGCCGCGACCGACGAGTCGACACCGCCAGAGAGGCCGAGGATGGCGTGGCCGCTCCCCACTTGCTCGCGGATCTTCGCGATCGACTCCTCGATGAAGGACGCGGGCGTCCAGCTCGGCTCGAGCCCGGCGACCTCGAAGAGAAACGCGTCGAGGATGGCGCGGCCGCGCGGCGTGTGGGCGACCTCCGGGTGGAATTGCAGGCCGTACATCTTCCTGGCGACGTTGGCGGCCGCGGCGAACGGCGAGCCGGGGCTCGTGCCGAGCGGCTCGAAGCCGGGGGGCAGGGCCTCGATGCGATCGCCGTGGCTCATCCACACGTCCAGCTCGTCGCCCGGGTGGAAGGCCCCGAAGATGCCGGCCGCCTTGCCGACGGTGAGCTTGGCGGGGCCGTACTCGCGGTGATCGGCCCGGGCCACCCGGCCGCCGCCGACGTGCGCCATCAGCTGCATGCCGTAGCAGATGCCGAGGATGGGCAGTCCGAGCTCGAGGATGCCCTTGTCGAGCCCGGGCGCGCCCTCGTCGTAGACGCTGGACGGCCCGCCCGACAGCACGATGGCTGCGGGCGCCTTGGCCTTCACCGCCTCGAGCGGGGTCGTGCAGGGCAGAATTTCGCAGTAGACGCTCGCCTCCCGGATGCGGCGGGCGATGAGCTGGGTGTACTGCGACCCGAAATCCAGAACGAGGACGAGTTGCCTCGACGCCATGGCGCGGGGGGTAGCATGGCGGCCGCGGCCGGGGTAGGGTCCGACGCGCATGGTCCAACGCGTTCCGAATCCGACCGCGGTTGGGTCGGATGCGTCCGACCCGGCAGAGCTCGCGCGCGCACTCGCGGATCGCGCGCGGGTGGCGGCGCGCCGTCTCGCCACGGCGAGCCGCGCCGACAAGGATCGGGTCCTCTGCCGCATCGCCGAGCTCCTGGAGGAGCCAGGCGCCCGCGCCGCAGTCCTGGCAGCGAATGAAGCGGACGTTGCGGAAGCTCGATCGCGCGGCGTCGAGGAGGCGATGCTCGATCGGCTCGCCCTGAACGAAGCGCGGCTCGCATCGCTGGCTGGCTCGGTCCGCGCGATCGCCGCGTTCGACGACCCGGTCGGAACCGTGATCGGCATGACCCGCCGGCCGAACGGCCTGACCGTCGGGCGTGTGCGCGTCCCGCTCGGCGTCATCCTCATGATCTACGAGGCGCGGCCCAACGTGACGGTCGACTCGGCCGCGCTCGCGCTGAAGAGCGGGAACGCCGTGTTGCTCCGCGGCGGGAAAGAGGCCGCGCGCTCGAATCAGGCGCTCGGCAAGGTCGTCCGGCAGGCGCTCGCCGAGGTCGGCCTCCCGGAGGACGCGGCGCTCATCGTTCCCGCCACCGATCGCGAGCAGATGAAGCACCTCCTCGGGCTCACCGGGAAGATCGATCTCGCGATCCCACGCGGCGGCGTCGGGCTCATCCGGTTCGTCGCCGAGAACGCGCGCGTCCCGGTGGTCGAGCACTACCACGGCGTCTGCCACCTCTACGTCGACGCGGGCGCCGACCTCGACATGGCCGAACGGCTCGTCGAAAACGCGAAGCTCTCCCGCGTGTCGGTCTGCAACGCGCTCGAGTGTCTCCTCGTCCACCAGGCGGAGGCGTCCGCGTTCGTGCCGCGGCTCGAGCGGTTGATTCGCGAGAAGGGCCTGGAGGTCCGCGGTGACGACGAGACACGCGCGCTGCTCGCGCAGGCCCGAGAGGCGCACGACGAGGACTGGGGCCAGGAGTTCCTCGCGAAGATCCTCGCCGTCCGCGTCGTCCCGTCGTTCGACGCCGCGCTCGAGCACATCGCGACCTACGGCTCACGTCACACCGAGGCGATCTGCACCCGCTCCTGGGACCGAGGCCAGCGCTTCCTGCGAGAGGTGGACGCGAGCTGCGTGCTCGTGAACGCCTCGACGCGCTTCAACGACGGCGGCGAGCTCGGGTTGGGCGCGGAGATGGGGATCTCCACCTCGAAGATCCACGCATACGGGCCCATGGGGCTCGAGCATCTCACCACGCTCAAGTGGATCGCCCACGGCGACGGTCACGTTCGGTAGTCGTCACGCGTCGGTGGCGCTCTTCTCTCTTCTCGGATCAGGTCGGTTTCGGAGGTCAGGTGGCGAAGCGTTCGGACAAAGAGGTTGGGTCGGGGACCAAGGGTCGGTCGGGCGAAGGCGCGCCCAAGCGCAAGAGCGCAGGCGCTGCCGGTGCGAAGGCCGACAAGCCCCGGATTCGCGTGACCCACTCCGAGGCGCCCTCCACCGGGCCGACTGCGTCGAAGCGGCCGCGCCGCGCAGCCGCGGGCGGTCGAACGGCCGGCGCGGAGGAGATCGAGCGCCGCTCGGCGCGCGCGCGCGCCACGGTGAGGTCGCTCGGTGGCGCAGCGCGCCCGGCGCAGAAGCGCCTCGCGCCGTCGGCGCCGAAGGGGCGTGAGCCGCTCCCGGAGCCGAAGGGGCCCGGGCCGCGCAAGCGCAGCGTCGTGCCGCCCTCGCCCTCGGACGAGGCGCGCCGCCGCGCGATCGCGATCGCCGCCGCCGGCCTCGACAAGAAGGCCATCGGGGTGGAGGTGCTCGACGTCACCGGCCGCGTGGACTACGCGGACTATCTCGTCATCATGACGGGAACGTCGGACCGGCACGTCCACGCCATCGCGATGGGCATCGAGGAGGGCCTGAAGAGGCTGAAGGTCTCGCCGCTCAGCGTCGAGGGGCTGCAGACGGCGAGCTGGGTCCTCATGGACTTCGACGACGTGGTCGTGCACGTCTTCCAGGAAGACACGCGCCGCCTCTACGACATCGAAGGCCTGTGGATGGACGCGAGCCGCGTGACGGTGGACGGGGCCGGCCCCGAGCTGCAGCCGCTCTCGTGAAGATCCTCGTCGTCGCGGTCGGGCGCGTGAAGGAGCGCGAGGTTCGCGCCGCGATCGACGACTACGCGGGGCGCATCCGCCACATGCGGCCCTTCACCGAGATCGAGATCGACGACGGCCCGGGGGAGGCCGTCGCCGCCGCCGTGCGCAAGGCAGCCAAACAGGCGCTGATCGTCCCGCTCGACGCGTCCGGCGCGCAGCGGACGAGTCGCGGCTTCGCCGATCTGGTCGATCGTTGGTCGGCACAAGGCAAGGGGGAGATCGCCTTCGCCATCGGCGGCCGGGAGGGCCTCCCCAAGTCCCTGCTGGGCGAAGCGCCGTTCGTGCTCTCGCTCTCGCAGATGACGCTGCCACACCGCCTGGCGCGGCTCTTCCTGGTCGAGCAGATCTATCGGGCGCTCACGCTCATCCGCGGTGAGCCCTACGGGATGTGAGATGGAGCAGGGAGCTTTTTCGCTGACCCCGCCGGTCGACCGCGACGCTGTCGACGACGCGATCGCCGCGCTCGAGCTGCGGCTCTGCGCCGTGCTGCCGGACGGCGCGGGACTGCAGATCGTGGCGGTGAGCCCGGACCGCCGGACGAAGGCCACGTTCGTCAGCTCGACGCTCCCGCTCTTCGACCGCGTGCTGCTCGAGGGCGCGCGCGCCGTGGAGCTGGCGAGCCGGCTGGAGACGATTGTGAGCGGAGGGCCCTCGTGAAGCTCCGCCCGCGCCTCGCCGACCATGCCCTCGCGCGGCGCCACGTCGTGGATGGCGAGGAGGTGGTAGTCATCCACGACGCACGGGACGGCTCGCTCTGCCGGCTCGAGCCGGCGTCGTTCGCCCTGCTCGCCTGCGCGGATGGGACACGCGAGCTGGAGGGGATCGCGCTCGCCGCCTCGCGGGCCGGGCTCTACACGCGTCTGGGCGAGATCACCTCGCTCCTCTCGGAGCTCGAAGCGCTCGGGCTGCTCGACGAAGGCGTCGAGCCCGGTCCGATGCCGACCGAGCGCGAGGATCGTGTCGAGACCCCCGCGCCCGAACCGCTCGCGAGTCGGCCTCTCGAGGCGCTTCCGAGCTACCGGCTGTCGTGTACGGGGGCCGGAGGCTGCTGCAAACAATACGGCTCGGTCGCGCTCTCCGCGGACGATGTCTCGCGCGGCGAACGGGCCGGCTTCGCGCGGCTGCCGGGCGATGTGCGCGGCGAGCGCGTCTGGCTCCCGCTCTACGGCGCGGTTCGCACCGAGCGCGTCGCGATGACCACGGTGGACGGCCGTTGCCTCCAGCTCCTCGACGACGACCGCTGCGGCCTCGAGGCGCGCGGCGGTCACGGAGCCAAGCCCGTCGGCTGCCGCTCCTATCCGGCCACCTTCGTCGACGACGGCGAGCAGGTGCGCGTCTCCGTCGCCTGCGAGTGCGACTGCGTCTTCGAGAGCCGGGCGCGGTCGGGCGGAGCGCCACTCCACCCCGGGCGTGTGGTCGCCGATCTCGAGGCTCCCCTCACCATCCGTCGGTTGCCGCCGCAGGTCGCGGTGGCACCAGGGACCGGCGCGCCGCGCCACGAGGTCGCAGCCTGGTCGCGCCTCGTCGCCGGGCAGGTGGAGAAGGACGGCGTCCTCGAGCGCCTCGTGGCCCTCGCGGCGGAGCTCGAGGCGGGGCGCCTCGTGCCCTGGCCCGCCCCGACGGCGCTGTCGGAACAGCGGCTGCTCGGGCCGCTCTCGGCGCTCGCCGATCTCATGGAGCGCGCTGCGCGGTCGGCCGAGGGCTGGCGCAGCGAACGGGATCGGACACGCGTCTTGCGGCGGCTCGTCGCCGACCGGGCGCGCACGCTCGTCGAGTCCGCGGACTCGCGCGCGGCCGCCTTTGGTGACCCGAGCTGGTGCGAGGACGAGGCGCTCGCGGTGCGCGCGACGATCTTCGGTCACCACGTCGCTGGAGAGACGGATCTCGCGAGCGGGCTGGGCGCGCTCGCCGCGCGGCTCGTCGTCGCGCGCGCGCTCGGCCGGACCGCCGTCGGCCACCCCATCGCCGCCGTCATGGCCGCGATGCGCGGCGCGACCGGCTGACGCCTCAGCGCTTCTTCGCGCTCTTCTTCTCCTCTTCCTCTTTCTTCTTCCGCTCCTCTTCTTCCTTCTCCTTCTCGGCGTCGATGTCGGCCTGCAGCGCTTCCTTCTTCTGGAAGATGTAAACGAGGCCGATGGAGATGAAGTAGAGGCCAACCGCGGGGATCGCCATGATGAGCTGGCTCGCCCAGTCTGGCGGCGTGAGCACCGCGGCCACGAAGAACGCCCCGAAGATGTAGTAGCGCATCCAGCGGATGAGCTTCTTGTGCGTCACCGCGCCGATGAGGGCGAGGAAGGTGAAGAGGATCGGGATCTCGAAGATGATGCCGAAGCCGAGCAGCATCTTCATGACGAACGAGATGTAGTCGCCCATCATCACGGTCGGCACGACGTTGAGCCCGCCTTCGATCGGCCCGGACAGGCCGAGGAGGTAGCCGAACGTGACGCCGAACGCGGTGATGTAGCCGACGTAACCGCCGCCCACGAAGAGCCCGCTCGAGCTGAAGACGAACGGGATGATGTAGCGCTTCTCGCGCGAGTAGAGCCCGGGCGCGACGAAGGACCAGACCTGGTAGAAGATCCACGGGGTCGCGATCGCGAAGCCGCCGATGAGCGAGAGGTTGAAGTAGGCGAGGAACGCGTCGGCCGGCGAGGCGAAGTGCAGCGACGGCTCGCCCGGCAGGTTGTTCGACTTCCACGAGTCGATGAACGGTGCCGTCAGCTTCGCGAGAAGCCACTCCTTGTATTGCCAGGCGATGAGGCAGCCGATGACGAGGCCGCCCAGCGCGCGCGTGACCCGCTTGCGGAGCTCGTCGAGGTGCTCCCAGAAGGTCATCGGCTTGTCGTCTTCCGGCCCCTCCTCGTCGTCGAGCTCCTCTTCGGGGGCGTCCTTCGCGGGGTTCTTCGTGGTCACGATGCTGCCTCGGGAGGGGCGGGGAGCGGAGCGGCGGGAGGCGCGGCTCCGGCTGCGGGCTCGGCGATGGGGGCATCCGGCGGCGGGGAGCCGCCGTTCGATGCTGCGTCGAGAGCGGCGGCCTCGGCGGCTTGCTCCTCCTCGCCGTCGTCGAGATCGTCGGGCATCGCCTCGTAGTGGTCCGGGCCGTAGGCGGGGTACTCCCGCTCGCGAACCGAACGAAACGCGTTCGTCACGACGGGCTCCGGCCGGGCGGGCTCGCCGCGGGCTACCGTGCCTTCGGCCGGCTTGATCAGCTGGGCCGAGGCGGGGGCGGTGGGCTTTGCCGTCGCCTCGGTCTGCGGGGCGTCGCTTGCGTCGGTGGTCTTGGGCTCGGCGGCCGCGGTGGCCTCCGCGGTCGAGGCCGAATCCGTCGCGAGCTTCTCGTCCGCTTTGGGCGCGTTCGCAGGTCCGGCTGCGGGCAGCGCGGGGGAGGGCTTCGGGGCGGCCAGAGGCTTCGGCGCAGGCTGCGGGCGCACGGGCGCGGGGCGGTTCACCGCGTTCACGAGGCCGTCGAGCATGGCCTGCCGCGAGAGGCTCTCCTTCAGCGCGCGGAGCTCGCGGATCTCCTTGTCCAGCCCCTCCTCGCGAAGGATGCGGTCGATGCCGCTCTGGGCGCGCAGGTTCGTGCTGAGCCGGCGCAGCTTGGCGACGTAGGTCCCGGCCTTGCGCATGAGCTCGGGCAGGCGCTTGGGCCCGACCACGACGATCCCCACGACGAGGAGGACCATCAGCTCGGAGACGTCCATGCCGAACACGGCAGTTACGCTAGCTTTTGTTCAGCCTTGAATCCAGCGACGGGCGCCAGCTGGCCACAAGCCGCGCCCACGTCCCCTCCGCCGGAGTAGCGGAGGATGCTGCCCACGCCACGTTCACGCAGGATCATGCGGAATTCCCACACGGCCTCCGGAGACGGGGTCCGGAAGGGCAACCCGCTCGAGGGGTTGAAAGGGATGAGGCTGAGGCGCGGCCGGACGCCGAAGCGCTCCGTGAAGGAGAGGACGAGCGCCGCCAGCGCCTCCGCCGCGTCCGCCGTGTCGTTGTCTCCCGCCAGCAGGGTGTAGGCCCACATCGGCGCGTGGCCGGAGGTCTTCGCGTGCTCACCCACGGCCACGAGCACCTCCTCGAGCGGGTTCTTGTCGTCGATCGGCATGAGCCGGCGGCGTCTGTCCGGCCGCACGTCGCCGAGGGAGAGGCCCAACCGAACGTCGGGTACGGCGCGGATGAGCGCGCGGATCCCGGCGGGGAGCCCCGCCGTGCACACCGTGATGTTCCGGCGATCGATCGCCTGTCCGCTCGGCTCGGAGAGGACGCGGATCGCGCGGATGACCCGCTCCGCGTTGGAGAGCGGCTCGCCCATCCCCTGGAAGACGACGCCGTGGACCCGGGTGCCCTCCGGGAGCTCGGCGCGGACGCGCCGCACCTGCTCGACGATCTCCCAGACCTCGAGGTTGCGGCCCAAGCCGAGCTTGCCCGTCGCGCAGAAGGCGCAGGCGAGGGCGCAGCCGGCTTGGGAGCTGACACAGACCGAAAAGCGGCCCGGCTTCTCGAGCGGGATGCGGACGGTCTCGATGACGCGACCGTCATGAAGACCGAACGCGTACTTGACGAACGGATCGACCGCGCTCGCGCGTTTCTCGCGGACCTCGAGCTCGGGGAGCGCGCCGGCCGCCTTGGCCCGGTCGAGCGCGACCCGCCGGACCGTCGCGGGGGACCGCTCGGGCAGGCTCCCCCGCTTGTGGATCAGCGACACGATCCGGCGCGCGTCGACGAGGTCGATCTCGCAGAGCGAGGCGAGCTCGGATGGCACGAGAGCCTGGAGCGCGGGGAGGGATGTCACGGGGGAGGGATCGGTGAACGTCGCGGGGGCGCTTCGCTGTAGCATGACTCCGCCGATGCGTTGGCCCGCTCTCGTGCTCGCCAGCTTCGCCACGTGGGGGACCGCTGCGGTCGCCTCCGCGTCGCCCCAGGACGTGCTCGGCTATGGAGCGCGCAGCCAGGGCATGGGCACGACCGGCGTCGCGTCTGCCCGCGGGTACGAGGCCGTCTACTCCAACCCGGCCCTGCTCAGCCTGCAGCGCGTCCCGGAGCTGGACGTCGGCCTCCTGGGCGCCGTCTTCTCCCTCGACGCGAACGGCCCGCTCGGGACCGACGGCCTCGCGGCCGGCGTGCTCGGAGGAGCGCTGCCCATCCCGCTGCCCGGCCCCCTGAAGGACCGCTTCGTCCTCGGCTTCGGCTTCCTGACCCCGTTCGACATCGTCGTCCGGAGCCGCATCCTCTACGTCGAGACCCCGCAGTACCTCTTGCCCGATCGAGTCCAGAGCATCGCGGCGCAGGTCGGCCTCGGGGTCGATATCGGCTGGGGCGTCCGCGCCGGGATCGGCATGCAAATCCTGGCCGCGCTCTCCGGATCCGTGCTGGCGGCGGTCGACTCCACCGGCAAGCTGGGCGCCGTCGTCCAGGACACGCTCGTCGCGAGCTACGCGCCCGTGGCGGGGGTGACCGTCGACGTGCCCGACGGGTGGCGCGCCGGGCTCGCTTTTCACGCGCCGCTCGAGGGGAAGTTCGACGTGCGCATCGACATCCGCGATCTCGGGCAGATCGTGGTGCCCCCGGTCTTCGTCTCGGGCGTCGCGCAGTACGACCCGCTCCAGCTCGAGACCGAGTTTGCGCGCGTGGCCGGGCCGATCCGCGGGGCGCTCGCGGTCGGCTGGCGCCGCTGGTCCGGCTACCCCGGGCTCGCCGAGGCGACGGTCCGCTGCCCGCTCGACGTGCGCACGTTCGAGCTTCCCGTCTGCGCGGCGCCGCTTCCGGAGGAGCCTGCTTTCTCCGACACCGTCATCGCGCGCGCTGGCGTCGAGCTCGCGTACCCCGCCAGACCCGGGGTGGAGGTGCTCGCCCGCGCGGGCTACCGCTTCGAGTCCGCGCCGGGCCCCGAGCAGAAGCGCGAGGCCAACGTCTACGAGGAGGCCCGCAGCCACGTCACCTTCGGCTTCGGGCTCGACGTGACCGAGCCGGTCACCCGCGGCTTCAAGATCGATTTCTTTGGACAGCTCGGGATCGTGCACGGTCGAACCCACGAGAAGGACGACACCGTCACGGAGACGAATCCCGGGCGGCCTCGCGTCGAGACGGGTGGCTTCTTGCTCGCTGGCGGCACCACCGCAGGGGTGGCGTTTTGAAGGCCCGCGGCAGGGGCCTGGCGGTGGCCTCGCTGCTCGGCCTGGTGGCGCTGGCGCGCCCGGCGTCGGCCCACGAGCCGTGGACGTTCGGGTTCGGGTCGCGTGCCACGGCCATGGGAGGCGCCGTCTCGGCGGACGTGAACGACTTCTCGGCGAGCTACTACAACCCGGCCGGGCTCACCGGCGAGAAGGGCGTCCGGATCGGGTTCGGTTACTTCAGCGCGGACCAGAACCTCACGATCAACGGCAAGGACTCGGGCGTGAACAGCGCCCACGGCGTCATCTTCGGGCTCGCGGCGACGGGTGATCTCTTCGGCCTGCCGATCGGGATCGGCATCGCCACGTTCGTCCCTGACGAAGGACTCTCGCGGATCACGGCGCTCCGCCAGGAGGTGCCGCGCTGGGAGCTCTATGACAACCGATCGAGCGTGATCTACCTCACCGCGAACCTGGCCATCCGGCCGTGGGAGCCGCTCGAGATCGGTGGCGGTATCTCGTTTCTCACCGCGACGCGCGGCCGGTTCGAGATCTCCGGCGAGGCCGAGCTCGCGGCCCCCTACGACTCGCAGCTCCGGCACGAGGTGGACGTCGACCTCACCAGCGTGCGTTATCCCGAGGCCGGCGTCCTCCTGCACCTCGGCAAGCGAGCATCGGTGGCCGTGGTGTACCGCGGGGAGACCAAGCTCGATCTGCAGCTCGAGGGGAACATCCAGGCCGTGCTCGACGCGGGCTTCCGGGTCCCCATCAGATACACGCTCCGCGCGAAGACCGTGCAGGCCTTTCTGCCTCAGCAGGTCGTGATCGGTACGAGCTGGAACCCGATCGACAACCTCAAGATCAACGCGGACCTGACATGGCTCGACTGGAGCGCCTACGAGAACCCCACGGCGTACACGTACGCCAAGCTGGAGGCGGACGTCCCGCCGGAGCTGCCGCTCGAGCTGCCGGGCGTGCTCCTGCCCGTCGAGGTGCGCGACCCCGGGTTCGCCGATCGCGTCGTGCCGCGGCTGGGCGTCGAGTGGTACGTCCCCGACATCCATGAAGCTGACGGAACTGTTGTTGTTCGCGTGCCGCTCCGAGCCGGGTACGTCTACGAGCACACGCCGATCCCCGAGCAGTCCGGGATCACGAACTTCGTCGACGCGGACCGGCACACGCCTTCGTTCGGCGTCGGGGTGGAGGTCGCGCCGCTCGGCCTCGGCCTGGATCTGCACGGCGCCGTGTCGGTCCTGCCCAAGCGGGTCACCTTGAAGAGCTCCGCGACCGACCTCGTTGGCGACTACGAGCAGGAGGGGCAGCAGGTGAACGTGGGCGCCACGATGAAAGGGGTGTTCCGGTGAGCGGCCGTCTCGTCCTCTTCTGGCTGGCCGCGCTCGCCCTGGGCTGCGCCACGCTCGCGGACGGCGAGGCGGGGCTCGACAACCCACCGAGCGCGCGGGCGGGGCCGTTCCGGCTGCTCAAGATCGGCGAGGTCGGACAGGAGCGCGCGGCGCCCTACGTCATGGACGACCAGAAGCGCGGACTTGCGGACGTCTCGGTCGTGGACGCCGACGGTGATCCGTCCACACCGGCGGTCGAGGGTTATTTCTCCGCGCGTCCGGCGGACGCGCCGGCAGACTCGCCGCCGAGCGAGATCGTGCGGGCCCTGGCGGCCGACGGGCGGAGCTTCGAGCGAACGGACGAGGTCGTGCTCGTCGCGGGCCGACCCTGGGAAGGCGGCACGGTCGGCGCGCCGAGCGTGATCAACCTCGGTCGCACCCGGCGCATCTACTACGCGGCTGCCGGCGGCATCGGCATGGCCGAGAGCACGGACGGCGCGGCGTTCCTCGCGACCGACGCGCCGCTCCTGGGCGCGGGCGCCGTCCCCTGGGCCGACGGTCCCCCGCGGAGCCCAGGCATCGCGCGTCTTCCGGATGACAGCTTCGTCCTCTTCTTCGAGGCCGACCGGGGCGGGCGGACGCTCCTCGGCCTCGCACGTAGCGCAGACGGCGTGACCTGGACCGCCGCGCCGGAGCCCGCGCTCGGGCCAGGTGGCCCGGGTGCGCTCGACGAGGCCTGGGTGGGGACGCCTCAGCCTGTCGTCGCACGGTCGGCGCAGGACCGCGACGTGCTCTACCTCTACTACGGCGCGCGGGCTGCCGACGGCAAGCAGGTCATCGGGCTGGCGGCTTCCTTCCTGGACGGCGGTGAGATCGAGCTCGAACGCAGCGCCGCGGCGATGTACACGCCGAGCACCCGTGTGCAGCCGCGTGAGCCTTCGGTCGTCCGCTTCGACACCTTCACCCTCCTCTTCGTGACCCAGCTTCGCGGATCGATGCAGACCGACCTCGTGGTACCCGCGGGCGTCTCGCCCGGCAACGCCGCGCTGCCGACCGCTCAATGACGACAATGACCATCGTCCTCTACGCCGTCCACGCTGCCCTCGCGATCGTCTGCATCGTCGGTTGGCGTGTCGAGCTCGGGCGCGTCCGGGGCTGGCGCATCGATCCGAGTAAGCCGTTCCCCGATTGGGTCAAGCGCTTCTACGCCGTCGGCGAAGGCCCCTTGGTCGTGCTCGGGACGAGCCAGGAGACGAGCTTCGACCACGTCAGCGCGGCCCCCGAGCTCGAGTCCGCGGGCTTCGAGCTCCAGGGTGAGGGCGGGGTCCGGGTCGAGGTCCCGAAGGGCACGAAGATCCAGATCCGCGCGGTCGACGGCGCCAGCCGCAAGCCGCTCGACGCGATCACGAAGGGCGCCATGGTGAAGCCGCGCTTCACGTTCGAGGTCCCGCCGACGGTGCCGCTCTACACCTTCGCGGAGCCCGACCGCGCGAAGCAAGCGCCCTACCGCGGCTCCAGCCTCCCGATGTTCGGTCGGGGGGACAAGCCGCTCGTGCTCGCCGGTGAGCCCGTGGCCCTGGTGGGGACGCCCTTGCCGGGCTGCTGGCTGTTCGTCCTCTTCGTGTTCGTGGGCGTCGGCGCGGTGCTGGCCTCCGTTGGAATGACGGAAGCGTCATGGGCGCTCGCAGCCGTCGCCGCGCTCCTCCTGGTGTTCGGCGGCGCCGCGATGCCGGCCGCGCCGCCGGCGCAGCTCCGACCCTGAGGCCGGCGACCCCGAGGTCACGGACGCAAGCCGAGCGAGTCGAGCCGCGCTTCGATCACCGGATCGTCGAAGGGGCGGAGCGGCTCGACGACCTCGCCGAGCTCGGACGGCGCGGCCTCGTCGAGGACGGCCACCGCGCCCAGGCGGAGGCGTCGGCCGTGATCGTGCGTGAGGGCGAGCCGCGCGAGATGCTCCGCCCGCGCGGGGCTCACGATCGCGAGGAGCCGGAGCGCGCGAGCCCTCACGTGATCGGGCATGTCGTCGTCCTGTGTGATCGACTCGAGGTCGTCTCCGGTCGGTTGGAGCGCCGCGAGCACGTACCCCTCGATGTCGGAGGCACGATCGCACCAGTGGGCCGCGAGCGTCTGCTCGAGAGGCGTGTGCGGTGCTCGCTTGGGCGCCTGCGAGAGCAGGTAGGTCGGCGGCGAGACCGGCGCTCGCGGCGAGAGCGGCGCGAGCTGCGGCAGCGGTGCGCCGGGGAGCCCGCCCTCCTCGAGGATGCCCCGGTAGGCAGCGCTGCCCTGGACCACACGCGCCTGGAGCGCCGAGAAGCTCCCGCCCCCGTAGGCGATCGGGAACATGACGTTCCCGACATCCGGGCAGTTCTGGGGGTTCATGTTCATGATGTTGGGGCACGTCACGGTGTCACCCAGCGGGTCGAAGCCCGTGACCTGGATCTCGCTCGTGTGGAAGAGCCCGGCCAGGTGGCCCATCTCGTGGGCGAGGATGCTCGCGTCGTAGCCCTGGTTGCCGGTCGGGGTGTACGCCACGCCGCTCTTCTCGGTGCCGTGCACCATCGGGGCGGCGGGGATGCCGCCCGCGATGCCGAGCGCGTTCACGAAGGTGAAGTCGCCCACCACGAAGAGGTTCACCGCAGGCGCCGGTCCGACGCCTTGTGAGGTGGCGAACATCGCGCCGAGCTCCTGGTCGGAGTCGACGCTGTCGAACGACGACGCGACGCTCTGGAAGGTGACGTTGCCTTTGGTAAGCCCGATTCCGGGGCCCCAGTAGGTCGAGAAGATCTGGTCGATGACGGCGCCGACGTACGTCGCGTCGACGCCCGAGCCGGGCGCGATGAAGACGTTCATGTCGACGACGCCGCCGTGGAACGCGCCGTCCATCGTGCGACGGACGAACACGGAGCTCGTCGCCGTGGTGGGGCCGTCGGCGCCGACGCGCAGGCGCCAGTTGCCCTCGAGCACCGGCCAGGCTTGCGCCAGATCCGACTGTGGGCTCGCGGCGGTGAGCGCGTGCTCGTCGATGAAAAACGGCATGCCCGTCCCGGGGATCTCGAAGTCCGTCACGACGTTCGTCGAGTTGGGAGGCCGGAGCTGGACCACGCCCATCGGGCCGTCGTCGGGGGTCTGCGACAGGGTCGTGATGCCGATCGCGCGATCCGGGATGGGGAAGATGATCGGCGTGCCGATGTCCTCCTGGCCGAGCGGCAGCTCCACCAGGTGCTCGAGCGGGCCCGCCCACGGGTCGACGCCGCCGGCGCCGCCTCCGCCTTGCAAGCCGCCGCCGCTCGACGCGGACGACGACGACTGCGACGAGGTCGAAGTGCCCGCGCCCTCGCCGCCAGCGCCGCTTCCGGTGCTCGACGTGGTCTTGCCCGAGGTCTCCGAGCTGCCGCCGCCGGAGCCCGCATCGTCGCCGCAGGCCGTCGCGAGCAGCAGCGCGGCCGTCGCGGCTCGCATGCGGCAAAATGACATGGCTCGATGGTATACGGATCGCTCGGGCCGGCGCGATAGCTAGGGGCTCTGCTTCGCGATGGTCACGAGCTTGTCCACGAGCGCGGGATCGAACGTGCCCTGCTTGAGCCGATCGATGGCCTTCTCGAACACCGGGCGCCAGGCCGCCTTGTCGTCCTCGGAGAGGGAGACCACGGTCATCTTCTCCTTGAGGCGCTCGAAGGCCGCGTCGTCCTCGGCGCGGATCTTCTTGCGGAGCGAGGCCTGCGCAACCTTCCCGGTGTCCTCGAGGATGGTGCGGAGATCGCCGGGGAGTTGATCGAGGCGCTTCTTGGACCACAGCATGCCGCCGATGGCGAGCACCGTCGTCTCGGCGCCGACGTGTGTCAGGTGCGGCGTCCACTGGAGCTGCTCGGCGGCGAGCGCGGGCGCGCTGAGCACGTCGACGCCCTTCGTGCGGAGCGTGGGGAGCACCTCCATGGCGCTGAGGGGGACGATGCTGACGTTCGGGATCAGCTGGTAGACCGTCGGGCCGATCACGTCGTTGCGCCACGCGAGGACCTTCTTGCCCGAGAGGTCGCCTGGACGCTTGATGACGGCGCCCCGGGTCATGCCGCGGAGCTTGCCGAGATCGCCCCAGCCGAAGACGAAGCCCTCCTTGGCCGCGCCCTTGTCGAACTCCTCCTTCACGGCGTCGCGCGCCTTGTCGAGCGCCTCCCAGGTGCGGAAGAGGCCCGGCAGCTGCAGCGCGAGGATGGGCTTGTAGGCCTTGCTCAGGCCGACCGAGCTGACCGCCGCGGCGTCGAGCTGACCGGAGCGCACCTTGCCCACCATGGTGCCGTCGTCGCCCTGCTGGCCGTTGTAGTGGATGCGCAGCTCGAGCTTGTCGTGGCTCTTCTTCTTCACCGCCTCTTCCCACACCGCGAACGTCCGGCCCCAGACGCTCTGCTTCGGCGCGACGGTGCCCACGCTCACGACCTCCGCGGCGCGGAGCGGCCTGGTGACGGCGAGGAGCGACACGACGCAGAGGGCAAGTGAAAGAACGCGCATCGAGCGGGATCGTAGCGCGGCTACTCCTGCCGCGACCCATCAAGATCGATGGGTCGCGCCTCTACGAGCCCGCCGGCAGGCGGTAGGCCGCGCCCGCGTCGGTCACGAAGTAGAGCTCGGAGCCATCGCTCGTGATCCAGAGATCGACGATGCCGGTCGTCCCGGGCAAGGCGCACTCCTCCCAGTCGATGCTCGAAGCGAGCGGGGTGCCTCGAGCGACGTAGGCGGTCGTGTTGCCGGTTCCGTCCGTCAAGCCGCCCGCCACGAAGTACCGAGGTGAGTTGGCCGCGCTGCCGCGCACCTTCCGGAGCGACAACACACCGGCCGCCGCGTGGGGGAGGACGTCGTGTGGGCCGATGAGCGCGCCGGCCTCGTTCGTGACGTCGACGAAGTCGGCGCCGATCCCGACGAGCTTGGTGGCGGACTCGGCCCACACGTCGACCCAGGGCGCGACGAGCTGCGCGCCGCAGCTCGTCGTCAGATCGCCGAGGTCGTGGGAGCAGACGTGGCTGCCCGCGGCGAACACGCGGCCCGCTGCCCTCGAGAGGGCGGAGAGGGCGGGGCCGCCCTGCGGGGTCATGAACGAGGTCTCGGTGCTGAAGCTCGTCTGCTGCAGCCGGCTCAGCTTCGGCCCAGCGATCGCGAACGCGACGGCGCCGGTGGCGTCGAAGACCACGTCGCTGTGGGGCTGACTCGTGGCGGTCACGATCCAAAAATCCTCGTCGAAGAGCTCGACTCCGTCCTCCTCGGCGACGGCGAAGCGGAGCGAGGACGAGAAGCTCGCGACGTCGAGCCCGACGGCCGCGCTCGCGAGCGGCCAGGTGGGGACGAGAACGCCGCCGTCGAGCTCGTAGAGCGAGCTCGTCGGTGCTTGGGACGCGGTCACGGCCAGGTAGGGCCGGTCCGCGTAGTACCCCTCGAGCCCCGCGATCGTCTCCAGGTGGGGCTCGCCGGTCATCGGCTCGTAGAGCGCCTCGAGCGCCGAGCAGTCGAGCGCCGCGGGTCCTCCGCCCGCACCTCCGCCGCCTGCTCCGCCGCCGCTTCCGCCCGCGCCTCCTCCTCCCGTCGCGCCACCGCCGGTGTTCTCGAGCGAGCAGGCCTCGCCCTGGCAGCTCACCCGGTCGTCGACGCAGCTGGTCGCCCCC
>JAEUKE010000074.1 GCA_016794345.1 Myxococcales bacterium
GCTGATTCCTCATAACCATATCGTCATGCCCGGCCAGCACGTCCCGCCCGTCGGGCTCGGGCCGATCGCCGAGAGCTGGCCCTTGCGCACGTCGCTGCTCCGTCCGGAGGACGGTCCGTGGGCGTCCAAGCCTTGCCGCACACCGATGCCCCGCGGCTTCGATCCCCGCTTCTTCAGCGTCGCGCCGCTCGATCAGCGAGCCGCTGAGCCTTTCCGCGACGACGAGCGCCTCCTGCTCGAGAGCCTCCACCCCAAACACCCGCGCCTGGTCACGAACCTCGCAGGCGTGAAGCCGCAGATCGCGTCGCCCTCGTTCTCGGAGATCGGTCCGCTCGTCGCTGACACGCTCGTCATCGACACTGACCGCGGCGTGGCGACGCTCACGTTCCGCGCGCTGGCCCTGCTCTCCCACGCGACCGCCAAGCGGGCGGTCATGCTCGCTGCCCCCGCGACCGAGTCGACGCTCAGCCTCCCCGTGATGGAGACGACAAACGACGCCGACGCGCTCCCCAGCTCCGCGTTGCCGTTCGTCGATCGCCAGGCTCGGCCGCCGATGAAGAGCCGGCCCCCGGACGCCGCGCTCCCGTTCCGATCGCCCACCCCGCCCGAGTCCGCCGCGTCGCCGGAGCTGCTCACCACCCAGGCGCTGCCGGCCGTGCCGGGCGCGCAGTCGTTGCTCGCGTCCATCGCGCAGCCGCCGCTCCCGCCGGTCCCGCCACCGCCGCCCTCCGTCGCGCCGCCGCCTCCTTCCGCGTCGATTCCGCCGCCTCAACCGGCCCTCGTTCCGCCGCCCCAGCCGGTTCCGGCGCCGCCAGCGCCCGTCGCCCCGCCGGCTCCACCTGGCGCGGCGCTGCAGCCGCCCGCGCCGATCGCACCGCCCTCGGTGGCCCCCTTGGCGCCCGCTTCGGTCGCGCCGCCTCCGCTCGTCGCGCCTCCCCCTCCGCCACCGCGCGGCATCACCGTACCTTCCGCGCCGCCGAGCGCCCCTGCGATCCCGCCGCCAGCTCCCAGCCAGCGCGGCCAGACGATCGGCGAGCTGCGCGCGAACGCGGCCCTGTCGATGCCGGCCGTGCAGACCGACAGGCTGCGACCTCTGAGCAAGCCACCTTCGGACATCCCCGCGAAGCCGCAGGCCTCCCCTGCTCTGCTCACGGTCGATCCGCCGCTCGCGGCGCCGGCGCCCGCACCTTCGTCCCCTCGTCTGGCACTGGCCGGGCTCGTCCCCGCCGACAAGCCCAAGGCCGAGCGGCTCCTGTCCCCGGAGCTCGCGTCGAAGCCGCTCGGCGTGCCGAGCAACTCGGCGCCCGCGCTCAGCAGCGCGCGCGCCGCGAGCGACGCGGCGGCGGACGCCGACGGCAAACGCGACCCGAAGGCCGGGTGGCTGGACCCGAAGCCGGCGCCCACGATCGCGCGGCGGGCGATGATCGATCTCCTGCATTTCGAGCCGTCGGTCCCGAGGCGGCTGCGCCGATCGAAGAGCCACGCCGCGCTGCTCGGCGAGCTCGGGCCCTCTCGCGCGCTGCGCCGCGCGGACGAGCGCGAGGCGGACGCCGAGCAAGAGCGGGACGAGCGAGCACGGCTCGACGTGCTTCGCACCCTCTCCTGCGGCATTGAGCTCGACTTGCCTGCGCTGCGCTCGGCCGTCGAGGTGGCCCTCTCCGACCCGACGGATCTCGAGATCCCGCTCTTCCTCGTCGCCGGCGACCTCCGACCTTCGTTCGACGACGCGGAGCTCCTGAAGGCAGCCGCCCGCGCGGCGCAGCCGCTCGCAGCCAACGACAAACGCCTCGCGGCGACGCTCACGGTCGCAAACGAGCTCGCCAGCTCCGCCGTCCCGGCGCCTCCCGAGACGCTGGCGGCCGTCTACAAACAGATCGAGTCGGCGGTCCTGCAGTCGAACCTGTCGTCGCGTTTCCTGTCGGACGCCGTCGAGCGCAGCCTCCTCGACCAGCGCGCTTACAAGAAGCGCCTCGTCCTCGGCCACTCGCGCATCCGCGCGGACTTCATCTTCCCCGGCGGCGTGTCCCTCCCGGCCTACATCCCGGAGAGCACGGGTCCGATGTTGCCGCTCCTCCCCTCGTTTCCCTGCGTCGCGCTGGTGGAGCTCCGCCCGCGCGAGGACCTGCTCGAGCAGAACGCTGACTCACTTGTCATCGTCGCGCTCGGCCGCGTCCTCCGCCGGCTCCGCTGAGCCGCGCGCGCGCGACCCCTCAGCTCGGCGAGAGCACGCCGGCAGACGCGGCGCGCGCCGCGTCGATGAACACCCGAACCGACGGGGGAGCCGGGCTCGGCCCCGCGTGCACGGCGTAGACGGGCACGCGCGGCCACCAGCGCTCGAGCAGAGGGACCAGCTCGCCCCGCTCGACGAGCGGCGTCGCGAAGATTGTCGCGAGCCTCGTGATGCCGACGCCGCGCGCCGCGGCGTCCCGGGCGACGCGGTAGTTGTCGACCCGCACGCGGCCGGTCACCTGCACGGTCTGCTCGCGGCCGCTGGACCGGAACGTCCACGAGACGCGCGGTCGCCCGCCCACGAGCACGCAGTCGTGTTGCGCCAGCTGAGACGGGCGCGACGGCGCCCCGCGCCGATCGAGGTAGCTCGGGCTCGCGTAGCAGCCGGAGACCGAGATCCCGAGGCGCACCGCGAAGAGGTCCGTCGCGTCCTCGAGGACCGCGGCGCGCAAGGCGACGTCGACGTCGCCCTTCCGAAGGTCGACCTTGTCCGGCGACAGGCGCGCGTCGATCGAGAGCCGCGGGTGCGCGGCCGTGAGCTCGGCGAGGATCCGCGGGAGGATCTCCTCACCGAGGACCGGAGCGACGGCGACGCGCAGGACGCCCGAGGGCTCCTGCGACGCGCTGCGCGCGACGGCGCCTGCGGCGTCGAGCGCGCGTGTCACGTCCTCGCTGGCGCCGGCCAGCCGCTCGCCGAGCTCGGTCAACGAGAAGCGGCGGGCCGTGCGGACGACGAGAGGCGCGCCGATCTGCGCCTCGAGCGCCAGGAGCCTCCGGCTGAGCGTCGAGCGTGGGACGCCGAGCCGCTCAGCCGCGCCTCGCACGCCGCCGGCTCGTGCGATGGCGCCGAAGGCGAGCAGCGCCTCGGGATCGAACCGGGGTGACTCGGAGGTACGACCCACGCTCTTTTGTCCCATTCTTGGGACAGAACGTCCAGCCTGGCG
>JAEUKE010000089.1 GCA_016794345.1 Myxococcales bacterium
GCCCGCGAGGTGCCGAGCAGCAAGAGGGCGGACGTCGCTACGAGCGCGTATTGCCTCATGGTGGGCGCAGGAATCCCATGGGCACGACCGCGCTGACAACTCTTTGTGGCGGGTTTGTGCCAGCGAGGCAGTCTGGCAAAGGCAACGTTACGTCAGTTTACGGCTACTTGCAGAAGCCGTCGATGCAGACCAGCCCGGGCGCGCAGCCCATCCCGGCGGTGGGGTCGCACTCGCCGCCGAGGTTCTGGTCCGAGCCGCAGACGGGGAAGGTCCCGGCCATGACGGTGACCGGCTTGCAAACGTCGAACTCCGGCAGCGACGTGCACGCGTTTTCGTTCGGCGGCGCACACGAGATGTAGCAGCTGTGGTGGAGGCAGATGGAGCCGCTGGCGCAGGTGTCTTGGGTTCCCTCGACCGAGCAGACGAAGGTCGCGCTCTGGTCGGGGATGCAGCCGTTCTCGACCCAGACCGAGCCCGCGCTGCAGTCTCCGTCGACGGAGCGCGGGACGCAGGCGCCGGCGACGCAGACCGCGTCGGGGCCGCCGCAGTCGTTCGTGATCTGGCAGGGGGTCGTCGGGACGCTACAGGTGTCCACGGCGTCGCACTGGTAGCTCGCGGGGCACATCTCGGCTCCGGCGCACGAAGGCACGCACTTGCCGTCCGCGCACACGTCGCCGGTCGCGCACTGCGTCTGGTCGAAGCACTGATCGGCGGGCGCGGTGCAGACGCCGCTGACACACTTGAACCCGGCCCCGAGCTCGGCGCAGTCGAGGTCCTCGCCGCAACCGGCAGGGTTCTCCCGCACGCACGCGGGGGGGCTGAGGTCGGGGTCGCAGGTGAAGCCGAAGATGCAGTCGACCGCGGTGCAGTCGCCCGCCTGGCAGGTGCCGTCGGTTCCACACGTCTCGCCGGACCCGCAGTCGTCGGGGTTGCCGCACCAGACCACGTCCGCGCCGCCGCCGCCGCCCTGTCCGCCGCCGCCGCCCTGTCCGCCGCCGCCGGTGGTCGACACGTCGATCACGCAGGCGAAGACGTCGTCGCCCTTCGGGTCGCATCGGTAGCCGTCCGGGCAGCCCCAGTCGTTGCACTGGCCGATGTGACACTCGTTGTCGAGCCCGCAGACCTCGTCGGACGCGCAATCGCTCGGCGCAGAGCAGTATTCTTGCTGGTTGCAGCGCCCGTTCGAGCAGTAGCCGTCGTCACCGTCCGAGTAGATCGGGCAGCCGCCGATCGACATCGCGACGAAGCTGAGAGCAGTGAGGAAGGCTAGGCGGCGCATAGGCGCCTCCAGGATAGCAAGCCGTATGCCCGCAGGCTCGAGCGGAAAACCTGCTCGGTCACGACGGGCCGTCAACGGCCGTTCACGCAGGCCCTGACCACCCATGACGTGCAAAGTGCGCTCGCAGGTAGGCCCTGGTGCTACCGTAGGGGGCCTCTTTTTCCCGGCCGATGGACGTTACCTGCGAGAAGTGCCAGACGGAGTACGAGTTCGACGACGCGCTCGTCTCGGAACAAGGGACCAGCGTTCGCTGCACCCAGTGCGGTCATCGCTTCAAGGTCCGCCGGCCCACGGGCGGCGGGCCGGAGGTGTGGATCGTGCGCACCGTCGAGGGCCAGACGCTCGAGTTTCGCATCCTGCGCGAGCTGAAGAACGCGATCGCCTCCGGGAAGATTGGCCGCGACGACGTCCTCTCGCGCGGGGCGGGCCGCCCTCGCCGCCTCGCCTCCATTGCCGAGCTCGAGCCGTTTTTCACCGCGCCGCCGCGCGCCCAGCTGAGCACTTCGCCCGGCCTGGGCTCGCTCGAGAGCAGCCCGCGCGCGCGCAAGCAGACGCCCTCCGGCCTCGGCCCGGGGCCCGAAGGTCCGACCGAAGGCTCGGTCGCGATCCCGCTCCCGAGGGATCCCGATGCCGCGAGCGTCGCGAGCCACGCGCAGGCCTTCGACGACGAAGAGCGAACGGCGGTCAAGGACCGCCGCGCGACGAAGGAGCTGCGGATGCTCGGCGAAGAGATCGCGCCGCAGTCCAAGGATCCGCCGACCATCCCCGACCCGCCTCGCGCCGATGAAGGCCCGCAGACGAAGCTCGGCGTCGCGCCTCCCATGGCGCCGATTCCGAAGTCGCCGGACTCGATCACCAAGACGATGTCGTACGGCACGCCGCGCGAGCGCACCGCGCCCGCGTCGACTCGTGCTGCGCCGGCGTCGACGCGCGAGCCCGAGCCCGTCACGGGCAGGCGCCCGCTGCCGGATCTCGAGCAAACGATCCCGCGGACGCCGCCACCCAAGTCGACAAAGCCGCCGGCTGTGGCCGAGCCCGCGCCGGTCGTCGCCCAGTCGACGCCGGCGCCCGCCCCCGCGCCCGCGCCCGCCAAGGAAGAGAAGGAGGCGCCCACGAGCGGCGGCGCCGCGTCGTCGCGTGCGGCGCTCCCTCCGCCGGTGGTCGAGCCGGCCCCCACGCCGACCCCGACGCCGCCACCCGAGGTGAGCGCCGAGCCGCCGCGCGTCGGGCCGCTCGCGAAGCCGGACGTCGTCGAGATGCGGCAGATGGACGGTCGCGCCTCGGTCATCACGCCCGCGCCCGCCGAGGTCCGTTATTCGCTGAGCGGGGAGGAGAGCGACATCGTCCCTTCGGGGACGCGCACGTCGAGCGCGGTGTCCCGTCGTTCCAGCTCATCGCGCCTCATCGTGGGGCTTGTGCTCGGTGGCGCCGTCGCGTTCGGCGGGGTCGTCCTCTGGCAGAAGTACCTGCCCTCCGAGCCTCCTCCCTCGAAGAGCGCGACCGACCCACGCGTGGTCGAGCTGCTCGAGACGGGGGAGAAGGCGCTCCGCGAAGGTGATCTGGAGAGCGCCAACGAGAAGTTCGTCAAGGCGAGCGGGATCGACGAGAAGAGCCCGAGCGTCGCGAAGTCGCTCGCGCGGCTCGCCGTCGTCCGCGCCGATCTCGCGTGGCTCGAGCTGCGTGTGCTCGCGCCCGACGATCGCGGACGCGACAAGGCAAAGGACCGCCTCGTCGCGGCGATCGACCGGGCGCAAAAGGCGGTCGAGCTCGCGTCGTCGCTGGCCAAAGACGACGCGGAGGTCGCCCGCCTCTCGGTCGACGTGAAGCGCATCGCCGGCGACGTCGCGGGGGCGCGCAAGGCCGCGGCGTCGATCCAGTCGCTCGCTTCGGACGAGACGGAGCTCGTCCTCGGCGTGCTCGACATGACCGAGCAGAACCTCGCCCCGAAGGCGCCGGGGTGGCGCGACGTGCTCGACCGACTCGGCAAGGCAGCGGACGCGGAGGGTGGTCTCGGCAGGGCGCGGGCCATGTTGGTCTACGCCGCGGCCCTGTCCGGCGACGCGACGCGCGCGCGGGCCGAGCTCGATCGGCTGGGCAAGCTCTCGAGGTCGCACCCGCTCGAGTCGGACCTGAGGCGCTTCCTCGATCGCGTCGACAAAGGCGAGAGCCCGACCCTCGCCATCGACGATCTGCCGCCGGTGCCCACCGGAGGAGCGAGCGGCGCTCCGCCCGACTCGCTCCTCAAGGTCGCGCAAGACGCGCTCTCCAAGGGCAACTACGTCAAGGCGGAGGAGCTCTATCGCGAGATCGTCGGTCGCGATCAGAGCAACGCGGAGGCGCTGTTCGGGCTCGCGCAGGCCTCGCTCGGGCAGGGCAAGCAGGTGCCAGCGAAGGCGTTCCTCGAGCGCGCCGTCGCCGCGAACCCTTCCCACGCGCCCGCCGTCATGACGCTCGCGGGGCTCAAATACGACAGCGGGGAGCGCGCCGAAGCCGCGACCCTCTACCGCAAGGCTCTCGAGCTCGGCGTGTCCGGGAAGGCGGCGGAGATCGCCAAGTCCCGGACCCAGGCCACCCCGTCGAGCGGCCCCACCTCCACGCCGCAGACGCCCCCCGACTCCACCACCACGGGTGGCGCCGAGCAGCCTCCGCAGCCTCCGCCCCAGGACCCCGCCACGACGGGCGGCAGCGACGTCCCCCCCGACCTATGAGCCGCAGCTTGCCTCGCCGCAGCGTCCTCTTCGCCGCCACGCTCGCGGTCGCGACGAGCTTCGTCGGCTGCGAGGGGCGACCCGGGCTCGGCTCGGCCTCGAAGGAGGGCGAGAGCCTGACAGGACCGTATCTGGTCGAGCTGAACCTCACGCGCGGCGCGTCCGAGGGCGGAGCGTCGACGCTCTTCGGCGGCGTGCCGGGCACGAGCCACGCCGATCTGGTCACCGCGATTCGAGACATCGACACGGCCGAGGCGAAGGGCGTCTTCGTCAGGCTCGGGACCGCACGGTTCGGCCTTGCCGGGGCGGGCGAGGTCGGCCGGCTGCTCGGCGACATCAGGAACAAGGGCGTGCCGGTGATCTGCCACGCGGACGAGCTCGACAACGGCTCGCTCCTGCTCGCGGCCCGAGGTTGCTCGAAGCTCTGGCTCAGCCCCGGTGGCAGCGTCGACTCGGTCGGGATCGCCTTCCAGCTCATCTTCGGCCGGAGCCTCTTCGACAAGCTCGGGGTCACGGTCGACTTCCTCCAGGTGGGGAAATACAAAGGCGCGCAGGAGCCCTACACCCGCGACGAGCCCAGCCCCGAGGCGCGCGAGACGGTGGAGGGGACGCTCGCCGATCTCCGGAAGGCCTGGATCTCGGGCATCGCGGAGGGGCGCGGCGCAAAGGTGGAGGGCGCCCTCGAAGACGGCCCTCATCCGGCGGAGACCGCCAAGGCGCTCGGCCTCATCGACGAGATCGGCTTCTTGGACGACGCGCGCGACCAGGCGAAGGCCGACACGGGCGCGACGCGCACGACCGCGGCCTTCGGCGGCAAGGGCGCGGACGGCGGCGGCTTCGACGAGGTCTTGCGCGCGCTCTCGGGGAGCGATCCGAGCTCTGACCCCCACGTGGCCGTCGTCCGCGCGACCGGCGCCATCTCGATGGGCGGCGGCGGCGGGCTCCTCTCGGGAGACGGCGGCATCAGCGAGCAGAAGCTCGGCAAGATCCTGAAGGAGCTCGAGCACGACGACGCGGTGAAGGCGGTCGTGCTCCGCATCGACTCGCCGGGCGGCTCGGCCCTGGCGTCGGATCTGCTCTGGCACCGGCTGGTGCAGCTGAAGAAAAAGAAGCCCCTGGTGATCTCCATCGGAGGGATGGCCGCGAGCGGCGGCTATTACCTCTCCTGCGCCGGGAGCCGGATCTTCGCCGAGCCGACGAGCATCGTCGGCTCCATCGGGGTGGTCGCCGGCAAGCTCTCGTTCGACGAGCCGCTCTCGAAGCTGGGGGTGAACGTCGTGACGATCCCCGCTGCGCCCGACCCGAAGAAGGCCGCGCGGGCCACGATGCTCTCGAGCTTCGACAAGTGGGACGACGCCACGCGGGCCAAGATGCTGGCCTCGATGGAATCCATCTACGCGCTCTTCCTGAAGCGAGTCGGGGAGGGCCGCGGGATCGACGCGGCTGCGCTGGAGAGCGCCGCCCAGGGCCGCATCTTCGGCGGCGAGCGCGCCAAGTCGCTGAAGCTGGTCGACGATATCGGTGGTCTGGCGGACGCCATCGACTTCGCGCTCGCGGAGAGCGGGCTCGGCGCCGAGGGCAAGGTGCGGCTGCGCGGACAGCCAGGCGGCCTCGCCGAGCTCCTCGCCGGAGGGGACGAGGCCGCACGCGCGGCCGTGCTCCAGGCGGCGCACGAGATGGACCCGCTCAGCCGGCTGCTCGCTGGCTTCCCGGGCGAAGTGGAGGACTGGGTGCGGGCGATGGCTCCGCTCGGCGCGGGCGAGAAGATGGTGACCGCGACCCCGTTCGTGCTGATGGGCGTCGGGCCGCGCTGAGGGCTCGGCGGGTCTCGCGCCGTCGTTTCACCCGAGAGCCCGGCGAAATTGTGCCCAAACGAAGGCCAGGTGGTACGCTGACGCCGCCCGCACGGACGTGATTGCGCATGCAAACGAGGGTGGCCGAGCCAGACCAAGGAGGAACGCGTCGCACCTCCATGCGCCCGGGCCCCGCGTCGTCGCTCCCGCGATTCGAGGGGCCCATCGCCTACCTGGCGCACCTGGCCGCCGTCCTCGAGGACGCGGTCGCTTCCGGGGACACGGCGCGTGAGCGAGAGGCGAGCGAGTCTCTGGCGCGCGCCCTCTCGTCGCGCGGGATCGAGCTCCACCTCGCCGTCAAGCTGGCCCGGCGTGCCCTCGCCCTGGAGGACGACCCCATCCTCCGCTCCGACGTCGCCGGTTGGCTCGCCGGTCTGGGCGACCCCGGGACAGCCGCGCTCGAGCTTCGCGCCGGGGCCGAGGTTGCGCCGGGAACGACGCGCGCGCGAACGCTGACCCGCGTGGCCGTCCTGCTCGCGCGGGCAAACAAGCCTGATAGCGCGCTCCTGGTGCTGGAGGAGGCCGCCGAAGCCGATCCGTCGGACCCGATGCCGAGCGAGCTGATCGGCCTCTTGTCGTCGCTCGCGCCCGAGGTCGTTTCGGCCGATCGTGGCGTGCGCGGCTACGTCGACGCCGCGGCCCGGAGGCGGGACGCCGGCGACGAGGAGGCCGCGCTCGAAGATCTCCTGCGCGCATTCGAGCTCGATCCGAGCTCGGTCGAAGCCGTCGACGCGGTCTCCTCGACGCTGCAAGGCCGCGGCCGCGTGTCCGCCGCGGATGAGCTCGTCCGCGAGCACGCGCTCGTCCTCGCGGAGCTCGGGCGAGCCGCCGACGCGGCGCGCACGCACGCGCGCCGCGTGAGCGGCGCGCTCGCCCGTCACGATGCGGCGACGGCGGCGTCGGTCGCGATCGATCTGGGGCTGGCCGAGTCGGACAGCGAGGTCGCTTCCAAGGTCGACGAGGCCCTCGGTCGCGCTGGTCTGTGGGAGCTCGTCGCCGCGCGGCTCGAGCTCCGCGCGCGCACGGGTCCCGACCAGGCCGGCGCGTGGGCTGCCCTCGCCCGCCTCCACGAGGGGGCGTTGCCGAACGCCGACCGAGCGACTCACGCCCTCATCGGGCTGCTCTCGGCCGACCCGACGGCGCGGAGCGCCGTCGACGCGCTGCGGGAGCACGCGAGCCGCACGGGCGATCACCGCTCTCTCGCCGAGGGGTTGCTCGCAGCGCTCCTCCGTGCCCGTTCGCTCGGCGCGAGTCCCGGCGCCGAGCCGGTGTGGCTCGATCTGGCGAGGGAGCTCGCCGACGTCGCCGAGGGCGGGCTCGACGATCCGCGGCTCGCCGCGTGGATCTACGCCGAGCTCGCGCGCGCCAGCGACGCGGATCGCGAGCAAGCCGAGTTCGGCAGGATCCGCCTCGAGGCGAGGATCGCCGAGCGCTCGGCGGAGCTCGCGCGAGCCGAGGCTCTGCTCGACGCCTCCGGCGTCGAGCCGTCGTCGGATCCGCGCGCCGCATCCGCCGGCGGGGTGCGTGATTCGGCCCGCGAGGCGCGGCTCGCGAACCTCCGCAAGCTCGAGCGCCTCTACGGCCTCTCGCCCGATCTCGCCGACCGCAGCTTCGCGGTGCTCGCCTCGATCGTGCGCGCCGACCCGCTCGACGAGCGCGCGGCTCGATCGCTCGACCTCGCGCACGCCCGTGATCCGCAGGCCGACCTTCGCGCCGATCTGCACGAGAGCGTCGTCCGCGCGAGGCTCGAGGCCCCGGTCTCCGCACGGGAGCGCGCGCGCTTGCGGTCGGCGCTCGCGGGCGTCGCGTTCCACGGCGGCGCGGTCGACCGCGCCCTGGAGGAGGTCGCGCCTCTCCTCGAGCAGCCCGACATGGACGCGTTCGGCGCTGCCGCGGTCGCTCTCTTCGCCGCGGCGGCCGGCTCGCCGCGCGAGCTGGCCCGCGCTCTGTCCCAGCTCGCCCGCTCCGTGTCCGGGCCGGTCGCGGCGATCGTGCACGCCGCCGCCTCCGAGAGCTGGCATCGCGCCGGCGCCGTGGCGGAGGCTCGCAACGCGGCGGAGGACGCGCTGCTCGCGGACCCCGGCTGCGCGCGCGCCGCGAGCGCTCTCGCGCGCGCGGCTTCTTCGCTCGGCGGCCGCGAAGGCGCCGTCGTGCTCGAGCGCGCGCTCGGGGTCGCCGTCACGCGGGCGTGGCTGTGTGACGCGCTCGCGCGTTGCCTCGAGTCCATTGGCGAGGTCGCGCTCGCGTTCGCATGGACCCAGCGCTGGCTCGCCCTCACGCCGGGCGATCCCCGCGCGATCGCGGAGCTCGTGCGTCGGTGCCAGGTCGGGGCGGACTCGCGTCGCATCGCGGACGCCTTGGCGTGGGTGCTCGCCTCACCCGCCCCGCCGCCCCCGCCGGCGTCGTTCCTCGAAGCCCTCGCGGCGCTCTTCTCGCTCGAGCGGACGAAGGGGGGACAGCTCGCGCGCCGCACGCTCGACGTGCTCGGCCCTCGTGACGAAACCGTCAGGAATCGCCTGCTCGTCCTGGCGGACGAGCACGGCGACGAGCCGCTCTCGATCGCTCTGCTCGAGCGCCACGTGGCGACGCTGCCCGAGCCTCCGGCGGAGCTCTACCTCGACCTCGCGCAGCGTCGGCTCCGCGCGAAAGACTACGGCGGCGCGGCCCGCGAGGTGCTGCGCGCCGCGCTGGTGGGCGGCGACCCGCGGGCCGTCCTCGATCTCGTCGACGAGGTCGAGCGTCGCGACGCGGTCGACAGCATCCTCGGCTCGGATGGCTTCGTCGCGCTGGCGGAGGCAAGAGCCCGCGGGCTCTCCGCCCTCCTGACGGAGGACGAGCAGCCGTCCTCCGAGGCCAAGGCCCACGTCGCGCAGGCCTGGCGCTCGGTCGCAGGCGCCCGCTGGGATCTCGCGCGCGATCCGCGCGGCGCGGAGCAGGCGCTCTTCACCGCCGCCGAGCAAGAGGTCGATCGCGGCTTCGAGCAATACGCGCGGGACCTGTTCGAGCTGGCCGCGCCCGACCAGGCGATCGGGGCGATCTTCGAGCGGCTGATCATCGAGGAGGACGAGCCTCGCCACGTCCGCGTCGCCTTGTGCCTGGCCGCCGCGCAGCTCGCCACGGACCACGGGCTCGCGTCGTGGGCCCTCGACGCCGCCTGCCGCGTCCTCGCGCTCGAGCCCTGTCACCCCGAGGCGATCGCAATCGCCGAGATGCACGCGTCTCAGGTGGATCGAGGCGCCGAGGCGATCGACGGCATCTACACGGCGCTCGCGACGAGCGCGATGGGTGCGTACGGGCGCCGCGCGGCGCACTACCGCGCGGCGAGGCAGCTCGAGGCGCTCGGCGCGCCCAGCCGCGCGCTCTCCCATGCCCTCTCCGCGATCGAGGCGGTGCCGAACGAGGGGACCATCTTCGACCTCTTGCACCGGCTCGTCGACCCGGAGCGCGGGTCGTCCGAGGCGGTCACGCTCCTGGAGCGCCTCGGCGATCGCGGCCCACGGGAGGAGCGCGCGGCGTGGACGCGACGTGCGATCGACTTCTGCGGCTCGGACCGCGAAGGTCTCGTCCGACGGCTCGACGTCTCCATCCGTGGGCTCTCCGCGAGCCCGGAGGCGAGGCTCGTGGCGGCGGTGGAGGACGCCCTGGCGAAGCTCGCCGCGGACGGCGGCATCCCCGAGGGCGTTCCAGCGCAGCTCGAGGACGTGGCGCGACGCGCGCTGCCCCACCTCGAGGGCCCGGACGGCGCGCGCACCGCGGCGCTGCTCGCCCGAGCCTTCGTCGCTTGTGACGCGCCCGTCCCGGCGATCGAGGCGCTCGAGCGCGCGGCGCGGGTCGACGGCGACGTGGAGATCTACGACCAGCTCCTGCCGATGGCGGAGGCCTTCGCTGCGGTCCCGGAGGAGGCGACGGGCTTCGCCCGCGGGGTGCTCGAGAGGACGAAGTCCAAACACGAGCTCGTCGGCCCGCCGCTCATTCGCCTCGCCGCGACCATCGCCGACAACGTCGCCGACGGCGCGACCTCGGAGGCGCTCTACGCGGAGCTCGAGCTGCGAGAGGCAGCGGAGAAGGAGCAGGCGGGCGCTCCGGCGCCCACCCACGAGGATCCGTTCGCGGATCCCGCGATGTTCGACTCCCTCCCGCCGGCCGACGCCGCGCCCGCCCCCGATCCTGACGTGAGTGTCATCTCCGCGTCGCCGGAGACGATCGAGACGGTCGGCGCTGCGCTCGGGGAGGCAGCCGCGCTCTCCGCGGCGGCCGGCCTCGAGCAGGAGTCGGAGGCCGAGACCACCCCCGACGTGGAGGTCGCTCCCCGGGAGGAGCTCCCGCCGCCCGCCGAGGCCGCGTCGCCGCGCGCGCCGGAGGTGGAGGCCATCCTCGCGGAGGTGCTCTCGGTGCCGCCGCCGGCCGTGTCGCCCGTGCCGTCGCCCCCGCCGCCCTCCGTCCGCTCGGTGGCCCCGCGCGACGGCTTCGCGGCGCTCTTCGACGAAGACGACGACGGCGGGCCCAGCTCGATGGAGGACGCCGAGCTCGCTCGCCGCGAGGCGGAGGCGCGCGATCGCGGCGACCACGAGGCCGTCTCCGAGCTCTTGCATCGACGGATCATCTCGTCGTCGTGGACGGAGCAGGTCCGCGTCCTGAAGCTCAGGCGCGCGGTGGTCCTCGACGAGCGCCTCTCGAGGCGCGACGACGCGAAGCGCGAGCTCGAGGAGATCCTCGTGGCCAACCCCGAGGATCGCAGCGCGCTCGCGCTCCTCGCCGATCTGCACGCCAAAGGCGAGGCCCCGGCGCGCGCGGCCGCGCTGTGGGAGAGGCTCGCGGAGGCGCCAGGGCTCACCGAGGAGGAGCGCGTCGACTACTCGCTCCGCGCGGCGCGTTCCTTCCTGCACGCGGAGGACGCGGCGGCCGCGCTGCGCGTGACAGATCGGATCGGCGGCGCGTTCCTCGACGACGAGGCGCTGGCGATCCGGGTCGACGCGCTCCGCGCGCTCGGCGAAAAGCGCGGTTTGATCGACGCGATCGACCGGCTCGTCGCCGGCGGGCGCCTGGGCAACGAGGCGTGCGCCGAGCTGCTCGTCGAGGCCGCACGCGCCTCGGTCTCCCTCGGCGACGAGGCGAGCGGGCTCTCCCACGCGCGCCGGGCGCTCCGCTATGCGCCCGACTCGCCCGACGCGGCGCTCGAGTGCGCGCGGCTGGAGTACCGGACACGTGGGATGGGCACGCCGCGCGAGGCGCAGGCGGTCGTCGAGGCGCTCGGGGCGATCGCCGATCGCCTCGAGCCCGCGTCCGTGGCGCTGCACACCTTCCTCCTGGCCGAGGCGCTCGACGTGATCCAGGGCGGCGGCGCCGGCATGCGGGAGCTCTCGAAGCGCCACGCCGAGATCGGCCCCGAACCTCTCCTCGCGCTGGGGATGGCGGAGCGACTCGCGCGCAGCCGCTCGTTCGGTTCGGCGGTCCCGCTCTTCGAGCGCGCCCTCGCGGGCGATCTGCTCGGCCTCCGAAGCAAAGGGCGCGTCGCCCTGGCCGGCGCCGACGCCGCGCTCCAGGGCGACGACCTCCCCGCAGCGGAGCGATTCCTCACCCTCGCGGAGGCGTTCCCCGAGCTCACGCCCCACGTGGAGCGGCGGAAGCGAGAGCTCGTCGCCCTCGCCGGGGAGACGGCGGAGGCTCGGCCCATCCTCGAAGAGCTCGCCCGTTCGACGAACGGGATCGCCAAGGCGCGTTTCCTCCACCGCCTCGGTCAGCTCACCGTCAAAGACGATCTGCCGGGCGCCATCGACCTCTACGAGGAGGCCATCCGCGCGTCGCGTCGTGACCGCCCCTTCGCGGAGAAGATCCGCAACGAGCTCATCGCGCTGCTGGACGTGCACGGCCCGATCTCGGGCGTGGAGGTCGACGAGATCCCGCCGCCCTCCTCGAGCGCGGCCGAGCCAGCAGAGGAGCCTCCGCCGTCTTACGCGGTGCCCACGCCGCCCGTGCCCTCCTCGGATCCGGCGACGGATCGGCCCGCCGTGCTCGATCTCGGCTCAGCGAGCATGACAGAACCGTCGTCGATCGGCGCCTCACGAGCGCCGAGCGCCGAGGCCCAGCTCGAGATCGTCGGCGACGAAGACGTCGAGGACGACGCGGACGACGTCGAGGACGACGCGGACGACGTCGAGGACGTGACCGAGGAGCAGGTGCTCACGGTGGCCCCGCTCGGCTCGCTCGCCCCGCCGGTCCGCCCGAACTTCGCCGACCCCGAAGAGGAGCGCCTCTTCGAGGAGCTCGTGCTCCGCGGACACGTGCACAGCGGGCTCGAGCTCGCGGCGAGCCTCGAAGAAGACGAGTCGCGCACCCGCGATTTGCTCGTGGTGCGCCGCCACCTCGCCGCCTTGCAGCCAGGCCACCGCCCGACCATCGAGGCGCTGCGGGACGCGGCGCTCGCCGAACGCGACGAGGTCTACGCGAGGAGCCTCGAGCACGTCCTGCGCATCTCGGCGAAGACACGCGTCACGCCGCCTCCCCTGGCCGCGCAGCCGCGGGAGCCGGAGCTCGTCCAGAACCTGCTCTTGCGCGGCGTGTCCTCGCGCGAGACCGAGGTGCTCGCGCTCGTCTGGGAGTCCGGCATGTACCGGCGCGATCTGGCGAGCTACGGCCTCTCGGGGGCGGACCGCGTCCCGCTGACGCTCCAGTCCGTGCTCGGCGAGATCTACTCGGAGCTCGCGGCGCACCTCGGCGCGCCGCGAGCTCTGTTCCACAAGCGGGGCAAGGGGCCGGTCTCGGTCGGGATCGCGCTCCTCTCCCAGCCGGCGCTCGTCGTCACCGGCGACGTGACGGAGCGGTCGACCGACCTCGCGTACGCGCTCGCGGCCGCACACGTCACGGCGACGCAGGAGCTCGTGTTGGCCGCGAGCCTGCCGGACGCGCAGCTGAAGCGCCTCCTCGACGGTGTGGCCGCGGCGTTCGGGCCCGTGCGCCCGCCGTCGGATGACGCGCCGACCTCGTCGTCCGACGCGTTCCGCGCGGACGTCGCGCGGATCGCGGCGGAGCTCTGGCAGCGCGTCGGTCCTCGCGCCGATCGGCAGCTGCGCGAGCTCGCGGAGGCGGGCCCGTTCGATCTCGGCGTTGCGCGAGCCACGGCCCGGAGGGCGATGCGCCGGGCGGGGCTCTTTGCGTCGGGCGAGCTCGGGACGGCGCTCCGGTTCGCCGCCCTCGAGACCGGGGTGGACGAGGCGATCTTGCAGGATCCCGACGGGCTCGAGGCCCTCTGCAACGGACAGCCGGAGGCCGCCGACATCGTTCGGCTTGCGACCAGCCTCGAATACGCCGAAGCTCGCTGGCAAGCGCCCCCGCCGACCTCGCTGCGGCGCTGAAGCCCCCCGAACGCCCATGGCCTCGCCGCCCTCTCTGCCGCCGTCGCACCCCCGCGCGGACGAGGTGTGCCGCGTCGCTCGCCCCACGCCGAGCGATCGCGGTGCGGGAGCATCAACCGCGACAGGCTTGTCAGGGGACGAGCGTGATGGCCTCGGGCTCGGTGCCCCGCCGCGCCGGAGAGCGACCTTGGCACCCTTTTCGCTACTTGGTCGCGTGTCCCGACTCGCAATCACGCGAGCGCTTCTTTGGGCCGTCATGTCCGCTTCCGCCTGCCTCGTCACCTCGCAGCCGACCTTGGAGGAACCCGTTCCGACAAAGCCGTTCCTGGAGGTCGAGGGCGCCGACCCGGACCCGCGCCAGATCCTCGTCATCGACACCCCGGACAACGCCTTCACGGTCACGCTGTCGGCGAACGTGCGCTCGGAGGACGCCGAGAGCCCCGTCCAGGTTCGGGCCCTGCTCGACTACGGGACCTGCTTCCTGAACGGCGCGCCGTTCACCGCGTCCTTCAGCGGCAACGACGTGAGCGACGGCAGCATCGACGACCCGGTGCGGAAGGCGACGGTGAACGCGACCTTCGGAGCGGTGGTCCTTCAGCCGGGGTGCCACCGTCTCACCTTGATGGCCTCGCACGATTTCGACGAGGGCACGGGTTGTCCGAGCGACCCCGACGACTTCACGCAGATCACGTGGACCGTCTTCCGCTGCAACTCGATGGTCTCGGGCGACTGCGACGGCTTCGATCCGGACACGTGCCCGCCGGTCCAGGCGAGCTGCACGAACTTCCAAGCCTGTCAGGTGCCGCAGTGACCGCGCGCTCTCTCGCTTGGCTCGCGCTCCTCGGGGTCGGCTGCAGCCTGCCCCTCGAAGACCAGACGCTGCCGTACCAGAACTCCTGCTCGGCGACGGCCGACTGCGGCGCCGGGGCCGCGTGTGTCACGACCCCCGAAGGTGGTGTGTGTGCCGCGACGGAGACGGACCTCGGTCGGGTGTTCATCGAGGTCCGGTCGGGTGACGTCTCCGGCTCGACGACCTCGTTCCTCTTCACGGAGGCGCTGGTCCTCGATGCGCCGAGCGCGACGGGAATCGTTCGTGAGCTGGACCTGGAGCTCCCGGCGCTGGTGACGGTCAAGGGGTCGTTCCCGGCCTTGCCCGGCACGCTCGAGAGCTGCCGGCTGATGACGACCGAGGGCGTCACCTCGGTCCCGGTGAAGATCGAGCTCCGGTCGACCTCCGTGCTGCCGGGCATCCAGAACAAGCTCTCGGCTCTCTCCGAGATCGTCGGCGACGAGCACCTGTTCGAGCTCGATGTCCCGCCGGGGGTGTACGACGTCTACATCGCGCCGCGTGACCAGGAGGACAAGCCGGAGTGTGTCGCCGCGCCGCCACGTTTCTTCCCGTCGGGCCTCGAGGTCACGACCGAATACGGGTTCATCAACTATCGCCCGCGTGAGGAGCCGCCGAGCGAGCTCTCGGGCACCATCCAGGTGTCCTCTCCCGACGCGGTGGTCGGGTGGGAGCTCGAGGTCGTCGACCCCGTCCTCGGCAAGCCGCTCTCGCCGACCGTCGAGCTGGGAGAAGCGGTGGGTGGCGTCGTTCCGATCCCGCTCACCCCGTACAGCTACACCGCGCAGGCGTTGCTCCGTCTGCGCTCCCCGTCCGGCGATCTCACCGCCCACTGGGTGCTCGAGACGGTGAACAACGGCGGCGTGGTCGGCCTGTTGCTCAGTGACCTCCAGACCGGGCCGCTGCACCGAACCGCGACCGTCGTCGGCCCCGAAGGGCCGGTCGCGGGCGCGACGGTGACGATCCAGAGTCGGGAGCTGACCGGCACGCCGAGCGAGACCGCCAACTACCGCCTCGTGACCGAGTCGGACCCCAGCGGTGTCATCGCCGTCGATCTCCCCCCAGGCACGTACCTCGTCAGCGTCGTGCCGACGAGCACGAGCTTCGGAACGTTCCTCGGCGAGTGGAAGGTCACCGCCGAGAACAACGGCGGCAACGGCATCGGCTTCGAGCTGCCCCTCCAGCCGCTCCTCAAGGGCAGCGTCCAGACCGCAGGAGGAGAGCCCGCGGTCGGCGCGCCCGTGGTGGCCACGCCCTCGCAGACGTCGATGTCGACCTACTTCAAGCAGGCGCTGGAGGAGCTCTCGCTCGCGCCTCGGCAGTTCAACGGCACCGTGAAGAACGCGGGTGGCATCGAGCTGTTCGTGGATCCAGGAACGATCGACTTCTCCGTCCAGCTGGACTCGACGTCGGGCTACCCCTGGATCGTCAGGCCGCGTCTCGTCGTCCAGGAATGGACGGACCAGACACAGGGCCTCGATCTCGGGCAGCTGCGGGTCTCGTATCCGGTCCTCGTCCGCGGCACGGTCCGATCGGGGTCGGGCCCCAGCTCGCTCGCGACGGTTCGTGCGTGGGTCGACGCCAGCGGAGCCGCAGAAGCGGAGAAGTCGGGCGCCCTCGTCCAGATCGGCGAGACCATCGCGGACGAGTCGGGGCAGTTCTTCTTGCCGCTGCCGCCCACGGTCACGCAGATCCAGTAACGCTGCTCGCTCTGCCCCTCTTTTTTGGTAGCCTCGAGGTTTGGTGGCACCGCCCCTTCCGCGCGACACCGATCGGGACCTGGCCGCAGCCCTGCACGAGGTCGGAAACGCCCTCACGGTCATGCTCGGCTGGCTCGAGGCCGCCGACGAGAGCGCGCGGGCCGAGTCGCTGGGCGACGCAGCCGAAGCCATCGGCGTCGCCCTGTCGCGCGCGCGCCGCGCGCACCGCATCGCCCGGCGCGCGATCGAGCTGCCCGGACCAGCCGACGGCGCGGACGCGTCGGCGACCACCGGCGAGCGCCTGGGGACGCTCATCGACGAGGCTCGGCGAGGTCTCCTGCACGAGGCGAAGCGGGCGGGGGTCGTCCTGACCCAACACGTGCCGGAGGACGCGGCCGGGGTCGTCGTCGGCTCCGGCGATCGCCTGCTTCAGATCGTGACGAACCTCGTCTTGAACGCCATCGCCGTCACCCCGAGCGGTCGCGAGGTGCGCATCGAAGCGTCTGCTCCCGACGGCGCCGGCGCTCCGTCCGCCGTCGTCGCGGTGGTCGACGGCGGCCCCGGCATCCCGAGCGGCGAGCGGGCCCGTCTGTTTCAGCGGGGCGCGTCGGGCCGCGTGGGCGGCGCCGGCATCGGTCTCGCCCACGCCCAGGCGATCGCGCTCGAAGAGGGCGGCTTGCTCACCCTCGCCCCGTTCGAAGCCGGCGGCGGGGCCCGGTTCGAGCTCGCGTGGCCCCTGCACGAGGGCGCGCCGGTCACCGCGCCGCGCACGCTCCGCCCCGCCCAGCTCGACGGCATGCGCGTCGCGGTCCTGGAGGACGACGCGGCCATCGTCGAGCTGCTCGAGACCGTGCTCGTCGCCCGCGGCGCCGAGGTCGTCGCCGTCCCGAGCCTGGCCGCGCTCCGCTCGGCGCTCGGCGCGAGCCGGGTCGACGTCGCCCTGGTCGACGCGTCACCGCTCGGCGCCTCGCTCGAGGCCACGCTCGACGATCTGAAGCGCGACTTCCCCCACACCGATCTCGTGCTCATCTCCGGTAGCCCCGATCCGGGCGCCTCCGCCGAACGGCTCAGCGTGACCTGGATCCGCAAGCCGTTCGAGGTCTCGGAGGTCGTCGAGGTGCTGCGCCTCGTGAAGCGCTGAGCTCAGGGCGTCATGACGATGGGGTAATGAACCGTGGTCGGCTTGCCGACCGCGGGGAACTCGAGCTTCCGAACGTCCTCGAGGACACACGCCTGGAGCTTCCGATCGGTCAGCGTCGCCTCGGATCCGATGGAGGCGCGCTCGACCTTCCCCGCGCCGTCGATCACGAACTCGATCTCGAGCTTGCCCTCCGCGGCCTTGTCGCGTGACAGGAGCTCCTCGTAACAAGCGCGGTACGATCCGAACCTCGAGCGTACCCGGCTCTGGATCTCGCCGGGCAGGAGCCCGTCGCCGAGGGGAACCTTCACCGGAGCGGCGGGGAGCTCGTCCATCTTCGCAAACGCCTCCTCCACCATCGCGAGCTGCCCGGCTCGCGGAGCGGCGATGACGATCGTCGGCCTTGCGCCCTCACGCTTGCGCATCGCAATGAGCCCCTGGCCGCTCTCGAGCGCCGCCGCGATCTCTGCGCTCGGGAGCGGGAGGTAGGCGTCGTAGCGCGAGGGAACGCGGTTGTCTCCGAGGTCGAAATAGAAGACGAGCAACGACCGGTCCGCTCGTGCCATGTCCGGCCGCTTCTCGGCGATCGCCTGGGGGAGCGACGTCCAGCTCGTGCTCTGCGAGACCGACTGACCGACCCAGCGGTTCTTCGAGAGGCTGAACGCGGTCTCCTCTCGCTTGGCCTCGGCGACGTCGAAGGCCTCGGAGCGGGTGCGCCCCGGCGAGCCGAAGAGGTAGATGTCCACGAGGACTCGACCGTCCGCGTCGGGCTCGAAGAGCTTGGCGAGCGCGGCCGCCGCGGGGGGGAGGGGCTTGTCGCGAGGGAGCCGGAACGAGTCTCCCTCGGGGCTCCCCGTGAGCAGCAGGCGCAGCCGCTTCTCGGCGGCGTCGCGGGCGGGGAAGGGGCCGTCGTCCGTGTGCGCCGCGAGGATCGCCTCCACCGCGGTGATGGCTCCCTCCTCGTCGCCGAGCGACGCGAGCGCGCGGGAGAGCCCGAGCCGCGCCTCGTCCCGTTGCTCCACCGTCGCCGCCGGGTCGGCCAGCACGGACTCGAGCGCGGCCTTCGCGTCCTCCAGGTCTTCGCCCCGATCGATGCTCCGCAGCGCGCGCTCGAGTCTCGCGGGAACCGAGGCGTCGGCCGGCGAGTCCGCGGCACGTTCGGGCTGGGAGCCGGGCGCCTCGGTCTCCGGCTCGTCTGCGTACGTCTGGCAGCCGACCACACCCAGCGTGATGAAGAAGACCGACATCCACGTACCGATTCGCATGACCATACCCTCCGTTCGGCTCCGGTCGTCGTGCCCGAGCCGTGAGAGCACCCTACGCACCGATTATCCCGGCCTTCTCATGGCCATGTCACGGTTCGGTCAAAGCCCGGGGATCCCCCCACTTAAGGAAGCCACCCGATGGGCCGCTTCTCGCCGTGTGGGAATCCTCTTCCTGCATCGCGAGACGCCTGGTTGGCTCGAGCGGATCGCGGACCGGATCGGGACGGTCGTCGATCCCTTCGATCCTCGCGGGATCACCAGCCGCGGTGACCCACTCGTCCTCCTGCTCGACACCCGAGGGGAAGACGAGGCCGCCCGCTGCGAGGAGGCCCGCACCGGCTTCGGCTCCGAGGCCGTCGTCGTGGCCATCACCGAGACGGGCGATCTGACCCCCGGCGCCTCTGCCTTCGCCGACATCGGCGTCCCCGCATCCGAGCGCGCCCTTCTGTCCACCCTCCCGCTCGCCCTGCAGCTCTCGGGCGAGCGCCGCGCCCGGCGCACGGCGGAGAGCCAGCTGGCCCACGCGCAGAAGCGTCCGGTGGCGCCGCAGACGAAACACAGCTCGCCCGGCTTCGCCCTCGCCAACGCCGCGTTCTCGAAGGCACGGATGGGGGTCTTGCAGCTCGACGCCCAGCTCCGGTGCGTGGTGTGGAACCGGTTCATGGAGCTCCGCACGGGCGTCTCGGCGACCGAGATCCTGGGCCGCCGCCTGCAAGACCATCCGAGGCTCGCGCCACTCGGCCTGGAGAACGTGGCCGTCCGCGCGCTCTCGGGCGAGACCGCGGATGGCGGGGAGATCCGGGTCGATGACCCCGCCACCGGTCGACCGCTCTTTTTGCACGTCGTGGCGAGCCCCATCACGGACGAGGCTTCGACCCCGGTCAGCGTCGTCGCGGTCGTGCACGACAGGACGCCTCAGCGCGTGGCCGAGGAGCTCCGACGCAAGGCAGAGCGCGGCTTTCGGACGCTGCTCGACGCCTTGCCCGACGTCGCGGTCGTGAGCCACTCAGGGCGCCTGGTCTACGGCAACGCGCTCGCCGCCACGACGTTCGGCTTCGCGGGGACCGCCGATCTCGTCGGCCTCTCGCTCCTCGACCTCTTCAACCCCGCCGACCACGACACGGTGCGCACGCGCACGGAG
The DNA here is from genome assembly GCA_016794345.1 of Myxococcales bacterium. Classification (GTDB taxonomy): domain Bacteria; phylum Myxococcota_A; class Polyangia; order Polyangiales; family Polyangiaceae; genus Xiheicaenibacterium; species Xiheicaenibacterium phototrophicum. Next base: position 19,284 of record JAEUKE010000089.1, read on the forward strand.
GCCGTGCTCTCCGGAGAGCCGGTCTCGCCCTTCGAGACGGTCGCTCGTCGCGTGGATGGCAGTATCGTCATACTCGAGATCTCCTGCGTCCAGGTCGTCTTCGAGGGCGCGCCCTCTCTCCTCTGCGTGGCGCGCGACGTGACCGAGCGCAAGCTCCTGCAAGGTCAGCTCGCCGCGACCGATCGCCTGGCGTCGATGGGCATGTTGGCCGCCGGCGTCGCCCACGAGATCAACAACCCCCTCACCGCGCTCGTCTCCAGCCTGGACTTCCTGAACGAGGTCATCGAGACCCACCCCGAGCTGAAGGAGAACGAGGACATCGGCGACCTCCTGCTCACGTCGCAGGAGGCGACGCGGCGAGTCCGCGACATCGTCCGCGACCTCAAGGTGTTCTCGCGCCCGGACGAAGAGCGGAGCGGGTCCATCGACGTGAGCGTCGCGCTCGAGTCCACGGTGCGGCTCGCGCGAGGCGAGGTGCGCCACAAGGCCAAGCTGGCGAAGGACTACCGCGCGACCCCGCTCGTCGACGGCAACGTCGCGCGCCTCGGGCAGGTCTTCCTGAACCTGGTCGTCAACGCCGCTCAGGCCATCCCGGACGGCGAGGCCGACAAGCACGAGATCACGCTCGCGTCGCGGACCGACGCCCACGGCAACGCGGTCGTCGAGGTGCGCGACACCGGGCGTGGGATCCCCAAGGAGGATCTGCCGCGCATCTTCGAGCCCTTCTTCTCGACCAAGCCCGTGGGCGAAGGGACGGGCCTCGGCCTCGCGGTCTGCCAGCGGATCATCAGCTCGCTCGGTGGTCGCATCGAGGTCGAGAGCGATGTCGGGCGGGGCAGCGTGTTCCGTGTCGTCCTGCCGCCGTCGAGGCGCATCCCTCTCCAGACTCCGCTCCGGCCCCGCAGCATGCCGCCCGCCAAGCGCGGCCGCGTGCTCGTCGTCGACGACGACGCCGCCATCCGTCGCACGCTCACGCGCATCCTCGCGCCGGAGCACGAGGTCATCAGCGTCGGCTCCGGCGGCGAGGCGATCGATCTGGTCGCGGACGGTGAGCGCTTCGACGTCGTGCTCTGCGACCTGATGATGCCGCGTGTCAGCGGAGACCAATGCTGGTCCAAGGTCTCCGAGATCGCGCCCGATCAGGCGGCGCGCTTCGTCTTCGTCACCGGCGGCGCGGTCGCCCAGACCGCGCGGGCGTTCCTCGAGTCCACGCCGTGCCCGACCGTCGACAAGCCGTTCGACGCCGACCACCTACGCCGGGCCGTTCGTGACGTGATGCGCGCCTGACCGAGTTCGCTGTAACGTTGGCGGCGCATGTCCGTCGACCTCCGGCCCGGCGCCATCTTCGCCGGGGACTTTCGCGTCGTCCGTCCGCTGTCCGAAGGGGGCATGGGGGCGGTCTACGTGGTCGAGCAGATGTCGACCGGAGCGCAGCGCGCCCTCAAGCTCATGCGCCGCGAGCTCGTGGCCGACGCCGCGCTGCGGGACCGCTTCCTCCAGGAGGCGCGCGTCGGATCCCGCATCGCCAGCGACCACGTGGTGCAGGTCATCGCCGCGGGGGTGGAGCCCGCGCACAACACGCCTTGGCTCGTCATGGAGCTGCTCCAAGGGGAGGAGCTCGCCGATCGCGTCCGCCGCGCGGGGCCCCTCTCGCGCGCGGAGACGGCGGAGGTCGCCAAGCAGCTCGTGCACGCCCTGGCCGCCGCGCACGCGGTCGGTGTGGTGCACCGGGACCTCAAGCCCAACAACCTCTTCCTGGCGACCTCGCGAACCGCGGGCGCGCCGTTCTCGCTGAAGGTCCTCGATTTCGGGATCGCCAAGATCGTCGCCGACGCCCAGACCACCGGCACGGTCGGGCTCGGCACCCCGCTGTGGATGGCCCCGGAGCAGACCGAGGCGAAGAGCTACGTCGGTCCCGGGACGGACGTCTGGGCCTTCGGCCTCATCGTCTTCTACATCCTGACAGGAAAGTCATTCTGGATGGCCGCGTCTCACGCAAACACCGGCATCCAGACGCTGCTCCGCGAGATCCTGTTCGAGCCCATCGTACCGCCGTCGCGCAGGGCCGCCGAGCTCGGCTGCGGCCACCTGGTCCCGGACGGCTTCGACGCGTGGTTCCTCCGGTGTGTCGAGCGCGATCCGCAGCGACGCGAGGCGAGCATCGAGCGCGCGCTCGCCGGCCTCCTCCCGGTGCTCTCCGGCGCGACGGCCCCCGCACCGAAGCCGCCGAGCGCGACGCAGATCGACGCGCCGCTGCCGTTCGGCCACAGCGCGCAGGCCGGCAGCTTCCCGAACGCCCATCCCCAGGCACCCGCCACCGCGCCCTCGGCGCCGCCCGTCATGACGGCGCCCACGCCGTATCCGCCCGCACCCTATCCGCCCGCACCCTATCCGCCCGCACAAGGTCCGCTCGTCGTGACCCCGCCGGCGCCCGCGACGAGCCGCCGCAGCTCCCTCGGCCTCGTGCTCGCGATCGGCGGTGTAGTCCTGGTCGGTGGCGGGCTGGGCGCGTACGTGCTCCTCGGCGAGGGATCGAAGACGAAGAAGCGAAGGTCGAGCAGCGACGACGACGAGGACGAGGACGAGGACCGGCCGCGCAAGAAGAAGAGTCAACCGGCGCCCGACAAGTCGGCGGACTGCGACAAGCTCAAGGCCTTCATGACGAGGTTCGAGACGATCTCGAGCGCGACGGACCCAGACCCGCCGGTCGACGAGCAGCTCGCCGATCTCGCCGCCGACGCGAAGGCAGCGGAGCTGACGACCCAGGAGGGAAGGGCGATCGCAGCGCGCCTCGCCACCGGGTTCTCCGAGCTCGCGGACGCGATGGAGCGCGGTCAGAAGGCTGCGGACCGAGGCGACGTCCAGGCCGCGTATCGCGAGACCGAGAACATCAAGAAGGTCGGCGAGAGCTTGCAGGCAGCGATGATCGATCTCGGGCTCCTCTGTGGCTTCGAGGAGGAAAGCCCCTGAGCCATGTCGCTCGCGCGCGACGTCGCGTCGTTCCTCGCTGCCGCGCTGGTCCCCGCCGCTGCGGTCGGGTGGTTGGGCCTGCGCGCGTCGAAGAACGAGGAGGCGGCGCTGCGACGCGAGGCGACGCTCGAGGTCGCGCGCGCGGCCGACCTGGCCTCACGGGCGGTCGAAGACGGGCTCGAGCGCGCGGCGCGCGACCTCGCTGAGCTCTCGCCGACCCCGGCTCGCGCGGAGGACTCTGCCGCGCTCGCGACCGCGCTGTCCCGGGTGGCGGACGCGGCGCCTGCCTTCGCCGAAGCCGCGGTCCTCACCGCGGACGGTAGGGTCCTCCTCCCACGGACGCAGCGCGGCTCGACGGGCGACGGCGGCGAGGACGCCGCGTGCCGTCAGGTCGCGGCCGCGTTCGACGAGCTGCGCACCCAGGCCGAGAGGCGCGCGGTGCTCGACTGTCCGGAGGCTCGCGACTCGACCGGTCGTTGGATCTTCCCCGTCATCGCGATCGACGAGCTCGGCCGCGCGCCCGACGCGGCGCTGTCGACGGAGCTCGCGTCGTTCTTCGAGGGGCACGCGGCCCTGATGCGCCCGGAGGAGCGCGCGATCGCCCACGACGAGGTGGCCCTCCTGCGGGGCCTGCCGGAAGCCACGCGCGCGCGCGTGATCGCCGCCCTGGAGCACGGCGCGCTGGCGAACGCGACGCTGGGCCCTTCGCTGGCGCGCGTCTGGCGCTCGGAGCCCGCCCTGCGAGCCCTCGCCTCCGGCGAAGGGGCGCGCCGCTTCGAGGGCACGAGGGCTGCCGGCGTCGTGCGCCGGATCGGGGAGGGGCTCTACGTGGGCCTGGTGGTCACGCCCGAGACGCTCGGGCGAGCGCTCGCGAGCGAGCCGTCCCCCTTTCTGGTCCCCGACGGGGTCGTGGTCGAGGTCGCGGCGGACGACGCTCGAGCTCGGCCGGACGCGGTCGAGGCGGTGGCCTTCGTCACCGAGGGGCTCGGCTTCCACGCCCGGCTCGCGCGCCCCGCGGTGCTCGCCGAGCGGACGTCGAAGAGCGCACGAGTCCTCGGCGGGCTCATCGCCGCGAGCGCGGCGCTCGCGGTCGGGCTGGCGACGCTCCTCTTCCTGCGCGTGCGCGCGGCCCGGCGGACGAGTGAGCTCCGCACGAGCTTCGTCGCCGCCGTCTCGCACGAGCTCAAGACGCCGATCGCCTCGATGCAGATGCTCTCCGAGCTCTTCGCCCAGGGGCGGGTCGACGAGAGCGAGCGCGCCGAGGTCGCCGAGGCGCTGGCCCGCGAGGCCCGACGGATGGGCGACACGGTCGAGCGGTTCCTGGCCTACGCGCGGATGGAGCGGGGCAAGCTCGTCGCCCGCCGCGCGCGGCACGATCTCCGCGCGCTCGTCGACGATCGTCTCCGTGCCTTCCGTGCGCGCCACCCGGACCTGTCGAGTCACGTCGAGGGCCCAGAGTCGCTCGAGGCCGACGTCGACCGCGCGCAGATCGAGCTCGTGCTCGACAACCTCCTCGAGAACGCCGCCAAATACGCTCCTCTGGGCGCGCCGTACGTGGTCGGTCTGCGCAGCGAGGGCGCACACGTCGAGCTCCGTGTCTCGGATCGGGGGCCCGGTGTCCCACCCTCGCTCCGGCGGCGGATCTTCAGGCCCTTCGAGCGCGGTGACGATCGGCTCTCGCGTGCAACGGAGGGTACCGGCCTCGGCCTCGCGCTCGTGCGCGCGGCCGCCCGCGCCCACGGTGGCTCCGCCGACGTCGAAGACTCGAGCGGCGGAGGCGCGACCTTCGTCGTCCGCTTCCCTCGTGAGGCGCCTGCCGAACAGGAGACCACGTGACCCACGTCCGCCCGACCCGACAAGAGCGAGTCCTCGTCGTCGAGGACGATCCGACCCTCCGCCTCGGCCTCGTCAAGACGCTGCGCTCGGCTGGCTTCCAGGTCGACGTCGCGAAGACGGGCCCGGAGGGCCTGGAGAGCTTCCTCGCCGATCGCCCGGACCTGGTGCTGCTCGACCTGATGCTCCCCGGAAAAAACGGGTACGAGGTCTGCCAGGAGATCCGCGCGGAAGACGATGACATACCGGTCATCTTCATCACGGCCAAGGGCGAGGAGGAGGACAAGGTCCGTGGGCTGCGCCTCGGCGCCGACGACTACGTGACGAAGCCTTTCGGCGTGAGCGAGCTCCTCGCGCGGGTCGACGCGGCGCTCCGGCGGCGCCGCAAGCGTGAGGTGAGCACCACACTCGTCCAGGTCGGCCTCGCGATGGTCGACTTCCGATCGTACCGGGTCACGAAGAACGGAGAGCCCGTCGAGTTCACCGCGCTCGAGCTGAAGCTCCTCCGGTTCTTCCTCGACCGCGAGGACCAGCTCCTCACCCGCCAGCAGCTCCTCGACGGCGTCTGGGGGGCCGACTACTTCGGCACCGATCGGACCGTCGACAACTTCGTCAACCGGCTGCGTCAGAAGCTCGAGCCGGACCCCAAGAGCCCGCGGCTGTTCGTCACCGTCCGCGGCGGAGGCTATCGGTTCCAGCGCGGAGGCGGAGCCGGCCCCGTCGACTCGGGGCAGCCTTGCGGATAGGGTCGGCAGCAACGTGACGCGACAATCGAGCACCCCCTACGTCCCCGAGCCCGCTCCCTTCGGCCTTGCCGAGATCGGAGGGCTCCGTGCAGCCGGTGTGGCAGCCGGGATCAAGAAGAGCGGCGCGCCCGACGTCGCGCTCCTCGTCGCCGCGGCGCCGGTGCCGGTGGCCGGCGTGTTCACGACGAACGCCTTCGCCGCGGCTCCGGTCGATCTCTCACGTGAGCACCTCGACCGGACGGGCGGGCACGCCGCGGCGATCGTCGTGAACAGCGGGAACGCAAACGCCTGCACCGGGGACCGTGGCAAGAAGGACGCGCGCGCGATGGCCGAGAGGACTGCTCGCCTCGTCGGCTGCCTGCCGGAGGAGGTGCTCGTCTGCTCGACGGGCGTCATCGGCGTCCCGCTGCCCCTCGAGAAGGTCCTCGCCGGGATCGAGCGCGCGTATGGCGCGCTCGCGCAGGGGCCCGCTGCGTCGAGCGCGTTCGGCGACGCGATCCGCACGACGGACGCGTTCCCCAAGGCGGCCGCGCGGGAGATCGCCGGAGGCGAGGGCGCGCGCGTCGCCGGCGTGTGCAAGGGCGCCGGGATGATCGAGCCGAACATGGCGACGATGCTCGCGTTCATCGCGACCGACCTGGCGATCGCGCCCGGCGCGCTGCGCGAGATCGTCGCCCGCGCGGCCGCGAGGAGCTTCAACGCCGTCCACGTCGACACCCACGCGAGCACAAACGACACGTTCCTCGTCCTCGCGAGCTCGACAAACCCCGCCAGCGTGGGCTCGGAGGCGGTCGCGACGGCCATCACCGACGTCGCCCGGCGCCTGGCCTGGCTCATCGCCCGAGACGGCGAAGGCGCCACGAAGGTCACCACGATCCGGGTCTCCGGCGCGGCGGACGACACGCTCGCCCGCGAGGTCGCGCGCAGGGTGGCGTCGAGCGCGCTCGTGCGCACGGCGCTCTTTGGTTGCGATCCCAACTGGGGTCGCTTCGTGAGCGCCGCCGGCAACCACCCCCGGGTCGACGCGCCCAGCCTCCTCACGTGTTCGGTCCAGGGCACGACCGTGTTCCAGAGGGGCGAGCCGACGGGCTTCGATCACGCCGCCCTGCGCGCGGCGATGGGCCGGGAGGACGTGGTCGTGTCGATCGATCTGGGCTCCGGCACCGGCGAGGCCGAGGTGATGACGAGCGACCTCGGCTACCGCTACGTCGAGGTCAACGCCGAGTACACGACGTAGCCCCTCGGCCAGGTTCCATGTAGGTGATGTGCGTACGGTTCTGTCGCCAAAGGATCGACAAGCGTCGATCCCCTAGGTTATGAGCAACGGGCTTGTCATCGGAAGCCACTCTCCGCGTAGGGCACAGCGCCCGCCCGTTCCGGCCGATCATCCGGCTGTTCGCCGGCAAGGTGACCGATTGGGGCTGCCGTAACGTCGAGCCGCGCACCGCGCCGCTCGCCCAGATCTGGTTCGACTACGACGGGACACGCGTCCGCCCGAACGACGAGACGACGCGGCTCCTGCGGCACGGCCCGCGCGGCCTCGAGGAGACGCCGCGGGACCTCGCCGCCGAGGCGCAGACCGTCGCCGTGCTCGACAGCCTCGGCGCGGTCGACCTCACGTGCCTGGAGGAGATCACGGCGGACACGGATGCTGACTACGTCGTCAGGCCCGGGTCCGGCTCCAGCTCCGTTTGCGCGTTCACGACGCTCGTGCAGCAGCGCTTGCCCCCGCTCGGCTGGCTCATCGAGATCGATCCGGACTACCCGTTCCAGGTGGCCCGGCCCGACGAGGTGAAGTGGCTCGTCGAGGTCTCGCCCGACCAGGACCTGCCGGATTGGTTCAGCCTCGAGCTGGGGGTGGAGGTCGGCGGCCGCCGCGTGGATCTCCTGCCGCTCGTGCTCGACATGCTCGACAGCGCCGGCGAGGAGGACGACCTACGCTCGCTCGCGCGGCGGTTCTCGGGCCCGGTTGCCCTGCGTGTCTCCGAGACGCACCACGTGGAGGTCCCGGTCGAGCGGTTCCGATCGCTCGTCCGCGTGGTGAGCGAGCTCTACCAGGGCGTCCGCCGCTCGACCGAGCGGCTCCGCTTCCCCTCCGCGCGCGCGGCCTCCCTCGCGAACATGGACGACGCGCTCGCCCCCCTCGGCGCCCGCTGGAAGGATCCGTCCGGCGTCCGGGACCGCGCGCGGCGGATCGCCCGCGCGCCGGAGGCGTGTGTCGTCCCGGCGAAGCTGCAGGCCAAGCTGCGACCCTACCAGGAGGTGGGCGTAGCGTTCATGCAACACCTCCGGGCGCAGGAGCTCGGCGGTGTGCTGGCGGACGACATGGGGCTCGGCAAGACCCTGCAGACGATCGCCCACCTCTCGATCGAGCACGCCTCCGGACGCCTCGCGCGCCCCGCCCTCGTCGTCGCGCCGACCAGCCTCACGTTCAACTGGGCGCGGGAGATCGGCAAGTTCGCGCCGCACCTGAAGGTGCTGAACCTGACTGGCCCGCGACGCCACGACGCCTACCCGCAGGTCAACCAGAACGATATCGTCATCACGAGCTACGCCGTGCTCGTGCGCGACGCCGAGCGGCTGGGCAAGCTCTCGTTCTCGTCGCTCGTGCTCGACGAAGCGCAGGCGATCAAGAACGCGCGCAGCCAGACGCACCTCGCCATCCGAGGCGTGCGCGCCGAGCACCGCATCTGCCTCTCCGGCACGCCCGTCGAGAACGACCTCGGGGAGCTCTGGGCCATCTTCGACTTCTTGCAGCCCGGCCTCTTGGGGGACGAGCTCTCGTTCCGTCGCAGCTTCCGCGTCCCCATCGAGACCACCGGCGACGAGGAGCGCATGGCCACGCTCCGCGCGCTCGTGGCCCCGTTCGTGTTGCGCCGCGTGAAGAGCGAGGTCGCGCCGGAGCTCCCGCCGAAGACCGAGCTCTACCGCCCGGTCGAGCTCTCGGGCAAGCAGCGCGAGCTCTACGAGCAGATCCGCGTGGCGGCGCACGCGAGCGTGCGCGGCGCGATCCGCAAGAAGGGCCTCGCCGCCTCGGCGCTCCCCATCCTCGACGCGCTGATGAAGCTCCGGCAGGTCTGCTGCGATCCGCGGCTCGTCGCGCTCGACGCGGCGCGCGGCGTCCGCGAGAGCGCCAAGGCGTCGGCGTTCTTCGACCTCTGCGAGACCGAGCTGCCGCAAGGCAGGCGCGTGCTCGTGTTCTCCCAGTTCACAAGCATGCTCGCGCTGCTCGCCCACGGCCTCAAGGAGCGCGGCATCGGCCACCTCGTGCTCACCGGCGGCACGCGCGACCGGCGCAGCGTGGTGGACGCCTTCGAGCGCGGCGAGGCGCCGGTCTTCCTCATCAGCCTCAAGGCCGGAGGGACGGGGCTCAACCTCGTCTCCGCGGACACGGTGGTCCACTACGACCCCTGGTGGAACCCCGCCGCGCAGGCCCAGGCGACGGACCGGGCCTACCGCATCGGTCAGACAAAGCCCGTCTTCGTCCACAACCTGTACGTCGCGGGCAGCGTCGAGGAGCGTGTGATGATGCTCCAGCGAAAGAAGTCGTCGCTCGCCGCGGGCCTCTTCGGGGCCGATCCCGCCGGGGCGACGGCGGGCCTGACGGAGCTCGACGTGGAAGAGCTCCTCGCGCCGCTCACGAGCTGATCCTCGCGCGCGGGACCCTCGGGCCTTCCTATTCCGAGCCTCCTTCCCTATCCTCGGCGGCGGGGAGTCGTCATGTCCGTAGGCCAACCTTCGTGGGGTGTGGGGCCCCATGCACGGGAGCCGTCCGAGCCGGCGTTGCTCGGGCTCCTCTCGGAGCTCTCGGTCGCGCTCGGCAGCGCGGTGCAGCCCTCGGTGGATGCCGCCATCCGGCACGCCCTCGAACGCGTCTGCTCGGTGCTCCGCTCGGACAGCGCGTTCCTCTATGTGTTCGGCCCCGACCGTACGTCCTTCAGCGTCACCCACCAGCACAGCCAGCCTGGCCTGGGAGACTCGTCTGCACCGATCCGCGACCTGCCGTTCGAGGCGTATCCGGCGGCCCTCCGCCTCGTCCTCGACGGTCAGGTGATCGAGGTCGCCGATGTCGACGCCGCGCCCGCGCACCTGGGGGAGGTCGCGTCCGCGATGTCGGCGTTCCGCGTCCGCGGGCTCCTCGTCGTGCCCGTGGTGGACGCCGGTGCGATCATCGGGGGGCTCGGGCTCAGCTGGGTGAAGGAGGGCGCTCGCACAGCGCCTGCCACGCTCTCCGTCGTGCGCACCGTCGGTCAGCTCGTCGCCGGCGCGCTGGCGCGGGCGCGCGCCCAGGCCGAGCTCTCGAACATCGAGCACCGCATCCGCTCGTTCATCGCGACCACCGCCGAGGCCATCAGCTGCTACGAGGCGACGACGCCGATCGAAGTGACCAGGCCCGTCGACGAGCAGTTCGAGCGCGTGCTCGACTCGGTCCTCGTCGAGTGCAACGCGGTCTACTCGTCGATGCGCAAGACCGACCGCTCTGCGCTCGTCGGTCGCCCGCTGCGAGACCTGTCGCTCGAATCGCTCGAGGTGCTCCGGCGCCTCTACCGGACCTTCGTGGAGAGCGGCTATGTCTCCGAGGGGCTCGAGCTCACGCAGACGACCTCCGAAGGCACGAGGCGCTACGTGGTGGCCAACGTCCGCGGCGTCGTCGAAGACGGAGAGCTCCGGCGCATCTGGACCCTCATGCGCGACGTCACCGTGCAGCGCGAAGCGGAGGAGCGGCAGCGGAGCCTCGAGGCTCAGCTCCGCCAGATCCAGAAGCTCGAGAGCATCGGCCTCTTGGCCGGCGGCATCGCACACGACTTCAACAACCTCCTCCTCGTGACCTCCAGCTACGCGACGCTCGCGCGCTCGGCCCACGTCGAGGGCCGACCGGCCGAGCTGATGGAGGCGCTCGCGCGGATCGAGGAGGCGTCCGGGCGAGGCGCGGAGCTCACCCAGCAGCTGCTCGCCTTCAGCAGGCAACAAACCATCGACAAGAAGCCGGTGGACCTCGAGGAGCGCGTCCGCAGCACGCTCGGCCTCCTGGCGCGGATCGTTCCCGCGAGCGTCGCGCTCGAGCTGCGGGCAGGCGGGGTGGGGCTCGTCTCGGCCGACCCGAGCCAGATCGATCAGATCATCGTCAACCTCGTCGTGAACGCGGTCGACTCCATCGACGACAAGGGCCGCATCCTCATCGAGACCTCGGAGGTGACGCTCGAGCCTCGGAGCGACGCGCCCCGTGGCCTCGAGGCGGAGGGCAGGTTCGCGCTCCTGGAGGTGACCGACGATGGTCGCGGTATGCCGCCCGAGGTGTGTGAGCGGATCTTCGAGCCATTTTTCACGACCAAGGGCGCCGCCAAAGGAACGGGGCTCGGGCTCTCTGTGGTCTACGGGATCGCGCAGCAACACGGCGGCCAGGTCCGCGTCCGGAGCACGGTCGGCAAGGGCACGACGTTTTCGGTCTACCTGCCGCTCGGGGAGCGGGTGGGCACGCGCGCGTCGCGACCTCCGCCCTCTCGCGGCGCCGTGTCTGGCGGCACCGAGACGATCCTCCTCGCGGAGGACAACGCCCTCGTTCGCGCTCTCGTGACGAAGCTGCTCGAGCGCGCGGGTTATCGCGTCCTGTCGGCGAGGGACGGCTCCGAGGCGAAGCGCATCTTCGATCAGCACGGCGCGGACATCGCCCTCCTGGTCGTGGACGCCGTGATGCCGAACGAGTCCGGCAACGCCGTGATCGAGCACGTTCGCCGCACACAGCCTCGCGTCCCGGTCATCGTCTCGAGCGGCTACAGTCCCGGGGCGCTCGACGACCTGACGGAACAACAAGCAACCCACTTCGTCCCCAAGCCCTACGAGGTCGAACAGCTGCTCCGGGCCGTCCGAATCGCTCTCGATGAACGGAGCTCTTGACAGGACCGTTCGTCTTGGTAAGGTCCGCGCCTCCCGAGCGAAGGTGGCGGAATTGGCAGACGCACTAGCTTGAGGTGCTAGCGGGTAACACCGTGCGGGTTCAAGTCCCGCCCTTCGCACTGCCAGGACGGTCCACTCGGACCGTCCTTCTTTTTTTGGAAACAACACCGTGGTCGGGCGCGGGACGCGCCCGGGGGGAGTGTCTCATGAGCCGAACCAGCTTCGTCAGCCTCGCCCTGCTCCTCCTGGCCTGCTCGGACGACGGCGGAGACGGCGGCTCGGGTGGTGCGTCGACGACGTCGAGCACGACCAGCGCGTCATCCTCCTCGGCTTCGACGACGACGGGCAGCACCACCACGGGCGTGGGCGGCGCCGGCTCCTCGACCTCCACGGGCACGGGGACCTCCACGGGCACGGGAGGCGGCACGTGCTCCCATGACCTGTGTGAGGTGGGCGAGGCCCTCGTGGACGGGTGTCTGCCTTGTGTCTCGCAGGTCTGCGCCGCGGACGCCGTCTGCTGTGACGCTGCGGAAGGCAGCTGGGATCAGATCTGCGTGGAAGAAGCCGTGATGCTCTGCGGTATCGCCTGCGAGAGCGTCGTGCTCCCGGGGGCGCTCGTCGTCACGGAGATCATGAACAACCCCGAGGAGGTGGCGGACACCCTCGGCGAGTGGTTCGAGGTCTACAACACGACGATGTTCGACATCGATCTCGCGGGCTACCTCATCCACCACGATCTGGGGTCGATCCACGTGGTCTCGGGGTCGGTCATCGTCCCGTCGGGCGGCTACGCCGTCATCGGCAACAACGCCGACACCGCGACGAACGGCGGCGTGAGCGTCGACTACGTCGCGAGCGACGTCGTGCTCGGCGACGCCGCCGACCTCCTCCGGCTCGAGAGCCCCGGCAACGGCTACATCATCGACGAGGTCGAGTGGGACGAGGCGTCGGGCCTCGACCCGAGCGGCGCGAGCCGGTCGCTCGACCCGACGACAATCGACGCGACGCTGAACGACGACGACACGAACTTCTGCGAGGCGACGTCGTTCATCAGCGGCGGCGCGGGCGACCGCGGCACGCCGGGCGCCGCAAACGACGCCTGTCCCTGACCCCGAGGCTCCGAGCTCGACGCCGGCCGAGTGAGGCGAGGTGACTCGCGGCCCCGAACCCGGTAAAACTCCGGGCTGTATGCCGAAGTGGGTCCGGCTCGCGGTCGCCTCGTTCGCGCTGTTCGTCTTCGTAGCGGCGGGCTCGCTCGCCTTTGCTCCGCCAGCGTGGGCCCAACCGGCCGTCGCGCAGAAGGCGCTCGGGGAAGGCGATCGCGCGGCTCGTGAGAACAAGTGGGAAGACGCCCTCGCCGCGTACAAGAAGGCGCACGAGGCCAGCCCTTCGGCCGCGACGGAGCTGCGCATCGCCAACGCCCTCTACAAGCTCGGCCGCACGGTGGAGGCGGCGGACGCCTACGAGGCCCTCGTCGCGACGCGTGGCTCCTCGCTCCTCGGGGGCGACAAGAAGCTCGCCAAGGAGCGGCTCGAGGAGCTCTCCGGAAAGACGGGGACCGTCGCGGTGCGCGTGAGCGAGTCGGGCGCGACCATCTCGGTCGACGGCAAGCCCGTCGGGACGTCTCCGTTGGCCAAGCCGATCCGCGTGCTCTTCGGCGCGAGGAAGGTCCTCGTCACGAAAGAAGGCTTCTCGCCCTTCGAGTCCACGGTGGAGGTCGCCGCCAAGGCCGCCGTCTCGGTCGACGTCGACCTGAAGGCCAAGCCGAAGGGCGGCTCCGTGATGATCACCGTGAAGGGCGGCGGCGACCCGCTCACCGTCTTCGTCGACGACAAGAGCTTCGGGCCGGCACCCATCAAGGTCGTGTTGCCTGTCGGCTCCCACACGATCACGGCTCGTGGGCCCTCCCTCGTGGCGGGCCCCACGGTGCTCGAGGTCAAGGAGGGCGACGAAGCGCAGGTGGAGCTGGTGCCCGGTCCACCCGTCGGCACCCTCGAGATCCGGACCGATCCCGAGAAGTCGAAGATCGAGATCGACGGCAAAGACGCGGGCGCCTCGCCGGTGGTGCGCGAGCTCACCGCGGGTGAGCACACGATGACGGTGTCGCGCGACGGCTACCAGCCGGTCACGAAGAAGCTGACCATCGAGCCCGGCGAGGTGCTCGTCGAGACCATCTCGCTGCGCAAGAAGGCCGCCGGCGCCATCGTGGAGAAGATCGAACAACCCTGGAGCTTCAACGGCCTCTACGGGGGCTTCCAGCTGATGGGGATGTTCGAGCCAGCCGGCTCTGGCAACACGCTCGAGGGCTCGTGTGCGGTCACCGGCGCGACGTCCTGCGACGCGGGGATCCCTCTGGGCGGCGGCCTCGGCGGCTTCATCGGCTACGCCTTCGCTCCGCTCGGCCTCGAGCTGTTTCTGCTCGGCGCCGGCGACGTCGTGCAGCCGACCGCGAGCTTCGACGGCAAGAGCGGCAGCGAGGTGAACCCCCTCGTGGCGTCGCCTGCGCGTGAGGAGGAGTTCGTCATCGGCCGCTTCGGCGGCGGCGGCGCGGCTCGAATCCGCCTGCTGTTCCCCGTGGACATCGTCCGCTTCACCGGCGCCATCGGGGCCGGGGTGGCCTACCGCCACCTGCTCCTGGGCCGGGACACCGTGGCGGACTCCGGTGCGACGAGCTCGGTCGGAAACAAAGACGGGGACGGCTATGTGACCGGCGTGCTCTCCGTCGACCTCGGCGCCCAGGTGCTGCTGGTCGGGACCACCTCGCTCGCGCTCGGCGCCTCGTTGTGGCTCGAGCACGCCGGCGACGGCGTGACCACCCCAGCCCGTGGGGACGTCTACCTCACGAAAGACGGCGTGGTGCCTGCGCCCCAGGCCACGCCGGCGTACGTGATGGCCAGCGGGACCCAGGTCTTCATCGGGCCCTACGTGGGCATGTTCTTCGGGCCCTGAGCGCCGGGCTCGTCATTCCCGGCCACGGAGCCGTCACTCCGTGAAGCGGCCGGGGTCCACGCAGGCGACCGCCGCGATGATGGGGACGCGCGGCGCCGGCTCGCCGAGGGCGGCGAAGTAGGCGGCGGTGTTGGTCAACGTGGTGCGGAGGGACGCGCAGGGCGCGCCGCAGATCCGAATGCGCCCGTTCGGCTCCACCCCCCAGCCGTCGACCGCGGCAGCCTCGCTGTTGCAGGCGTCGTTGCGGGCCACGTCGGACCGCTGCAGCGTGACCGGGTCGACGAAGATGAGGTGGCTCGCCAGCGTCGCGGCGTTCCCGGAGGGCGGGTCGTAGACGCAGCTGCCGAGATCGTTCAACACCTTCTGGACCGCGAGCGCGCCCTCGGTCTCGTCGACGATCGCGTCGAACACCTGCGTGCCTCCGGCGGTCGCGATCGCAGCGGCGCTCGCCTGCGGATCGTCTCCGAACTGCGGCGCGCCCGCCGGAGCATCGAGCACCGCGACGTACGTGTAGATGCCCTCGTTCGCCAGCGCGTCGGTCGCCAGGGTGACGGGATCGCCGGGCGATGCTCCGCAGTGCTGCTGCAGATCTCGGTTCCCCACGATCGCGACGGCGCGCCGGTTGAAGGTCTGCGACTCGGTCGGCATGAGCGCTGCGAGCGAGCCGTAAGCGCCGTTCATCGCGGCGTCCAAGAAGACCTGCGGATCGTCGGACAGCAGCGTCGCGGGGTCCGCGAGGCGCTCCGCGATTTCGTTGCGCACGACGAGCGGGTCCTCGAACCCGACCTCGGGAGGGATGGACGTCGAGGCGCAGGCCGATACGCCGGCCGGCAGGAACGAGAGGCCGATCTGGGTGCGCGCCGCCACCGGGTTCTCGAGCGGCACGTTGATGGCGAACTCGAGCCCTTCGGGGCCGTAGAGATCGCGCATCGCGTTCGACCGATCGAGGAGCACGTAGAGCGCGCTCTCGGTGGGCACCAGCGGCGTGCCCAGCGTGCAGAGCTCCACCTCCGCGCCGCCGCCGGAGCCGGGCCGGGGGCTGCGCGAGCCGCTCTGGATGTCGGCCAGGTCGCCTTCGCAGATGGGCTGGAGGGCACGCTTCGCCGTACACACCGGCGACGCGACGACCCCGACGATCTTTCCGGTCTGGTAGTTCGACTCGCAGAGATTCTGCGCGAGCCGGAACGTCAGAGGATCGTTTTCGTCCGGGAAGACGAAGCCCTCCTTGTCGTCGAGGTCGAGCACCTCGGTGCCCATCGTGTGGTAAACGACCTCGACGTTGAGCTGCCCGGGGGCGACCGCCGGCGGCTCCGTATCGGGCGGGACGGGGTACTTGAACGTGCACGTGGCCGGGTCGACGAGCACCGCCGGTTGCGTGACCCCGCCCGGCAGGCAACGCGAGACGCTGAAGCAGGTGTTCGTGTTCCCGAACACGAACGAGTCTTTGTAGTCGACGACGGAGCCCGGATCGACGTCGATGCTCTCGCATTTGCCGCCGATACACGTCTCCTCGTCGCCGCACACCACGCCGGTGCAGCTCTCGCGCAGGGGCATCGGCATGTAGAGGATGCTCTCCTTCGTGTAGGGCATCCGACGGCTGCGGATCACGACGACCTCGGGCGCGTCCGCCTTCGGGATCTCGGCGACGCAGGTCTCGTCGAAGGCCTGACCCTGCTCGACCGTGCGGAACCCGACCACGGTCACCGTCACCGGCTGGAGCACCTCGTCCTCTCGGCCGTCCTGGGGGACCACGCCGAGCGTGCTGGGGAGCGTGACAGTGCCGTCATCGAGTAGGTAGCTCCGGCACGAGATGAGCTGCCCGCCGTACCGGACGACGACGCCGACGGCGGCGAGGTCCTTGTCGACCTGGATCTGGGTCGTCATCCCGGCGACGATCTCGGTCGCGGGGGTCGTGCAGGCACCGGAGACGAGGGCTCCGCCCGAGAGGAGCACCGACGTCGAGGCGAGGAAGCGCAGGGTCGTCATGGGGTAAGCCTCAGAAGCGGAAGAGAGTCGGTACCACGCCCGGGTCGAAGGTGCCCGTCACCTGGGCTTCTTCGGCCGGTCGGAACACGAAATACGCGGTCGTCGCGACGCCCGCCGTCACGAGCACGCCGGTCACCGTCCAGTAGATCCAGGCGTTGGAGCTGTCCTCTTCGAGGGACAGATCCAGGTCGCGCTCCTGGTCGGCGACGAGCGCCACCTCCTGGGTCAGCGTCTTGTAGCCGTCCTTCGTCACCTCGAGCTTGTGGCCTCCGGCGGGGAGGAGGCCCTCCCACGTCCCGGAGCCCTTCACCTCGCCGTCGATCTTGATCGTCGCGTCGGGGTGGCCCGTGCGGACGCGGACCTTCCCTTCCTGAAGGTCGCGCGTGAGGGTGAGCGTCAGCTTGAGCGGCTGCGCGAAGGCGACCTGGCTCGTCTGGCGCGCGGTCACCCAGCCCTTCTTCCGTGCCTCGAACGTGTGCCGGCCGGTGGGCACCTCGCCGGAGAACGGAGCCGGCCCCATCTCCACGCCGTCGATGAAGACGACCGCGTCGGGAGCGCCCTGGACCACGATCTTGGCGGGGGCGGTCTTCTCCGCCGGGACCATGTTGAGGGTCAGCTTGATCGGCTTGCCCTTCGTCACCTCGACGGTGCGCTCCACCCGGGCGAAGCCGGGCTTCTCGAGAACGATCTTGTTGGGGCCCGCGTCGATGGCGATGGGCGCGTCGAATGGAGTCTTGCCGACCTCGACCTCCTTGATGAAGACGGTCGCGTCAGGCTGGTTCGAGGTGAGCTCGAGCGTGCTGACGAACGGCCGCACCGTCTCGAGCGCCGACTCGGCGCGCTCCGCCTCGGCCTTCGGAAGCTTGTCCTTCGACGCGAGCTGCCGCTCCCACGCGGCCACGGCGCGCGCGTAGTATTTGCGCTCCTTGTAGCAAATCCCGATGTTGTAGAGGACACGTGGGTTCTTCGTCTCCTCGTAGATGCGCTGGTACTCGACCAGCGCGGCCTCGAAGTTCGCGTCGTCGAAGAGCTCCCCTGCGGAGTCCCAGCTCGAGCGGAGCGACTCCGGCAGCTCCTCGCGGATCTTGGGGGTCTGCTGGGCCCAAGCGGTGGCCTCGAAGAGGCTCAGCATGAGCGCGAGCACGAGGGAGAGACGCACGAAGAAGTTCATCGGGTCACTTGTCGGGCTTGAGGTCGTTCAGCTTCTGTTTGCCGGTGGCGCTCCCCGCGGGCTGCGGCGCCTTGGGCAGGACGCTGGCGCTGACGCTAGCAGAGGTGGGGGGCGGTGCGGTGGTGGCGCTGGGCGCAGCGGAGGGAGGAGGCGACGGGGCGGGGGCGACCGGGGTGCTGCTCGGTGACGCGGCGGGGCCCGTCGTCATGGCCGGCTCCTGCGCCTGCTTCGACGACATGCTGCCGAGCGCCCAGGCCGCAGCGGCCACGGCCGCGACGGCCACCACCGCGATCGCGAAGACGAGCGGGGTCCCGCGCCGCTCCTCGAGGATGGTCCGCTGCGATTGGGCCACGGCCTGACCCGTGCTCACCTCGGGGGACGACTCCTGCCTCGCCGTGACCGGGAGCGCGCCTCGCGTGATGGCGCCCGATGGAGCGCCGGTCATCAGCACCGTGTCGGTGTGGATCCGCACGCTCGGTGCCTCGCTCATCGACGGAGGCGGGCGAGAGCGCAGCGGCGCGAGCGGCGCCGTCCGGAGCAGGCGCGAGACGACGTGATCGCTCCGATGATCGGAGAACGGCGCCAGCGCCTCGGC
Organism: Myxococcales bacterium; assembly: GCA_016794345.1. Taxonomy (GTDB): domain Bacteria; phylum Myxococcota_A; class Polyangia; order Polyangiales; family Polyangiaceae; genus Xiheicaenibacterium; species Xiheicaenibacterium phototrophicum. The sequence goes on from JAEUKE010000089.1 coordinate 37,429, forward strand.
CATGTCCTCTGCCGTCTGGAAGCGCTTCTCGCGATCCTTCGCGAGCCCCTTGAGGATGACGTCGTAGAGCCCGTGCGGAAGATCGTTCCGGATCTGATCGAGCGGCTTGGGGTCCTCGTTCATGAGCATGCTGAAGAGCTCCATGAGCGAGTCCGAGTCGGGGACGAACGGCGGAGAGCCCGCCAGGAGCTCGTAGAGGATGACCGCCGTGGAGTAGAGGTCGGTGCGGGCGTCCACGTCCCTCGCGCTCTTCGCCTGCTCCAGGGACATGTAGAGGGGCGTGCCCAGCGCGGACGTCGCCTGCGTGAGCTCGAGCCCGCCGTCCGCGCGGACCTTGCTGATCCCGAAGTCGACGATCTTGATGAAGTCGGGCTCACCGTCCTTCTGGATGACGAAGCAGTTGGCCGGCTTCATGTCGCGATGGACGATGCCCACGCGGTGGGCCGCCTGGAGGCCGCGCAGGATCTGGAGGATGAAGTGGACGGCCCGGGCCGGATCGTCGAGGTAGGGGCGCCCCTCGCGGCGGAGCAGCCGGCTCAGGTCCTGGCCCTCGAGCAGCTCCATGACCATGTACGGTAGGCCGTTGGGGAGCGTGCTGACGTCGTAGACCTTCACGACGTGCTCGCTGTCGATCTTCGAGGAGGCGACGCCCTCGTTCAGGAACCGCTCGACCACGTCGCGGTGTCCGAGGAGCGCCGGGCTCACGAACTTCAACGCCACGGGGATCTTCCGGAGCACGTGGTGCGCGCGGACGACGCGGCCCATGGCCCCGGAGCCCAGGATCTGCTGGATCTCGTACTTGCCCTCGACGATGTGCCCGATGAGCGGATACGGGTCGGGGGTCGTTTGGTCCACGGCCATGGCGACCGCCAAGCCTACCACGCCGAGCATGCCGGTCCGGCGGCTGTCCTTCGCGGAGCCGGCAGCCGCAGCGGCGCTCAGCTGCCGCGGTAGGTCGAGTAGCCCCAGGGGCTGAGGAGCAGGGGCACGTGGTGGTGCTCGCGCCCTTCCCGCACCTCGAACACGATCAGGACCTCGGGGTAGAAGCCCTCGACGCCGCGCTCGGCGTAATAGGCCCCGGTCTCGAAGGTCAACCGGTAGAGCCCGGGCTCCAGCGAAGCCGTGTCGGGCAGGAGCGTCTTCAAGCGCCCGTCGGTGTCGGTCACGCCGCGCCCGATCTCGGCGAAGGAGCCCTCCGCGTTCCGGTGCTCGAGCGTGATGTGGACGCCGCCCGCCGGGCGGCCGACCGATGTATCGAGGACGTGCGTCGTGATGGGGCTCATGGCGTGACCACCCGGAATTGTCGGAGCGTTGCCCGCCGACCGCAAGGTGCGCGGCGGCTCGATCGCGCGCGCAGCTTCCCCTTCGTCAGCTTGCGAAGGTCATGTACCCGATGAGCCCGAGCACGCCCACCTGGATGAGGAGCGCGACGACGAAGGAGATCGTCCGCAGCGGCTGGATGCCCCGGATGTAACAGACGCTGTGCACGATGCGGAGCGCCGCGTACGGGTAGAAGAGCGCGGCCCCGAGCGTGGCCGACACGCCCATCAGGGTGAGCACGAGCGCCGTGGTCATGAAGACGGGCGTGTTCTCCAGGGCGTTTCGATGCGCGCGGCGATAGCGCGCGGTCTTGTCGTTGCCGGCGTCGTAGACCACCGAGGCCTTTTTGTTCACAGCCACGTCCTCGGGGTTGATGACCTCCGCCGCCTGCCCGCGGGTCACCGCGGTCGCGTTCGCGAGGCCGACCAGGTTGAGGCCGAGGACGAGGACCGAGACGACGTAGGGCTGGATGGCCGGGAGGGAGGCGAGCGCGTTCATGAGGTCTCCTCGAACGGGGGTCGATGCTGCGTCGAACGGACGGACGCCGGACCGACAGCTCCCGTTACAAAGATTCCTGCTTTCGCTCGCGCTCAGGGCGTGAGCAGCTTGGCCAGGCGAATCGTCGTGATCCGGTGGAGCTCGGACGCGGCGACCTCGAGCTCGCGCTCCGGCGGGTTGTCGAGGCGCTCTCGGATGATTGTGAGGAGCTCGTCGGCCGACTTCCCCGTGGCGCAGACGATGTAGAGGAAGCCGAAGCGCTCCTCGTAGGCGCGGTTCGCGGCCGCCATTGCGTGTTGGAGCTCCTCGGGCGCGGCGCCCATACCGGCCTGTTCCTGGGCCGACCACCCGTGTGTGGCGGCCTTTCGGTCGCCGATCCGCGGGTGCGCGCGGAACGCCTCGTGCCAGTCCTCCGGCCCGGTGGACGCCCACGCGCGATCCGAGGCGGCGTAGACCCGCTCCACCGTGCCGAAAGGCCTCGACTCGAGCATGGCCGCGAGCCAGCGCTTCGAGGCGCAGCAGGCCTTGAGCTCGGCCTCGGCTCGATCGACCGGCAACGTGTCGAGGCGCGTGACCCCGAGCGCCGTCCGCGCGGCGTCGTCCAGCGTGCCCCAGACGCGGAGCCTGCTGACACCTCCGTCAGGGTAGACGTTGAGGCGCACGTGGGTCACCGAGCCGAGGCGGGCGAGCTCGGGCTCGAAATAATGGCGGGTGTGGGCCTGCAGCCGCGTGCGAGGCAAGAGCTCGCGCCAGGTGGTGTCCTTCAGATCGGCCACCACGGCGCCGGGCGCGGAGCACACCTCGACGGAGCAGGTGTCCGGAAAATTCCCCTTGAAATGGTTCGTGTCGATCTCGAGCCGGCTGATCTCGCCGGGCGCGGCTAGCCGGAGGATCGCCCAGTCGTGGCCGGGCCCACGGCGCCGCCGCGTCTCCCAGCCGTCGCTCATGTTCACGGCCCGCCCGGGCATGATGAGGTTTCGTCGCTCGCCGAAGAACATGTCGCTGCAGGCGACCACGTCGCCGCCGCTCTCGGCTGCGGCCAGATCGATCTCGCCGCGCGCGTGACCCATGCGGCGCCAATCCGGCACGACGTCCCCATAGACGCGGAGCCGCGCGACGCCGCCGTCGGGGTAGATGACGAGCTTCACGTGGGTGAAGGCGAACGGGCAGTCGACGGCGAAGAGGTTCTTCGAGTTGCCTTGCAGCGCCGCGCGACCGAGCACCGGCGTCCACACGGTCGCCGGATCGAGCAAGACCTCGAGCGGCGCGTCGATGGGCGCAGCGCACCCGAGGATCTCACACGCTTCGGGGAAGTTGCCGCGAAACCAGCTCGTGTCCACGCAGACCCCGCGGATGATCCCGGGCAGGCCGAGCCGCACGATGCAGGCGTCGGAGAAGTCGGGGTGGAGCGACGTATCCGCCGTGCCGTCGGGGTGGCGCTTGCGGCGGCTCTCCCAGCCGTCCATCCATTTGCCGCGATCGGTGTAGGCGTGCTCGCGCCACTCCGCGTCGTGTCGCGAGAGCAGGTTCTCTTTCTCGGCGAAGAAGTCGTCGGTCGCCCAGAGGACACTCGCGCCGAGCCGGAGCGAAGCGAGATCGAATCGATCGGTGAACGTCACGCCATGCCTCCTCGGAGCCAGCGCCCGCTCGGCGGCGGGGGTGGCTCTCCCAAACCGTGCACGCGCTCGCCCCGCACCCACGTGGCGAGGACCGAGCCGGCGAGCGTCTCGCCGTCGTAGGGGGTGAGCTTGTTCCTGTGGAAGACGTGGGCCGCGTCGACGACGGTCTGTCCCTCCGGATCGAAGAAGACGAGGTCGGCGTCCGCGCCCGCGCGGATCGCGCCCTTCTTGCCGGCGAGCCCGGCGTGCCTCGCGGGCGCTGCGCTCATCCAACGGGCGATGTCGTCGAGGGAGAAGCCGCGCGCCTTCGCCTCGGTCCAGACCGCGCCGAGGCTAAGCTGCAGCCCGGCGATCCCGCCCCACGCCGCGAGGAAGTCTCCTTCCTCCGTCCGCTTCAAGGAGGGGATACACGGCGAATGGTCGGACACGATCATCTCAATGAGCCCGCTCCTCACCGCCTCCCAGAGCCGCTCGCGGTTCGCGCGCTCGCGGATGGGGGGCGCGCATTTGAACCAGGTCGCGCCGTCGGGGACCGACTCGGCGACGAAGTGCAGGTAATGAGGTGCGGTCTCGGCGGTGAGCGGCACGCCTTCGTCTTTCGCGCGGGCGATCGTCTCGAGCGCGCCGGCGGACGAGAGGTGCACGACGTGGATGGCGACGCCCGTCTTCTTCGCGAGGCCATAGAGGAGCGCAACCGCGCGATCCTCCGCCGAGGGCGGGCGCGATCGCAGGTAGGTCTCGTACCGGCGCGGATCGGCGGACGCGGCGGCGAGCGCCGCCGTCGCCTCGTCGATGGGCTCGGCGATCTCCGCGTGCACCATGAGCGGGATGCCGGTCCCGCGGAGCTGCTCGAGCGCCGCCTCGACGTCCGGCGTGGAGACGAACGGGAACTCGTCCACGCCCGACGGCACGAGGAAACACTTGAAGCCCCGTACACCCTCGGCGATGAGCTCCCGGAGGCCGGTCGAGCGGCCGCTCGTGTTCTCCGGAATGGCGCCGCCCCAGAGGCCGACGTCGATCCGTACGCGGCCCTCGGTCAGCGCGGCCTTCTCCGCGACGCCGCGCGGCGAGGTGGCAGGAGGAACGCTGTTGAGCGGCATGTCCACGATCGTCGTGATGCCGCCGGCTGCCGCCGCGAGCGTGGCGGTCTCGAAGCCTTCCCACTCGGTCCTGCCCGGCTCGTTGACGTGCACGTGGGTGTCGACGAGGCCCGGCATGATCGCGGCGGACCCCGCGTCCACGACCGGGCACCCCTCGGGCACGTCGTCGTGGGCGGAGACCTTCGTGATCGTGCCCGCTCTCGTGTGAATCGTCGCGGCGCGCGTGCCCTCCGGGAGGACCACGCGGGTCGAGCGAAAGACGCGTTCCATCAGGGCCCCTTCGCGCCCTGCGCGATCCACGCGCGGAGCGTCTCTCGTTCGGCGTCCGTCATCTTCGTCACGTTCGCGAGCGGCATGCTCTTGGTCTTCACCGCGCGCTCCTCGATCTTCTGGGCCATCGTGATGATCTGCTCGGGGGTGTCGAACATCACGCCGTTGGGCGCGGCCTTGTACGTCGCGTCAGTCGGCGTGCTGGAGTGACAGGGCGTGCAGCGCGTGTGCATGACCTCGGCGACCTCGGTGAAGGCGACCGGCGTCGCGCGTCCGGCCTCCCTCGAGAGCAGCGCCTTGTCGCCGACGAGCACGAGCACCAAGGCCAGCGTGCCGAGCGCGGCGAAGCCGGTCGGCCACAGCCACATCGGCTGCGTGAAGCGCATGTTCATCCCCAGCCTCACGAACGCGCTGCCCGCCGCGAGGACGAGCAGGATGATCCAGCTCTGCGGGTGGCCGTAGGTCGAAGGGAAATGCCCGCTCAGCATGATGAAGAGGAGCGGGAACGTGAAGTAGTTGTTGTGGACGGAGCGTTGTTTCGCCTGATAGCCGATCGCCGGGTCTTGCTCGCGTCCCTCTTTGGTGGCGGCGATGAGCTCGCGCTGGGAGGGCAGGATGACGAACCAGACGTTGCCTGTCATCAGCGTGCCGACCAGGACGCCCACGTGCATGTAGGCCGCCCGGCCGCTGAAGTACCGGAAGTAGACCGCCGACGCGCCGAGGAGGATGGCGAAGGTCAGCACCGTCGCGAGGCCCGGGCTCTTGCCTATCGCGGTGCGCCAGACGAGATCGTAGGCGAGGAAGGCGAGGGGGAGCGACGCTGCGCCGATGAGGACGGCCGTCTGCGGCGTGATCGCCGAGACATCCGGGTCGACCATCATGGCTGCCGCGCCCATGTAATAGATGAGCACCAGGAGCGAGATGCCGCTCAGCCAGGTGATCCCGTTCTGCCACTTGAACCAATGGAGGGTCTTCGGGAGCTGCGCCGGCGCGAGGAACTTCTTCTCGACCTGGTAGAAGCCGCCGGAGTGCACCATCCAGATCTCGCCGACGAGGCCCGGCTTCGAGCCCGGAGGCTTCTCCAGGTTGCGGTCGAGCCAGTTGAAGAGCATCGAGTTCCCGATCCACATGATGCCGGCGATGAGGTGGACCCATCGGGCGAGCAGGTGGAGGAGCTCGTTCGCATGGTCGAACATCGGGCGGGGAGCATACGACGGAACCCGGCCGAAACGGCCCGCCGGCGCCGGATTTCTGCGCCTGCTCTCGCGGCCCGTCCGTCCTGCTAGACTGTCGGACGATGGCTCGATCTTCTTTCCTTCTCGGAGTGTGGCTCGCGGCGTCTCCCGTCATCGCTCTTTGTGCTTCGGGCTGCGCCGAAGGGAACGACGCGGGGACCGGGGGTGAATCGGGCACCGGCCCCACGACGACGACCACCGGCGCGACCACGACGGCGAGCACGACCTCGTCGACGACGGCCGCAACCACCTCGACAGGCCCCACGTCGAGCTGCACGCCGGACGAGGGCCTCCCGGTTGACGCGACGTGTGGGCTCTTCGTCCAGCCGAGCGCGCCTGCCGGCGGCGACTGCTCGCAGTCCTCGCCGTGCCGAACGCTCTCCGAGGCCGTGGCACGCGTGACGATCGACTCGTTCCGCGTCTACGTCTGCAGCGAGGAGCTCGTCGAGTCGGCCACCGTCCCTGCGGGGGTGGAGCTCTACGGCGGCTTCGACTGCGAGGCCGGCTGGTCGTGGTCGCTCGACGGGCGCACGCCCTGGACCGCAGGCCCCGACGAGATCCCGCTGCGGACGCAGGGCGCGGCGTTCCCGATCGTGGTCAGCGGCTTCGACATCGAGGCGCAGTCCGCGACGATCCCGGGCGGCTCGTCGGTGGCCATCCTCGCCGACGGCGGCGCGCTCCGCGTGGAGCGGGGCTCGATCGTCGTGGGTGACGGCGCGCCAGGCGAGGCCGGCGTCGCTGGCGTCGCCGGCGCCGACGGGACGCCCGGGCTCATCGGCAACAACAGCGCCGGCCAGACCGGCGGCGACGGCGGTGTCACGGTCTGCGCGGCAGGGTTCAGCGGCGGAGACGGCGCGAAGATCGTCTGCAACGGGGCCTGCATGGCAGGCGCCCCGGAGGATGGCGAGCCGGGGGCCGCTCAAGGCGGCGGGGCCGCGGGAACGAGCGACGTGACCGACTGCACCGACGGGTCGAACGGGGTCATCGGCGTCGAAGGGACCGCGGGCGTGCACGGCGTCGGCATCGGCACGATCGACGAGAACGGCTTCACGGCGCAGAACGGGACCGACGGCGCGGACGGCGCCCACGGCAAGGGCGGCGGCGGCGGCGGCGCCAAGACGGACGTCCTGTATGGCGGCGGCGGCGGCGGGAGCGGCGGGTGCGCCGGAACGAAGGGAACCGCGGGCGGCGGCGGCGGATCGTCGATCGCGATCGTAGCGCTCGACGTCGATCTCGAGTTCGTCGGCGTCACCGCCACGGTCGGCAAGGGCGGCGACGGCGCGCTCGGCGGTCTGGGCGGCGCGGGTGGTCTCCCGGGGCTCGGCGCGGCGGGCGGGTGCATCAGCCTCCAGTGCTCGATCCCGGGCGCCAAGGCCTGCAAGGGCGGGGACGGCGGCGTCGGCGGGGCCGGCGGCACCGGCGGCAACGGCGCTGGCGGTCACGCCCTGATCATCGCGTATTCGGGCGCCGACCCGAGCGTCTCGGGCCTCACCTACGATCCTCCCCAGCAGTCGCAGGCGGGGCTCGCGCCCGCTGGCGCCTCGATGGGCGTGGCGACGGTGTTCCTCGAGTTCCCCTGACGAAGCGCGGCACCCCGGCGCGGCGTACCTGACGGATCCGTCCTGACGGATCCGTCAGGTACGCCGCGCTCGCTGCTCGAGGATCCTCGCGAAGCTCCGCAGCCTCACCTCCTCCTGGGTGAGGCCCGTCCGCTCGCGTACCTCGTCTTCGGTCAGCGCTCCGCAGCCGAGAGCGCGAGAGAAGAAGTTCAAGAGCCCTTGTCCGGTCGCCGCGTCGTCGAACACGTGGCCGACGAGCGTGGCCTGCGCGGCCCTCTCGACGAAGTTCTTCAGCCGGGCCGCGGCCGCGTCGACACTCGCGAGGAAGAAGGCGTGGACGGCCGCGTACCGCGCCGGCAGCTGCGCCGGGTGGAGATCCCAGCCCTGGTAGAAGCCGCGCCGCAGCGAGTCCTGGACGTTGTGGTAATGGAGGCGCCAGGCCGTGTGCACGCTGTCTCGGTTCTCGCGTCGCTCGAGGTCCGTGAGGGAGTCGCCCGCCTTCGCGCGGTGGAGAGGGACCGGCATCACGTTCGTCGCGCCGTCGGAGAGGACGACGCCGCTTCGCGAGAGCGAGACCTGCATGAGGTGTCGAGCGAATGAGCACGACGGATGTGTCATGCTCTGGTGCGCGGCGGTCACGTTGCAGGCAGCCGTATAGTCGTAGCTCCCGAAGTGCACCCCCACGCAGCGTCCCTTCGCCGCGGTCACGAGGCCCCGGAGCGCGAGGGTGCCCGCCTCGTCGACGAGCGACTGCGGCGTCTCCATCATCAGCTCGACGCGCAGCGAGCCCGGCGCCAGGCCGAGCCCACGCTCGAGCAGCTCGAGCAGGCTCACGAGCGCGCGCACGTGCTCGGCGATGGCCACCTTCGGCAGGGTGACGCGAAAGCCCTCCGGGATCGCGCCGAGCTCCGACGTCAGCGTGGTCACGACCAGATCGAGGGTGCGCACGGCGCGCGCGCGCGTCTCTTCGGACAGCGACTTGATGCGAACCCCGAAGAAGGGGCTGAGCGTGCCCTTCCGGACCCCGAGCGCGATCTCGGTCGCGGCGCGCACCGCCGTCTCGTCTTCTTCGGCGTCCGGGCGATCGCCGAAGCCGTCCTCGAAGTCCGCCCGGAGGTCCTCGACGGGCTCGCGGTCGAGCTTGGCGAGCACACGCTCCCAGACCGTTCGCGCGAAGGCCGCGTCGCCGGGCAGCCGGAGCGCCTCGGCGAACGTCGCAGCGTCGGGGGCGTATTCGTCGAGCGACCTCCTGGCGAGGGCGCCGAGCTTGGCCGGGAGGTCGTGGCGGAACAGGTGGGCGCCGCCGTAGACCGTGTGCACGGGCTGCCGGTCCACCGGCTCGCCGGGGAACGCGCGGGAGAACGCTTCGTTTTCTGCCCGGAGCTTCGCGACGATGGGGGAGACGAGCTCGTCCGTCAGGGTCGTCTTCGTCATGCTGGGCGGCAATCCTACCGCGCCCCGCCCGGGCGGGCGTGTTTGGCCCTTTTCGTCGCGCGCGCGCTCCGTATCCTCCGGCCACCATGCGAGCCCTCCGAGCCGCCGTCGCCCTCTCCCTCTTCACCGTCCTGTCCGCCGTCAGCGTCTCGGCCTGCAAGCCGAAGGCAGGCAGCAAATGCACCGGCACCCAAGGCGCCTGCCTGGACGGCGACACCGCGCTGCTCTGCGTCGACGGCGAGATCAAGGAGGTCGAGTGCCGCGGCACGACCGGCTGCATGAAGCCGGGGCTGCCGATCGGGACGGGGGACGTGACGTGTGCACACGACAAGGCCGAGGCGGGCGAGGCCTGTGAGAAGGAGGACGAGCCGACGTGCTCGACCGACAAGAAGCAGATGCTCGTCTGCAAGGACCACAAGTGGTCGGTGCAGATGGAGTGCTCGGGCGTGCACGGCTGCGTGAACAACGCCAAGGGCGTCACGTGCACGGGTGGCATCGACAAAGAAGGCGCCGATTGCGAGGAGGCGGACACCTACTCCTGCACGCCGGACAAGACAAAGATGCTCGTCTGCAAGGACAAGAAGATGGTCGTGGCGAGCCTCTGCAAGGGCCAACACGGCTGTCGCCTGCAGGGCAAGAAGGTCGATTGCGACAACACCCTCTCGGACGTCGGTGACGTCTGCATGAGCGGCTCCATCGCCTGCTCGATGGACAAGAAAGCCTTCCTCGAGTGCAAGGACGGGAAGTACGCGAAGAAGCAGGACTGCAAGCAGCAGTGCACCGTCTTCCGCGACGAGATTCAGTGTCGCTGAATGATTCCAAGAGCTTGGGCTCTTGTCGGGGCCGACCGCTCGTCGTAAACCAAACACGCCATGGGTAACCCGCTGTCTCATCGCTTCGGGCCGCCGAGCCAACCCTTCTCGTCGGGTGGCGCGGGCCGCTCGGGGGTCATGCCGGCGGCTGGCCCCGTGTCGTCACGCTCGGGAACCGAGAGCTCTCTGCGTCGCTTCGCCCTCGTCGTCGACGACGACGACGCCTCGCTGCGCACGTTCGAGCGACTCCTCGCCAAGGTCCCAGGCGTGGAGATCCTCGCCGCTCAGACGCCGAGCCAAGCGCTCGGCCTCGTCTCGATGCTCGACCCGAGCCCGCAGCCGATCGTCGCCTTCCTGGACGTCCTCATCCCCGGCATGGATGGCCCTCGCTTCGTGCACGCGCTCCGGTCGCTGCCCGCGTTCGGCGGCGCTCCGGTCGTGCTCGTCTCCGCCCTCTCGGCGGCGGCGCTCGACGGCAAGGCGATCGAGTGGGGCGCGAGCGGCGTCATCCAGAAGGCTCGCGGGCTGATCCACGTCGACCGCGAGTTCAAGGGTTGGCTGGAAAGGCTCGGTTGACCGCTTGACCGCCCCGTCCTCGTCCGAGGCTCCTCGCGTCGTCGTCGTCGGCGCGGGGCTCACCGGGCTGGTCGTCGCCTACCGCCTCGCCGCGCGCGGGGCGGCCGTGGTGCTCGTCGAGCGCGACGCGCGCACCGGCGGTCAGATCCACACCGTGCGCGAGGCCGGGGTCGTCGTCGAGCTGGGGGCCGAGGGTTTCGTCGCCCGCAGCGAGAGCGTGCCCCGCCTCTGCCGCGACCTCGGGATCGAGTCGGAGCTGATCGATCAGGCCACGACGCTCACCTACGCGCTCGAAGGCTCGGAGCTGGTCGAGCTCGCGCCCGGCGAGGCCGCCAAGATCCTCGGCTTCCAGGTGCCGCGGGAGGAGCTCGGTCGAGGCATTCGTTCGATGCGGCTCGGCATGGGCCAGCTCATCGAGACGCTCAGCGCCTCGATCGGCGGCCGCGTGTCGCGACGCCACGACGAGGTGCGGAGGCTCTCGCCCTCCTCGGAAGGCGTCGTGGTCGAGCTCGGCTCGGGCGCGCAGCTCACCGCCGCCGCGGTGGTGGTGGCGACCCCCGCGTCGCGCGCGACGCAGCTCGTCGCGGACGCCGCCGGCGGGGCCGCAGCCGGGCTCGGGCAGGGCGCGCTCCTCTCCAACGCGTCGGCGACGCTCCTTTATGACGCGAGCCAGCTCGGTCGTCCGTTGAACGGCAGCGGCTTCATCGTGCCCGCCCGCGCGCAGACCAGCGGGTTCCGCGCCTGCAGCTTCGTCACCCTCAAGTTCAATCGCCCTGTGCCTGACGGTACTGTCCTGCTCAGGGCCTTCTTCCGGCCGACGGAGGAAGATCTGGTGGGTCGCGACATCCCGGGCTGGATCGACCTCGCCGTCGCCTCCGTCTCCGGGCCGCTTCACCTCTCCGGCCCGCCGCGTCGTGCGTGGGCGTCCATGTGGCCGAACGCGCTGCCCGTCTACGACGAGGGGTACCGCGAGGCGGTGGCCCGCGCGGAGGCGGCGCTCGAGCCACACGGCATCTTCCTCGCCGGGTCCCATTTTCACGGCGCCGGGATCGACGCCGCGGTCGTGTCGGCGGAGGCCGTCGAGGGCCGCATCAGCTCGCGGCTCGGGCTCGAGCCACCCGCTCCGCGATGAGCTCCTCGAGCGCGCGCAGCTCGAAAGGCTTGTCGAGGCGCGCGTTGGGGATCGACTGGAGGAAGTCGCGAGCGCGGTCCTGGAACGCGCCGCCCGTGAGGAACACGAAGCGCGGAGCCAGCGCGGGCTTCTTGCGCGTCGCCTCGAGGTAGACATCGACCCCCGAGATGTCCGGGAGCATCAGGTCGCAGAGGACGACATCGTAGTCCACCTCGTCGATCAGGAGGCGGTCGACCGCGGTCTGCCCGCGGATCGCGACGTCGACGTCGTGGTTGACCGAGAGCGCCAGCTTGAGCGTCGTCGCCAGCCGCTCTTCATCGTCCACGATCAGGACGCGACCTCGAGCGCCGCTCGCGCTCGATACGACCGCGGCGGGACGCGGCGTGATCTTCGCGTCGGGCCGCGCTTGCTCGGTGGGTAGCAGCACCACGAGCCGCGCTCCGCGGCTGCCCGCCGGCCGCGTCTGATCCACGAAGATCTCTCCGCCCGCCGCGGTCACGATGCCGTGACAGGTCGAGAGGCCGAGGCCCATGCGTGTCCTGTCGCTCGTCCAGAAGGGCTCGAACACGCGCTCCACGTCCGCCAGAGGTATGCCCGGGCCGCTGTCCTCGATCTCGATGCGGACGCGATCGGCCTCCACGCGGGTCGTGACCCGCACGGCGTTGTCGGCCTTCGCGCCCGGACGGATCGCTTGTGCGGCGTTCAACAGGAGGTTGGCGAAGAGCTGGATCAGCCGGGGCTCCGAGGCCGAGACGGGCGGCGTCGAGCAGAGATCGAGCTCCAGGCGCGCCCGTTCGTCGAGCTGATCGCGGACGAGCAGGAGCGCGGCGTCGATCGCCGCGAGCACGTCGGCCGGGCCTCGCCGAGCCTCGTCGCCGCGAGAGAACATCTTGAGCTCGCGCACGATGGCCGCGACGCGCGCGGTCCCCTCCTGGGCGTTCTTCAGCGCCGAGAGGAGCTCGCTCCGCGCGGGATCGCTGACGGAGTCGAGCTGCCTCAGGGCGAGATCCAGGCTCGCGCTCACGAACGACAGCGGGTTCTGCACCTCGTGGACGACGCCAGCGGCGAGCCTCCCTAGCGAAGCGAGCCGCTCCGCGCGCTTCGCGTTCTCCTCCGCGCGCCTCTGCTCCGTCATGTCTTCGACCAACCCCATGCATCCCTCGGCGTCGCCGCCGCGGATGGGCTCGCAGACCACGCGGACGAAGACCCTGCGATTTCCGGTGACCGAGACGTATTCACCCGAGAACGTCGCGCGCCGGCCCGCGAGCGCTTCCCGGATGGTCTCCACCATCGAGCGGTCCGGTAGCGTCGTCGTGTTCAGCCCGATGAGCTGCGCTCGCGTCGATCCCAATAAGGTGACGAATCTGTCATTGCATGCGGTGATGACGCCGCTCTTGTCGGTCCGGAAGACCGCGAGGGGGGCGTGCTCGAAGACGGCCGCGAGCTCCGTCGATCGCGGCGTCGTCGAGTCGACCGCGGGACGGGGGCGCGGATCGAAGGCGATCACGGAGAGGCCGCGCCCCGTGGAGTCGTGGCCCGGGAAGACGACCCAATCGACCTCGAGCTCCTCGCCTCCGCTCCGAACGACGACCGTTCGGCTCTCGCTACGCGACAGATCGTCGAGGTGCGCGAGCCACGCGCCGCTCTCGGGCCAGAGGTGACGGGGCAAGAGTGCCTGGATGCCGCCGTCCTCGATGGCCGCGAGGCCCTTGCCTACGGCCTTCGCCGCGGCGCGGTTCACGAACGGGAGCGAGCCATCGTCGCGTACGGCCAGGATGGGCACCGAACACTCGGCGGCAAATGCGTACCAATCGAAGCTCACGCCACCCCGCTTGCGGCCGCTTGCGCCGCTCAGAGCCTCGAGGCTCACAGACGCGCGCCAACTGCGCAAGCCTGAACCGCACCGCGGTGCGGAGCATCTCTCCGTGAGCGCCCGGCTCAGACCTTCTGGGGGTAGGTCATGACCAGGAACATCACCGTCCGCTTCTCCCGATCCACGTTCACGTACGCGTGGGGTACATCGGCTTCGAAGAAGACCGCGTCCCCTGGCTCCAGCAAGCGACGATCTCCGTCGATCTCGAGGGCGAGGCGGCCTTCGGAGACGACGAGGTTCTCGGTCGTGCCGGGCGGGTGTGGATCGGCGTCCTCACGTCCGCCCGGCGCCAGCGCGAGCTCGTAGAACTCCACGTTGCGGGGCCGATCCATCGGGAAGAGGGCACGAGAGACGAACGCCCCGTTCTGGGACGAGAGCACCCGCGCCTTGGACCGCGGCAGGAACCACGCCGCCGGCGCGGCGTCGCTCGAGATGAGCGCCGAGAAGGGCACGTCGAGCGCCCGCGCGATCTTCCAGACGACGTTGATCGTCGGCGTGCTTTGACCGAGCTCGATCTGCCCGAGCATCGCCCGGCTCACGCCCGACGCCCGCGCGAGCGCCTCGAGAGACAGGCCCCGCTCGGACCGGAATCGCTTCAGGTTCCTGCCCACGACGGGGGTCAGATCGGCGGCCGGCGTCGCCTTCGTGGGCTCGCTCTTGGGCGCCGTTCGACCCGTGCGTTTCGTTCCGGTTCCCGCCACTCAGCCAGCTCCTCTCGCGAATCGGGCCCAAGTCTCCGGCAACGGACCGCCGAGCAGACGCTCGGCGCCGGCCTGATCGAGCAAGACGAACGTGAACTCCCCGGTGAACACCCGCTCCTCGAGCTGGGCCAGCGTCACCTCGATCGTCAGGACACGCGGTGTCTCCTTGGCGATTCTCCCGCGGCCGGCGACCTCCGTGCCGATGCGGATCGGCCGGTGCAGCTTCGCGTTGATGGCCGCGGTGAAGCCGAATCGGGACTTCTGCCCGATGACGGTCCAGGCCGCGATCTCGTCGGCCAGGGTCGTCACGAGGCCACCGTGCATCACCCCGGGTGGCCCCTGGAGCCGCTCGTCCGGGAGGAAACGTGTCGTCACGAGCTCCCCTTCACGAGAGAACTTCAGGTGAAACCCGATCGGATGGGATGGGCTGCACCCGAAGCACGGAGACTCGGGGCCGAAGATCTCGGGGTCGAGGGGCTCGGTGTCGACGGGCTCGGTGTCGGACATGGGTGGACAAAAACGGAGAGGGGCGAGCAGTCTTAAACCACTCGCCCCTCGAGCACTATGGAGTCGGCGAATTCAAGCGAAGCTACAAGAGCAAGGAAGCTCGTTCATCACAAAGAGTCGTAGCCCGGCGGGAGGACGACGTTCTCGAACGGCTCGGTCGAGCCGGTGCAGTTCTCCGCGTCCTTCGCGCCCTCGACCTCCGGGCACCACGTGATCGGGCCGTCGAGGTAGGTCTGGTAGAGGTCGTGGTAGCCGGGGAAGCCGGGCGCGCTGGCGCGGTCGTCACGGAAGGCGCCCCAGGAGTTCTTGATGCGCCAGAACTTGATCGTGCTGTCGGGGAGCAGCGCGGCGTCGAGCTTCGCCTTGTCCGCCGCCTTGGTCGGGTCGAGCGTCACGCCGGCCTTGAGGACCCCGAACTTCTTGGTGGTGACCTCGTAGTCCTCGAGGACCGTCATGTGACCGCCCTGGCGGCCAGGGGCGCCGGCCTTCGTCAGCGTGTCGAGGTTGAAGCTGCCCTGGAGCGGGCCGGTGCCGCCCTCCATCGCGTTGAAGTCGACCGACCAGGTGATGATGACGGGCTGGCGATCGTGGAGCGCCTTCTGCAGCCGGATCTGGTAGTTGCGGCGCGAGCTCTTGTCCCAGGGGTAGTAGTCCGTGCTCCACTCGTCGACCGCGTTCGCGAGCGAGGTGTCCTTCAGGGTGCCGACGCTCGGATCGGTGACGCGCTCGGTGTAACGAACGGCGAAGTCGCTCGCCTCGATGATCTTGGTGCCGGATGCGCTGGCGGTGCTGACGAAGGTCTTCTTGCCGGTGGTCCCGAACGCCTTGTCGAGCTGGGCCTTGACGTCGGACGACAGCCCCCACGCGTCGTTGAGGACCTGGCGAACGAGCTTGTGGTTGCCGCGCGCCTTCGAGGTCTTGAGGCGACCGCTCTTCAGCTCCTCGTTCATCTTCGCGAGGGCCGAGGCCTGCCGCGACGACATCTCGCTGATCGAGTCCTCCGGGATGAAGTCCGCTTCGGCCATGATGCCGCGGCGGCGGATGATGTCGAAGCTGACCGACTCGCTGCCGCCGGTCTCGATCTCGCTGCCGCGGTACTTCGTGATTTCGTCGTACCAGTGCCAGTACGTCCAGTACGACTGCGAGATGTCGAACTTCTCACCGGTCGCCGAGAGGTGGAGCGACTCCGCCCAGGAGGCGGTCGCGTAGAGCCAGCAGTTGCCGATCGACTGGCGCTCGACGTCCGTCTGCGGAACGTCGGTGATGTTGCTCTCGTCGGACGTGGGCTCCTCGCAGCCGAACGCGGCGAGGGAGAGGAAGGAGGCGGCGAGAAGCGAGCGAGTCCAGGTGAGCAATCGCATGGTGCTCGCCCCAAGCACACATCGGGCCAGATGTCGGACGGCGAGATTTTCGGGAAATTGCGCCATCCCTAGGGGGGGAGGTGAGCACATGGCGCCGATGTGGGTGGATCGTCTGTCCATCACCCGGCGGCGAAGCACGAAGCCGCGGCGAGGCGGCAAGCGGATCCTCTATCCTGTCGGGGATGTCTCGCCGTTCGCTCGTTTGGTCCCCGTTGGCTCTCTCTCTCCTTCTCCTCGCGTGCAGCGACGACGGCGGCACCGGAGGTGGCGGAGCCGGTGCCGGCACCACGAGCCAGGGGGGAGGGGAACCGAGCGCCGGGCTGCCTTGTGAGGTCGCGAGCATCCTGCAGTCGAGCTGCGCCTCCTGTCACTCCGACCCGCCCAAGTTCGGCGCGCCCATGCCTCTCGTCGATCGCGGCGACCTGCTCGCGGCGCCGGCGGGCACGGCGAAGGGGACGGTCGCCACCGTCGGCGAAGCCATCCTCCAGCGCATCTCCAGCGCGGACTCACCCATGCCGCCGCCGCCCAGCCTCCCCTTGTCCGACGCTGACAAATCCGTTCTGAACGCCTACGTCCAGGCGGGGCTCCCCGAGAGCACCGAGACGTGCGGCGGCGACGGAGGCGGAGGCCAAGGTGGTGGCTACGACCTACCCTGCACGCCGGACGTCGTGCTCAAGCCGGTCGCGCCTTACGAGATGCCGGCGACGAGCCTCGACGAATACGTGTGTTTCGGCGTCGAAGCGCCGAGCGACCTCGCGCGCCACATCACGGCGATCGGGCCCGTGATCGACAACGAGAAGATCCTGCATCACATCCTCCTCTTGCAGTCTCCGACCCCCGTGAGCGCGCAGGGAGAGCCCTGCGACTTCGTGAACATCAACTGGAAGCTCATCTACGCGTGGGGGCCGGGCACGCCGGCGCTCGTCTTGCCCGAGGAGGCCGGCTTCCCCATTGGCCCGGACGAGCCCGGCCATTTCGTCCTGCAGATGCATTACAACAACGTCATGGGCGTCTCGGGGGAGAAGGACCAGACGGCGATGGGCCTCTGCACGACGGACCAGCTCCGCCCGAACGACGCGGACGTGATGGCGTTCGGCAGCACGTCGTTCAACGACATCCAGCCCAACCAGACCTCGACCCTGGGGTGTGACGCGCTCATCCCCTCGCTCGTGAACCCCTACTTCCCGGTGACGATCTTCCAGGCGTGGCCACACATGCACGAGATCGGTCGCGCGATGGACAGCTACATCACGAAGGCCGGCGGCGAGGTCATCCCCCTCGCGCAGGTCCCGAACTACGACTTCGAGTACCAGGTCACGTACCCCGTGGACAACGTCGCGCTCGACGTCGGCGACACGCTCACGACGAAATGCACCTGGCAAAACACGACCGGCGCGCCCGTCGGCTTCGGCGAAGGAACACAAGACGAGATGTGTTTCAACTTCGTCTCGTATTACCCCCGCATCACGGCGGCCCAGTGGCATTGGCTCTTGCCCTCGCAGCAGGGCGTCTCGAGCTGCAGCTGGGAGTGAGGCGTTACTTCTTCGCCTCGACGTAGTTGTCGTCGACGTAGTCCTCGATGTCCGCGATCTGATCGTGGTAGCGGGTGTCGCGGCCCAGCACCCGGCGAACCTGCTCGAGCGCGTTTGCCATGCTCTGCCTGTCGAGGAGCGTGATCTTCTCGTGGCGCCGGAAGCGATCGAGCAGGAGCTTGAGGGCCCGCCGGGCGTTCCCCAGGGCGACGTCGCGGGTGTTTTCGTCGCAGAGCCGCTCGACCTGCTGGAGCAGATCCTCGAACTTCACGTCGAACTCGCTCTCGTTGAAGTAGACCACGGTCGGATAGTACGCCAAACGATCGCGAGCGCGTCTCCCCTCGACCGATCGCCGAGGGGGGACCTTCGTCGGCTCATTCGTTGCCGCCGCCCACCGGCCAACGAGGACGCGTTGCTGCGACCGGCGTCCTCCAACAGATCCGCGCCCTGCGGCGCGTCTTCAAACCGGAGAGGTCTCCCGAGAGATCGGGCACGGGCACGGCCGTGCCCGTGCCCGTGCCCGGTATCGCCTTAGGCTTGGCAGGTTTGAAGACGGGCCCTGGAGCGCTGGCTCCGGGCCCCCCGGGCCTTTGAGAAAGCTTGAGTCGGCGGACCGCCCGAGTAGGCTGCGCCGGCCCATGCACGTCGAACAACATCTGGCCGAGGCGTTCGGCACCGCGTCGCCGGAGCAGTACTTCTGGCAGACCCGGCATCCGGTCGTCTCTCACCGCGAGCGCGCGCTCGTGGAGCGAGCTTTCCTCCCGCTCGGGAAGAAGATCCTCGACGTCGGCTGCGGCGAGGGTGCGACCCTCCATCACCTCGGCGCGCCGGCCGGCGCCGTGGGCATCGATCTGTTCGAGGCCAAGGTCGCGTTTGCGCGCGCCCAGCTCCCCGCCTGTCGGTTCTCGCGCGCCTCGGTCTACGAGCTGCCCTTCGAGTCCGGGAGCTTCGATCAGGTCATCGTCCGCGACCTCATCCACCACCTCGACGAGCCGGCCCGCGCCATGGACGAGGTGGCGCGTGTGCTCGCGCCGGGGGGCCGGGTCGACGTGCTCGAGCCCATCGGTCGCAACCCCCTGGTCCTGCTCCACGCGGTGGTCACCCCCTCGGAGCGAGGGGAGCTGCGGTCGACGCGTGAGTTCCTCGAGGGCCTCGTGAAGGCGCGCCTGACCATGCTCTCGTCCGAGCCGCTGCAGCCGCTCCCCATCCACCGCCTCGTCTATCACCGTCGCGTCGGGCGACCGCAGCTGGCGGACAGCGCCGTCGCGCGGCGCGGGGTGGACGCGATGGAGGGCTTCGCCGCGAAGCTCCTGCCGGACAGCCTCTGGGCCTACCTCCACATCCGCGCCGTCAAGTAGCCCGCTCTGCCGTCAGCGGCCCGCGAGGAACCCGAAGCGCTGGAAGATACGCTCCGGCAACGCCCGGACGGTCGCCATGATCGGCCGCCAGTACCACGGCACGTAGACGTCCTCGGGGCCTCGGTCTCGAGCCGCGACGATGGTCGTCGCGACCGCCTCGGGTCGGGCGAACAAGACGTTTTTGTCATGATGAATGGTCATTGGCGTATCGACCGGGCCGAGCCGCACGCCGACGATCCGCACGCCTTTGCCGTAGAGGCGCGAGCGCAGGCCCATCAGGTACACGTTGAGCGCGGCCTTCGCCGACCCGTAGGTGTAGTTCCGGGGGCGCCCGCGATCGCCGGCGACCGACGAGAGGACGACGATGGCCCGGCCCGCCCCGCGCTCGGCCTCCATCCGGTTGGCGAGCGGGACGAGGAACGAGATCACGCTCAGGAGGTTCACCGAGATCACGTGCTCGGCGTGCTCGTAGCTCCGCTCGCTCTCGAGCTGATCGCCCAGATCGCCGTGAGCGATGAAGGCCGAGTCGATCCCGCCCAGCACCCGGGCGGCCTCTTCGACCCGCGCCGCGTTCCCCGACGTCTCCGTGAAGTCGGCGGCCGCGCTCCCGCGGACGGCCGCCCCGAGCGAGGCCGTCAGCGCGGCGAGCTTGGCCTCGTCGCGCCCCAGGAGGTAGAGGGCCTCGCCACGGGCCGCACACTGCTGCGCGACCTGGGCGGCGATGGCCGACGTGGCGCCGATGACGAGGGTGCGTCGCATGTCGCCTCGTACCGAGGCGCGGCGGATGCGGCAAGGCGTCAGTCCGCCCGCGGTGCGACCTCGAAGCGCGCATGGGTGGACGCCACGGCGCCCTCGCTCGAGAGCAGCACCTTCACGACGTAGCGACCGGGGGCGGTCGGCCCCTCGAGCTCGATCGGCGCGAGCCCGGCCTTCATCGGCACGATGCGTCGGGCAACGACCTTGTCCGCTGCGATCGCGTAGTTTTTTACCATTGTCTCGAACGCCTGGAAGATCGGGCCGGACTCGCGCGAGATCGTCTCGAGCTCGCCCCGCAGCGCGCTGCGCTCGGTCTCGATCGTGATGGTCGCCTCTCCGTCTCCGAGCTCCGCCGCGCGGGCGTTCCCCGTCACCCGGGCGTTCGGCGGCACGAGCGCCGAGTCCAGGGTGGTCGTCGCGTGCGCCGGGTAACGCAGCCGCGTCGCGGGATCTCCGAGGAGGTTGTAGAGCGCGAGGTGCTCCTCCTTGATGGCGTCGTGGTCCGCGAAGTCGAGGAGCTCGGCCGCGAGGATCCGCTTCTCCGGCATCGCGCGCTTCGCCATCACGATGGCCTCGCCGAGCGTCGAGGCACGTTTCTCGAGGAGGTTCTCGAGCAAGGTCTCGGCGTAGAGGAAGTTCGGGTACGGGTGGCTCACCTCCGACGACCCGAACACGGCCACGGGGCCGTTGGGGTTCGTCGCCAGCGTCTCGCCGAGCGAGCGGCGCGCCCTGCCGAACGCGCCGGTGTGGCACGTGAGCGAGATGAAGAACGGGGCACCGGCGCGGACGTCGACGTCTTCGAGATCGTACATCGTGCCGATCGGGAACCTGTACCCTCGGAAGTAGACCGTGTCGAAGCTCTCCGGGTTCCCGTGCCCCGCGTAGACGGCGAGCAAAGCCCCTTGGTTCATGTCGTCCACGATCTTCTGACCGAGCTTGTCGAAGCGGTACGCGTAGGGTGAGTCCGGCTTCGCGAAGAGGACGTTCACGTCGTAGTCGTAGGGGAGCACCTGATCGAGCAGCGTCGTCGCCTGCCACTCGATGAGCGCGTCGGCGACGGGGCCGAAGTCCGCGGGGCCACCGACCACCATCACCCGCTTCTGCCAGGCACCCGGCGGTCCGAGCTCGTAGCGCACCAGCTTGTCGACCATCGCCGCGAGCTCTCCGTCGGTGCGGGCCGGCAGCCTCCCGACCGCGAGGTGGTGTCGCTCGAAGAGCGCGTAGTCGTGATCGGACGAGAAGGTGACGTCTCCCCAGCCCATGGCCCAGTCCCCCTGGCGATGGGTGAACGTGGGCAAGGCCGGCGCGCCCAGCGGGTGCCCGGCGAGGAGCACGAAGCGGAGCTTGGACCCCGGCGCGTCGGCGACGGCCGCGATGGCGGCGCGGATCGCATCGCTCGAGGGGCCCGCCGGCGCGATGTCCTCGATCGCCGAGACGAGCACGTCGTGTCCCTGGCGCCGGCGGAGCTCGACGAGCGGCGCGAGCTCGTCCGCCGCGCTCCGCGGTGCGATGACGAGATAGTCAGGATGCGGCTGTGGAGCGGCGGCGGTCGGCGCGCCCGCCTTCGCGCCGGGATCCGATGAGCAGCCCACGCCGAGGCCCAACGCCAGAGAAGCAATCGCGCCCGAAAGCCGCCGCACCCGAACAGTGTGAAGGTTGGAGACTCGGCTGACAACCGAAGGTCTTCGATGAGCGCGACGCGCTCGATCGAAGAGTCGCGACTACTTGACGCTCTTGCAGGCGTCTTCCGAGTCCTTCTTGAGCACCTCGAAGTAGGCCGCCGGCAAGCCCTCGTCGATGACGGCCTTGGCCTTGCCGCAGGCGATCGCACACTCCGAGCTGTTGGGCTTCTTCTTGCAGACCTCGCCCAGCTCCGACCGGGCGGTCTCGGCCGTGCGCAGGCGCTTGCAGTGGGACGCCATGCCCATCTTGCGCGTCACCGCCACGAGGCGGATCGGCTCGTCCGCGTTTTCGTATTGTTGCGCGGCGGCGTCGGCCTCGGCCTCGGCCTTGCCACACGCCTTGTCGAGGTCGTCGAACGTGGCCTTCGGATCGGAGCGCTTGGCGCGGTACGCGGTCTCGTCCGGGCCGGGGCCGCGCGCGTTCACGAGGTGTTTGGTCGTCGCCTCGGCTTCCTTCGTGATGGCCTCCTTGCCGACCCGCGGAAGCTTGCTGCCCGCGCCGGCCGCCGTCGCGTCGGCCTGAGCCTTGCCCAGCGCCTCGTCGAGCGCGGTGATCGACTTGAGGCAACCCTGGATCTGCGGATCCTCCTTGGCGTCGGCGCACGCGGCCGAGACCGCGTCGAGCGCGGTCTCGATCCCGGCGGTGACGGAGGAGCCGGCCTTCTTGAGCGCCTGGCGAGCCGCGGTGGCCTCGTGGCGCACCTCGTTGGCGGCGGCGGTCGCCGCGCGCACGTCGCTCTGGCGGTTCGCCGGGGCGTAAGGGTCCTTCGTGTCGGGAAGGACGATGTGGGGCTGGAAGGCCGAGATCTTCCCGATCGACGGACCGAGGACCGCGATGGCGTCGTCGATCTGCTTCTTCTTGGCGGCGGCGTCGGCGGCAGGGTCGGCCTTCGGGCCGCAGGCGACGAGGAGGCCGAGGAGAGGGAGGGTGAGCGAGAAGAACGAGGCGGTTCGCATGGGTTCCTACTTCGAGGCGCAGATGGCTTCGAGCGTGGGGCGGAGCGAGTTGAGGCCGGCGAGGCTCTGGTCGAGGGTGAGGTAGTTGACCATCGGGATGCCGGCGAGCGCTTCCTGGAGCTTGAGCACGCCAGCTGCGCGCTCGCCCGGCTTGTACCAGATGCGGACGCTCGACCAGAAGCCGGGCTGGGCGAGGCCGATCGTGCGGATGTCGTCGGCGTCCATCAGGGCGAGCCCAGCCTCGTTGTCGATCACCGGCTCGCCCGGGAAATCCAGCAGGCCGACCACCTTGGCCTGGCGGACGGAGGGAGCGAGCCCGACCGTCGCCGCGTTCGGCATGGCCGCGACCGTGATCTCGTCCCCCTTGTCTGCGTGGAGATACTCCGCGAGCTTCTTGCCGAGGGCGATCTCCGGCTTGGTCGAGGCCTCCGGCAGGCGACCCGCCGTGAGGTAACGTTCGAGGTCCTTCCGGCGGCTCGGCGCCTTCGGGGTGCTGCTGACGCTCGTGGTGTAGAGCTCCTGCCGGCCACGCACGAGGATGGCCGAGAGCACGACCGCGCCCTCCGCCGACTCCGCGCCGCCCACCTTCTGCACGGCGTCGACGATCCGATCCGCGTCGGCCAGCGCCACGCCGGGCCGGCTGAGCTCGACGTCTCCGAACAAGCTCCGCGTTCCCTCCGTCGCCTCGACGAACGAGCCGAGCGCGTCACAGAGCCCGGGCGTCTTGGCAGGCGCTGTCTTTGCGCCGCTCGCGCCTTCGTCACACTTCGGACACGGATCGCACTCCTCCGCTTTGGCCTTCGTCGCGGGCTTGTCTTTGAGCGCGTCGCAGGCGAGGCCGCTCGCCGCGAGGAAGATCATCGCCGCCGAAAGCCAACTCTGCACGCGCCGCTGTGTACAGGCGCCCACGCTCGGCCACAAGCTGGTCGGCCTTGCCGTGACCCAGCGCAGCTTTACAATCGAGGCCGCTCCCGTCGTGGCGCCAGCGTTCCAGGGCGAAAGAAACAAGCTGGTTCCGCGGGTCTGGGTGGGACGTTTCGTGTCCGCTCGTTCGGCGGTCAGGCCTTCCTGCTCTCGTGCGTCCGAGGTAACCCCGCTCCGAGGGTCATGTCAGACAAGCTCAGCTCCGACCTCGCCTCGCTGCGAATCGACCGTTCGGCGCCGAAGGGCCCGAACCGCGTCTTACGTGGCTCGATCGCGCTGGCGCTCGTCGGGGCGCTGGGGTGGGCCGGCTTCGTCTACGGCAAGCCTTACGTGGAGTCGCAGGTCTTCAAGGCGGAGGTCTCGGTCACCGAGATCGCGTCGGTCTCGCCCGCGCAGGCCTCGGTCGACCTCACCGCCACCGGCTATGTCGTCCCCCAATCGACGGCCAAGGTCGGCGCGAAGATCGTCGGTCGCATCGTGAAGGCGAACGTCAAGGAGGGTCAGCTGGTCAAGGCAGGAGACGTGCTCTTCGAGCTCGATCCGGACGATCAGAAAGCCGCGGTGCAGAGCGCGCAGGCGCGTGTGGCCGCCGCCTCGGCGAAGGTCGCGACCGCCAAGGCCCAATACGCCGAGACGGAGCTCGAGCACAAACGCCAGCTGAAGCTGGTGGAGGCCGGCGCGGTCGGCCGCGCCACGCTCGACGATCTCGAGTCGCGCCGCAAATCGCTCGAGGCCGGCATCAAGGCCGCCGAGGCGGAGGTCTACGCCGCCCACGCGGAGGTGCAGAGCCTCAGCACCGGCCTGAAGAACCTGAAGATCGTCGCCGCGATCGACGGCACGGCGGTGACCAAGCCGGCCAACCTGGGCGACATCGCCAGCCCGGACGAGCCGTTGGTCGAGCTCGCGGATTTCTCCACGCTCCTCGTCGAGGTGGACGTGCCGGAGGCGCGCCTCGGAATGGTGAAGCAGGGCGGTCCGTGTGAGGTCGTGCTCGACTCGTTCGGCTCGGAGCGCTTCCCGGGCGAGGTCGTGACCATCGCCCCGCGCCTCAACCGATCCAAGGCGACCGGTACGGTCAAGGTGAAGCTGACGAAGGCGCCCGAGACCCTGCGCCCCGAGATGAGCGCGCGGGTCAGCTTCCTGGCCAAGGCCCTCGACGAAGCGCAGCTGAAGGAGGCGCCCAAGACCATCGTTCCGGGCGCCGCGCTCGTCGATCACGCCGGAGGCAAGGCGGTCTGGGTGGTGGACGAGGGCAAGCTGCGCCTCGTCCCGATCCAGGTGGGCGCCGCATTCGGCAGCGGCTTCGTGGTCGAGAGCGGGCCGCCGCCCGGAACACGTGTCGTGAAAGACCCTGGGAAGGGCCTCGCGGAAGGCCAGGCCGTGAAGGAGAAGACCCCGTCATGAGCGAAGCGACCGAAGACCTGCAGTCGAAGTCCGACGCCGCGCCCTACCGCGAGCGCAAGGGCGAGAGGAAAGACGTGCTCATCAAGCTCCGGAGCCTGGTGAAGGAATACGAGCGCGGCGGCGAGCGCATCCGCGTCTTGCAGGCGCTCGACCTGGACGTCGCGCGTGGATCGTTCGAGGCGCTGATGGGGCCGAGCGGCAGCGGCAAGACGACCCTCCTGAACCTCATCGCGGGGCTCGACCGGCCCACGGGCGGTTCCATCGAGATCGACGGCAAGCGCATCGACGGCATGAGCGAGGGGCAGCTCGCCAGTTGGAGGTCCAACTGTGTGGGCTTCATCTTCCAGAGCTACAACCTGCTGCCCGTGCTCACAGCGGTCGAAAACGTGGAGCTGCCGCTCTTGCTCACGCCGGTACCCTCGAGCGAGCGTCGCAAGCGCGCGCAGACGGCCCTGCGCGTGGTCGGCCTGGAGGACCGCATGACCCACTACCCGCGCCAGCTCTCGGGCGGCCAGGAGCAGCGCGTGGCCATCGCGCGGGCCATCGTCAACGACCCCATCCTCATCGTGGCGGACGAGCCCACGGGCGATCTCGACCGGCAGAGCGCGGACGACATCCTCACGCTGCTCGAGACGCTGAACCGGGAGATGGGCAAGACCATCATGATGGTCACCCACGATCCGGCCGCAGCGGAGCGCGCCGCCATCACCCATCACCTCGACAAGGGGAGGCTCCGGCTGTGACGCTCGTCGGGCTCGCCGCGAGGAACCTCCTGCGGAACAAGGTGCGCACCGGCCTCACGGTGCTGGGCGTGGCGATCGCGGTCGTCACGTTCATCCTCATCCGCACCGTCGTCGCCGCGTGGACGCAAGCGGCGGACTTCGCCGCCAAGGACCGCGTGGTCATCCGCCACAAGGTGACGTTCATCCAGCCGCTGCCGCGCAAGTACGTCGACATCGTCAGGCAGACGCCGGGCATCAAAGACGCCTCCTGGGCGAACTGGTTCGGCGGCAAAGACCCGAACCACGAGAACGAGTTCTTCGCGGCGTTTGCTGTCGACGCGAAGACCTACTTCCAGGTGGTGCCGGAGCTCATCGTGCCGAGCGACCAGCTCACCGCCTTCCAGGAAGACAAGACGGGCGCCGTGGTTGGAGACGTCATCGCCCAGAAGCTCGGCTGGAAGATCGGCGACAAGGTCACGCTCGAGAGCGGCATCTACCCGAACCCGCCCGACAAGCCGTGGACGTTCACGGTCCGCGCCATCTACACGGCGACGGCGCGCAACGTCGATAGGTCGAGCTTCATCTTCCAGTGGGACTACCTGAACGACGAGATGCCCGAGACTCGCAAGGACGAGGTCGGCTGGATCATGAGCCGCGTGAACGACCCCACGCGCACGGCCGACGTCGGCGTCGCCATCGACAAGGTCTTCGCCGAGCAGGACATCCAGACCATCAGCCAGGACGAGGCCACGTTCCAGCAGTCGTTCCTGGCGGGGTTCTCCGCCATCCTCGACGCCCTCGACATCGTCTCACTCGTCATCCTCATCATCATGACGCTCGTGCTCGGCAACACCATCGCCATGGGCGTGCGCGAGCGCACGAGCGAGTTCGCGACCATGCGCGCGATCGGCTTCTTGCCGAAACACGTCACGTTCTTCATCCTCGGGGAGGCGGCGTTCCTCGGCGCCATCGGCGGCGCGCTGGGCCTGGTCATCGCGTTCCCGTTCGTGCAGGGCGGGCTCGGGCGTTGGCTGGAGGAGAACATGGGGGCGTTTTTCCCCTTCTTCCGCATCCCCATCCTCATCGCCGTCCTCGCCTTCGTCTTCGCGCTCGCGCTCGGCGTCCTCGCGGCGCTCATCCCGGCGCGGGGCGCCTCCCGTATCAAGGTGACCGAAGCCCTCCGGAGGATCGCCTGATGAGCATGATCCCCTTGAAGTACAACCTGCGCAGCCTGCTGGTCCGCAAGACCACCACGGCGGCCACGGCGTTCGGCATCGCGCTCGTCGTCTGGGTCCTCGCCTCCGCCTTCATGCTCTCGGAGAGCGTGAAGCGAACGATGGCCAACGCGGGCCGAGCGGACGTCGCCATCGTCATGCGCAAGGGCAGCGACGCGGAGCTCGGCAGCGGCGTCGACGATCCGCAGGTGGGCGTCATCAAGTCCATGCCCGGCGTGAAGCGCGACGGCAACGAGCCCATCGGCCAGGGCGAGATCGTCGTCGTCGCGGCGATGGAGAAGCTCGGCACCGACGGCGTCTCCAACGTGCAGCTCCGCGGCGTCGACGAGAAGGTCGAGAAGCTGCGCCCCAACGTGAAGGTCGTGCGCGGCCGGAAGCCCACGCCCGGGGCCGACGAGGTCATGGTCGGCAAGGCCATCGAAGGCCGCTTCAAGGGCGTCGCCATGGGGCAGTCGTTCGAGATCAAGAAGAACAGACCTGTCACGGTGGTCGGCGTCTTCGAGGACAACGGCTCGTCACACGAGTCGGAGGTCTGGCTCGATCGAGACGTCCTCAAGACCAGCTTCGGGCGCGAGGGCTCGGTCTCCAGCGTCCGCGTCGTGCTCGAGTCTCCGGCCGCGTTCGACGCGTTCCAGGCTGCGGTCGAGCAAGACAAACGCGTGGGCCTCATGGCCCTCCGCGAGACCGTCTATTACGAGAAGCAGTCACAAGGTACGAGCATCTTCATCCAGGTGCTCGGCGGGCTCATCGCGGTGTTCGTCGCGTTCGGCGCGATCATCGGCGCGGCCATCACGATGTACGCCTCCATCGCCAACCGCCGTCGCGAGATCGGGACGCTCCGCGCGCTCGGCTTCTCGCGCTTCGGCATCCTCGTGTCGTTTCTGATCGAGTCGACGGCCCTCGCCCTGGGCGGCGGCATCGTGGGCGCCGTCGTGTCGCTCGGGATGGGCGCGGTGAAGGTGACGATGATCAACTTCGCGAGCTGGTCGGAGATGGTCTTCACGTTCGAGCCAACCGTGCCCATCATCGGGAGCGCGCTCGGCTTCGCGGTGGTCATGGGCATCCTCGGCGGGTTCCTCCCCGCCATCCGCGCCGCCGGGACGTCGCCGCTCGCCGCCATGAAGGGTTGAGACAGACGGGCGTTTGGTCGTTCGGCAGACCTTGCCGGAGAACCCGCCCTCCTCCATCCTCCCCCCATGTCGCCCTCGCTGCCCGTTCGGTGGGACCTGTCCGGCTTCTTTCCAGACTTCGACTCCCCCGAACGGCAGCGCTTCGAGAAGGCCCTCGCCGATGACGCCGCGAGCCTGCTCGCGCGCGCGCAGAAGCTCTCGCCCCTCGACGGGGACGAGGCGACGGCGGATGCGTGGGAAGCCGCGCTCCTCGAGTACGAGAAGCTCCTCGCGCGGCTGAGCCATTTGTCCACTTACGTAACCTGTCTCGCCTCGGCCGACGCGGAGGACGAGCGGTTCGTGCTCGCGGAGGGGCGGCTCTCGGTGTTGCGCGCCGCGTTCGACAAGCTCTCGGTGGAGCTGCGCCGCGCGCTCGCGCCGCTCTCCGACGAGCCGTTCGAGGCGTTCGCCGCCCGCCCTGCGCTCGAGGGGGCTCGGTTCTTCCTGTGGCGCCTGCGGGAGGAGTCGAAGACGACCATGGCGCCCGCGCTCGAGGGCCTCGCGGCGGACCTCGGCTCACATGGGATCATGGGGTGGGGCCGGCTGTACGACGGCATCTCTTCCAAGATGAAGCTCGACATGGTCTGGCCGAACGGCCGGCGCGAGCGCGTGCCGATGGCGCAGCGCAGGTCGCTCATGGCGGACCCCGACCGCGCCGTCCGCAAGGCCGCGTTCGACGCCGGCAACGTCGTCTGGGCGGAAGCTTCGGACGTCCTCGCGCAGGCGCTCAACCACATCGCCGGCACGCGCCACCTGCTCAACGAGCGGCGCGGCGTGGCGAATTTTCTGGACGTCGCGCTCCATCAGTCAGCCATCTCGAAGAAGACGCTCGACGCGATGTTCGAGGCCGTCTTTGCCAGGGCGGAGCTCCCGAGGCGAGGCCTCGCCGTCAAGGCGAAGGCCATGAACGTGAGCGCGATCGCCTGGTACGACCTCGAGGCTCCGCTCCCGCTCCCGTCCGCCGAGCGTGTCCCCTTCGAGCGCGGGGCGAAGCTCATCCGGGAGGCGTTTGGTCGAGCGTACCCACGCCTCACCACCTACTTCGACTCGCTGTTCGAGCGCAGGTGGATCGAGTCCGAGGCCCGAGGTGGCAAGCGGCCCGGCGCGTATTGCATCGGCTCCGACCTCACCGAGGACGTTCGTGTGTTCATGACGTACCAGGGATCTCTCGGTGACGTCTCGACGCTCGCCCACGAGGTCGGCCACGCTTTCCACGCCGAGGTGATGCGCGAGACGCGTGTCTTCGCCCGGCAATACCCCATGACGCTCGCGGAGACCGCGTCGACGTTCGCCGAGAGCGTCCTGTCGGACGGCCTGCTCGCCGACCCGAGCCTATCGCCCGTGCAACGCGCGCTCTTGCTCGGTGAGGCCGTGGGGGACGGCGCGGCCTTCCTGCTGGACGTGCCGACGCGCTTCGCCTTCGAGAAGAAGTTCTACGAAGAGCGGAGATCGGGTGAGCTCACGGCGACGCGCTTGTCGGAGCTGATGGCCGAGACGCAGCGGGAGGTCTTCGGCAGCGCCCTCCAGGAGGGCGATGAGGACCCGCTGTTCTGGGCGTCCAAGCTCCACTTCTTCATCCCGGACGTGACCTTCTACAACTTCCCCTACACCTTCGGGTTCCTCCTTTCGCGCGGCATGTATTCGCTCTTCAAGCAGGAGGGGCCGGCGTTCTTGCCCCGCTACGAGGCCTTCCTGAAGATGACCGGCAGCGCCATGGCGCACGAGGTCGCTCGCGCGAGCATCGGGCGGGACCTCGAGTCGCCGGAGTTCTGGGCGGACGCGATCGAGACCCTGCGCGGGCCGACGGAGGAGCTCGAGCGGCTCCTGCCCACCGTGCTCGGCGCGCCGGAGGTCGTCGGGAGCCGAGAATGATGAAAGTGTCATCCTTGTCATCCAAGGCGCCCGAGTTTCTCTCCGTCTACGCCGGGCTGGAGCTCGACGCCGAGTCGGCCTCTCTCGTCGCGCTCGGCGTCGATCTCGGTATCCTGTGGGTGAACGCGGGCTGGGAGCGGTTCGCCGCCGCGAACCGCGGCGGCGACGTGCTGGAGCGGTTCGGCAAGGGCACGTCGTACCTCGACGGCATCAGCGGAGCGCAACGCGAGCACTACGAGTCGGTGTTGCGGGGCGCCCTGGCGGACGACGAGCCGCACGAGTCCTTCTACGAATGCTCGACGCCCGAGACCTTCCGGCTGCTCAAGCTCCGCGCGCTGCCCTTCCCCGGCCGGGGCCTCTTGCTCGAGCACACGACCGTGGAGGAGCGCCCGCACGATCGCACCCCCGAGCTGCCCGACGAGCGGCGGTTCACCGACTCGCGAGGGTTGGTCCTGCAGTGTGGCAACTGCCGGCGCACGCAGGACCCCGCCGCGCGCTCCTGGCACTGGGTGGCGAGCTGGGTCGACAGGCAGCCCTCCAACACCACGCACGGGGTATGCGCGGTCTGTCTCGGCTACTACTACGGGGAGCGACTCCGGAAGCGGTGAGGCGCGTCGGGCGAGCCTGACAGAGCTGTCATCGATAGGGATTGCTGAGCTCTTCCGTCTGTCGCTTCGGCCGGCGGACGGGCTTGGGGGGCTCGCCGTCTTCCACCGTGGGTAGCGCCTCGATGTCGATCCCGGGCGCCGTCGCGCTCGGCGCTTCGGCCGGCGGAGCCGGGGCGTCGTCGGCCGGCGCGTCGGGGGAGTCGGCCGCGGCGGCGTCCAGCGCCGGCGAGGCGGGCGCGTGGCCGAGCCTCCACACGGTGAGCCCGAGCGCCGCGCCGAGCAAGGCGAGGCCGAGCACCGCGACCGCGCGCGCGAGCTTCTGGTGCTTGCGGATGCGGCGGCGGGCCCTGACGAAGAGCACGCGCGATCGAGGCGGAGGTCGGATGCCCAGCGCCGCAGAGCGGCTCTTCGACCACTCGGCCAGCGCGGCGCGCCGCTCCGCGAGGGCGCGCTCGTGTCTCGACTCGAGGAAGCTCCCCACCTCACGCGCCGTAGCGCGTGGTCCGGACGCCTCGAGCGCGGCGGCGAAGGCGTCGGCGCTCTGGAACCGCTGCTCCGGGTCGGGGGCGGTGGCTCGAGCGATCGCGCCCGCGAGGGCCGGGGACACGCGCCCGTCGAGGGAGGAGAGCAAGGGCAACACGGCGGACGGGACCTCGGGCGGGGGGCCGCCGAGGATCTCGTGGAGGATGCGGCCCATCGCGTAGACGTCGTCGACGACGGCGGGCTCGCTCCCCCGCTGCACGGCCGGGCTCGCGTAGCGGCTCGCGGCGAGCGGGTCCCCACCCGATCGCGCGAGCCACGCGAGCCCGACGTCGGAGAGCCTGGTCCGGCCGTCGATGCCGACGACGATCGAGGTCTTCGTGATCGCGCCGTGCGTGAGCTGTCTGTCGCGTTTGTCGTGTGACCTGTGCAAGGCGTCGAGCGCCGTGAGCGCGTCTATGAGGATGGCCACCGCGACGTCAGGCGGGAGCGCTGCCTCGTTCGAGACGATCTCGCGCAGCGACCCGCCCTCCACGTAGTCGGTCACCACGAAGCGCTGTCCGGCGACGTCGCCCGCGTCCTGGATCGAGCAGAGCAACGGATGCGCGGCCGCGCTCGCGCGCGCGATCTCCCGCTCGAATGGATCCCCGTCGCCCTCGGCCACGCCGAGCAGTCGGAGCGTGCCCAGGCGCGCGAAGCGACGCGGACCGGTGCGCCGCGCCAGGTAGATCCCGCCGCTCAGCTCGAGCACGAGCTCCCAGTCACCCATCCTGAGGACGTCCTCGGCGGCGGGCAGCAGACGCACGGGCGGAGCTTCATCGGACCCTGGCGCGAAAGCAACCTGCTCGCGCCGGCGCTCCCTGCGCTGGCGTCACCGCTTCAGCCGTCGAGATCGGCCATCCACAGGTCTCCGTCCCAGCGCGCGCGCCCGACATAGAGCCGGCCGGACGCATCGAAGAACGGGCGCTCGAGCTGGTCTCCGCCCTTCTTGAGGACGCGCACCACGCGCCCGGTCGCGAGGTCCACGACGATGACCTCGACCCCGTTTCGTGGGACGGCGAGGAGCCGCCCGTCGCGTGAGACCGAAGGGCGGTGATAGCGGCCGGGCGGCAGCGACGCCGAGAGCGGATGCGCGGCGCTCGTGAGCACCAGGCCTGTCGAAGTCGCGATCACGAGTGTCTGACCGTCCGGCGCGGCCTCGACCTGCACGGGCTTGGCGGTGAACGGCACCTGCCGCGGCGGCGCGTGTCCGGCTGGGTCGATGATCCAAGGCCTTGGCGTCCCGTCCCGAACGGAGAGCACGACGAGCTTGCCGTTCGGAAGCGCGGCGCCGTCGAAGTCCCCTTGTGAGCGTGA
This sequence comes from Myxococcales bacterium, assembly GCA_016794345.1. Taxonomy (GTDB): domain Bacteria; phylum Myxococcota_A; class Polyangia; order Polyangiales; family Polyangiaceae; genus Xiheicaenibacterium; species Xiheicaenibacterium phototrophicum. Next base: position 69,481 of record JAEUKE010000089.1, read on the forward strand.
CCTCCTTCGTCGCGAGGTCGAGCCGGTACGAGGCGCGTCGCTCGAGGTCGTAGCGCAGAAAGGCCACCTCATCCGCGACCGGCGAGGCTGTCGCCGCGAAGTCCCAGCCAGGCGAGGTCGTGACCTGGTCCTGCGCTCCGGTCTCGACGTCGAGCACGTAGAGGTGCGACTTCTCGCCCACCGACCCGTCGAACACGACACGTTTGCCGTCCGGGAGGAACGTCGGGAACTCCTCGCAGCCCGGCGAGAACGTGATGCGACGGTGGCCTCGCGGCGAGAGCTGCAGGCTCGGAGCGCTCGGAGCAACGACAGACGGCTGGCCGGGCCCGACCGAAGCGGACGCCGACGCGACGCCGGGGCCGACCGCCGACCGCGCCGAGAGCGCCCGCGTCACGACGACGGAAAGCGGGACCGTGACGGTGATGGCGCCGATGATCCACGCGGCGAGCACGCGGCCCCTCGGCGCTACCGGGGGTCTGCTCGCGGGCGGCGGCTCCCGCGTCGCCGCCGCCGCGAGCAGAGCCTCGAGGAGCTCGGCGCCGTCGCGGAAGCGCGAAGCCGGATCTCTCGCGAGGCAACGATCGATCGTCGCCACGAAGCGTGTGGGCACGTCGGGCCGCAGGGCGCCGAGCGACGGCGCTTCACCCCGTGTGCGCACCTCGAGCAGCTCCGGTACCGTGTCGGCGACGAGCGGCACCGTGCCCGTCGCGGCCTCGTGGACGATGAGCCCGAGCGCGTAGACGTCGACGGCCGGTGTCGCGGACTCTCCGAGGAGCTGCTCCGGCGCCATGTAGAGCGGGGTTCCGACGATTGTCCCGGTCTGGGTCTGCATCAGGGGGCCACGTTCGCCGCTCACGCTCGTCCGCCGCTCACGCGCCTTGTGCGCCCGAGAGATCCCGGAGTCCGAGATGACGGGGCGACCGTCCGGATGGAGCAGCACGTTCGCGGGCTTGAGATCCCGGTGTGTCACCCCCGCCGCGTGCGCGGCCGCGAGGGCCTCGGCGAGGCGGCGCGTCAGCTCCACGAGCTCTCCGGCTCCATAAAGCGGACCCTTCGTGATCCGCGCCTCGAGGCTTTCTCCCTCGACGAGCTGCATCGAGAGCGCCCAGCGCTCGTCGACCTCGACCAGGTCGTGCAGGCGCACGATCCCCGGGTGCGTGATGCGGCGGGCGTTCGCGAGCTCGCGCCGCAGGCGCGCGAGCTCTTCGCTGCCCTCGCGCACGTTGTCGAGCACCTTCAGGGCGACGATCTCGTCGGCGTGCCGATCGCGGACTTTGTAGACGGCGCCTTCTCCGCCGCGGCCGAGCTCAGCGAGGATCTGGTAGCGGCGCCCGAGCAGCCCACCAGGGCCGCTCCCGGACGGTGCTGGCACTGTCAGGTCCAGCGGTCCCAGATCGGTGCGAATGGTGTTCGCAGACGCGAGCGCGGGATCGTCGCGGGCGTCCTTCGGGGCCGTCACGCCTGGCAGCGTAACGCGGAACGTCGCCACGATCAGGTCGCTCGCGGCGCTCTCTGCCGCGGGCCGACGATCAGCCCCGGGCGGCGCGCAAACGGAGCGCGTTCCCGATGACGCTCACCGAGCTGAGGCTCATGAGCAGGCTCGCGATCATCGGGCTCAGGAGGACGCCGAGCCAAGGATAGAGCACCCCCGCGGCGATGGGGATGGCGAGAGCGTTGTAGCCGAACGCGAAGGCGAGGTTCTGCTTCACGTTCTTCACGACGTCGCGGCTCAGCACGTGCGCACGCGCGAGCGCGCGGATGTCGCCGGCGAGGAGGGTGAGCCCGGCCGCGTTCGCCGCCACGTCGGCTCCGCCGCCCATCGCGATGCCCACGTCCGCCTTGGCGAGCGCCACCGCGTCGTTGATGCCATCCCCGGCCATCGCCACGGTCCCGCCTTTCTTCAGCGACTCCACGATGTCGCCCTTTTCGGCGGGTGATACCCCTGCGTGAACCTCTTCGATCCCGAGCTCTCGCGCGACTCGCTCGGCCGGTCCTTTCGCGTCGCCGGTCGCCATGACGACCCGCACCCCGCCGGCCGCGAGCTCGGCGAGCGCGGCCTTGGCAGCCGGCTTGATGCGGTCCTCGAAATAGATGACGGCGATGTCATTGCCGTCGGCGACGGCGACCGCCGTCCGGTCGACCTCGAGATCAGCGAGACCGTGGGCGCGAGCTGCCTCGCTCCGTTCGGCGATGAACCGCGGGCTGCCGACGAGCACGCTGCGTCCGGCCACGACGGCCTCCGCCCCGCCGCCCGCGACGGCGCGGAACCCCGACGCCGGGAGGAGCGCGAGGCCGCGCCTCTTCGCCTCGGCCACGACGGCGCCGGCGAGCGGATGCTCGCTGGAGACCTCCAAGCTCGCTGCCGCCGTGACGAGCGCCGCCTCGTCGCCGGAGAGCACGTCGACACGCGCAACGCTGGGCTTGCCCTCCGTGAGGGTGCCGGTCTTGTCGACGACGAGCGTGCGGATGCTCGCCAGCTTCTCCAGGGCCTCCGCGCTGCGGACGAGGACGCCCTCCCCCGCGCCGCGCCCCATCCCGACGACCATCGACATGGGCGTCGCGAGGCCGAGCGCGCACGGGCACGCGACGATGAGGACGCTCACCGCGGCGACGACGGCGTAGGCGAGCCGCGGCTCGGGCCCCACCGCCATCCACACCGCAAACGCGCCCAGCGCGACGGCCACCACCGCCGGCACGAAGCGCGCCGCCACCGCGTCCGCGAGGCGCTGGGCCGGCGCGCGGGTGCGCTGCGCCTCGGCGACGAGCGCCACGATGCGCGCGACCATCGTCTCCGCTCCGACGCGCTCCGCCTTCATGAGGAACGAGCCGGAGCCGTTGACGGTGCCGCCGGTCACCCGGCTCCCTGGTTGCACCTCGACGGGGATGGGCTCGCCCGTGACCATCGCCTGGTCGACCGAGCTCGTTCCTTCGAGGACGACGCCGTCGACCGGTATAGCCGCGCCGGGCTTCACGCGAAGCTTGTTGCCCGGCGCGATCTCCTCGATGGGCACCACGTCCTCGTGCCCACATGGGCGGACCCGCACCGCTTCCCGCGGCAGGAGCTTCATCAGGCCGATGAGCGCGCCCCGCGTTCGGGCCCGCGCCGCGAGCTCGAGGACCTGGCCGAGCAGCGTCAACGTCACGATCACCGCGGCCGCCTCGAAGTAGACCGCCGGCCCGCCGTGATGGGAGAGCGCGGCCGGCAGCACGTTCGGCGCGACCGTGACCAGCAGGCTGAAGCCGTAGGAGACGACTACCCCGAGCCCGATGAGCGTGAACATGTTCGGGCTGCGCGCGACGAGCGAGGCGCGGGCCTTCTCGAGGAGCGGGGCGCCCGCCACGAACACGACGAGCCCGGCGAGGACGGCCTCGATGGGCGCCGCGGCCTTGCCGAGCGCGGCGCGGACGTCCACGCCGATCATCGGTCCCATGGCGAGGGCGAGGACGGTCGCCGTGGAGGGCGCCGCGGCGACGAGGCGCCGGCGCATCGAGACGAGCTCGGGGTCGGGGCCCTCGTCGAGCGAAGGGGCGATCGGCTCGAGGGCCATCCCGCAGAGCGGGCAATCCGCCGGGCCGGGCTCGACGATCTCGGGGTGCATCGGGCAGGTGTAGCTGCCCGGGGGCGGCGGCTCTCCGCGCGGCGCGGCCGGCGCGTGCGCCGCCGGCGCGGCCGCGGGCCGAGGCGCGTCCGCGGACTGCAGCGGCGCGAGGTACTTCGCCGGGTCTCCCGAGAAGCGCTCGCGGCAACGCGGGTTGCAGAACCAATACGTGGTCCCCTCGTGATCGAACGACCCCCCTTTCGCCACGTGGGGGCGGACCATCATCCCGCAGACGGGATCCCGGACGCGAGCCTCTTGCTCGAGGTCGGCCTGGGGTAAGCTAGACGGTTCCGTCATGATCGTTTCGATGCCTCGAAGACGTCGAGGATCTCGGCGATGACCCGCTCGCGTTCGGTCGCGTCGCCGGCTCGGATGGCCTTGCTCACGCAGTGCCCGAGGTGCCGCTCGAGGAGGAGCGAGTCGACCCTGGCCAAGGCGGCCTGGATGGCCTTCGTCTGGCGGAGGACGTCGATGCAATACGCGTCCTCTTCCACCATCTTGGCGACCGCGCGCATGTGCCCCTCGACGCTGCGGAGACGCGCGAGGATCTTCTGGGTCCCCTTCGCGTCGTGGGGTGCGGCGGGCGGCGCTCCGGGCTGCTTCTTCTTGGGGCTCACGATCGGAGGACCCCCCCCGGGGGGGAGGGGTGGCAGCATCCCCCTCGGCGCGGCACACGTCAAGGACCGGAGGCGCTCACTTCGACTCGAGCGGTCGGTCGGTCGGCGCCAGCGCTCCCGGGTCGGAGCTCCTCGGCCTCGCCACGGTCGGCTCTCTCTCGGCCTCCTGCCCTCCGGTCTTCGGTCGCTTCTCCCCTGTCACACCTCGTTTGACCAGCGCGCTGCCGGTGATGGCGGCCGTCCATCCGATCGCGCCACGGAAGAGGGTCGCGATGAGCGACAGCGCACCCCCGAACGCCATCGCGAGGAGCCGCGAGATGGGGTGGGCGGCGGGCCGCTCGGTCGGCAACCGCTGTCGCCCCGCCGGGCGTGTGAGTTCGGCCATGCAGGGGGTAGGCTGCAATGTGTGTGCCCCTCATACCCGACGGGCGGTGTTTCGCCGCTTGCACCACCTGATTCCCCCCTGAGGGCTGGCTCAGGGAGCGCGGCTGGCCTGGACGAAGTCCACGAAGCGGTAAGCGAAGACGAGGCCGAGCCCGACGATGAGGACGCCGACCGTGCGGACGACCCTGTCCATCGTCTCGCGCTTGAAGCGCTTGCCGTAGCGCTTGAGGAGAAACGTGAGCAGGCCGAACCAGCCTGCGATGCCGGTGAACGTGCCGGCCGCGAACGGAAGCCCGTTCAGCGGGTCCGCCGAGATGAGCCCGGTGGAGTAGAGCGTCGTCGTCGCGGCCGTCCAGGTCGCGATGAGCGTGGGGTTCAGGGCGGTGATGGTGAAGCCGAGGAGCAGCGAGCGGTGGGCCGTCTGCGCCGGCTGTGCCTGGTCTTTCATCTCGGGCGAGCGGTAGCGCGCGAACGAGATCCCCAGCCCGAGGAGGATGAGCGCCGCGAGCAGGCGCGACGCAGGCTCGACGAGGGGGTACTTGGTGAGGAAGGTCGAGAAGCCCCACCAGGCGAGGAAGGCGTAGCCCGCTTCCGCGACGGCACATCCGACTCCGATCGCGGCGCCGTCTTTGTAGCGACCCGTGAGGCCGCGCTGGAGAACGAGCGCGGCGATGGGGCCCGCGATCGGGACGGACCCGAAGAAGCCGAACGCGAAGCCGATGAGGAGCGCGGCGATCACGGTGCCGGCCGGGCTCCGCGATGGTAGAAAGCCCGACCATGCGCGAGCTGATCGACAAGGCGCACGTCCTGCACGAGGCGCTGCCATACATCCAGCGCTTCCACGGCGCCACATTCGTCGTGAAATACGGCGGCCACGCCATGGTGGACGAGCGGCTCAAGTCGAGCTTCGCCCGGGACGTCGCGCTGCTCAAATACGTGGGCATCCACCCGGTGGTCGTGCACGGCGGTGGGCCGCAGATCGACCAGATGCTCTCGACGATGGGGGTCGTCTCGGAGCGGATCGACGGCCTTCGTGTGACCGACGACAAGACGATGGAGGTCGTGGAGATGGTCCTCGCCGGCACCGTCAACCAGGACATCGTCTCGCTCATCTGCGGGCACGGGGGGCGGGCGGTGGGGCTCTCGGGCAAAGACGACCTCTTCCTGCAGGCGAAGAAGGTCACGACGATGAAGACGAAGAGCGGAACGGTGGTCGACCCCGGTCGCGTGGGGGAGATTCACCGGGTCAAGCCGGACATCGTGAAGCGGCTCGTCGAGGCCGGCTTCATCCCGGTCATCGCCCCCATCGCGGTCGACGAGAACGGCGCTTCGCTGAACGTGAACGCGGACTTCGTCGCGAGCCGCGTGGCGGCGGCGCTAGGCGCCGAGAAGCTCGTGCTCCTCACGGATATCGAGGGCGTGCGCGGTCGCGACGGCTCGCTCTTGCCGCACCTCGATCAACGGGAGGTGACCCGGCTCGTGGAGGAGGGGACCATCGCGGGCGGCATGATCCCCAAGGTTCGCTGCGCTTTCGAGGCCCTGGACGGCGGCACGAAGAAGGTCCACATCGTCGACGGCCGGATGGAGCACGCCATCCTCGTCGAGATCTTCACCGACAAGGGTGTCGGGACGGAGATCGTCGTCGGGTGACGGCCCTCGCGTTGCTTCGCCGAAGCCCGCTCTCGTGGCCGCTCGAAGGCCCGATGACCGCGCTCGGTGAGCACGCGGACCTCCCCGCGGTCTCCCACATCGACGGCGCGCTCGCGCCGCTCGCGCAGGTTCGCTTCGCGCCGGCGCCGGCTCGGGGACGGCGCGGACGGCGGGGTACGCCGCCCTGTCCTTACGACGAGTCGATCACGTTCGGCGGCACCGTCCCCACGCGCGAGAGAAACGTTCACGACCTGATGAACGCGCTCGTGTGGGCCGTGTTCCCTCGATCCAAGCGGGCGCTGCACGCCCGGCAGCACGAGCTGGTCACGCGCGCCGGGCGACCTCGCCACGGCGAGTCGCAGAGCCGCACCCGAGAGGGCGACGCGCTGGCCATGCTGGACGAAGGCGGTCTGCTGGTCCTCGCGGCGCGCGCGCGCGCACACGAGGTCGAGGCGAGCTGCCGCGGTCGAGACGCCGAGGGAGTCGCCGCGATCACGCGCGCAGGGGAGGCGCGGGCGATCGCCTTCGGTCATGCTCTCTACGAGCACGTGGCCCGCGCCCTCGCCATCACGCCGCTGGGGATGACCGTCGTCCTGCCGGTCGACGCGCCGGTGAGCGCCGTCCCGCTGGTCGAGGTCGACCGCCAGCTGGCGTCGATGATCGAGGACCGGAGCCTGTTCCTGGAAAACGGGGTCTTCGGAAGCATTCCGTTCGCCTCGAGCGTATGGGGGGAGGACCGATGAGGCGTGCGCTCGTGTCGTTCTTCTTGCTCGCCGGCTGCAACGTCTCGGGCGATCCCCCCGCACCCGAGAAGACGAGCGAGCCGCCGCCCGAGGTCGCGAACGTCGCGCCGCCGCTGCCCGTCGCTTCGTCGGCGCAGACGAGCGTCGCCTCGCCGTCCGCGTCGGCCGTGAGCTCGGCTGCGTCGTCGCCCGCGGAGCCGCCGCCGCCGTGCCCCGAGGGCATGGCCCTGGTCTCCAAGGTCTGCGTCGACAAATACGAGGGTGCGCTCGAGGTCGAGGGGACGGACGGCGCGCGCGTCGCCCATCCGCACTACGCGCGGCTGGAGAAGGGCACCACGTATTACGCGGTCAGCAAGCCGGGCATCTTTCCGCAGGGCTACATCAGCCGAGTGGAGGCGAAGGCCGCGTGTGAAGCCTCGGGCAAGCGACTCTGCTCCCGCCGGGAGTGGCAGCGCGCGTGCAAAGGGAAGGGCTACCTCCGCTATCCGTACGGCGACAGGGGCGTCCGGGGGAAATGCTCGAGCGGCAAGCTCCACCTCTTGCGCGAGAAGTTCGGTGACAACCCCAGGGGCGGCTGGAAATACGACGAGCACTTCAACAGCCCCGACCTCAACCGCGAGCCTGGTTACCTCGCGCGGACGGGCGAAAACGAGGGCTGCATCTCGGAGCTGGGCGTCGCGGACATGGTCGGCAACCTACACGAGTGGGTGAGCGACACGGTCGACCAGCAGCTCATCGACGACATGGAGAAGGACGACGTCGAGCGTCACGACCAGCCCTGGCGTGAGGGCAACGGCATCTTCATGGGCGGCTTCTACTCGACGACGACCGAGCACGGCCCGGGGTGTCTCTTCACCACCGTCGCGCACGAGCCCACCTACCACGACTATTCGACAGGCTTCCGGTGCTGCAAGAAGGCCGACCTCCCGCCGCCCGAGAAGCCCGCGCCGCCCAAGCCGAAGCCCAAGAAGCCGGCGGGCTGAGCCCTGCGCGAGCTTCAGTAGTGCGGCGGGGGCTCGTCGGGCGACGGCTCCTCGGCCGATCGCAAGCGCTGCTCGAGATCTTTCAGCCGTGCCTCGAGCTTGTCGCGGGCGAGCCGCTCTTCGTAGAGAACGTTCGAGAGCTCGGTCACGAGCAGCTCGAGGTGGGTGTAGCGGATCTCGAGGTCGGTGAGTCGATCCGACATCCGCCGCTCGTAACACGGGGGCGGGGACGGCGGTGCAGCCTTGGCGCGGCTGCGCACGAGCTGCAGATGGAGAGGAGCGCGAGGTGAGGTCCTCCGTCCGTTGGGGCGTGGCGCTGCTCCGGTATCCCCCTTGCACGCCGTGTCGTATGGCCCCTGGACCCCACGAGGCGGTGAGCGCCGTCGATGCCGCCTGGCTCCGCATGGACAGCGCGGAGAACCCGATGATCATCACCGCGCTCATGTTGCTCGACGGGCAGGTCGAGCCGTCCGTGCTGCGGGACATCGTCGAGCGACGGCTGCTGGGTTTCGAGCGCTTCCGCCAGCGAGCGATCGATCCCTCGAGCCCGCTGGTTCGGCCGGAGTGGGCGGAGGACCCGACCTTCGACGTCGCACACCACGTCGAGACGGTCGATGGTCGGTCGCACCCCCTCGGTCCCGCCGCGCTCGCCGACGTCGTGAGCGGGATCATGAGCAGCCCGCTCGATCGCTCGCGTCCACTCTGGAAGCTGTCGCTGGTGCCCGGGGTGATCCTTGAAGACGGTCGCCCTCTGACCGCTCTCGTGGCGCGCATCCACCACGCTGTTGCGGACGGCGTCGCGCTGGTCCACGTCCTCATGCGGCTGACCGACGAGGGCGCGGACGTGGAGCTGCCGGAGATCGGAGTGGAGCGCGGGCGACCGACGAGCGCCCACGAGCTGTGGAGCCGCGTGTCGCTCGACGCGCGCTCGCTCCTCCGCATGCTCATCCTCTTGCCGGACGAGCGCACGATGTTGAAGACGCCGCTGACGGGACGGAAGCGCGCCGCGTTCTCGAGCGCCGTGAGCCTCGACGGGGTGAAGGCCATCGCCCGGAGCACGAAGTCGAAGGTGAACGACGTGCTGACCGCCGCGATCGCAGGAGCGCTCCGTTCGGCGATGGGCTTCGCCTCTCACTGGCTCGAGGGGCCGGTCCGCGCGCTCGTCCCCGTGTACGTGCGAGGGAAAGAGGGGCTGGGCAATCACTTCGGCCTCGTCTACGCCGATCTGCCCGTCGCCGCCGCGGACCCGCTCGAGCGCCTCCACCGAGCGCGCGTCGCCATGCAAAGCGCGAAGGACTCGCCCGACGCGCACGTGGCCGTCGGCGTGCTCGGGGCCCTCGGGGCGAGCCAGCCGCTCGAGCGGCTCGGGATCGATATCTTCACCAGCAAGGCCTCGATGCTGATCACGAACGTGCCAGGCCCGCCCATGGCCGTGCACCTCGGCGGTCACGAGCTCGTCGCGCCCGTCGTCTGGGCGCCTGTCTCCGGTTCGCTGGGGCTCGGCTTCAGCCTCCTCAGCTACGCGGGGACCGTACGCCTCGGCGTGGCGACGGACGAGAGCGTCCCCGTCGCGCCGTCCGCGCTGGTCCGAGCCTTCGAGCAGGAGATCGAGCTCCTCGCCTCCGTGGCGTCGAGCCCCTGAGCCGCGCGCCGATACTTGGCCCCCTGCCGCGCCGGAGGACACGATCCGCCGCGTCATGCCGGTTTCCGCCTTCGCCCTCTACGAATCGGCCAGCGCGATCTTCGCGCTCTACCTGGTCCCCTGCGTCTCCAAGCTCGTGACCCGGCTCCGGCCGACGTGAGCGCCGAGCGCCCGCCGGCTCGCCAGGTCGCGCTCCGCCTCGTGCGGAACGCCGATCATTACAGCGAGGTCATCGAGCGGGGCATTCGTCAGGCGAAGGTGAGCGTCTGGATCGCCACCGCGAACCTGAAGGACGTCCACGTCGAGGCGCCGGTCGGGACACGAGCCCGGGCGCGCGGGCGATACGTGAGCCTCTTCGAGGAGCTCGGCGAGGCGGCCCGTGCGGGCGTCGAGGTCCGCATCCTGCACGCCGGGCCGCCGTCCAGGGTTCTGGCGGCTCGGATGCGGGCGCCCAAGAAGCGATACGCGGGCAGCGACGAGATCCTCGAGCTCAGGCGGTGTGTGCGCGTGCACCTGAAGCTCATCGCCATCGACGGCGCCCTCCTCTACCTGGGCTCGGCCAACTTCACCGGCGCCGGGCTCGGCGCCAAGTCCGAGGGGCGGCGCAACTTCGAGACCGGCATCATCACGACGGACGACCTGATGCTCGACGAGATGCAGGCGGAGTTCGACGCCATCTGGTCGGGGTCGCGGTGCGGTGCTTGCCGGCTTCGAGCCGAGTGCCCGAAGCCGATCGACACCTTCGCGGGGCGCTGAGCGGCGCGAGCGCGTCAGCGCTGTGATCGCGCGACGCCGTAGTGGTAGCGGAGCGCCGAGAGCAGCCGACGGCGCCAGCTGCGCTCGTCGTGCCGGCCCCTCGGGTCGGCGCGGAAGCGGAGGTCTCGCGCGCCGCGACTCGCGAGCAGCTCGGCCATCTTCGTCGCGGCCTCGAGCATCCGTTGCTCCCGGCCCCCGCCGTCGAGGTAGAGCCGGAGGCCCTGCGGGACCTCGCGCTCGCCGACCCACCGAAACATGGCGCCCCGACCGACCCAGAGGGACGGCGACATGGCGATGGCCCCGCCGAACACGTCGGGGCGCGCGAGCGTGGCGAAGAGGGCGGCGAGCCCGCCCATCGACGAGCCGCCGACCACCGTGCGCCCCGGATCTGCGGTCAGCCGGTGCTCGAAGCGGAGCTTGGGGACGAGCCACCGCGTGATCCAGTCGAGCATCTCGGGGAAGCGCCCCGCGTGAGGTCCGAAGTCGAACGGCGACAGCTCCGAGATCCGGTGCTCGTGCCCGTGGTCGACGCCGACGACGACCGGGGGAGAGACCGATTTGGCGAGCCGCTCGACCTCCGCGTGGGCGTGCCAGCCCCCCGCGAAACTCGGGGCGTCGTCGAAGACGTTCTGGCCGTCGAACAAGAGGAGGAGCGGTCGCTCCCGCTCCTTCGAGCGCGTCGGCACGTAGACTCGCACGTGGCGCTTGGGGCCGTGACCAGGGACGATCTCGTAGGGGCCGGTGACGTGGATCATCGGTGCGACGTCTCGCGCGATAGAATGAGAGGGCACCATGCGTAGCATGCTCGACGTCGGGGAGATCGCGCTCGGCAGGTTCCTCGTCGAGCGCAACGTCGCGGCCGGAGGCATGGGCGTCATCTACCGCGCGCGAGATCTGGAGACCGGTGGGCTCGTCGCGCTCAAAGGTGTGCGCATGGGCACGGAGGACGCGGCGCGTTTCGAGCGCGAGGCCCAGGCCCTGGCCATGCTCGAGCACCCGGCGATCGTCCGCTACGTGGCCCACGGCGTGGCCGAGCGTGCCCCGGGCGACGCCATCGCTTTTTTGGCGATGCAGTGGCTCGATGGGCACGATCTCGCGGCCCGGCTCGAGCAGGGACCGCTCGGCATCGCCGACGCGCTCGTGCTCGGGCTGCGCGTGAGCGATGCGCTCGCCGTGGTGCACGCGGCGGGTCTGGTGCATCGCGACGTGAAGCCGGGCAACATCTTCCTCGTAGGTCGCGTGGTGGACGGTGCCACCCTCGTCGACTTCGGCCTGGCGCGCGGGCCGCGCTCCAAGGCCGTGACGGCTGACGGAACTGTCATTGGTACGCCGGCCTACATGGCCCCCGAGCAGCTCCGAGGCGGCGCGCCGGAGCCTGCCATCGACGTCTTCGGGCTCGGCTGTGTCATCTACGAGGCGCTGACCGGCGCCCCGCCACACGGGACGGGCGCCTCCATCGCCGTCCTCACGCGCATCCTCGTGGAGGAGCCCCGGCCGCTGTCCTCGGCTCGCTCCGACGTTCCCCCGCTGCTCGAGGCGCTTGTCGCGAGCATGCTCGCGAAGGACCCCGCGCTGCGCCCGCGCGACGGCGCGGCGGTCGCGAGGGCGCTCCGCGCGGCGACGGCGGGCGTCGCGCGACCCTCCGTCATCCCTCCGCTCCGGGAGGCGGACCGCGCGCTCGGCGTGCTCCTCCTCGCGCGGTGGGGAGACACCTCGGGAGCGGCCGAGGCGAGCGTGCGCGCGGTCGCCGCGCAGTTCGGGGCCGAGGTCGCCGGCCTGATCGGCGCCGGCGCGGCGCTCCGCTTTCCGGTCTCGGACACGCCCGAGGAGCAAGCGGTGCTGGGCGCCCGAGCGGCGCTCGCGATGCGGCAGATCCCGGGACTTCGCGCCGTGTCGCTCGGCATGCGCCACCCCGACGAGCAGAGCGCGGCGTCGGCGATCGAACGAACGGCCCCCCCGGTGGAGGCGCCCGCGGTGGGGGTCGTGGTCGACCCGGTCGTCGCGGCGCTCCTGCCGTCCCGGTTCGTCCTCGAGAGAAGAGACAGAACCGTCAGTCTCATCGCCGAGGTGGACGCGCTCGATCTGCCGCGCGAGGTGCTCGGGCGACCCACGCCGTTCGTGGCGCGCGAACGGGAGCGCGACCTCCTCGTCGAGCAGACGCTCGAAGCCTTCGCGGCGCGGAGGCCGGCCGCGTTCCTCGTGGTGGGGGAGGCGGGCAGCGGCAAGTCGCGCCTGCGCTACGAGGCGCTCCGCGCGCTCGGCGGCCGGCTCGAACAGGTCACGGTCTTCTCGGCGCGTGGTGACGTCGGGCGCCGCGGGGCGCCCCTCTCGATGATCTCCCGATCGGTGGCCAGGGCGGCGGCGCTCTCCGGCGACAGCCACGATCTCGAGAGGCTCGCGGCGCGGGTCGCCCGCCACGTCCCTCCGCCCGAGCAGGCCGAGACGACCGCCGCGCTCGCGCGGATGCTCGGCCTCTCCGGCGAGGTCGGCGACGACGAAGGGGCCGGCCTCGACAAGGCGCTGCTCGGCGCGCGGATCCGCGACGCGTTCCGGCGGTTCTTGCGGCACGAGGCGGAGGCAGGCCCGCTCCTCTTCATCGTCGAGGATCTCCACGAAGGCGACGCCGCGAGCCTCTGGCTGCTCGCGGACGCCGCGTCGACCCTGTTGGGCCTCCCCGTCGTCGTCTGGGCGATCGCGCGCCCCGACGCCGAACATCGCTACGGGCACCGCTTCGCCTCCCTCGCGCCGACGCGCGTCGCGGTCCCGCCGCTCGGCGCCCGCGAGGCGGAGCTCTTCGCGCGAGCGTGCCTCGTGGACCCGACTCCGGTGGACGTCGCGACGCTCTGCGCCCGGGCGCCGGGGAACCCGCTCGTGCTCGAGGAGCTCGCGCGCGCCGCGCGCGGTCACCCCGAGACCGAGCTGGGCTCGGCCGCCGAGACGACGGCCGCGCTCCTGGTCGAGGCGCGGCTCGACGAGCTCGAGCCGGTCCACCGCCGCATGCTCCGCGCAGGCGCCGTCTTCGGCTCGGTCTTCTGGGGCTCCGCCGTCGGCGCCCTCGTGGGCCCCGAGCACGAGGGTGAGGTCGCGAGCGCCCTCTTCGAGCTCGAGGCGCGAGGCTGGGTCGTCACATCGAGCAGCTCGCGTTTCGTCGGCGAGCGCGAGCTCGCGTTCTCCTGCGAGACGTACAGGGCCGCAGCCGCCGGGCTCCTCCCTGCCGACCAGCGCGCGCCCGCGCACGCGGCCGCCCTCCACTGGCTCGAGATCCACGGCGAGATCGACGCGGGCGTGCTCGCCTTCCACGCGGCGGCGGCGGGGCTCGATCAGCGCGCGGGCGAGCTGTTCGCGGAGGCGACCGAGCGAGCGATCATCGCCGCCGACGTCCCCACCGCGGAGGGCTTCGTGAAGCGCGGCCTGGAGCTCGTCTCCGGCGGCGCCGTGCGCGGCCGGCTCCACGCGCTCGCGGCGGAGATCCATCGCTGGCGGGGAGACAGCGAGCAGGCGATGATCGAGGCGCGCGCCGCCCTCGCCGATCTCGACGGCTCGCAGCATTGGTTCGAGGCCGCCGGCGAGCTGGCGACGGCCGCGAGCCGCCTCCGCCACCTGGACGTGCTCGTGGACGTCGCCGCGTCGCTCGAGCGAGCGCTCTGTCCCGATCCGGCCCCTGCCCAGGTGGTCGCGACGGCGCGCGTCGCGATGTTTCTCGAGCACGCCGGAGCTACGGTGCGCGCCGAGCCGCTCTACGCGTGGCTCGAGTCGGTCGCCCCGCGCTTCGCGCGCGTGCCGCTCGTCACCGCGCGCGTCGCCTTCGCCCGAGCGTGGAAGGCGCACGCCGAGGGAGACTGGTCGAGCTACCGCGATCGGCTCGCCGACGCGCTCGACGCCTTCCGGCGCGCAGGCGACGCGAAGGCCGCCGTGCAGATGCTGGCGAACCTCGGCCACGCGCAGCTCGAGCTCGGCCTCGCGGCGGACGCGGAGCGTCTGTCGCGTGAGGCCTTGCTCGAAGCCACGCGCCTCGGCGCGCAGGCCACGGTCGCGCTGGCCCAGAACAACCTGGGCATGGCCGTCGGCCGCCTCGGGAAACATGACGAATCCGTTTCGTTCCTGAAGGCCGCCGTCCGAAGCTACGCCGACATGAAGGACCCCCGCCTGGAAGGGGCGACGCAGATCTACCTGGTGGACGTGCTCGTCTCGGCGGGTCGCCTAGCCGAAGCGGAGGCAGAGGCGAAGCGTGCCGTCGAGCTGCTCGACCGCATCCCCATCCTGCTGTCCCACGCGCTCGCCGAGCAGAGCCGCACCCTCCGCGCGCGCGGTCGGGTGGCCGACGCGCTCGTCACCGCCGAGCGCGCGGCAGCCGTGCTCGAGCGCGCGGGGCGGTCCGAGGGCAGCCCGGTCCCGGTCCGCCTCGCACACGCCGAGGCGTTGCTCGCCGCTGGCGAGATGGACGCGGCGAGGGAGCAGGCCCGCGTCGCGCGGGCTTCCTTCGAAGAGACAGCGTCGCGGATCTCCGATCCGGCCGCGCGAGAGGCGTATCGCCTCACGGTGCCCGAGCAGGCGCGGCTCGAAGCGCTCGAGCAGCGGCTCGCCGCTTCCGGCTGACCGGGCTTGGGAGCGGTGTCCGGAGGAGCGGGGGTATGCTACCCCACTCGGATGCGCACTCCGGTCCTGGGCCTCGTCGCAGCCGCGTTCGCCGCGGCCTTCGCGTTCTCGACCAGCGCGCGCGCCGAGGTGGCGGTCGGCCTCGAGGCGCGTGGCGAGGTCAAGGCGACCGACGCAGGGCCGGTCCGCGGCGGTCCCAGCGTCCTGGCCAGCGTCGGCTACGCGTTCGACACCTACCCCGTCCTCGTGTTGCCCGAGGTCGTGGCGACCGGCGCGGTCTGGCCCGACGACAAGCCGTTTTTCCCCGGGCGTGCCGTGGCCGGCATCCGGCTCGGCATCACCACCGTGGTCGAGCCGCAGATCTACACCCACGTCGGCTACGGCTTCCTCTTCCACAGAGGGGACGTGTCACACGGCTTCGCCGTCGATGCCGGCTTCGGGCTCGACTACCGGATCCAGCGCGAGATCACGATCGGCGGCACGCTCGGCTACGAAGGCCTCGTGGCCGGGCGTGCATCTGCGCACGGCGGCGTCCTCGGCGTTCGTCTAGGCTTCTGGTTGTGAGCGCGCGGCCCCTCTTCGCCTTCTGTTTGTTCGGGCTCCTCGGTTGTCCCAGCCCCGAGGCGCCCTCTTCGGTCTCTTCGGGCGCGTCCGTCGCGCCCCCCGCCGCCTCGGAGACACCCCCTGCCCACGCGCCGGCGAGCAGCAGCGCAGTCGTCGCGGCGCCCCCGTCTCGCGAGCTGGGCAAGCCCTACCCGTGTGCGGAGCTGGTCTGCCGTGACTT
This sequence comes from Myxococcales bacterium, assembly GCA_016794345.1. Taxonomy (GTDB): domain Bacteria; phylum Myxococcota_A; class Polyangia; order Polyangiales; family Polyangiaceae; genus Xiheicaenibacterium; species Xiheicaenibacterium phototrophicum. The sequence continues at coordinate 85,235 of JAEUKE010000089.1, forward strand.
CGAGTCCGCCGACAAGGCGCTCGCGGTCGTCCTCGACGAGACCAAGCCGGCCATCTTGGCCTTTGGCGAGAGCCACGCCCTCAAAGGGACGGAGGGCGTGAAGTCGACGACGGCGCGCTTCACCGACGAGCTCTTGCCCGCGTTCCGCGATCGAGCGAGCGCGCTCGTCCTCGAGCTCTGGGCCCCCGACCCCAAATGCAACAAAGAGAAGGTCGCCGAGGTCGCGCAGAAGCAGAAGGTGGTGACCGAGAAGCAAGCCGACAACAACCAGAACGAGTTCGTGAAGCTCGGCGAGAAGAGCCGGTCGGTCGGCGTGGTCCCGTTCCTCCTCAAGCCCAGCTGCGAGGACTACGACAAGGTAAAGAAGGCCGGCGACGACGCGGTCCTCGCCATGCTGGAGGTCGTCACCCGCAACATGAAGGAGAAGGCCGTCACCCTCTTCCGCGAGACCGAGAAGAAGGCGCCCGGCAAGATGCTCCTTACTTATGGGGGCGCCCTTCACAACGACCTCGCTCCCCGGAAGGACCGCGAGGCGTGGAGCTTCGCTGCGGATCTCGACAAGCTCTCGCCCGGCCGCTTCGTGGAGCTCGATCTCGTCGTGCCGGAGTTCATCAAGGACAGCCCGGCGTGGACCGCCTTGCCTTGGTACACCGCCTACGATCGCAGCCGTGCCGCCGGTCGGGTGGTGCTCATCAACGTGGGCCCGCGCTCGTTCGTCCTCGTGTTTCCGCCCACGTGACGAAATGTCGACACGCCGAGAACAAAAGTCACGTGCCAGCGCGCCGCGCCCTTGAAGGCCATTGACTTCGGCAGGGGCCTCGTCGATACGCAGCACCGCCCGTCGGTACGGGCCATCCTAGGGAGGACCGAATGAAGAGGTCGAACGCTGCGCTGGCCGTACTCGTTGCTGGCGCGCTGACGTGTGGTCTGGGCTGTGGTGACGGCGGGTCGAAGACCGGCGCGAGCGCCGAGCCCGCGAAGAGCGGCGCGGCGGCTTCGAGCGCCGGCGCCAAGACGAGCGCGGCTGCCAAGAGCACCGGCGCGCCCGCCACCACCGGCGACAAGCCGAAGGACGCCCCGGCTGCCACGGCCGGCGTCGACGTGCTCAAGCACATGCCGAAGGAGTGCGACGAGGGTCGCATCTACGTCAACGTCGGCAAGCTCTTTGCCGGCGGCGACCTCGGCACCAGCCTCGACACCATCGTCGGCAAGGCGATGGCGCAGGGCAAGGCCGACGACAAGAAGGCCGAAGCCGTCATGAAGACGCTGAAGGAAGGCGGCGTCGACCCGCTGAAGGACATCCGCGAGGTCGCGGTCTGCGCGAACAAGGACGACAAGAAGACCGTCGTCGTCGTCTCGATGGAGCCCAAGGCCGACAAGCCGGCCGACGTCTTCGCCAAGGCGGCCGAGGCCGCCACGGGCAAGGCGCCCACCAAGGAAGACAAAGACGGCGCGACCTGGGTCCAGTCTGCTGCTGACAAGTCGGTCATGGCGTTCGTCGGCAAGAACGTGATGCTCGTCGGCGAGGACAAGGACGTGCTCGCGGCCGCGATCAAGGGCGGCGACGGCGCCTCGGAGTTCGGCGACGCGAAGAGCTCGATCGTCTGGGCGAAGGTCGACCCGAACAAGTCCAAGGCCGACATCAACATGAAGGAGACCGGCAGCGACTACGACCTCAAGGTCATGTTCGTCGGCGGCAAGGACGCTCCCAAGATGAAGGAGCAGTTCGAGAAGATGCTGCCCGAGGTCGACAAGGCCGCCGAGCAGATGCCCTTCGTCAAGCCGCTCCTCCCCGTCGCGAAGAACGGCAAGATCGAGGTCGCCGGCGAGAACGTGACCTTCACGACGAAGTTCCCCAAGGCCGCCATCGCGGACTTCCTCAAGGAAGCCAGCAAGGTCGACCCGAAGGAGATCATGAAGGGCCTCAAGTTCTGATCCCTTCCTGATCCGGATACTGGCGAAGCGCCGGCCCCCAAAGGCTGGCGCTTCGTTCATTTTGCCCTATCGAGATCACCCGTGCGCACCATCGTCTGGTTTCGAGGCAAGGACCTGCGGATCTCGGATCACGCGCCGCTGCGCGACGCGATCCGGGCCGGCGAGGTCATCCCGCTCTTCGTGCTCGATCCCTATTTCTTCGCGCCGGAGCGTGCGCAGCGCCTCCCCCATCGGATGCAGTTTCTGCTCGAGTCGCTCGCATCCCTCGAGAAGAACATCGAGCGGCTCGGGTCGCGCCTCGTCCTGGTCGAGGGCAAGAGCACGGAGGTGGTGCCCGCCCTCGCGTCGCGCTGGAAGGCCGACAGGGTCGTCGCCCACCGCTGGGTGGAGCCGTTCGCCCGTGAGCGCGACGAACGCGTCGCTGCCGCGCTCGGGGATCGGTTCGCGCTCTACGAGGGCGAGACGCTCTTGCCGCCCGGCACGGTCCGGACTGGGGACGACAAGCCGTTTTCGGTCTACACGCCCTTCGCGCGAGCCGTTCGCCGATCGCTCCACGTCTCGGAGCCCGAGCCTGCTCCGAAGCGCTTGCCCGCGCTGCCCGACATCGAAGCGCCGCGCGCGCCGCTCCCGACCCTCGAGTCGCTCGGGATCGAGCGCAACCCGAACCTCCTCGAAGGCGGCGAGCGCGCCGGTCGCGCGCGCCTCGACGCCTTCGTCCGCGATCGCCTCGCGGGTTATGCGTCTGCGCGTGACCGCCTCGACGAGGCGGGCACCAGCCGGCTCTCGGCCGATCTGAAGTTCGGCACCGTGTCGGTCCGCACCGTCTGGTCGCGCGTCGCCGCAGCGGACGCGCCCAAGGAGGATATCGAGAAGCTCACGAACGAGCTCCTCTGGCGCGAGTTCACGCACCACACGCTCTGGGATCGACCGAACCTCCTGTCGGAGCCCTTCCGCGCGGACTTCCAGGGCTTCCCCTGGAAGGACGACGCCGCCTGGCTCGAAGCCTGGAAGTCGGGGCACACCGGCTACCCCGTGGTGGACGCCTCCGCGCGCCAGCTCCTCGGGGAGGGCTACGTCCACAACCGCGCGCGCATGATCTCGGCGAGCTTCCTCACCAAGCACCTCGGCATCTCGTACAAGCGTGGCGAGGCGCACTACCTCGCGTTCCTGACGGACGGCGACTGGGCGCAGAACAACTCGGGCTGGCAGTGGTCGGCTGGCTGCGGCTGCGACGCGCAACCGTATTTCCGTGTCTTCAACCCGGTGACGCAAGGTGAGCGTTACGATCCCGAAGGCGGCTACGTCCGCCGCTGGGTGCCGGAGCTCGCGAAGCTGCCGAACAAGTTCATCCACTCGCCCTGGCTGGCACCGCCGGACGTGCTCCGCGCGGCCGGCGTGCGCCTGGGTGAGACCTACCCGCGGCCCATCGTGGATCACGCACAGGCGCGTGAGCGATTCCTGACGACGGCCAAGGCGCACCTCGGCCGCGATCGACCCTGATCCGCGACCCCCCTCGCCGCAAGGTGAGGGGGGCAAGGGGGGTGAATCCACGACCACACGGCCATCAGCAGAGAAGGACGCCACCTTTCCTTCCACGCTGTTAGCTTCTGCCCGTGGCCCAATCCATCGGCCTCGTCCTCTCCGGCGGCGGCGCACGCGGCGCGTACGAGGTCGGCGTCCTCTCTTACGTCGCGGAGCACCTCCCGAGGCTCCTCGAGCGCATCCGCGTCATCACGGGGACGAGCGTGGGGGCGGTCAACGCGGCCTACCTCGCCTCGCACGGGCTGACGCCGCAGAGCGTCTTCGATCTCGCTGCCGTCTGGCGCGGGCTCGTCATCGACGATCTCGTCGGCGTCGATCGCTCGGGGCTCCGCGAGCTCCTCGCGGCCGGCGGCAAGCGCCTGATCGGTCGTCCGGTCACCAGCCCGCCCATCGGCATGCTCCGGGTCGACGGCATCGCCAAGCTGGTCGCCGAGAACGCCGACTGGCGCGGCCTTCGCAAGGTCGTGCGCTCGGGCCGCTTCGACGCGGTCGGCTTCGCCGCCACCGATATCGCGACCGGTCGCACTCACCTCTTCATCGATCACGGCCCCAAGGCTGCGCCGAGGTGGGCCCGCGGTGACGACGCGCCGGTGCCCATCGAGACCCAGCTCGGCCCCGGCCACGTGTTGGCCTCCGCGGCGATCCCCATCTTGTTCCCGCCTGTCGAGGTGTACGGCCGCTGGTACATGGACGGCGGCGTCCGGTACAACACGCCGCTCGGGCCTGCGCTCGCGCTCGGCGCGGACGCCCTCTTCATCGTGAGCGTCCGCGCGGAGCTCGACGCTCAGCTCGGGGCGCCGCCGGCGCAGTTCAGCGGCTTCGGCCAGATCGTCGGCAAGGTGCTCGACTCGGTCTTCCTCGATCGCGTGAGCTTCGATCTCGATCGCCTCAACCGCATCAACGACATGCTCGCCGCCATCGATCGGGTCGGCGGGGACGCGCTCGTCTCCGACGTCTGCGGCGCCCTCGCCGGTCTCGGTCGGCCGCGCTACCGGCACGTGACGATCGCACACGTGAGGCCCAAGACCGATCTCGGCGCGCTCGCCGCGGCGCACCTCGCCGAGGACAAGCCCATCCGCCCCTTCAGCTTCGCGCGGGTCCTGCGCGCGCTCTTCCGCGACGACACCGGCACGACGGGCGACGCCGCGAGCTTCCTCCTGTTCGACGGCGACTACGCCGAGACGCTCATCGCGACCGGGAAACGCGACGCCGCCGAGCGGCACGACGAGCTCGCGGCGCTCGTCAGTACGTGACCTTCGCGCCGACCTGAAGGAGGATCGGCGCGCCGGGGCGGGCGCCGAACGGGCGCCTGCTGGCGACGTAGGCCATGTCGAGGAGGTTGCGTCCCACGGCGTAGAAGGTGAGGAACGAGAGCGGGCGGGCGTAGATGGATGCGTCGAGCAGAAATGACGCATCCGTCGCCTCGCCGGGCGGGGGCTCTCCCGCTCCCGCGACCTCGCGCATCTCGCTCACGAACGTGCCGGAGACGTTGCCCCCGACGTATCGATGCTCGAGGCCGGCCGTCGCCGACAGCTGGTGAGCGGGGATGTACGGCACGTCGTCTCCCTCCGCCACGTCGCCGAAGAGGGGGTCGGCGGAGGTGAACGTGTTGTCGAACGTGGCGTGCGTGAACGTGTAGGCGACTCGGGCCGGCAAGGTCAGGTCCTTCATCAGCTCGATCTCCACGTCCGCGAAGCCCTCGAGCCCGAGCACCGTCGCCGCGCCCGCGTTGTTCTGTTCGTCCACGCCCTCCGCCACACAACCGGACGAGAACGTGCAGATGTTCGAGAGGTTACTGTAGCCGTTGTAGAAGCCGATCGCCTCGATGCGGATGAGCCGCTCCGGCGACCAGCGCGCGCCCCACTCGACGTTGAGGCTCTTCTCCGGCCTCGGGTTGGGGGCGTCGGTCGGCGGCACGGGGGAGAAGCCCTGATACACACCGCCGAGCAGACCGAACCCGGCCGGCAGCGCCACGAACGCGCCCGCGCCGGGCAAGAGCACGCCCTGCGATACGCGGGACTCGGTCCCAGCGAGCCTGTCCTCCAGCTTGCCCTGGATCGACTCGACGCGTGCGCCGGCGGTGATTGTCACCGGGCCCCACGTTCCCGCGTGGATCGCCCAACCGGCGAGCGCCAGCGTGCTCGCCTCGTTGTCGGCGGTCGTCTCGGTCGGCTCCCCCGTGGGCTCGAGCGCGCTGCCTCGGACGAGGAAGCCGTCCTGCGTATGGAGGCGCCGGATCGAGTCGTTGTGGATGCGCGCGCCGATCTCGATTCGATGCGACACAGGGCCCGTCTTCGGACGCCAGTCGAGCTTCGTCTGGAACCCCTGCGAGACGAAGACGCGCTGGTTGGGGCCGATCATCAGCGTCTCCTCCGAGGTGGAGGGCTCGACCTCGCCCGTGAGCACGCCGTAGAAGATCGCGTTTCGCGGCGCCTCCGGATCGGCGAGCACGTCGGCGATCGCGGCGCCCCGGAAGGCGTTCACCTTTCGCCAAGTGCGCGTGAGATCGTGGCGGTAGAACGTGGACTTGAGCTCGAGATCGTCGCCGCGGGTCGCCGTGTGCGTCAGGGCGATCTGGCTGCGCCACCACTCCATCCTGTCGAGCTGGCTCGCCGCGTAGCGCCGATACGGGTCGACCTCGAAGTCGGCGTCCGTCAGGCCCAGGTAGGTCTCGTTGCTGTTCTCGTTTGCGAAGCCGAGCTTCAGCTCGAGCTCGTGCAAGAGGGCCTCGGCGCTGCCGAAGCTGTAGCGCGCCTTCCCCATCACCTCGTTGCGCGAGAAGCCCGTGTCGGCGTCGAGACCGTCGATGTGCTTGAAGCCGTCGTTCGCCTCGTGCACACCCTCGAGCAGGACGCCGAAGGTGTCGCCGCTCGACGAGACGCGCACGTGCGCCTTGCGCGAGAGGTACATCCCGAAGGCGACGTCGGCGTAGACGTGCTCGCCCTCGGGGATGGGCGCGGTCACGAGATCGATCGCGCCCGCGACGGTGTGAGGGCCGTACGCGATCGCGCTCGGGCCTTTCACGACGCGCACCGAATACATGCGCGTGATCATCGGGAAGTAATAGGCGGCGGGCGCGCTGTACGGCGCGGGCCCGAAGAGCACCCCGTCCTCCATCAAGGTGATCTTCTTGCTGCGGTCCGAGATCGCGCCGCGCATGCCGATGTTCGGCCGCAGGCCGAAGCCGTCCTCACCGCGGACGTAGACGCCGGGCACGCCCATCAGCACCTGGTGTGGATCGCTGTATTCGAAGCGCTCGAGCTGCTTCGGCCGGATGACGTGCGCCGAGCCGCTCGTCTCCTGGACCTTGGTGCCGATGATGCTGACCTCTTCCTCCTCGTAGGGGGAGCCCTCCTCGACGTCGGTGCGCTCCTCGGCGGCTGCCTGCCCGGCTGCTGCGAGCGCCGGCGGGCTCGTGGTGGGCGCCGGCGCGGGGGATGACGGCTCGTCGGCGAGCGCGACGCGCGGCGCGATCCATGCCGTGACGAGGAGGAGGCTCAACCGCGCGGGGGTGACCGCCGCGCGCTCGCGAGGGAGCATGGTCGCCACTGTTACGGCAACTGAAAGTCGCTTTCAATAACTATTCGCTGCGCTTTCCGCCACCTTACGTGCCGGTGGGGCAGGTGCGGCCTCACCGAGGGCCGCGGTCGACCTCGAAACCGCCGGCCGTGTAGTGCTCGCTCCACCGGATCTGGGCGACCTTGAGCTTGTCATCCGACGGCTCCGTCAGATCTGGCTTCGGCTTGGCGGCGCACATGAGGACGACGAAGGGGTCGGCGCGTCGATCCCGGCGGATCTCGCCGTGCACCGAGGCGAACTTCGCGGGCTCGAGGCACTCGTCCGCGAGCAGCTCGAGGAACCGGTCATTGGCCGCGTCTTTCACCACGCCGGAGTGGGTCTCGGCCAGCGCGTCCTCCTGGCTGCCACGGATGATGAGCTCGAGGTGGAGGTGGGGCTTGATCTTGGGGCCCGACGCGTTGCCGGTCTTGCCCACCGTGCCCAGCTTCTGTCCAGCTTCGACGTGGACCCAACCCTTGGGGGGCACGGCCTTGTCGAGGTGGGCGTAGAAAAACGATGCGTGCAGACCCTCGTTTCCGCCGAGGCTGTTCGGCATGCGGCAGACGAGCTGCACGACGCGGCCGTAGCCGCCGCGCTCGTCGCTCCGCGCTTTGCCGCTGCACGCTGCGAGGACGGGCGTCCCGACCGGCGCGAGGAAATCGATGCCGTTGTGTTTGCCGTGCGCGCGCGGGGCGAGGAAATAACCCTTGCCACCCTCGTCGCTCCGAATGCCCAGATCCTGTCCAAGCACGTAAGCGAGCTGGGGGTCCTTCGGCGTGAACTTCGGAGTCTCGGCGACGACCACCTTCTTCAGCTCGGGCGCGGGCTCCGTCGCAGCCGAGACGACGGCTGCGGGAAGGTGAAAACCTTCTAGCTTCCCCGTCTCGCTCGCCGAGCACGAGGCGAAACACGAGAGAGCCAGCGCCGAACAAACGAGGGCTTCACGCGACGACATGTTCGCCGTGGGGGTATGGCGCGTCTGGAGGCTGCGGGCCAAGTTCGCCCCGGTTCCCTTTCGGCAACGGTCGGAGTTGTCCTCGTCCGCCTTCCGCGGTGCTAGGCTCCCGCCGTGTTTTCCACGGCTCGCGGCCCGTTGGCCTCGGTGCTCCTCCCGGTCGCATTCGCAAGCTTGGTCGCGGCCTGCCCGAACGACACGAAGGACTCACACTGCACGCCGGACGCGCCCAACGCGGCCGCCGACCCGGAGTGCATCTACGCGGGCGAGGGGAAGGGCCCCGTCATCGTGGAGCCCCAGTGCCCGGACGTGGAAGGGGACGCGCCGGCCGTCTGTCCGACCTTCCAGCAGGTGTTCGAGATGCTCATCGATCCCGCCAAGGGCAACTGCTCGGCGGGCGGTTGCCACGGTGTCGCGCCTGGCTCGATCGGGATCTACCTGCCCACGAACGACCCCTGCGCGTTCTACACGCAGCTCACGAGCATCAGCCCGCGAGGCGAGCTCTACGTTCGACCGGACGATCCGAAGACGCCCGAGAACGACGCCAAGACGAGCTACATCCTCTGCAACCTCCGCGGTGAGCACGGGGGCGGCTTCCCGATGCCCATCCCGGGCGGTCTTCCCAACCTCTCCGACGCGGACATCGTGAAGAGCTGGCTGCTCTGCGGCGCGCCCGGTCCCGACGTCTCGGGGGCTGGCGGCGGCGTCCCGGCGAGCTGCATCGGCGGCACGGGCGGCGGGGACGTCGGCGGGGCAGGGGGTATGGGCGGCACGGGCGGCATGGGCGGTGGAGGCGGCGGCTGACCGATGCGGTTCCTCTCTTGGCTTGCTCTCACGTCGGCTCTGCTCGGCGTCTCGACGCCGACGGTCGCGCGCGCAGAAGGCGGCTCCGACCTCGCGCTGAAGATGGAGACCGAGGTCACCGGCTACCAGGACTCGGACGCGACCAGCGTCCTCACGCCCGGCATCCGCGTGGATCTCGAGGGGGTGACAGACGGCTGGAACCTCGGTGCCGGCTTCCTGGTGGACGTGGTCACGGCCGCTTCGGCCGACGTCGTCGCCACCGCCTCCCCCAAGTGGACGGACGTGCGCTACGTCCCGTCGCTCGACGGGCGCTTCAAGATCGATGACGTGACAGTCAGTCTCGGCGGCGGCGCCTCGATCGAGAGCGACTACATCGCGGGCAGCGGCTCGCTCGGGCTCGCCATCGACCTCGCGGCCAAGACCATCACGCCCTCGTTCTCCTACGGCTTCGGCTACGACATCGCCGGCCGGCGCGGCACCCCCTACTCGGTCTACAAGCTCGAGGTGCAGCGCCACGCCATGACGGCCGCGGTGTCCTTCGTCGTGAACAAGTCGACGATCTTCGTGCCCTCGCTGAGCGCCGTGATCGAGCTCGGCGATCAAGAGAAGCCGTACCGCTACCTGCCGACCTTCCTCGAGGGCGGTGCGGAGGTGCCGGCCGGGGCCTCGCGGGACGAGGTCGATCTCGCGCGCACCAGCGTGCGTCTCGCCGAGAACTCGCCCGACCTTCGGCACCGCTACGCGGGCGCCGCGCTCGTCGCGCACCGCTTCGACAACGCGACAGTGCGCGTCGAGCAGCGCTTCTACGGTGACAACTGGATGCTCTTGGCTTCGACCACCGACTTCCTGCTCCCCATCGACGCGACCACGAGCTTCCGCGTCTGGCCCCACGCTCGCTTCCACGTCCAGAAGGGCGTGAGCTTCTGGCGCTCCGACTACCGCGTCACGCTCGATCCCACTGGCAACGTGCTCACCGGGCCGCAGCTCCGCGTGGGCGACCGCGAGCTCGGTCCGATGCTCGCAGCCACGCTCGGCGCCGGCTTCCGCGTCGGGTCGGATGCGTTCGGCTTCTCGGTGAACGCCGACGCCATCTACACCCGCTTCCTCGACCATCTCTTCCTCCAGGACAGGATCGCCGGGTTCGGCGGCGTGACCTTCGACGCGAAGGTGGACTGATGCGAACGCTCGTCTTCGCCACGTTGCTCCTCACGCCGCTCGCGGGCTGCTTCAGCCCCGTGAACGACGACCTCATCGACTCGCTCGGCCCCGAGGTGGACGGCGTCGAGGAGGGCGAGTTCCACCGCTACGGTCAGCCGTGCCTGGCATGCCACGGCGGCTACGGGCCGGGTCCTCATTTCTCGGTGGGCGGCACCGTCTTCGCCACACCAAACGACGACATCCCCGTCGCGGGGGCGAAGGTCATCCTGACCGACGCCGCGGGCAACCGCCTCGAAAAGACGACGAACTGCGCTGGCAATTTCTACGTGGAGGAAGAGGAGCTCACGCCGGCCTTCCCCATGCACGTCGAGATCGAGTGCCCACTTCCTGACGGTACCGTCAGACGCGCCGTGATGGGGACGCGCATCAACCGCGAGGGCGCTTGCGCCGGCTGCCACGACAAAGGCCCGGCGTCGCCGACCAGCCCCGGCCAGGTCTATTGTCTCGAGACGCAGCCGACCCCGCCGTTCTCCGTTCCCGGCGGTTGCCCTGGAGGACCGAACCCCCAATGATGCGGCCCCTGACCGCCACGCTCGTCCTGTCCGTCAGTCTGCTGGGCGCCGGCTGCCTCGGTGAGAGCGACACCGCGCCCCTCGGCTACGCCTGCCCGAGCGGGGAGAATTTCCCGATCGTTTCACAGGTTTTCGAGCGCCGGTGTGGCACGCTCGACTGCCACGGGGACCCGAGCCGGCCCTTCCGCGTCTACGGTCGCAGCGGCCTGCGCCTGCGCCAGCCGGACGGCAACGGGCCCCCCTCCGGGACGGAGATCGGCACCACACCCCTGGAGATCGACGAGAACCGCTTCAGCGCATGCGGGCTCGAGCCCGAGATCATGGACGCGGTGGTCAACGGGCAGGCGGAGCCCGACGACCTCCTCCTCCTCAAGAAGCCCCGACTGGTCGAGGCGCACAAGGGTGGTCAGGTGCTCACCGCTGGCTCGACCGCCGACAGCTGTGTAGTCTCTTGGCTTCGGGGATCCGTCGACTCTCTTTCGTGTGAGGCGGCGCTCCTCCAGCCCTGATGCGGAGACTACCGGCTCTTGGATCCATCCCCCGACGGCGCTGGATTCGCTAGCTTTCGCTTTCCGATGTCCGAACCTGAATCGACCTCCGAAGACCGCGCCTCACACGCGGCCATCGCTCGTGTGGGCGTCGTCGACGACGAGCCTGCCATGCGTCGCGCCCTGCGCGCCCGGCTCGAGAAGGAAGGGTACCTCGTCACCGAGTTCGAGAGCGGCGCGGCGATCGTCCGCCAGGGCGGTGCGGGCCTCGACGCGCTCTGCTTGGACCTGGGCCTCGCCGAGGACGACCTCTCCGGCATGGAGGTCATCCCGCACCTCCGCACCAGCGCCCCCGACCTGCCGATCATCGTGGTCACCGGTCAGAGCGATCTGGAGAGCGTGATCGATGCCATGCGCGCAGGCGCCTGGGACTTCGTGACAAAGCCTGTCGACTCGGACCGGCTGAAGCTGGCAGTGCGCCGAGCCATCGAGCGAACGGCGCTCACCAAGCGCGTGGCCGATCTCACGCGGGAGCTGGGCGAGGCGCGCCTCACGCGGCAGCTCGTGGGCCAGAGCGCCCCGATGAAGTCCCTCTTCGACGGGATCCGGCGCGTGTTCGACAGCGACGTCGCCGTCTGCATCCTCGGCGAGAGCGGCACGGGAAAGGAGCTCGTCGCGCGCGCCATCCATGAAGGCGGCCGGCGCCGAAAGGGCCCGTTTGTCCCCATCAACTGCGCTGCAATCCCCGAGCACCTGCAGGAGTCGGAGCTCTTCGGCCACGAGAAGGGCGCATTCACCGGCGCCACCGCCACCTACCGCGGTCGCTTCGAGCAAGCCGAGGGTGGAACGCTGTTCCTGGACGAGCTCGGCGACATGAGCCCCGCCACACAGGTGAAGCTGCTCCGCGCGCTGCAAGAGAAGACCATCCGTCGCGTGGGCGGCACCGTGGACATCCCGACGAACGTCCGCATCGTCGCGGCGACCCACCGCGATCTGGAAGACCTGGTCCGCAAAAACGCCTTCCGGGAGGACCTCTACTTCCGCCTCATGGTCTACCCGATCGAGGTGCCGCCGCTCCGCGAGCGCCCCGACGACATCCCGCTGCTCGCCGCGCATTTCCTCCGCACCTTCCGCGACGACGTCGGCCGCGACCTCACGCGCATCTCCTCCGAGGCGCTCGAGGCGCTCGTGGCGCACAGCTGGCCGGGCAACGTTCGCGAGCTGCAGAACATCGTCCATCGGGCGATGCTCACCTGCGACGGCGATCGCATCGAGCTGAAGGACCTCCCGGCGCCGCTGCGCAAGCCGGTGTTGCCGCCGGTTCGCGAGCCGCGCCTGACGGAAGCTCCGGTCTCCAGCGCGGCGCCCCACGCCACGGGGCTTCCCACGCTGCTGCTCCGCGACCTCGAACGCCTCGCCTTCCAGGAGGCGCTCGCGAAGACCAAAGGACACATCGCCAGCGCGGCGAAGATGCTCGGCATCGGTCGTGCCACGCTCTACCGGCGCGTGGTGGAGGTCGGCATGAACGTCGAGCCTCCCGAGGGACCGCTCTCCGAGCGCAACTCGAACGGCGACGGCTGAGCGCCGCCGTCATCCCCCGCCTTGCGCTTTCCGCGCGATCCCCGCGACAATCGTCGCATGGCGGAGGCCGACGACTCCGAGCCGCACTCGCGTCCGCCGCTGGTGCCGCCTGAACCCGAGGGTCCGACGAAGTCGGTGCCCGTTCCGCAGCGCGGCGGCACCGTCCGGATGCACGCAGACGAGGTGCCCGCCGCCAGGAGGGCGCGCGCGGAGCGAGCGACCTCCCCCTCGCTCGGCGGCTCCCGCCCGTCGCGCGCGGAACGGATCCGCAACAGCCTCTCGCAGCTCCGCGAGTCCGTGCTCTCGCGGCTGCCCCCGCTGCCGAAGTCGATCGCCGCGATGAGCGCGCCGATCGCCGTGTTCTCCCTCGTGGGGCTCTTCGCGATCTCCGTCGTCGTCTGGCTCGCGCTGACCGGGCGGTTGCCCGACGTCGCAGCGCGCTTCTCGCGGGCGGACACTCCGAAGACCGCCGAGCTCGCGCCTCCGCCCCTCAAGGATCTGGTCGAGCTCGACGAGGAAGAGCTGACGGGCCCCAGCGCGACCCCCGGGCGGACGAACGTGGGCCGCGGGGTCCTCTCCATCCCGCGGACGTTCACCGCGATGAAAGACGGGCAGTTCGATCTCGTCATCCATTTCCACGGCAATACCGAGCTCGCCGTCCAGAGCTACGAGGTCGCGCTGCTCGACTCGGTCGTGCTCGTGCTCAACCTCGGCAACGGCTCGGGCGCTTACGAGGAGCGCTTCGGGAACCCGGCCGCGCTCACGACCATCCTCGAGCGTGTGCCCGCGATCCTGGAGAAGCGGGGGCTGAAGAACGCGCGCATCCGCCGGCTTGCGCTTGTCGGCTGGAGCGCGGGCTACGGCGCCATCATCCGCTCGCTGGAGCACCAGCCGCACGCCGAGCGCACCGACGCGGTCATCCTGCTCGACGGGCTCCACTCGAGCTACCGCGAGGGGACACACGACGTCGAGCCGGCCTCGCTCCTGTCCGTCGAGGCCTTCGCCAGGCGCGCGATGAACGGCGAAAAGCTCCTCGTCATCACGCACTCCAGGATCCAGCCGATAGGGTACCTCGGTGTGCAGGAGACGGTGGACTTCCTCCTCGGTCGCCTCGACTTGAAGCGAACGGAAGTGTCATGGAAGACGGAGATCCCGGCGCTCGAGGCCGCGAAGGGCGTCTTGCCGAAGGACGAGCTACGCCCCCTCGAGCTCGTCAGCGAGGTCCGCTCCGGCAGCTTCGTGGTGCGAGGCTTCAAGGGCGATCAGCCGGCCCATCACATCAGTCATCTGATGCAGATGTCGCAGATCGCCCTGCCCGAGCTGGCGAAGCGCTGGCAAAGCGAGTGAAGGTCAGCCGCCTTCGCGAAGCGGGCGACCTTCGGAGTCAGGGACGTTGCCCATCAGCATGAGGATGCCGTCGATGAGGCACCAGAGCGAGCCGGCGCCGCAGGTGACGATCGAGACGACGAGCTGGATGATGCCGATCGTGGTGTGGCCCGTGTAGAAGCGACCCGCGCCGAAGGGCAGGAAGATCTGGAGGAGCCCGGCGACGAGCTTCGACTTCTCCGAGTAGGGAACGCCAGTGACCGGGTGCACGCCGTATGGCGCGCCCGGCACCATGCCCATGCCCGGCGGGGGGCCGAAACCGCCCGGCGGTCCGTAGCCAGGAGGACCACCGAAGCCGCCCGGAGGAGGCGCGCCGTAGCCGCCGCCCGGAGGCGCGCCGGGCGGAGGGCCGTAGCCGCCGCCCGGAGGTGCTCCCGGAGGCGGGCCCCAGCCACCACCACCAGGGGGCGCACCGCCGCCCGGAGGCGGGCCATAGCCGCCGCCGCCCGGAGGCGCACCGGGCGGAGGACCGTAACCGCCGCCGCCGCCATCAGGCGGAGGTCCCCACCCGCCACCGGTTGCGCTCCATGTCGACTGCCCGTTGCTCTGGTGCTCGGTTCCCTGGATCATCGGTTCGCCCAAGGGTGAACGACGATGGCCCTCGCGTCTATCCCCAACATCAGCCGGTTCTGCACATTTGGTCCCGCGATGGCGGTCGTCCTCACCGGCGTCGTCACGGTCGGCTGTGGCTCCGCCGTGTTCTACGACGAGGTCCCGGACGAAGAGGAGGCCGAGGCAGCGTGGCTCGATGCCCCGGCGCTCGCGCCCGGCCCTGCGTGGAGCGAAGGCTTGAGCTGCGAAGACAGCGTGGGGATCGCGCGCGTCCGGGTCGTCGGGGGTATCGAGACGGCCAAGGCCCTCGGCAAGCGAGAGCAGCAGGCCTGCCTCGCCGAGAAGGCGCAGGTGCTCTCCACGCTAGCCGGGATGATCGAGCGCGGCGAGATGCGCTCCGCAGCTTGCTCCGAGGCGCGCACCGTGTTCGCCGAAGCGAAGCGATGCGGCGGCTGACCCCGCGGCTGGCGCTCGGCGTGCTCGCGATGGCAGCCGCGTGCGCGGATACACGCGGCGAGACCGCAAGCTCGAGCGCGCAGCCAGGCACGAGCGCGCCCGTCCCGGCGGTCGGCTCGGCCGCTCCGACCGCCTCGGCCGCGCCGCGGCCCGAGCCCTGGCTCGAGCGCACGCTGCGCGAGTCCGATCCGCGGTGGAGCGCCTGGCTCGACCAGGCCGACGTGCTGCGGCTCCAGATCCTCGTGACGGAGGTGACGAAAGGCGGCCCCTGGCGAACGCACGCGCTCCGCGCCGACGCCGAGTACTTCTACCCCGCGAGCGCCATCAAGACCTTCCTCGCGGTGGCCGCGCTCCGGACCCTCTCGCGAAAGGCCGGCGAAGAGATCCCGCTCGGTTCCCGGATCATCCGCTGCGCCGAGCGCAAGCCCGGATGTCAGCCGCCCAAGGAAGACGAAGATCCGGATCAGCCGCCGGAGGAGGAGAAGCGAAGACACGACCCGAAGATCCGCGTCGGCGACGAGATCCGGAAGATGCTCTCCTACTCCGACAACGACTCCTACAACCGGCTCTACGACATCGTCGGGCACGCCGAGCTGAACGAGGAGATGCGCGACATGGGCTTCGACTCCGTTCGATTCCACCATCGAATGAGCGCGCCCGCCGAGGAGTCTCGCGAGACGCTGCGCGTGGTCGTCCGGCCGCCGGGAAAGGCGCCAATCGAGATCGGCAAGCGCACGAGCACGTTCGAGCCGCCGCCCACGCCGGCGAAGGCGCTGGAGGTCGGGACCGCCTACCGCGACAGGAAGGGCCTGATCGAGGCACCCCTCAGCTTCGCCAACAAGAACTACGTCTCGCTGCACGACCTGCAGAGGATGAACGTCTCGCTGCTCTTCCCCGAGCGCCCGGAGGCGGCCCGTCTCGAGCTGACCGACGCCCAGCGAGCCCACCTCGTCTCGAGCATGACGACGAGCTTCAAGAACCGAAAACACGCGGCCGAGCACTCGCCGCTCACGCCGGGTGTCATCGACGCGATCGGCGACAAGGACGTGCGTTATGTCGGCAAGTCTGGCCGGGCGTACGGGTTTCACCTCGAGAACGCGTACGTCGAGGACAAGTCCACGGGCCGCGCGTTCTTCGTCACGGTCACGGTGTATTCGAACCCCGACGGCGTGATGAACGACGACGACTACGGATACGACGAGGTCACGCGGCCCCTCCTCGCGAGCTTGGGGAGCGCGCTCGCGAAGGCGCTGCTCGGCGCGGACCGGAAGGCGGACGCGGCGGCGCGATAGCGGCCCGCCCGCGCGCGCCCCCCAATGAGATCTCACCGCACGGGCAGGTGCACGTCGATGACCTCTCCGGTGCGGAGCGCGCCGGTCGCGTCGGCCCACGTGAACCGGGCGCGCTCGACGCCGCAGTTGCCTCGCGCGTCGCACACGGAGATCGAGGCGTAGTCGAGCTCGATCGACACGACGCGGACGGCGCCGGTCGAGGCGAGGCGGAGCTCGCCGACGTCCGTCAGGCGATCCGAATCGGAGTCGGCCCAGATCCCGAGCTCCGCGAAGCGCGGATCGGCGGCGTCCACGCGGCCGTCCGCGTTTGCGTCGAGCTCGGCCAATGCCTCGAAGCCGTTCCTGGCCCGTGAGCCGTCGTCGAGGCTCACCGCGCTGCCGAAGAGCTCGGTGCCGTCGCTGATGCGGCCGTCGCCGTCGCGGTCCAGCGTGAGCCAGGGCGTCGCCGCGGTCGGCCAGTCGGAGACCATCGAGACCCCGTCCCCGGTGAGATCGAACGCGGCCGACCCTGCGGGAAGAAACGCCGGGGCCTCTCCCGAGAACGAAAGCACGAGCGGCGTCGGCGCGCAGACCCACGCGCCGTCTTCACACATGACGGCGTCGTACAGGCAGCCGGTGGGCCGATCCCCCGTGCACTCCACCGGCTCCTCCGTCGTCGCCTCATCCTCGTCCGAGGCTCCGATCTCGTCGCCTTCTTCGTCGACCTCTTCGGTCTCGGTCTCCTCCTCGCAGCCGGAGAGGAGGAGGAGGGAACAGGTGAGCAAAGCGGAAAGGACGCGGTGGAAGCTCATGTTGCCCTCTGGAGCAACGGGAGTGCCAATCACTCGTCGTCGTGATCCGTCGCTCGACCGGATGCCCTCGACGAGCGGCGTCGTGACCGACGCGGCGTGGTCTGCGCCACGTTGAGCCTGAGCCTCCGACGGCTCGGTCCCGGCGCCGTCAAAAGCGGCCGGCCGAATCGACGTTCGTGGTGCGCAGCACGTAGCGCGAGAACCGCGAAGAGGACACGCGCTACTTCTTCTTCTTGCCGCCGCCCTTCGCGGCCGCGCCGGCGTCCTCGTATTGGGCGAGGAACGCGTCGTAGTCGCCGCGGAAGTCCACCAGGCCGTTCGGCGTGAAGGCCCAGAGGCGCGTCGCGAACTGCGAGATGAGGTCGCGGTCGTGGGCGACCACGAAACACGTGCCCTCGTACTTCGAGAGGGCGTCGCCGAGCGCGACGATGGACTCGAGATCGAGATGGTTGGTCGGCTCGTCGAGCACGAGCACGTTGTCCTTCGTCAGCATGAGCTTCGCGAAGATGAGGCGCACGGCCTCGCCGCCGGAGAGGGCGCGCGTCGGCTTCTTCCCTTCGTCGCCGGCGAAGAGCATCTTGCCTAGCAGGCCACGGATGTCCTGCACGCCCGCGCTCGGGTCGATCGAGTGGAGCCAGTCGTTCACCGTCGTGTCGTTCGGGATGCCTTCACGGTGATCCTGGGCGAGGTAGCCCACGGTGGCCTGGTGGCCCCAGGTGATCGTCCCGGCGTCGGGCGGCAGCTCGCCCACGAGCATGCGGCAGAGGGTGGTCTTGCCCACGCCGTTGCGCCCGATGATGGCGATCTTCTCGCCCTTGGTCACGAGGCCGTGGAAGTCCTTGCAGATCGGGACGTCGGGCCAGGCCTTGGAGAGGCCCTCGATCGTGAGCGTCTGCTTGCCCGACGGCTTCTTCACCAGCAGCTGAATGAAAGGTCGGGCGATGTTGCTCTTCTTCAAGTCGGACAGCGCGAGCTTCTCGATCTGGCGCTTGCGGCTCTGTACCTGGGAGGCGCGGGTGCCGGCCCCGAAGCGCGCCACGAAGTCCTTCAGCTGCTCGATCTTCTTCGTGCGTTCGGCGTTCTCTTGCTCGACGCGCGAGCGCACCTGGCTCTTGGCGATGACCATGTCGTCGTATCCGCCGGGGTAGACGATGATGGTCTCGTAATCGATGTCGGCGATGTGCGAGCAGATCTCGTTCAAGAAATGGCGATCGTGCGAAATGGTGACGAGCACCCCCTGGTACTCGCAGAGGAACCGCTCGAGCCAGCGGATCGTGTCGAGGTCGAGGTTGTTCGTCGGCTCGTCCAGGAGGAGCGCCTCGGGCTTGCCGAAGAGCGCCTGGGCCAAGAGCACCCGCAGCTTGAGGCCGCCGGCGATCTCGCGCATCGGCCGCTCGTGCTCGGAGACCGGGATGCCGAGGCCCTCGAGCAGCGTCGCCGCCTCGCTGTCGGCCGAGTAGCCGTCCTCCTCGGCGATGACACCCTCCAGCTCGCCGAGGCGCTCGCCCTCGGCGTCCGTCAGGTTCTCGGAGGCGAGGAGCTTCTCCTTCTCCTGCATGGCGGCCCAGAGCTTGTGGTTGCCCATCACCACCACGTCGAGGACACGCACGTCTTCGAAGGCGTACTGGTCCTGCCGGAGCACGCTGGTCTTCTCCGGTCGCGAGCACACGCCCGTGTCGGGCTCGAGGTCCCCGGAGAGGATCTTCATGAACGTCGACTTGCCGGCGCCGTTCGGCCCCGTGAGGCCGTAGCGGCGGCCCGCGTTGAAGCTGACGGTGACATCCTCGAAGAGGCGCTTGCTGCCGTAGGCCTTGGTGACGCCTTGGACCTGGATGGCGGACATGAGGGGCGTCAGTTAGCACTTCTCCGGCGGGGCCGGCTACCTGGAGACGTTTGCTGCTCGGGAGCGCGGTCGCTAGGCTCGGAGCGTGCGAAAAAGCTCCCTTCTCGCGAGCCTGTTCTTCGCCGTGGCGGGGTGCTCCGGGGCCTCGTCGGACCCTTCGGCGGTGCCGAGCGTATCGGTCACGGCCAGCGCCCCGGCGGCTCCCGCCTTCGAGCGAGCGTGGGAGACGAAGCTGGGCGGTGACGTCGGCGCGCTGGCCATCGCCCCGGCGGCGGAGATCATCGTGAACGTGGGCGACACGCTCAGCGTCCTCGATCCGAAGGACGGCCGCGTGGTGAAGTCGGCCTCGGCATGCCGGGCTCGCGACGGCGGTCTCGGCTTCTCGAACGCCCGCGAGATCGTGTTGATCTGCACCGATTCGATACTCGTCTTTTCGTGGCCGGAGCTCGCCCGCAAGCGCCTCGTGAAGCGTGGCGGGCACTCGGAGGCGGCGGTCGGACGAGGTCGTTTTGCGACGAAGGAGACGTTCGGAGTCGGTCGTGTGCGGATCTTCTCGACGGATACAGGGGAGGTCGTCGACTGGTTCGATCCACCGGGGCGTGTCGACGACCTCGCCTTCGCCCCCGATGGCAGCCGCCTGGCCGTCGGTACCGCCGAGGGCATCTACCTCCGAACGGTTGGCGCGCGGACGGGCAAGCTCGTGTTTCCCGTCGAGCGCGGACTCGTCCGTGCGCTCGACTTCACACCCGACGGACGGCGTCTGGTCGCCGCGGTCGGTGGTGGCGTAGCCGTGATGGACGCGGACACCGGCGCGGCGGTCCGCACCTTCGGTGACCGCTCGTCCCCCGCGGGCGCCGTCTTCTTGGCCGGCGGTCTGCTGGCGACGAGCGGCTACGACGGCCTCGCCGTGTGGCGCCCGAACGCCGCCGAGCCCCGGGTGCTGGGGAAGGGGC
Source organism: Myxococcales bacterium (assembly GCA_016794345.1). Taxonomy (GTDB): domain Bacteria; phylum Myxococcota_A; class Polyangia; order Polyangiales; family Polyangiaceae; genus Xiheicaenibacterium; species Xiheicaenibacterium phototrophicum. The sequence continues at coordinate 105,101 of JAEUKE010000089.1, forward strand.
TAGAGCGCCTCCTGGCGCGGTCGACCGGTGGAGCCTTCTTCTGTGCGAGCGGGCGAGAAGGCGCGCTCGCCTGCTTCGGGCGGCCGGACCCGGCGGGCGACGAGCGGGCCTTTGCCGCGACCCGTCCTGCGGCGCTGCCGTCGGGTGCCCCGTCGCCGGAGCCTGTCGCCGCGCCATCTCCTCCTCCGACGAGCGCACCAGCGGGGTATGCCATTCGGTGGCGCAAGGACGTCCGCGCCGGATGGATCGGCCTCACGCCCGATGGCACGTCGCTCCTCACGACGAACGGGGCCTTGCTCGAGGTCCGAAGCCTGGAGAATGGCTCGTCTCCGCGGGGGACGGAGCTCTGCCGTGGGGCCGACGGTGCGATCGGTTTCGCCAAGCCCGATCGCCTCGTGAGCATCTGTGAAGACCGCGTCGAGGTGCTCGAGTGGCCGAGCCTCGCCAAGAAGTCGTCGTTCCAGCTCGAGCACGACATGAACATCGGCGACGTCTCGAGCGGGCGAATCGTGGTCGACGTGGAGGATAGGGGGAGGTTCGCCGTCTATTCTATCGACACGGGCAAGCGTGTGCTCGAGGCCGAGGCATCGGCGCCGCTCGAGGCCCTGCGCCTCTCTCCGGACGGGAGCCGCGTCGCCTTCAGCGCCAAAGGGGAGGGGACGCAGATCTACGACACCAAGTCGCGCACCGCCCGAAAGCTGGTCGACGCCGTCGCAGGGCCGGAGCTCACGTTTTCGCCGGACGGCAAGAAGCTCCTCGTTCGGGGAGCGTCGTTCTCACTCCGCGAGATCGACGCTGCCACGGGGGCGGCGGGGCGCGTCTGGGAGTCGGGGTGGATTCACCAGGCCGCCTATAGAAAAGATGACTCGATTGTCATCGTTGGTCACGACGGGCTCTCGCTCCTCTCCGGATCCGGGGAGAAGACGGCGCCGGTCGATTGGGTCGATCGGCCCGGCCTCGCCGTGGCCGCGGACGGCTCGACGATCTGCGGGGTATCCTCGTTCGTCGGGCGCAGCGCCCGCGGAATGATGGATGAGGTCGTCTGCTTCGCGAAGGCGCCATGAAACGCGCGGACCAGCAGGGTGCTGAAAAAGGCGGCGTCGTAGACTGCTAGGGCCCGCCTACTCGCCCCCCTGCGCCCGCTGCAGCATCATCTCCAGCTCGCGATCCACCGCCGGTCCGAACGCCTGCTGCCCGTCCCTCCAGCGGTCCACCACGCTCGGGTCGGCGAAGAGCATCGCCAACGCCGCGATGAGCTCGACCATCCGGCCGTCTTTCCCGGACTCGAAGAGCGCGCGCGAGAGCCCCGCCGTCGCCGCGTCCGCGCCGATGCGCTGCGCGGGGTAGTGCAAGACGGGCACGTCGCGCTCGGGGCTCTCGAACGCTTCCCGACACGCGGCAGGATCCGCCGCGTTTGCGCCTGCGCAATGGAGCGGGCGATGCTCGTACGCGATGCACCGTGCCTCGACCAGGAGCGGGCAGGGCAGCTTGAGCATCGCGCGCGCGTCGGCGGTGAGGCCCCGTGTTCGCGCGTCCGCCTGCTCGACCCGCGATCGAAGCGCGCCGAGCTCGGCCTCCGAGAGGCTCGCCGTCAGGTGCTCGTACAGCCCGATGATCTCGGCCGGCGTGGCGATGACCTTCAAATGGCAGCAGTACGCGCAGCCCTCGGCGCACCCGATCGGCGCCGCGGGAGGGAACTGCCGCTTGGCCTCGGCGACCACCCCATCCAGCCACGCCAGCGCCTGCGCGGCCATGGCCCCCGGCCTCTCCCCCTCGCGCGCCATCTCCGCCGCTCCATGGTGGAACGCGGCGGCGATGGCGTCGGGGCCGAGCGGGCCCACGAGGGGGAGGCGTCTTGTCATGACGGAATGGTCAGTGACCAGCGTGTCCGGCCGCCTGCGCCTTCGTGTTCACCGTGAAGTCGTGCGACACGTCGTTCCACGCTCCGGGCACCGTCTTGCCGTCTTTGTCGAGGAGCTTCATCTTCAGGTTGTATTTGCCGTCGCGCGGGTTCTTGATGCGCCAGGGCTTCCACTCTTTGATCTTGACCGTCTTGCCGTTCTCCACGCCAGGGCCCGTCAGTGTCGCCTCCACGCTGAACTTGCCGTCGCCGAGCTCGGCGTTCACCAGGTAGAAGTCGACGAGCAGCCCTTCGGCCGGCGGCGCGCCGTCATTGGCGCCCTTGGGGCGGCTGTAGACGAACGTCGGATCGGTCGGCTTCCAGCCGGCCGTGCCCTTCTTGCCGACCCAAAAGGTCTGCACGGCGACCGGGGTCGCCTTGCCGATGGGCTTGACCGACTCGTGCGTGGGCCGGCTCGGGAACGCCACGAGCACGTGCTGCCCTTCCGCGAGCGTGTAGCTCGGATCCAGGTCCTTCAGCTTGATGGGCGCCTTCGCGTCGTCGATGCGCTTGTAGGGACGCCCGTCGACGATGACGTGCACGTGGTTTCCGCCGGCGGGGACGTCCCAGCCCTTGAGATCCAGCTTCACCTCGAACTCTCCCGCCTTGTCGGCCGGGATGACCTGGTTGGCCGTGGGAGCTTTGATCGCGAGCGTCGGCGCCTTCTCGGGCGCCGCAGCCGGCGCGCCCTCGACGAGCTCGACCTCGGGGAGCGGCGGAGGTGCGGGCGTGACGTCCGCCGCGGCGCTGCTCGCCACGGGCGGCGCAGCCGAATCCATGGCAGGCGGATCGGCGGTCGCGGTCTCCGGCTCGGGCTTGGGGTCGCTGCTGCAAGCGACCGAGAGCACGGTCGCGAGCGCCAACATCAGACGAGCCTTGTCATTCATCTTCCAGCCTCCTTGAAGGCCCCGACACTCGGCCGCCGAGCGCGCACTGTCAACTGGCTCGACGAATGACGAGGCCGTTCGCCCCGAGCGGGGCGAACGGCCTCACCGGACCCACCGCTTCAACGACTAGCAGCCGGAGCCGCAGATGCTGTTGGCTTCGTCGACGCAGACCGAGTCCCACGAGGTCGTGCAGCAGTACGAGTCGGCCTCGCAGACCTGGCCCTCGCAGCTGCCGCACTCGGCGCCCATGGCCGCGCCGGTGTCGCAGACGTCATGGCAGTCTTCGGTGCCGCAGCTGTCCGCCGCTTCGCCGACGCAGACGTCGTCCCACGCGGTCTCACAGCAGTAAGGATCGACGCCGCAGACCGTCGCCGTGCAGGCGTCGCACGACGGGTCGAGCGGGCCGCCCGCCGTGTCCGTCCCGTGGTCGCAGTTGCCGCTTCCGCCGCCACCGCCGCCGCCCGGCGCGCAGTCGTTCAGGATGCCGGGGCAGGGGAGGCAGACGCCGTAACCGGCGGCGACCGACTCGCAATACATGTAGAGCTTGTGCTCGTTGTTGCCGAAGATGGCGTCGAGCGCGAGCGCGACGAGCGCGCCGCCGACGCCGGGGAACAGCTGCCCGGTGAGCTGATCGATGTCGATGTCCTGGCAGTCGTTGTCCTCGCGGCAGGGGACGCAGACGCCGCACGAGATGTCCTGCAACGTGATCGCGCCGCAGACCGGCATCGGGTAGCCGACGAACGCGTCACCGATCGGCTGGCCGACGATCTCGTCCGTGCCGAGCGCCTCGCGGAGCGCCTCACCGACGTTGTATTGGATGCCCGCCTGCGAGGCGACGCAGTCGTTGTCGCTGGAGCAGGTGTTCGTGATCTGGTTGTAGGGCGGCGGCAGCGTGAGCGCGCCCTGCCCGAGGTCCGAGCAGCCGGTCGCGTTCGGGCCGCAGGTGCCGGTCGAGGAGCCGAGCGGGATGTGGCAGGTGTTCTGCTCGCCGCCGCACCCGGCGCAATCTGCGCTCGTCACGCAGGTGCCGGGCGCCTCGTCGAGGCCACACTGCTTCTGGCAGGTGCCCGTCGTCAGGTCGCAGAACTCCCCGGCCTTGCAGGAGTAGGTCTCGCTGCACTCCGAGCACTTGTGGTTGTTGCAGGCCTTCGCGCCGCCGCACATCGAGCAGTCGTTGTCGGTCGTGCAGTCGTGGCCGCAAGCAGGCGCGCACTCGTTGTTCTTGCAGATGTCCGTCGACTGACACTCCGAGGTGTCGTTTTCGGTGCAAGCTACACACTGGCCGGTCGCCGTGTTGCAGACGAGGTGGGCCGGGTCACAAGCTGCGCAGTCCCCGCTGTTCGCGCAGGTGATCTGCGGGACGCCGTTGCCGTCCGTCGGGCAGTCGAGGCCTTCCGGAACGCAGTTGCCCCACGACGAGCAGACATAGCCTTCGGGACAGGACTGCGCGCCGTCGCCGCAGGCGACGCAGCGGCCGTACTCCTCGCCGGGCTCGATGCGACAGTTCGTCTTGTTGTCGGCGCAGCCCTCGCAGTGCGAGTCCTCGCGACAGTTCTTGGCGATGCAGACGCCGTTGTTGTTGCCGTCGTCGCCCCCGGTTCCGCTGTTGCCGCTGCCCCCGGTCCCGGCTTCGTCGTCGCTGCACGCGGCCAAGGAGAAAATGGTGAAGAGCGGGAGGGAGGCCAGGGGAAGAAGTCGGCGAAGAGACAGCATTCTTTCACCATGCCAAGGCCCGGCTCCGAACACAAGACTCCGGGGAACGCCGGGCGAGCAGGGCCTTAGCAGGGCGCGCACGGCCTCCGAGAGCGAGCATGGCCTCAGAGAGCGAGCATGGCCTCAGAGAGCGAGCATGGCCTCCGCACAGCGAGTATGGTGGCCCCCCGTGAGCGAGCCGGCCGAGGACAGCGACGACACCCCCCGTCCGCGCCGCCGCTCGCGCCGCGCCCTCGTCGCCGGCGGCGTCGCGGTGGGCTTGGCGCTCGTCTCCGGCGGGGCGCTCGCCCACCGGAGCCGTTCGGCTGCGCGCCGCGCCCAGGCGAGCGCCCTCGCCAGTCAGGCGTACGAACGGCTGCGTGAGGGCCGCATCGGCTCGGCGCTGAAGCTCGCGACCGACGCGCGCAAGCTCGACCCGGGCGGACGTGACCCGGCCTACGCTTGGATGCACGCGACGGGGCTCGCCCTGCTCGAGGACGCCGGAGGCGCGAAGGAGGCGGTGGGCTTCATGAACGAGGCCCGGCGGCTGGGCGCAGCCGGGACCGACCTCGCGTTCTGCCTGGTCGTCGGCGCGGTCGCGGTGCGTAACGACAAGCTCGCCCGCCGGACGCTCGCCCAGCACGAGGGGCAGGGCATCGTCGAGGATGCCTTCTATGCATTCGCTCGCGGCGCCGCCCTCGACCTCTGCTGTGACGGTGCAGCCGCCGAGGCCTACGAGTCCTCGCTCTCGCTCTGGGCGGACGCGGTCCTGCCGCGCCTGCGCCTCGCCCGCGCCCACCTCCTCCGAGGCAAGACGACCGATGCCAAGGAAGCGGTCGCCCCTCTGCCGCGCGACGCGATCGGTCGGCTCGTCATCGAGGCCGCCGCCGCTCGCCTCGAGACCAGGCGCGTCGCTCCGGCGCCGCCCTTCGGGTCCGCCGCGATCGCGGAGGCTCCGCGCGCGCTCCGTCCGATCGGCCTCGCGCTCCTCGTGCAGGCCGACGACCCCAACGCTGCCCTCGACGCCGCGATGGACGACGTGGACTCGCCGCTCGTGGCCGTGCTCAGCGGAAAGCTCGCGATGATCGGCGGCGATCTCGTCTCGGCCGAGGCCGCGGCCAGGGCGGCCCAGCGCATGCGGCCCGAGTCGCCCGACGTCGCGGCGTTCGGCGTCCAGCTTGCGCTCGCGCGCGGCGATCTCGATCGCGCCCGCGCCATCGCGGAGGAGAGCGGGGATGCGGCGACCACCGCGATCGTGGCGGCGATCGACGCGTACGAGCGAAAGGCCCCCGAGAAGATCCGCGAGGCCGTCGAGGCCGCGATGGATGCGGGCGTCTCGCCGTGGCGCCTCGCCAATGAAGCGCGCGGTACGCTCGGCGATGGGCCTCCTCCAGTGGTGGCGGTCGTGCCCAAGGGCGCGCCGCTCCCGCCGCTCTGGGCCGCCCTGGAAGAAGGCGAGCCCTGGGCGGACGTCGTCCTCTTCGACGCCGCGTTCGCCGCCGGCGACACGCGCACCTGCCAGGCCGTGGTCGACCGCTGGAAGGAGCCGTCCAAGCCGCGGGACGCCCGGCGGGCGCTGCTCACTGGAAAGCCGCCCAGCATTCGCTGATCGGGCGCGACAAATCGTGACTCTTCCCTGAGCGACGCTGATCCCCTCGGCCCGGCCCCGTGGTAGGTTCGGCGCCCCTCCGTGAGCGACGCACACCGCTTCTCCCCCCTCGTCGCTGCGCTCGCCGCGGCTGCCATCACGTTCGGGCCGAGCCTCGCGCTCGCTCAGCCGGCCGAGCCTCCGCCGAGCGAGCCGAAGCCGGCCGAGCCCCCGCCGGAGGAGCCGAAGCCGGCCGACCCTCCGCCGGAGGAGCCCAAGCCCGCGGAGCCTCCGCCGGAGCAGAAGGCGCCGGCCGTCGAGAAGAAAGACGAGAAGGTCGCCGCCGCCGAGGCGGACGCGAAGGACGCGAAGAAGCCCGAGGCCCCGGAGGACAAGCCACACAAGGGCTCGTTCGAGTTCGGCTCGTACGGGCGCGTGGTCGCCGCGTGGAACGGCGAGGGTGGGCGCGGTCGCGACGCGGACATCGTCGCGCGTGGCTCCCGCATGGACGAGAGCGTCTACACCGAGATCGAGCTCCGCCGCGAGGACGATTGGGCGGTCACCGGCATCCACACGAACATCGTGGCCACGCTCGCCGTCGCGAGCCCCATCTTCCATTACACCGGCGATTTCGACATCGCGATGGCCGTCCGGAACCTCTTCCTCGAGGGCAACGACATCGGCATCAAGGGTCTGTCGGCCTGGGCAGGCTCGCGAATGGTCCGCGGCGACGACATCTACCTGCTGGACTTCTGGCCGCTCGACAACCTGAACCTCCTCGGCGCGGGTGTCGGCTACCGCCACGAGGTGGGCACCAGCGCGAGGCTCGCGGTCGGCGCCACCCAGCCCGACTCGGTGTTTTTCCGCCAGTCCGTCGTTCGCCCGGCGCCGCTCGATCAGTTCGGCGCCGTTCCGGTGGAGCTGCTCGACAGGCAGAAGGTCATTGGCGCCCTCCGCATCCAGCACGACCAGAAGTTCGGCGAGCGCGACAAGCCGGGCCCCGGCATCAAGCTCGTCCTGTACGGTGAGGGCCACGGCTTGCCGGAAGGCATTCGCGAGCCCAAAGAAGGCACGAAGGAGCAGCTGCCCAGCGACGGCGGCTACGCCGTCGGCGGGCAGGTCACGCTCTACACCGGCGAGCGCAACACCTTCATCCACCTCTGGGCGCGTTATTCGGGCGGGCTCGGCGCGTTCGGCCAGTTCGATTCGCCCGGCCAGCTCTCGCTCGACAAGACGACGACCGGCGCGCACCAGCTGCTCTTCGCGGCGGCCGGCAACGCCGAATACGACTTCTTCGGTGTCATGCTCGGCTCGTACATCCGGTCCTTCCGCGACGCGAGCGAGGGCCTCAATTTCGAGGACGTGGACGAGGGCGTCGTCATCCTGCGGCCCACCTTCTGGTTCGGGGACATCGCCGGCGCCTCGCTCGAGGGGACCTTCGAGATGGTGCAGCGAGGTGTCATCACCGAGCCGGCCAGCGACCCCGCCGCCGCGCCGGAGGGACCGTTCATCGCGAGCATGTGGCGCCTCGGCGTGATGCCTTTCATCACGCCCGCCGGGCGCGGCAACTTCACCCGCCCTCAGCTCCGCGTCATCTACAACGTCGCCTTCCGCGACGACAGCGCGCGCCTCCTCTACCCGGTGGACGACGGCTTCCGCGAGCGGAACGTCGAGCACTTCATCGGGCTCGGCGCCGAGTGGTGGTTCAACTCCAGCAGCTACGGGTTTTGAAATGCATCACCTCAAGTCCATTCGCACCGCGCTCCTTGCCCTCGTCTGCTCCGTCGCCGGCGGCTACCAGGCCTCCGGGTGCATGTCGTACGAAGAAGGGCTCGAAGGAGAGATCGAGCTCACGACCCAGGTCTCGGATTGGCGAGACGAGGTCATCTACCAGGTGCTGGTGGACCGCTTCGCGGACGGCGACGAGGGCAACAACTACGGCGTCGACCGCACGGCCATGGGCAAATACCACGGCGGGGATTGGCGCGGCCTCGAGCAGAACCTCGACTATCTGTCGGAGCTCGGCGTCACCACGCTCTGGATCTCACCCATCATCAAGAACGTCGACACCGACGCAGGCTTCGACGGCTACCACGGGTATTGGGCGCAGGACCTGACCGCGCTGAACCCCCACTACGGCGATCTGGCCGATCTGCGCAGCCTCGTCTTCTCCGCCCACGAGAAGAAGATGAAGGTGATCGTCGACATCGTGACGAACCACATGGGCCAGCTCTTCTATTACGACATCAACATGAACGGGGAGCCGGACGACCGCGTCCAGGGTGACGGCATCACGTCGGACGTCGTGCACATCAATGAATACGATCCGGACTTTAACCCGTTCGGCCCCGTCATCGCGCGGACGTCCCTCGGGGAGGCAGGCCCGGCGCCCGTCATCTTCGTGCGCGACCCGGCGACGAACCACATGCCGCCTCTGCCCGAGGTCTTCCAGGACCCGCGTGCTTACAACCGGCGCGGCCGGACGGTGAACTTCGACATCGAGGACCAGCTCCTCCACGGAGATTTCCCGGGCGGCCTGAAGGACATCAACACCACGCTGTGCGGCCCGCGCGACGGCCTCCCCGTCAAAGAGGCGATGGTCGAGTCCTACGCGCGATGGGTCGAGCTGACCGACATCGACGGCTTCCGGATCGACACCGTGAAGCACGTGGAGCGGGAGTTCTGGCGGTACTTCACGCAGAAGGTCCGCCAGCGCCTCGCCGCGAACGGCAAGAAGCGCTTCCTGATGTTCGGCGAGGTGTTCGACGGCAACGATCAGCTGAACGGCGTCTTCACGAAGAACGACCTGCCGACCGAGGAGGAGCTCGCGAGCGAGAACGCCTGCGTGACCGACGGCAAGCAGATCACCGGCGACCAGCTCGACAGCGTCTTCTATTTCCCGCAGCACTTCCAGGCCATCCGCGACGTCTTCCAGCAAGGTCAGTCGACCAAGCGCATCCAGGACCTCTGGGATCTGCGCACGACGAACTGGGGCACCGTGCCCGCCGAGCTCGGCATCGGCATCCCCCCGTCGGACGTGCCGATCAACTTCATCGACAACCACGACGTCCCGCGGTTCTTGTACCAGGGCACGAAGCCGGGGCTGCATAACGCCCTCACGTTCATCTTCACCGCCCAGGGGATCCCCTGCATCTATTACGGGACCGAGCAGGAGTTCAAAGGCGGCAACGACCCGTCGAACCGCGAGGACCTCTGGCCGACCGAGTTCAGCACCGACAACTCGACCTTCCAGCTCATCAAGAAGCTCGCGAAGATCCGCCGCGACAGCGCGGCGATCCGCAAGGGCGCCGTGACGGTCACGTGGGCGAGCGAGCGAGCCGCCGACGAGGAGGACGCCGGCGTCTTCGCGTACGAGCGCTCCGGCGGGGACGCGGGCGACGACTACGCTCTCGTCGTCTTCAACGCCCATCTCGAGAAGGCGAGCGCGCCCGGCTTCATGGGCTCGCCCATGGTCGTGGGCGCGCCTCCCGGGACCACGCTGACCGACAAGCTCGGCTCGGGCGTGAGCGTGACCGTCGGCGGTGACGGCTCGGTCGTGCTCGACCCGCTCGAGCCGCAGTCCGCGCTCGTGCTCGCGCCCTGACCGTCAGGCTGCCTTCAGCACCACCTTCTCGCAGTCGTCCTCCTTGTCCACGAACATCTGGAAGCCGCGCGCCGCGTCGCGCAGCGGAAGGACGTGCGTGATGATGAAGCTCGGGTCGATCTCGCCGCGCTCGATCCGCTCGAGGAGGGGGCGCATGTAGCGCTGGACGTGGCACTGCCCCGGCCGGATCGTGAGGCTCTTGTTCACCACCGCACCCATCGGGAACTTGTCGACGAAGCCGCCATAGACGCCGATGACGGACACGGTGCCGCCGGTCCGGCAGGCCCGGATCGCCTCACGCAGCGCGAGCGGCCTGTCGGACTCCAGCATGAGCGCCTGCTTCACCCGGTCGTACGCGTTGAGCGGGCCGTGTGCGTGGGCCTCGAGGCCGACCGCGTCGATGCAGGCGTCTGGCCCGCGGCCGCCGGTGAGCTCCAGGAGCGCATCGTAGACGTCGTCTTCGGCGTAGTTGATCGCCTCGGTCGCGCCGACCTCCCCCATGAACTCGTGCCCAGGATGTCGCCCTTCTCCATCGTGGGGACGAACCCACCATAGAGGTGCAGATCCTAGCCGCAGATCGCGGTCGAGGTGACGCGGATGATGGCGTCGCGTGCATTCAGGATCTTGGGCTCGGGGACGTCGACCACGCGCACGTCCCGCTTCCCCATCCAGCAGTTGGCCTTCACGGGACCCTCTCTTCTGCAAACGATGTCGTCTCGGGCGAGGTCTTCACCTCGGGCGGAACGTCTCGCGCGGGCCACGCGGCGTGTTTGCCCCGGTGGATGCTGGCGTCGGAGTGGACGACCTCGCCCGTCTCGAGCACTTGCTTCAAGCGCCGGAGGTCTCCCGCGATCTGTTGCCCGGGCTCCTCCCCGAAGAGCTTCGCGAGCAGCTTGCCCGCTCCGCCGCCCGGAGCCTGATAACGCAGCTCGACTCGCACCTCGGTCCCCCTGCCGCTCGGGGCCGGTCGGAACTCGACGCTGCCTTCGTGAGCGATGTCCGACCTACCGACGGTTCGCCAGGCGATCTTCTCGCCTGGCGCCGAGGTCCCTGAGCGGCGCTGCCGCCGAGCGCGCCCAATCGGAGCTTCCCTGGGTGTGAGGCACGAGGACCCTCCGCACCGACCCAGCGCTGCAACCGCCGTACCCAGTCCCAAGCTGGCAGTCTGCCAGGTTTCTCAACAAGACTGAGTCGCGTTTGTTCCGTTGAGGAGGGCATGGCGATGCCAGCCTTGGAGGCCAACCAGCGTCTCCCTTACGTTCTGCTCGTCGACGACGACCCTCTGGTCCTGCGCTCGCTCGCTCGGACGCTCCAGAGCACCGGGGTCCACGTCGTCACGGTGAACGACCCGGAGAAGGCGCTGAAGATGATCGCGACCGAGGACGTCGACTGCGTCCTCTGTGACATCCGCATGCCGAAGATGTCCGGCCTGACGTTCGCCAAACACACGCGCGCGCAGAAGCCGGACGTCCCCATCGTGCTCATGACGGGGGACCCGGGCCTCGACTCGGCGCTCGCCGCCATCGAGCTCGGCATCCTCGAGTACCTTCCCAAGCCGATCGACCCGCCGAAGCTCCGTGAGACCGTGCAGCACGCGATCACCCTGCGGAAGTTCGCGCGCGTACGCGAGGAGGCCGCCAACGTCATCCGCTCGGACTTCCCGCCCAACTCGACGGACGACGAGCTCCGGCTCGCCTTCGACAGGGCAATGGCGACGATGTTCGTCGCCTTCCAGCCCATCGTCGACGCGCAGCACAAGACGACGTTCGGCTTCGAGGCCCTCCTCCGCACGCGCGAGCCCGCGCTGCCGACGCCGCCTGCCGTCGTCGACGCCGCCATCCGGCTCGGGCGAGCCCAGGATCTCGCGCGTCGTGTCCGGACGAAGGCGGTGGAGGATCTGCGGAGCGCCCCGGCTGACGTGCTCCTCTTCCTGAACGTGTTGCCTCGAGACCTGGACGACCCCCTCCTGTACGACCCGCATTCGCCCCTCGCCGACATGGCTCCTCGTATCGTCCTCGAGCTCACCGAGCGCTCCGACCTCGCGGAGGTGAAGGACTCGCTCGGGCGGGTCGGGCGACTGCGCCAGATGGGCTATCGCATCGCTGTCGACGACCTCGGCGCCGGCTACGCGGGCCTCTCCAGCTTCGCGGCGCTCGAGCCCGAGTTCACCAAGTTCGACATGAGCCTCATCCGAGGGATCGACACCTCGCCGGTGAAGCGTCGGATCGTCGGCTCGATGGTCACGCTCTGCCGCGACCTCGGCTGTCGGGTCGTCGCGGAGGGTGTGGAGACAGCTGCCGAGCGAGCCGTGCTCGACGAGCTCGGCTGCGATCTCATGCAGGGCTACCTGTTCGCCAAGCCAGCGAGCCCGTTCCCCGACGTTCGGTGGTGACCCGCGCCTGAGGCGCGTCAGCTACCCCCACCCGCGCCGTCCTCCGCGTCCTCCTTCTCGGGGCATTTCTCGCCCGTGTGCCCCTCCTCCCCTTTGGGGATACGGCAAGGGTGCACCTCGATCACGCGTGGCCGGGCGTTGTATTTGATGACCCGCTTCTCCTCGCGTTTCGTCCCGTCCGCGAAGGTGATGACGCGTGTGGCTTTGACGCTGAAGCCGTTCGAGCCGCTCTCCTTCACCTTCTCCTCGTCGGGCTCGCGCTTGGGGTTGCCGACGTGCTCGACCTTGGGGTCCGTGAAGTCGAATGCCTGCGACACCTTGCGATCGACCTTCCGGCCGTCGTTGTCGCCGAAGAGCTTCACGCGGATGTACGTGTCCGTGTACTCGCAGCGGATGAGGAGGGCCGCGTTCGTGTCGTTGTAAAAGACGAGATCCGGGTGCGGAAACGAGAGCGTGGCCTCGATGCCGACCGGGTACCGATTGAAATAGAAGCTGTGCGGCTTTCGCTCCTTCACCACGTAGCCGGCGTCGAAGAGGGCGTTGTAGAGCGTGGTGGCGAACTGGCTGACCCCGCCGCCCGGGGTGTCGATCATCTCTCCGTCGCCGATCGACGGCGCGAGCACGAAGCCGCGCTCGAGCGTCCGAGGACCGACCGCTGCGTTCACGCTGAAGGTCTCGCCCGCCTTCACGATGGTTCCGTCGAGCATGTCTGCGATGCGGTGGATGTTCTTCACGCGCGGCTGACAGCACGGGTGGTGGGTCGTGTACTGCCCGACGAGGCCTTTGATGCCGAGGGCCTGGGCGGCCTCGGTCGTGAACTTGGGCTGGGCGTTCTTGTCGACCGGGAGGTCCCCGACTCGGCCGGGGTGACCTGCGGCCGCGTAGAGCGCGTCCACCAGCCTGGACGTGTCGACGCGGGTGCCGGGCCGGCTGGGCACGATGGAGATGCGGTTCTCGGCGTCGAACTCGAACCGCGCGTCGCGAGCCGGGTTGAAGAGCTTGGAGACGACCGGCGCGAGCTTGCGCTTCACCTCGCCCTCGTCGAGCTCCACGCTGAAGCCTTTGTCCGTCCGCTTGGCGCGGAAGGCGGCCGCCAGATCCTCTTTGGTGAACGTGACCGAGATGACCTCGGGCAGCTGCAAGGCCTCGGGCTTCGGAGGCGCGGCCTCTTCCTCGACGAACCGCTTGCCCTTGCGCTTCATGCGGCTCTTCTTCTTGGGTAAGCGCCACTCGGCTCGCTTCTCCGCCTCCTCGCGACGCTTCTGCGCCTCTTCGTGCTCCTTCTTCACGAGCTCGATGTCTTCGGTGCTCGGGTGGTGATCCAGCGTGATGGGGCCCGCGAGGATCGCGGTGGCAAGCTCGTGTGCGTGTGCGACCTCCTCCGCGGTGGTGCTCGGCGTGATCTCGATCAGTGGAACCGCGACCGGCGTCGTCGAGCCGGTCGTGAGCGCGCCTCGTAGGGCTTCGGTCAGCGCGGCCACGTCGATGCGGTGCCCGCTCCTCGGAGCCTGCGCGATCGGCGCGTCCCCTCGCAGCTCGATCGAGCCTTCGAACGGCGGGTCGTCGACGAGGGCGTGCTCCCACTCCGCGGCGAGGACCTCGAGCTGATCGGCCTTGAGCGCGATCGAGAGGGGAACGTCGGTTCTCGTCCGCGCGAGCTCGCGCAAGGCACCATCGAAGCTCTTCGATCGCGCCGCGGCCATGACGACGGCGAGCGAGGCGTCGACGTCGATCTCCGCGCCTATCTCTCCAGCGGTGATCCGCACCTCCTTGCCGTTGGCCGCGAGCGTGAGGGTGCGGTTCGGCAGCTCGGCCGCGAGCGCCTCGATCGCAGCGCGCGCCTCCGACTCGGACTTTCCCCCGAGCGCGAGCCCCCCGACCACGACTCCCGTGGCCACCACGCCGTCGGCGGGGCCGCTCTTCTGCACGAAGAGCCCGCCCGCGGCGACCGCTCCGGCCAGGACCAGCGCCGGGATCCAGCGCGGGCGTCGTCGCGGCTCGACGGGCCTCGCCTCGTCGTCCGAGAGAGAGCCCGAAGAAGGAGGTACAGCGGTCATACGGCGCGGTCCGCGGTTCGAGGACGACCGGCCACGGATAGCACGGGGGAGCCCGCTCCTCACCCCTCGCCGACGAGCTGCGCCCGCCAGGCCTCGAGCGCGCGCACCTCGCGGTGGTCGGGGCCGAGCTCGGCTCGCGCGAGGACGAGTGCTCGCTCGTACAGGTTCAGCGCGAAGAGCGTCCGTCCCGCGGCGTGCTCGAGCTGCGCGAGCCTGACGATCGTGGGCCTCAGGCGCGGGTGCTCCGCGCCGAGCAGACCTTCGCGTAGCTCGAGGGCGCGGACGTAGAGGTCGCGCGCGGCGTCGACCCGACCCTGCATCTCTCGGACGACGGCGAGGTTGTGGCAGGCCGAGGCGGCGAGGGCGCGCGCACGCTCCGAGGGGTCCGCCGCCGTGGCGTCGATCACGTGCGCCAGGTCCGCGGCGCGCTCGTCGTCGGACAGGTCCGCGGAGGGGTGGGTGGCGCGATTGTAGAGAGCCTCGTTCAGGCTCAGGTTGCCGGGCGCGAGCGAATCCCGCGCCCGCGAGACCGCGTCGGCGAAGACGCGCTGGGCGCGGGCGCGGTCCCCGGCGGCGAGGGCTTCGAGCCCTGCGGCGTTCAGCTCGTCGACGGCGCGTTCGGCCGGGGTTGGACCGGCCACCGTCTCACTCGGCTTCGCCGCCGCCGGCGCCGGAGTCAGGGCAGGTGTACGTGACGGGGCACGCGTCACCCACGACCACGTCTTCCCCGCAGTCAACGTAGGCGGCGACGCACTGGTCGTACTCGATGTTGGTGAAGCACGCCTGCTCGCCGCGGGCCGCTTGCTCCTGATCGCAGCGCGCGGCTGCCTCCTCGTCGGAGAAGCCGCCACAGCCGACGACGGGGAAGAGGCAACCGGTGACGGCGACGATGGCGAGGCGCGCGAAGCGGCGGGTCGAGGTCATGACGAAGGCTCCGTTTGTCGAGCCGAAGCTACTACCACGACTCGCGCTTTGCGCCTCAAACCTTCTCTTGTGCGACGTCCAGGAGGCCGAAGGTCCCGGCGCCGGTGACCTGGACCCAAGCGCGGAGGAGGCGAATCGGTAGGCCCGCTCGCGCGACCGCCGCCACGGCGGTCGCGAGCTCCGCCCCCATCTTCGCCCTCAGGTCGTCCACAGTCTCGCTCGGCTCCCCGGCGCGCCGGATCCAGAGCACGTTGGCCGGCATGCGCTTGCCCTCGAAGCGGTCGTTGTAGCGGCGCCCCACGAGCTCCGCCACGAGTAGCTTGGCGGCCTGCGGCGAGGTGGAAGGGTCGAGCTCGTACGCGAGGGTGGCGACAAAAGCCATCGAGGTGGGAAACTACCACGAGTGCGCGCCACGCTTTGGTCGTCGTCGCTCGTGCTCGTGGTCGTGCTCGGTTGCTCCGACGGGGCGAGCGGCGGGCCGGTCTCGGCGTCGGGGGCGCCGTCGAATGAAGCGGCCGCCCAGTCGAGCGCGGCCGTCGTCGTCGCGGGCACGAGCTCCGCCGACGCCGTGAGCGGCGCCTCGACGTACGCCAGCGCTCCGCCGGAGACCTCCTCCAGGCCGCCCGGAGCGGGCGAGCGCACCCTGGACGGCGCGGCGCTGCGGAGGCGGAACGCCGCGCGGTTGAGAGAAGACAAGTCCGCCGTCACGGTCCTCTCCGGCGACGACCCGCTCGAGCTCGGGCGCGACCTCTGCGAAGCCGTGGTCCCCCGCCGCGCGGCCGAGACGCCCATCCTCGTGAAGCCGAACCTCTGCGGCTTCGACGCCGTGAAGAAGCGCGGAGATGACAACGGCGTCAGCGGCAGGACGACGCACCCCGAGTTCGTTCGAGGCATCGTGAGATGCCTCCGCGCGCGCGGGCATACGAAGATCACCATCGCCGAGGGCTGCTCGGTGCCCCACGCGCAGTTCCTCGAGGTCGCCGAGCTCGCGGGCTACGCCCAGATGGCGCGCGAGGAGTCTGTCTCGCTCGTCGCGCTCGACGACGACGGTGTGTTCGACGTCGAGGGTGATCGGCCGGGTAAGCCGATCGTCGTCTCCGGGATCGCGGATACGACCGTCCCCACGCTCCTGCTCCCCAAGGGGCTCGCCGATCACCTCGAGGGCGGGATCTGGATCAGCGCGCCGAAGATCAAGACACACCGGTTCAGCGTGACCAGCCTCGCGATCAAGGGGATGCAAGGCGTCGTAATGCGCTCCGACGGCAAGCCTGCGCACACGCAGAAATGGCGCATGCACAAGGAGCTCATGACCTACCTCAAGACGAAGGACACCGCGGAGGATCGTGCCCTCTTCGTGAAGTCGCTCGAGCTCTTCGCCGACCGGATGGTCGACGTGCTCGAGATCGCCGCGCCCGACGTCGTCCTCGCCGAAGGCGCGCCGGCGATGGGCGGCGACGGGTTCCAGACGATGCGCCCGATGCCCAAGAAGGTCGCGATCGGCGGCACCAACCCGATCGCCGTCGACAAGGTCGGCACCGAGTACCTCGGCCTCTGGGACAGCGCCCGTCTCGCGAACGGGCTCCGCGGTCACCGCACCTCGCCGCTCGTGTCGCGGGCCGCGGCGCGCTTCGGCCTCGATTTGAACGGATGGCCGATCACCGGGAGCGGCGCTCCGCTGCTCAGCGAGCCGCGGCCTGTCTCGTTCGTCAGCATGGCGCCGTTCTCGGTGCCGTGAGCTCAGCGGCCCACGAGCTTCGCGAGCTGCGCCATCACCGCCGCCATGTCGGGCTTGTCGGCGAGGAGCGGAGCCATCGGATCGCCGGAGCGTGTGAGGCGCTCGGGCACCGTTCGGATCGTGAACCGGCTCGGGTCGAGATCGGGCTCGACCTCGTCCCAGGTGAGCGGGGTCGAGACACGCGCGCCGGGCGTCGCGCGCACCGAGTAGGGCGCGACGATCGTTCGGGAGGGCCCTGTCTGGCCGGTGTCGACATAGACGCGTGGTCCGCGCTTCTGGACGACGCGCTCCATCGTGGCGGTGTCGGGGTGGCGCTTCACGATGAGCTGGCCGAGCAGGTCCGCGAGGGTCCGGGCGGCGCTCGGAGAGAGGGTCGCTCCCAGGGAGACGAAGACATGGAGGCCCGATTGGCCCGAGGTCTTCGGGTAACCCACGAGGCCTACCTCGTCGAGGATGGCGCGCAGCGTGAGAGCCTGCGCGACCGCGGCGCGCAGGTGGAGGAGCTTCACGTCGAAGTCGATGGTCAGGAAGTCCGCGAGGTCGGGGCTCCCGACGCGGGACCCGAGCACGTGAATGGGGATACACGCGAGGTTCGCGATGTAGGTCAGGCTCTCGGGCCGGTCGATCAAGAACACGTGTTTCTTGTTGTCGCCTTCGTCGGGGCTGGAGACGTGTTTGCCCAGCACCACGCTCTTCACCCAGGGAGGCATGCCGTGTGGCACGTTCCACTGGTAGAAGCTCTTGCCGTGTACGCCGTCCGGGTAGCGAACAAGCATGACAGGTCTGTCACGCAAATAGGGGAGGAGGGCGGGTGCGACGGCGGCGTAGTAGTCGACCAGGTCCCCCTTCGTGTAGCCCTCTTCGGGCCAGAAGACCTTGTTGCGGTTCGTCACGCGGACCTCGATCGCCTCCGCCTGGGTGGGCGCCTCCGAGGCCGGCTCCTCGGCGCCGGCGACGTGATCTTCGTCGTGCGGTGCCGAGCGGCACAGACCGGGCTCGACGCCGTACGCGACGCCCAGGTACACCGGAAAGCGGATGTGCCCCTCGTCGCTCCACTCGAGGAAACGCACGTCCACGACGATCTCGGGGCGCACGTGGGTTCGCCCGCGTGGCGCGGCGTCGTAGGTCCCTTCCGCCGTCGGCGCGGACACGGCCAGCGGTCCGAGCAGCTTGAGGAGCTCGTCGATGCGATCGTCCGATAGCCCGGAGCCGACCTTGCCGCGCCACACGAGGCGGTCGCCCTCGTAGCTCGCGAGATCCAGGGCGCCCAGCCGCGCTCGGCCTCGCTCGCCGACGGTGTGCCCGACGACGACGAAACGAGCTTGCTGCTCGGTTTTGGTCTTGATCCAGTCGCCGGAGCGAGCGGGCCCCGGGCGATAGGGGGAGTCCGCCCGCTTGGAGACCACGCCCTCCAGGTTGTTCTCGTGGCAGAAGGTGAAGAGCTTGTCGCCGCCGCCCTCGAGGTGGTCGAGCACGCGGAGCACCCCGGCCGCGGGAATGAGCTTGCGGAGCAGCCGCTTGCGCAAGGTGAGCGGGAGGTCGACGAGCACGGCCTCTCCGACCGCGAGGAGATCGAACACCAGGAAGATGACGGGGACGTCTTGTAGCGCGTGGCGCAGGTCGGCTCGCGGCGCGGTGTGGATGCGGCTCGCGAGCTTGTCGAAGGAGGGGCGCCCCCGCTCGTCGAAGGCGACGATCTCGCCGTCGAGCACGACGCGGGCCGGCGGCAGCGCGAGCACGGCGCGCGTCACCTCGGGGTAAGCGGCCGTCGCGCTCCGTCCGCTGCGGTAGGTGAGCTCTACGCCGCGATCGGTCTTTTCCCCGATGATGCGGACGCCGTCCATCTTGAGCTCGTGGATCCACCCGGGGCCGTCGGGGACGTCGCCCACGGTGCAGAGCATGGGCGACACCTTCTTGGCCGGGAGGCTGCCGCGCGGGCAGCCGAGCGCAAACGCCTCGGCCTCGACCTGGGACGCGATATCCGCTTGTGCTTCGAGCTCGCTCACGCGCCGGCCCGAGAGCACGCTCTCGGGGCGCTCGTCGACGATGCTCCCCTTGGACGCGAAGGCGTCGGCCTTCTTGAAGAAGAGCCACTCGCGCCCGGTCGCCTTCCCCTTCGGCTTCATGCGGACGAGCGCGAAGCGACCGCGGAGCTTCTTCCCTTCCAGACCGAAGTGGAGCTTTCCCTCCGCCAGGCCGTCCTCCGCCGAGAGATCGAGGTAGCGGACGACGCCGAAGTCCCAGACGATCATCGGGCCGGCGCCGTAGGTGCCGTCGGGGATCACGCCCTCGAAGTCGAGGTACTCGATCGGGTGGTCTTCCGTCTGGACCGCGAGGTTCTTCACCTCTGGGTCCAGGCTCGGCCCGTGGGGCACGGCGAAGCTCGCGAGGACGCCGCCGATCTCGATGCGCAGGTCGTAATGCATCCGAGTCGCGTCGTGCTGGTGCACGACGAACGCGCCACGCCACGTCGGCCCGCGCGCCTCGGGCTCGTCGCCCATCGGCTCGTTCGTGCGCGAGGCGTCGCGCTTGTCCCGGTACGTCCCGAGCTTCACCGCGGGAGCATGGTAGCCTCCGGGCGTGCGCTCGCGTTCGCTGATCTTGCTCGGGCTTCTCTGCGGTTGTGGAGCGGCGCCGGCCGGCGGTCCGCGTGATCGGGTGACGTCCCCGAGCGGCGACGGGGGTGAGCTGCCCTCCGACTCCGCGAGCTGCGGCGCGGTCACGGGGGCGCTTCGGCCCGCTTCGCCGCTCGGACAATCGAGCTCGGTCGTGCTCGGGCGGTTCGAGCGGGGGCCGCTCGCGAAATCGTTGTTGGCGATGGTCGCCGACGAGGATGGTCGCGCGGTCGCCGTCGTCGACGTCGACACCAAGCGGACGATCGCGACAGTACCGCTGCCCGAGGCGCCTCGTGAGCTCTTGCTCCTCCCCGACGGCCGCCTCCTCGCGACCTTGCCTCGAGCCGATCGCTTGGCGGCGATTCGCTTCGGCGAAGACGGGAAGGCTGCGCTCGCATGCACGCGCGAGACCGACGCCGAGCCCATCTCCATCGCCGTCACCAAGGCCGCTGACGCCGTCTTCGTGTCGTCGGGCTGGGGCGCGAGCCTCGGTCGGTTCGACGCCGGGCTCGAGCGAGGCAACGTGGTCTCGCTCCCGCGTGACCCTCGGCAGGTCGTCCTCTCCGACGACGAGCGGCTCGCGTTCGTCTCCCACGCGGTCGGCGGGAAGGTGAGCGTCGTCGACGTCGCCAAAGGCGCCGCGCTCGAGGCGATCCCCATCGTCGCCTCGCCCTTCCGGTTCGGCTTCGAGAGCGAAGCCATGCCTCTCAGCCTGACCGGGTCGGTCGAGCTCGCCGCCTCCGGGGTCGCCGCGAAGCTCGTCCCCGGCGTGGAGGGGGTGCGCGTCGGCGCCCACGGGATGTCCCTCGTGAAGTCGGCCTCCTTGCCAGGACGGCTGCTGCTCCCGCAGATCATGGTCGATCCCGGCGATCCAAGCG
This sequence comes from Myxococcales bacterium, assembly GCA_016794345.1. Taxonomy (GTDB): domain Bacteria; phylum Myxococcota_A; class Polyangia; order Polyangiales; family Polyangiaceae; genus Xiheicaenibacterium; species Xiheicaenibacterium phototrophicum. The sequence continues at coordinate 125,373 of JAEUKE010000089.1, forward strand.
GCCGGTCCGAAGGCTACGGCACGGAGCGGAGCGGGGCTCAAGCTGACGTAACTGTCATTGATATGGTCGCTCGCCGGACGTTGCCCGCGCCCAATCGCGAAGGGCTCTTGTCCGGCGAGATGTTGGACTCGCGCGGGGTCCAGATCGTCGGGCAGTCGGGCTGCCTGGAGCCACGTGGCGCCGCGGTGGACGACGCGACCGCGACGCTCTTCGTCGTCTGCTTCGGCGCCGGCACGCTCGCCGCGTACGACGCCGCGAGCGCGAGCCCGATCGACGTGGAGGTGGGCCAATGGGACGTCGGCGCAGGTCCCACGGGGGTCGCCGTCGATCCGGTCGGCCGACGAGCCATCGTGTGGTCCCAGCTCGAGCGAAGCGTGGACATCGTGCACCTCGACGAGCTCGGCGCCGTCGAGCGACCGGCGGGCCGCCCGCGCCGGGAGAAGATCGATCTGCCGGCGCTCGCGAACGGTCCGTCGCTCGACACGTTGCTCGGGCGGCAGATCTTCTACGGCATCGCCGATTCGCGCATCTCCTCGCAAGGGCTCGCGTGTGCGACCTGTCACGTCGAGGGGCGCGACGACGGCCTCGTCTGGAGGACACCCGAAGGACCACGCCGCACGCCGGCGCTCGCGGGCCGGCTCGAGGCGCCGTTCGGATGGACGGGCGCCTCGGAAGATCTCGAGGCGCACCTCGACAAGGAGCTCGGCGCGCTGCACGGCACCGGCCTTCGGAGCGTCCAGCGAACGGCGCTCCTCTCGTACCTGTCGACCTTGCAGCCGCCGACTGCTCGGCGTGCAGCGGACGCCGCGCTCACGGAGCGCGGGCGAGCGCTCTTCGACTCGAAGGGCTGCGCGACGTGCCACCCTGGGGGAGGGACGGACGGCAAGGCCCACGACGTGGGGTCGAAGGCCGGAGGCGACAAGAAGGGGTCGTTCGACACGCCGTCGTTGCGACGCTTGGCCGGGCGCGCGCCGTTCTTCCACGACGGTCGCTACGCGACGCTTCGCGAGCTGCTCGAGGACGGCCACGGCGAGGGCACGACGAAGACGAAGCTCGACGCAGCCGAGACCGAAGCGCTCGAGACCTACCTTTCCACGCTCTGACCATCTTCGCGTCGGGGGCCCAAGGCCCGGCTCGCTCACGCGTCTACAGGGCCATGTCGAGAGCGGCGGCGGCGATCGCGGTGGTGGGCCTCCTGACCGGCTGCGGGGCAGCCGCGCCCGAGACGCCGCGCGGCGGGGGAGACACCCCTGCGACCGCGCGGGCCTGTTCGGCCAGCTCGACGTCTTCGCTGCGCCCGGTCGCCGGGGTGCGGCAGAGCTCGACGATCGCGCTCGCCCACGACGGTCCTCGTCTCGTTGCGCTGCTGGCGGACACCGACAGCCGCGCGATCCACGTCGTCGACGTCGCGAGCGGGGCGGTCCGGTCCGTCGAGGTGGAGGGCGCGCCGGAGCAGCTCCTCGTGTCGCCGGACGGCCGGCTGCTCGTCACGATCGCCGACGGGCACCGAGCAGACGTCTTCGAAGCGCAGGGCTCCGCAGAAGGCGGGCTCGTGAAGCGGTGCGAGGTGGCCTTGCCCGCAGGTCCGTTCGCCGCCGCGCTCTCGGAGGACGGCGGATCGATCGCGATCACGAGCGCCTGGGATCCGGCCCTCACCGTCCTCGACGCGGCGTCGCTCTCTCCCCGCCGGGTGGTCGCGTTGCCTCGCTCTCCTCGCGGGGTGCTGGTGACGTCGGACCGCGTGTTCGTCTCGCACCTCGCCGGCTCACGCCTGAGCGTGGTGGACCTCGGCGGAGGTGAGGCGCGTACCGTGTCGCTGAGGCACCGCGGCGCCTCCGCCGAGGGGCCGCGCGACGCGCTCGGGGTGGCGCGCGAGGCAGGGCAGGGCTACGCGCTCGCGAGCGTGACGATACCGTCACGGTCAGGCGAAGGCGGCCGGTCGCTGTCGAGCGCGCTCCTCGCCGCACCGGCGCGGCGAGGAGCGCGCATCGTCGTTCCTTCGGTCAGCGTGGACCCGGGCGACGAGGTGAGCGGAGTGTCGATGTATTACGGCCCGCCCCCGCTCGCCGGCATCCCCAAACAATCGCCCGTCGCGCTCGCGATCGATGCGGCGTCGGAGAAGCGCCTGAGCACCCATACGCTGTCCGTCGGACGCGAGCCTCGCGTGCGAGACTGCATGCTCCCGCGCGCCATCCTCGTCGATGACACGAGGCAGGACCGCGGCTTCATCGCCTGCATGGGGATCGACGAGGTGCAGGTTGTGGACGCTACGGCCCTCGACCCGATGGCCGCCGTGGTCGAGCGCATCGAGACCCCCGCGGGCCCGACCGGGCTCGCGCTCTCGCCCGACGGGCTCACGCTCTTCGTGCACGCGGAGATCGACGGTGTGCTCCGCGTCGTGGAGCTGGGCGACGCCGGCGCCGAGCCCGCGGCGGGCAGGGGGCCGGCGCGTGACATCACGCTGCCCTCTCGGGTCACGGACGGAGCGCGCCGAGGCCGCGCGCTCTTCTACGCCGGAGGCGACGCGGTCAGCTTCGACGGGCTCGCGTGCGCGAGCTGTCACCCCGACGGCGGCGACGATGGGCTCAGCTGGACCACGCCAGAAGGCCTGCGACAGACGCCGATGCTCGCAGGACGCCTCGTGGGCACGGCGCCGTACGGCTGGGACCGCGGCTCCCATGACCTCCGCGCGTACATCACCCAGACCGTCAGCCGCCTGCGCGGATCTGGCCTCGACGATCGCGACCTGGGAGCGCTCGTCTCCCACCTGGAGAGCCTGCCGCTCCCTCCGCGGCGCGAGGCGTCGCCACTCGCGGGCGCGGGGCGTGAGGTGTTCCTGTCCGAGGGCTGCGCGACGTGTCACACCGACGTGGACGGGACCGACCGCGAGAAGCACCTGGTCGACGAGGGCTCCAACGCGATGGACACGCCGTCGCTCCGGCACGTGGCGGTGACCGGGCCCTTCTTCCACGACGGCCGCTACCGCACGCTCGATGCGCTCCTCGAGCACAGCGATATGGGCCGCTCCCGGGCGCTCCGCGCCGAGCAGCGCGCGAGCCTGGTGGCCTTCCTCGAGTCGCTCTGATGGGTCGCCCGCACCTCGTCGCGCTCGTTCTCCTCGCCGGCTGCGGCGGCTCCACGCGCCCGGCTGAGCCCGAGCTCGGACCGCCGGGCCCCGAGCCGAGCGCCGCGCAGCCGCCTCCGCTGCGCGCGGGCGCGAGGCGCGGGGTTGGCAGAAAACGAGTGGGGCGTCCGACGAGGCCGCTGCTCCTCGAGACGCGTCTGTTCGATCCGCAGGCTCTCCCTCGAGCGCAGCCGCTGCCCGCCGAGGCGCTGGGGCCGCGAGGGTGGTTCTCGGTGACGCCCCGCCCAGGCGGCTACTTCCTCGCGATGGGGCGTGACCTCGTGAGCGAGGTGGAGATCGAGTCGCCTCAGCCGTTTCGCGTCTTCGTGGGGCCCAGGCTTGCATCGGGCCGCCCGGCTGCGAGCGATCCGCCGTGCGGCGCGAACGCGCAGGGCGGGAGCCCTCGTGCGCGATGGCGGGGGATCGCCAAGGAGAGCTTGTCGGCGAACGCGGTCGAGCTCGAGGAATACGAGGGTGTGTTCGATTCCCGGCGCTGCCGAGCGCGCGCCACACGAGGCTGGACCGTCCGGCCGACCCCCGTCGTATCCGGTGTTCTCTACGCGTTTCGCGCCGCCGACAGAGACGAGGGCGTCCTCGTCGCGCCTCCCGCCGAGTGGGTCAGCGCGACGCTCTCGCCGTCGGAGCAGCTCGCGCCGCACGTCGGCACGTTGACCATCGTCGCGCTCCCGCTCGAGAAAGGAGGCTCTGCGGCGGCTCAGATCGTGGTCGGTCCAGACGGGCTCGACACGTTCGATGCGCTGCGGTCGAGCCGCACCGACTCCTTCCTCGAGCTCGCGCGCGGGGCCGCGAGCCTGGCCCTGCGGGTCGACGTCGTGTGGCCCGACGGCGACGAAGGTCCCTCCGGCGTGATCGGCATCTCCGGCGTACCCGCGATCGAGAGCGCCGGCCGAGGCGCGCCCTCGCCTCGCGTTCAGTGAAGCTGACATTGCGATTAGTGGGCGGTTCTCGCGCCCCCAACGAATTCGACACGCTCGACTCCAGCGACTAGCGTTTTGGTCCATGGCCGCTCGGTCGACTGGGTCGGGGACTATCTCGTTTGGGCTCGTCTCGATCCCCATCAAGCTTTTCACGGCCACGTCGCCCCAGAACGTGTCCTTCAACCAGCTGCACAAGAAGTGCGGGAGTCGGTTGAAGCAGCAACTGATTTGTCCGGTCGACAACGAGGTCGTGCCCCGCACGGACATCGTGAAGGGCTACGAGTACACGAAGGAGCGGTACGTCCAGTTCTCCGACGAGGAGCTGAAGAAGCTCGAGGCCGAGCGCACCGACCGGCTCGACATCGTCGAGTTCGTTCCCGCCGACACGGTCGACTTCATCTACATCGAAAAGACGGTCTACCTGGGCCCCGACAAGGGCGGCGATCGCGCCTACAAGCTCCTCTCCGAGGCGATGACGCGGATGGGACGCGTCGCGGTCGGGCGCTACGGCACCCGCGGCAAGGAGCAGCTCGTCCTGCTCAGGCCCTACAAGGGTGGGCTGGTCATGCACCACGTCTTCTATGCAGACGAGGTCCGCAGCTTCGACGACGTGGATCGCCCCGGGGAGGTGGAGTTCAAGCCCGTCGAGGCGGAGCTCGCCGACAAGCTCATCGAGCAGCTCTCGTCGGACGCCTTCAAGCCGGACCAGTACCACGACGAGTATCGGGATCGTGTCCTCGCCGCGGTCGAGCAGAAGGCCGCGGGCCAGGAGATCTCGGTCGCCCCGGAGGCACCCCAGGCGCAGATCATCGATCTCTTCGAGGCGCTCAAGCGCAGCCTCTCGGCGGAGAAGGAGAAGCCCGAGGGCGGCGACGCGAAGCCCGAGGTGAAGAAAGCCGGCCCGAAGCGCGACTCGAAGAAGAAAGAAGCGGCCGGCTGACGATTTCGCGCAACTGGCGCGCGCTCGTGTCGACATCCTGGGCATGAGCCCCAGGTTTTCGGTCCTCGCCTCCGTGTTCGCTCTCTCTTGCGCTGCCGAGCCCGACCTCGGCACGTTCGTTCACCGCGACGGGCCGCGCACGCCCGCTCCGCTCGAGGAGGGCGAGGAGCCGCGAGCCCTCCTCGTGACGCTCGACGCCGACGGACACGCCGTGGCCCTGCTCGATCCCGAGTCGAGCGAAGTCGTCGCGTCTCGTCCGCTGCCCGAGGCGCACGCCTGGGACCTTGTGGCTTCACCCGCGGTCGGCGACGCGCCGAGCCGCGTCGCGCTCCAGTCCAGGGCTCTCGAGGACGAGCCCGCGGGGGACGTGTCGTCCCTCACGGTCGCGACGCCGGGGCAGCTCGGCGAGCCGGTCATGCTCGGCCACGTCGAGGGTGAGACCACGATCCTGGCGTCGCCGTTCGGCGTGGTGACCTCGGAGGCCGACCTGGGCGAGCGCTGGCGGCTGATCCCCTGGGGTGGCGGGTTCACGAAGAGCCTCGCCTGCGGTCGGCCGCTCTCCGTTCGCGTGGTCTCGCGCGGGCCAACGACAATCCGATACGAGGTGCTCTCCTTCTTCCCCGAAGGCGCGCTCTCTTCGCTCGACGTGGAGGTGCAAGACACCGGCGTGACGCGGTGCGAGCCGACCGCGCTCGAGGGCCTCGAGCCCGCTTCGGACGGGATCAGCCTGGTCGAGCTGGGCCTCGGTTACACGCGCGCCGCGGCGGACGTCCAAGGCGGGACGCTCTGGCTCGGCGCGCTCGACGGTGAGGCGGTGGCATCCTGGGCTGGTCTCGAGATCGGCTCGTCGCGCCTCGACTCGATCGTCCGGTTTCGACAGACCGACGACCGCGCCGTCCTCGTGGCCGTGGGCGCCGAGCCGGCGAGGGTCACGCTGTTCGAGGTGCAGCTCGACGAAGCCGGCGCGCTTCTGGTTGGTCGCGCCGAGGTTCAGGAGCTCGCGGGCGAGCCTCCGCGGCGCGGGCGCTCGCCATCTCGCAGCCTCGTGGTGCAGGGCTCCTGGGTGTTCGTCGCCACGAGCGCGGGGGTGGAACCGTTCGAGATCGACGAAGCCGAGCTTCGACTCCTGCGCGCACCGGTCGTCTCGTCCGCGCGCGGACCGCTCGCCTCCGTCACGCTTCCGTGACCCGCGGGGCCGGAGAACGAGGCTATGATGGCGCTCCATGCGTTCCTTGCCGGTGGGCCTCATCGCGGCCCTCGTTCCCCTCGCTGCCACTCTCTTCGTTGCCTGTGATGTCGAGACCGGTCCGGCCGACAGCTCGGAGCCGCTGCCCATCCCCGGGGACGGCGGCTCGAGCGCAATCAGTACCGGTGGGGCGGGGACCGGCGGAGACGCCAGCGGCGGCGGCGGCGGCGGGACCTCGACGACCAGCTCGACCGGAGGCGGGGAGCCCGGCAGCTGCGACGGCCCCGGTCCGGTGGTGGAGTCGTCCGGCGCCGCGACGCGCATCCTCCTCAAGGGCACCGTGCTCACGCCGTCCGGCCCGATCACCGGGGAGCTCCTGATCGAGAACAACCTCATCACGTGTGTTGGCGCGTCGTGCTCGGGCGAGCCCGGGGCCTCGGGCGCGACCGTCGTGCAGACGAACGGCATCATCTCGCCCGGCCTGATCGACGGGCACAACCACATCCTCTTCGACATCTTCAACGAGGACGACTGGTCGCCGCCGCAGATCTACACGAACCACAACCAGTGGCCGAACAACGCCGCGTACGGCGAGATGGTCGACGCCAAGCAGTACCTCAACGGGGAGATGAGCTCGCCCGTCTACTACGGCTGCGAGATGCTGAAATACGGCGAGATGAAGGCCGTCGTCGCCGGCACGACGAGCGTGCAGGGCTCGCCGGGCACCGGCCGCGCTTGTTTCGCGTCCGTGGCGCGTTCGATCGACGTCGGCCAGAACGATCTGCCCGACGATCGCATGCAGACCGCCACGATCTTCCCCTCGGCCTCGAGCGCGGACGGCGTCTGCACCAATTTCGGGGACGGCGACACGAACGCTTACGTCATCCACATCGGAGAGGGGGTCGACACGACCGCGCGCGACGAGTTCGACGACCTCAACACGGTCTCCACGACGGACGGTTGCCTCTACGACGCGAAGACGACGATCGTCCACGGCACCGCGCTCGACCAGTCGCGCCTCCAGATCATGGCGAACAACGGCATGGACCTCGTCTGGTCGCCGAAGTCGAACGTGTTCCTCTACGGTGGCGGGACCGACCTCACGAAGACCACCGACATCCCCGCCGCGCTCGGGCTGGGGATCAACGTCGCCATCGCGCCGGACTGGTCGCTCGGCGGCAGCCCGAACATGCTCGACGAGCTGCGCTTCGCCGATCAGGTGGACAACACCGTCTTCGGCGACATCCTCGACGCGCAAATCATCTGGGAGATGGCCACCGTGAACGCCGCGAACGCGCTCGGCGTGAGCGAGTACATCGGCACGCTCGAGGTCGGCAAGCGCGCCGACGTCGCGGTCTTCTGCCCGTCCGCGGCGGATCCGTACCAGTCGGTCCTCCAGTCTTCACCCCGCGAGGTGACGGCGGTCTTCGTGGACGGCCGCATGCTCTACGGCGACGACTCCCTCGGCGGCGCCGCCCCGGTCAGCTCCGTCTGCGAGCCGCTCGACGTGTGCGGCCGCGCGAAGACCGTGTGCATCGCCGAGACCGGCGGCAACCCGGCCGATCTCCTCGATCAGACACTCACCGAGATCAGGACCACGCTCGAGCAGGCCATGAGCGACTACGACGCGGCGCAAGGCACGAGCTTCGCCCCCATCGCGCCGCTATTCGTCTGCCCGAACTGAGGAAGAAACGGTGCAGCGGGCCGGGCTTTCACTCGGCACCCTCGCGGTTAAGAGCCGCGTGCTCTCGGTGTTGAGCTACCGCTGCAGTCCCAGGTGGCGGATTTGCACTCGCCTTCCTCGCGGTCCCGAGCCGCGCGCTCTTCTGATGAGCTAACCCGGGGAGAGGGTCCGCCCGGCTTCGTTGCCGAGACCGAGCGGACCCGATGAGACGATGTCTTCAGTGGTGTTCCTCCTCGTCTGCCAGGAGCGCGAAGCCGTGCTCGTCGCGATCGATGTGGAAGTCGACCTCGCCGAGCTCGGCGCGCGCGGGCTTGCCGGAGAACGCTCCGAGCTTGCGCAGCGTGCGCGCCAGGGCCGGGCTGCCGACCGTGACGCCGTGCACGAGCTCGGGGGTCGGTCGAAACGCGACCGCGGCACGCGCCGTTCGCGGCGTCGACCAACCGCCAAGTTGGGCTCGGTGCCTGGTGCACGCCGCCTCGACCGTCGCCCGAGAGCAAACGGCCTCGCCGTCGAGCACCTCCCACGGCAGCGGCAGCTCCGCCCAGACGAGGGTGTCCGGGTGGATGCCGCCGCCGGCGGCGCGATGCCACCGGGCCACGTCGGCGGCCATGAGCCGCATGACCTTGCCCGGCAACATCCGGTCGAGCAGGCCCTCCATGCCGAGGGCGTGGAGGAGCGACAGCCAACCGTCGCGAGCCTTGTTCCACGCGCCAGCGGCCTCGTTCCAGGTGGACGAGTCCGCGCCGCGTGAGACGATCATCGTGCGCCGATCGAAGCGGCTCTTGTCCCAGACCTCGCGAAGCATCGAGCCGGCGTCGCGCAGCACCTCGAAGGAAGCAGCGAGCAAGAGGCCCCGCTCTTCTTCGGTGAGGTGATGAACGACGCGGCGGTCCTGCATCACGTGAGCGATGGACAGCCACGACGCGGTGCCCGACGCCTCGCAGTGGTCGAGCAGCGCCTCGGCGATCTCGTCGTAGGCGCGCTCTTGCGGCCCAGCCGTGAACGTCGAGCGGAGGCTCATGCGAGACGAGAGGTATGCGACGAGGCAAGCCGAGCCCAGGTCCGCCGCGAAGACGGCGAACGGGAGGCGGGTCGCCAGGCTCGACTTCGACGCGCGCAGCAGAGCGTAACGACGCTCGCCGCGGATCATCCGCTCGAGCTTCTGCTCCAGGCGAAGGAGCAGTCGAAAGCGCTTGCCGTACCAACGGTGCCCCTTGAACAGGCCCAGCGCGCGGCGCGCCCGCTTGTCGAGCTTCTGGCGGTCGCCCCACTCCTTGTGGATGAGCCCGCCGGCCTCGCGCACGAAGGCCTCGACCTTGTCCGGGTCTCGGCAGTCGGCAACGCTGAGCGACGGCGCTTGCCACGAGAGCGGCGCTGCGCCGAAGAAGCTCGCGGCAAGCCGTATCTGCGTCTCGACCTGCACCCGCGCGCGGAAGAACTCGGTCGCCATCGACGAGTAACCCCACGCGGTCTGCGCGAGCGAGCTGCGCGCCGCGCGGAGCAGCTTCTGCCGCGCCTCGCCGCGCAGCGTCGAGCCGAGCGCGCGGAGCACAAGTTCCGCCACGTCTTCCGGACGCGGTCGGCCATGGACCATCTGAAACAGCTGACGTTCGAACGACACGGCGGGCTCCTCTCTTCCGCGCTTGAGAGCTGCGGCGGCAGGAGCGACGGTTCGGTCTAGCGAGGGCTGACGGTCGCAAGACGAAGCGTGTGGACGGCGACGCGCGAGCGCGCGGAGGCCTCTGTCAGCGGCGCGCTGGGTGGATTCGCACCAGGTATTCGACGAGGGGCCCGTTCCGGGTGGCCGTCACGGTGCACGGCCGATCGAGGACGTCGAGCAAGGTCTGGATGCCGCAGGAGATCGACTCGATGTCCATCGCGTGTGCGTTCGGCCAGCCTTCGAGCGTCACACGCGAGACCCCGTCGCTCAGCAGCGTCGCGCGCAGGGTTCCCCTGTCGAACGCCTTGGAGAAGATCGTCGAGGCGCGGCGGAGGATCGCGTAGTCGTCCGTCATCATCGCGAGCAAGATGGCCCAAGGACCGCGCAGCGCCTCGCGGGTGCTTTCGCCGACGACGTGGCGAACGAGCTCGAGCGGGTCGCGGCCCAGCTCGGCTGCGACGGCCGCCGTCACCGCGCGGGCCGAGGATTGCCCGCACCAGGAGAGGACCCCGGCCGACTCGTAGTCCTCCCGCGCCTCGCGGGAGACGCGAGCGAGCGCGGCGCTGTACCGAGCGCCTGCAGCGCGACGGAGGAGCTCTCGTTGTTTGCCGATGAGCACACCGCGGATTCGAACCTCCGGCTGATGCATCACGAGTCGCCCGGACCCTAACACGGGATTGTCGGCGCGGAGGCTGGCCGCGGTGGCCCGTTGTCCTTCTGGGCTCATCGACCTCGGCCGACGAGATAGGCCAGCAGATCGACGTAGGAGAGGATACCGACGAGGTGCTCCTCCTCGTCGACCACGGGGATCGCGCCGATGCGGTCGTCGAGCAGGGCGTCCGCGGCCTCCAGGACCGAGGCGGAGGGGCGCACCGTGATGGGGTTCGACGTCATGATCGACTCCACGGTGAGCGCGAGCGCGGGGCTCTCGTCCACGAGGGCTTGCACGGGGTCACCGACCTTGGCGCGGATGTCGCGGTCGCTGATGATGCCGATGACGCGTTTGTAGGTGTCCACGACCGGCAAGTGCCGGATCTCGGACTCGGTGAGGAGCGCGACGGCGTCGAGCAGCCTCGCCTCGGGACCGATCGCCACGGCGCGGCGGCGCATGACGTCGGCGACGATGGGCATGTGACGAGCGCGCGCGGTCGGGATGAGGCGACCTCGCTCCGCCAGCACATCCATCGCGGTGACGATGCCCACGAGCCGCCCCTGCTCCACGACAGGCAGGCAGTCGATCTTCTTGGCGGCCATGCGCGCGCTGGCCTCCCCCACGGGCACGTGGCTGTCGACCGTGATGACGTCGGACGTCATGATCTTCGTGACGGGCGTCTGTCCCGGGGTGAGGGTCGGGTCGGAGACGAAGTGGAGGAGGTCCCGGTCGCTCACCATGCCGACCACGCGACCACTGCCCGACACGACCGGGAGGTGCCGTGACCCCGACCAGAGCATCACCTGGTGCGCGTGCGCGATCGAGTCCGTCTCCCGGAGCTGGAGGACGCGCTTGCTCATCAGGTCGGCCACGGTCGTGTCTTCGGTCTGCCCCGCTTGCATGCTCATGATCGCCACACGATGCACGACCCGAGCCAGCGAGGATCGCTGCGCGGCGCATCGATCGCGCCGCGCGCGGCGCAAGCTCTGCGGCAGGCGGCGCCGCAGCCGCGCGCGGCTCAGGCCGGTGGCGCCGTGAGCGCGGCCGTGGCCAGCGCGACGAAGTCCGCCCCGGCGGGCAGCCGCCCCTCTGCGTGCTCGGGCTTTCCGCCGCCGCGGCCGCCGCCTGCGCTCGCGATCGCCCGCAGGATCTTGCCGCAGTCGACGGGCGAGCTCGGGTGCCGCGTGACCAGCACGGCGAGGCCGTCGGTCGTAGGCGCTGCAAGCAGTGCGGCTCCGCGCAGGTCGGTCACGATGGCCGCGCCCGCTGCGCGGAGCGGCTCCATTCCCGCCAGGGAGAGGGTGGCCACGACGCAGTTCTCGCCTCTCGCAGCGGCGCCCCGGACCAGCTCCGCTGCCAGGAACCTGGCAAGGTCGGTCCCGTAGCCGCGAGCCGCGTCCCGGGCGGATGAGAGCTCCGCCCGCAGCTTGCCGATCGCACCGGGGACGCCCGCAGGACCGCAGGTCATGTCGCGCGCGAGCGCGGCGAGCGCGTCGTGGGCGCGGCCGAGCTCGGCGCGCGCGCGCGCGCCGGCCACGAAGCCGAGCCGCACCCTGCCTTTGTAGCGCTCGACCGAGGTGATCTTCACGAGGGCGACCTGCGAGGTGCGGGTCGCGTGGGTCCCGCCGCAGGGCGACACGTCGAAGCCTTCGATGTCCACGACGCGAACGTCGCGCTCGACCTTGGGAGCGCGGCGGAGCGCCAGGCCCGCGAGCTCCTCCGGCGCGGGGAAGAAGGCGCGGATGATCCGGTCGTCGTCGATGACGTCGTTCACGAGCGCCTCGGCGCGCGAGGCGGCGCGCTCGTCGAGCGCCGCGACGTCGAGGTCGATCGTGCAGGCCGTCTCGCCGAGTCGAGCCGAGACGGTCGGCGCGGCCGCTTCGTCGAGCAAGGCGCGCGAGAGCATGTGTTGACCCGTGTGGAGCGCCATGTGTACGCGGCGCCGCCTCGCGTCGACCCGGGCAGACACGGCCACGCCCGGCGCGGGCAGCGCGCCGGGGCTATGGTCGAGCCGGTGATGGACGACACCGTTGTCATCGACCTGCACGTCGACCACCGCGGCCTCCGTCTCGCCGAAGCGCATGCTGCCACGATCGGCCATCTGGCCGCCCGCCTCGGGGTAGAGGCCGGTCCTGTCCAGGACGACGCTCGTCCAGCCCGCGAAGCTCCCGTGCGCGACGACGCGGGCGTCGAACGCAGAGAGGAACGGATCGTCGAAGTAGAGCCGCGGGGTCACGGCTGGACCCCGATGCCAACCACGATGTCCTCGGTGCCGCCCCCGAGGTCGACCACGCCGAGATCCTCGACGGTCGCGCCGGCTCCGAAACGGACCTGGTACACGCCACGAACGTCGGCGATGAGGACAAGCCCGTCCAGCGACCCGCGATCGACCGTGGCGAGGGCGCCGGGGAGCTGCGGCGGCGAGCCCTCGTACGGCAGCTCGCCGCGCAGCATGAGCGGCTGAGCCGCCGCGGGATCGTAGTCGAAGACGAAGATGCCGTCCCCGAAGCCCGAGGTGACGACGACGGCGTCGTCGAACGGAGAGACCGCGATGGAGTAGGGGTCCTCGAAGCCCTCGATGGTCTGGACCGAGCCGAGGCCGGTCGCGGTGATCTCCACGGCTGCGACCCGGTTGGGCACGGCGGAGAAGGCGGAGTTGTCGCCGAGGACGAGGTGTTTGCCGTTTCGCGTGAGCGCGACCCAGCTGGTGATCGCCTCGTCGTCACCGAACGCGTCGACGCTCGTGATGACGCTCGGCGGCGGGCCGAGATCGAGGCGGTGGACGTGTGCGACGGCGGTCGAGCCGAGCGCGCCGCGCGCGGCGAGGAGCGCGTCTTTGGTGCCCGCGTGGAACAAGATGTCGCGCGCGGACTTGGACTCGAAGAGGCGCGGCCCCGCGGTGAGTGTCTCGTCGCAGCCGAGCCCGATGGTGTAGATGCCCCCGCCGTTCTCGGGGAAGTTCGTGTCGATCACGTACACGCCGCCGAGGTCGTCGTCCCAGCGAAGGTTCTCCGCGTAGAAGTCGCCGGCGAGCGCCTCGTCGAGCACCGTGACGTTGCCGGCAGCGTCGAGGCGGAAGACGCCGACCGTGCCGTCATCCTGCACGGCGAAGCCGATCTCGCCGTCAGGCGTGAACCGGATCGCGCGGTCCGCGGGGCGGCCCATGGAGAAGCGGGTGCCGGTCGAGGTCAGCTCGCCGGCGGCGGAGAGGCGCAGGACCTCGTAAGTCCCGTCGGGATCCATCGCGTCGTCGTAGGGGTGTCCGACGACCACGAAGCGCTCCTTGTCCGCCGCCCCGGGATCGCGATCGCAGCCGCCACCGCCGCCGCCGGTGCCGCCGCTCGTGCTCGTGGTCGACATGACCGACGACGACGTCGTCGTGCCCGAGCCGGTCGTCGAGGTGGAGTCGCCCGCTCCACCGCCGCCGGTGCCCGCATCGTCCCCGCAGGCTGCGAGGAGAAGGAGAGGAGCGAAGGGGAGGGCTGCGAAGCGCTTCATGCCGACGCTCTTCGCACGCTCGGGCGAGCAACTCAATCCTTCGGCATCGGCAGGCGCTTCCACGGATGGCCGTCCGCCGTGCCGCACATGCCGAGCACCATCGCGCGGTTGAAGAAGCCGACGCGGTTCATCACGGGCATGAACAGATCGCGCAAGGTCCCGAGGAAGTCGTGGTCGCTCTGGAAGAAGGGCGTGAGAGCGCGCGTCACGAGCTGGTAATACCCGAGGTGGTCGCGGCGCGTGCGGGAGTACCGATCGAGCGCCCGAACGACGTCCCCGCGCTCGGCCTCGAGCGAGTCGGCGAGCACCATCGCATCCCACAGGGCGAGGTTCGCGCCCTGGCCGAGCTGAGGGCTCATCGCGTGGGCGGCGTCCCCCAGCGCGACGATACCTCGCGTGTGCCACGGGCCCATCACGACGTCGTGGTACGCCGAGAACAAAACGTCGGCGGGCCCGCGGATGGCGTCGAGCACGAAGCCGGCTTCCGGCACCATCGCGCGGATCTCGTCTTTCCAGGCCTCGAAGCCGTTTCCGCGCCAGGCATCGACCTCACGCGCCGCGAGGCTCCAGTAGAGGCTCACCTCGGCGATGTGATCGTCGTCACGGCCCTCCTCCGGGCCGAGACCGGTGGGCAAGAGGCCGAGCATGCGGCGCGTGCCGCGGACGACCTGGTAGAGCTCGCTCGAGAAGACGCGCTCGGGGTCCTTGGCGACGAACCAGAGGGCGCCCCAGGGGTACGGGTCCGCGCGCCGCAGGACGCCGAGCTCGTCTCGGAGGCGCGAGCGGGCGCCGTCCGCCAGCACGATCAGGTCGTGCGCGCCGCGGCGAACGCCGCGCTCGTCGATGATGACGTATTTGTCGCGATGGCGATCCAACCGGTCGCAAGAGACGCCCAGCTCGAGGGGGATGCCCTCGCGCTGCACCGCGCGGAAGAGCGCCTGGAAGAGGACGCCCCGGTGAAGGCCGACGCCGAAGAGCGCCGGGTCGACGTCGGCGTACGCCAGCTCGAGGAGCAGGCCGGCCTCGTGCCTGAGCACGCGGAGCTTGTCGAGCCTCGCGCCCCGCGCGATCACCTCGTCGGCGAGGCCGAGCCGCGCGAGCACGGCTTGGCCCGTAGGCTGGAGGATGATGCCCGCGCCCACCGGGCGCGGCGCCTCGACGCGCTCGTACAGCGTGACCCGATGGCCCGCCCGCGTCAGAAACAACGCGGCCGCGGGACCAGCGGTCCCGCAGCCGATCACCCCCACGTCGATCCGCCGCACGCTCGCTACTTCGAGGCGCGGTTGTACGGGCCCTTGCCGGCGAAGATGGCGCCGTCGCCGAGCTGGTAGCCGATGCGGATGAGCTGGTTGTACTTCGCGGTGCGATCCGAACGCGAGGCCGAGCCCGTCTTGATCTGCCCCGCGTTGGTGGCGACGGCGAGGTCCGCGATGAAGGTGTCCTCCGTCTCACCCGAGCGGTGCGAGATGATCGCGCCGTACCCCGAGGCCTGCGCGAGGCGGATGGTGTCGAGCGTCTCGGTCACCGTCCCGATCTGGTTGAGCTTCACGAGGATGGCGTTGGCGATGCCGGCCTCGATGCCCTTCTTGAAGCGCTTCGGGTTCGTCACGAAGAGGTCGTCGCCTACGAGCTGCACCTTGCCGCCGAGCGTCTCGGTGAGGAGCTTCCAGCCGGCGTCGTCGTCCTCCGCGCAGCCGTCCTCGATGCTCACGATCGGGAAGTCCGCGCACCAGGTCTTGTAGATCTCGACGATCTCTTCGCGCGTTTTCTCGGCCTTGTCGAAGGTGTAGCGCTGCTTCTTGGAGTCGTAGAACTCGCTCAGCGCGGCGTCGAGCGCGATGCTGATCTCCTTGCCGGCCTTGTAGCCTGCGGCCTCGATCGCCTTCATGACGGCCTCGAGCGCGGCGCGGTTGGACGCGAGACGCGGCGCGAACCCGCCCTCGTCACCGACGGCGGTCACCATCCCGTCCTTCTTGAGGATGGACTTGAGGGCATGGAACACCTCGACGCCCATGCGGAGCGCGTCCGGGAAGCCGTCCGCCTTGTGGGGGACGATCATGAACTCCTGGATCTCGAGGCCGCTGTCCGCGTGCACGCCGCCGTTCAGGATGTTCATCATCGGCGTCGGGATGACGCGCGCCTGCACGCCGCCGAGGTAGCGCCAGAGGGGCAGATCGACCACGTCCGCCGCGGCGCGGGCGGTCGCCATGGAGACGCCGAGGATGGCGTTTGCGCCGAGCTTGCCCTTGTTGCCGGTTCCGTCGGCGTCGATGAGGACCTTGTCGATGGAGGCCTGATCGAGCGCGTCCATCCCCTGGATGGCCGGCCCGAGGACGTTGTCGACGTTCTTGACCGCTCCGAGCACGCCCTTGCCCTGGTAGCGCTTCTTGTCGCCGTCACGGAGCTCGACCGCCTCGTATTCGCCGGTCGACGCGCCGCTCGGCACCGCCGCCCGACCGAAGCCGCCCGAGGCGGTGCGGACCTCCACCTCGACGGTGGGGTTGCCGCGCGAGTCCAGTACCTCACGGGCGACGACGCTCTCGATCTCCGACATACGCGATCCTCCTCTTGGAAAGGGGGCGGAGCATACTCGTTGCCTTGGGCTCGCGCACCGCTGAGCCTTTGGCTACTCTCGGCCCCCCCATCGTGAGCGAGCTCCAATCGATAGGCGTCTTCGGGGAGGAGGTCATCCTCTGGGTGCTCCTCTTGCGCCAGTCGCCTCGGCGGCCTCCTCCGGACCACCTCTACCGGCAGGCGAATATCCTGCTGGACGAGCTGCGAACGTCACCGGCTGCGCAGCTGTTGCCGGTCGTCAGCGCGGAGGACGGCATCTTTGCGCTCGTCGCGCTGATCGACGAGGTCGCCATGGCGCTGCCCGAGATCCGCCCGTGGTGGAGCCAGAACATGCTCCAAGCCCGACGGTTCAACACGAACAACGCCGGCGTCGAGTTCTTCACGCCCCGGCTCGAGCGAGTCCGGCAGGGCCCGAAATCGGTCCTCGCGACCTACGTCTCCGTGCTCGGCTGCGGGTTCCTCGGCCAATACGGCCTGCCAGGACGCGACCCGTACCTCTTGAACCAGCTCCGGGCCCAGCTCGCGCGCGAGCTCAACGTCGACGCCGACCGCGACGTCATGGGCGGCGCGCTCAGGCCTTACCGCTACGACACGCTCCCGGCGGAGTTTCTCCCGAAGGAGCCGTTCCTCAAGAGCGTGTGGATGGGCCGGATCCTCGCGGTGCTCTTCCTCGTCACGGGCAGCTACGTCCTCGGAACCGCGCTGTATGGCCTCGGCAAATGAGTAGGGTCTTCTCGAGCGAGATAGGCCGCGTCGTCGCGCGGGCCAAGCAGGTGGGCGGCGGCATCTACCGCATCCCCTGGTACATCGTGTTCGGGGAGCCGAACTCGGGCAAGTCGTCGGTCGTCCGTGCGATGAACCTGACGCTGGACAACCCCGCCACGATAGACGGACAGTACTGTCAGTATTGGGTCTCCCGGGAGGCGATCATCGTCGAGGCGCGGGAGCCCATCTGCGGGCCCAACCGGAACCCGGAGCTCCTGCGCGCCCTCTGCGAGGAGATCCTCCGCGTTCGCCCGCGCGAGCCGATGGACGGCATCCTCCTCGTGGTCAGCTCGCAAGACGTGGCGGAGCGGCAGGAGGAGGCGCTCGAGGCGCACGCGCAGCACCTCCGGAGCTACCTCGTCGAGGCTTGCAAGGCGCTCCAGGCGGACATCCCCGTCTACGTCGTCTGCAACCGCTACGACACGCTCTGGGGCTTCGCGGAGGTGTTCCAGTGGACGCCGGACCGCGCGCGCGAGGAGGGCTGGGGGCTCTTGGTCCCGCCCGACGTGCCCTCGCAGAGCACGTGGCCCAAGGTGCAGGAGGGCCTGGTCGGGCTCGCCGCCCGCATCGAGGCCACCTGCCTCTCCAAGCTCTCCAGCGAGGACGGCGTGGAGCAGCGCATCCGTGCCTACCAGCACCTGGTGGAGTCGCGGGTCTTCGTCGAGAAGCTGAAGGAGCTGACGAAGGTGCTCGCCTTCTCGAGCGCCTACGAGCGCGCTCCGTGGATGCGCGCGGTCGTCATCGGCTGCGCCGTGCCCGGCACGGGCGATCGCATCCGCGCCGGCATCCACCGCTTCCAGAACATGGGGCTCTCACAGAACCCCTACGATCCTTTCCGTTCTCCTCGGCCCGGCGGGTTGCCGCTCTTCATGTTCATGAAGGGCATCGTGCTCCCCGAGAAGGAGCTCGTGCCGCTGAAGACTCGCTGGCGCGACGACCTCATCACGATCCTGGGGCTCAGCTTCGGCCTCGTTCTCCTGACCGTGGGCCTCCTGATTCAGCAGGGCGTCATTCGGATCAGGTAGGCGCGAGGGCGGTGCCGAGCACGCGCACGAAGAGCGCGATCAGCTCGTCGCGCGACTCCTTGCGCGCCGGCAGCCACGCGAGCGTCGTCGCCTCGACGAAGCCGATGAACCCGCGCGCGGCGACGCCGGCGTGCGGGCCGACCTGGGTCGGCATGCTCGTGAGGATGCGCTCGGCGAGGGCGCGCCGCGTTCGATCGACGACCTCCGTGATCTCCGGGTCGACCCCCATGCCGTTCGTGAACAGGCCGGCGAAGGCAGCCGCGTTCTCCTCGACGTACCGGAGGTAGGCGAGGAGGCCGGCGTGCAGCCGCTCGAGCGGGGGCATCTCTTCCGGTGTGTCGGTGGCGCTCAGGAGGTCGTCCGCGCCGCGTCGCACGAGCTCCACGTAGAGCTCGCGCTTCGAGCCGAAGTAGTGGAAGACCAGTCCCTTCGAGACGCCGGCGCGAGCGGCGAGGTCGTCCATCGAGACCTGGTCGTACGGCCGCTCGAGGAAGAGGCTCATCGCCACGGTGAGCAGCTGCTCGCGGCGCTCGTGTGTCTCGAGGCGCTCCCGCTGCGCGGGACGGGGCGGCCGGCCACGCGATGTAGCCTTCTTCGTCGTTCGGCGAGCGAGGACCGCCATGAGGTCACCGACAGTACGCTATTGACTATCGGTCAACAAGGCCCCATCGTCCATCCGGTTAGGAGGTCCTCGATGGAAGTGCGTCCGTTTCCGATCCATCGCCTCGACGGCTCGGTCCCCAAGCATTGGCTCGCGGGCAGCGTGCTCGCCACCCACCTGGCGAACGGCGTCAGCGCGCTGTTCCCCGCCGGCGAGCGCTTCTTCGTCCGCAGCGTGAAGCACTTCGCTTCGGCTTACGAGAACGATCCCGAGCTCGCGGAGGCGGTGCGGAAGTTCGCCGGTCAAGAAGGCTGGCACGCAGGCGCTCACGACCGGCACCTGAAGATGCTGGAGGAGCAGGGCTTCCGGATCCGGCCCTTCCTCCGCGTCTACGAGCGCTTCTGCTACGGCTTCCTGGAGAAGGTGTTCTCTCCGAAGATGCGCCTCTCCGCCACGGTCGCGGCGGAGCACTTCACCGCGGTCATGGCGGAGAACTTCCTCTCGGAGGATTTCGAGCGCGGCATCCACCCCGTGATGCGGGAGCTCTTGTCCTGGCACGCGTCCGAGGAGATCGAGCACCGCGCGGTCGCCTTCGAGGTGCTCCAGCGCGTCGACGACGGCTACCCGCTCCGCATCGCCGGTCTCGTGCTCTCGGGCTCGGTGCTCGCCGCGTTCTGGGTGGCGGGCGCGCTCTACCTGCTGTCGCAGGAGGAGGGCGTCGTCGCCGCCACGCGCCGCGAGAAGAAGGAGATGGAAGGCCGCATGCCCTTCGGGGAGCGTGTCTTCGGGCGAGGGATCCGCACCTACCTCCGCCGGGACTTCCACCCGCTCCACGACAAACGCCTGGATGCGCTGGCGGCCAAGGCGCTCGCCGGGATGGGGCAGGTCGCGCAGGCCACGGTCTGAAGCGGCCTGTCTGCACAATTCCGCCCTCCCGGATTTCCGGCAACTCGGCCACGGGGCGCGATTGACGCTGGCCTGACCAATCGGCGACGCTGACGGCGTGGAGAAACTGAAGGCCGTCTTTCCTTCTGGTGGGGGCGCTCTCGCCCTTTCCTCCCCCCCTTCCCCCCGTCCACTGCGTGGAGGGGGGAGGATAACAGCGCTGTTAGGCCTACTCGCAGGTCTCGCCGGCTGCACCGGTGAGATCGGGGACGGTCCGGGGCCGGACGGCGATCTCCCCACCACCGCGGAGGCCAACGAGGTCGGGCCGAGCGGCGCGCGGCGCCTGACGGCGGTCGAGTACCGAGCCACCGTGCTCGATCTGACGGGCGTGGACGTCGACGACGCGAACCTGGTCCTGCCGGTCGACGACCGGACGCCCTTCGACAACGACTTCCAGCGACAGACCGCTTCGCAGGCGCTCATCGACGGCGTCGAGGTCCTGAGCGGGGACGTGGCGAGCGCGGTCGTCGCAGACCCGACCCTGCGCGCGAACGTCGTTGGCTGCGAGCCGACCGGCCCGACCGACGAGGCCTGCTTCCGCAACTTCGTCGCGACCTTCGGGCGCCGCGCGCTCCGCCGCACCGTCACGAACGCGGAGATCGACAACTTCACGACCCACTTCCTGCCGCACGCCGAGGTCGAAGGAGACTTCTGGGTCGCGGTGGACTCCGGGCTCCGGGCCTTCATGCAGCACCCGGAGTTCCTCTATCGCGTGGAGATCGGCGAGCCGATCGTCGCCATGCCGGGCCTCTTCCGGCTGAACGACTTCGAGATCGCGAGTCGAATGAGCTACCTCCTCTGGGGCACCACGCCGCCGGACTTCCTGCTCGATCTCGCGGAGGCCGGCCAGCTGAGCGACGCCGACAAGCGCCGTGAGGCGGCCTCCACGCTGCTCGCGGACGACCGCGCGCTCTCGCGTGTCTCCCGCTTCCACTCGATGTGGCTCTCGTACGAGTCCATGGCGCACTCGGCGACGCTCACCGCCGCGATGAACGCCGAGACCGACGCCCTGCTCCAGCGCTACATCTTCGACGAGAAGCGTCCCTGGACCGACCTCTTGCTCGCGAACGAGACCTTCCTCACGCCGGAGCTCGCGACCCACTACGGGCTCGCGGCGCCGTCCAAACCTGCCGGCGACTGGGTGTCCTACGGAGATTCAGGCCGCCGCGGCCTGCTCTCGCACGGCACGTTCCTGTCGGCGGTCGCCAAGTTCACCGACACGAGCCCCACGCAGCGCGGCCTCTTGATCCGGACGCGCCTCTTCTGCCAGGTCATCTCGCCGCCGCCGCCGGACCTCGGCGTCAACGTCGACATGCCGCCTGCCGGTCCCGACCCGAACGCTTGCAAGGAGGACCGCTACACGATGTGGAAGACCGAGGGCTGCTCGGGCTGTCACTCGCAGCTCGAGCCGGTGGGCTTTGGCCTCGAGAACTTCGACTCGGCCGGCCGGTACCGGACGACCGAGCCCGACAAGCCCCAATGCTCCATCGACGGCACCGGCGAGCTCCCTGGGGTCGGCACCTTCACCGGGCCCTCGCAGCTCGGCGACCTGATGATCCAGGACGGCGGCGTCGACGCTTGCGTGGCGACGATGGTCTACCGGTTCGCGATGGGAAGGTGGGAGCTCGACGAGCACGATGACGCGCTCCTCGAGCGGCTCGTCGTCGACGCGCAGGCGGGTGGGGGGCTCGCCCTCGACGCGCTCGTCAATGAAATGGTCGGTTCGGAAGCCTTCGGTCTCCGCCGTGAGGAGGTGGTCAAGTGAGCGTGCGAGCACGAAGGAGGCGCTTCCTCCGTGGGCTCGGCGGCGTCGGACTGGCGCTGCCCTTCCTCGAGTACTTTGCTCCGAAGAACGCGGGCGCGGCGCCGGGCGACAAGCCCATGCGCTACGTCTTCGCCTTCGGCGGGTCCTCCATCGGAATGGACGGCGGCGAGCGAAGCACGCCGGCCGCCGAGGGGCCGATCAACGCCTCGAACACCTCGCGCGCGGTCCAACCGCTCATCGACGCCGGCGTGGCCGACGTGACCTCGCTCGTGTCGGGGCTCCTCATCCCGTGGGGCGCCACGCCTCCGACCGCCGGGCGCGCGATCGGCTTCCACGCGAGCACGACGTGCCCGCTCGCCTGTGGCAAGGCCAGCATCAGCGAGGACGACGAGGGCCTCGCCGGCCCGACGTCCGACTGGATCGTCGCCGACACGATCGCGTCGGACCTGACGAACAAGGTGCTCACCTATCGCGTGCAGGCCGCCTACTACCGCGGCAACAACGCGACGGACGGCCAGCGCGGGCTCCTCTCTGCGCGCATGAACAACGGGCAGCTGGAGGAGGTCACGCCCACGTCGAGCCCGAAGGTTGCGTTCCAGTCGCTCACGACCGGGTTCATCCCGCCCGATCCGGAGGAGGCGCTCAAGGCACAGCGCCTCCTGGATCGGCGCAAGAGCGTCATCGATCTGGTGCGCGGCGACACCGAGGCTCTCATCCCGCGCCTCGGCGCCGCGGACAAGATCCGCATGCAGCGCCATTTCGACGAGCTGCGCGCCCTCGAGACGCGCCTCAACGGCATCTCGCCCCCCGACTCGCCCTCGTGTGTCCTCCCGGCCGACCCGGGCGACGACCCGCCGATCGGTGGGGCGGTGGAGAACGGCGAGCAGGGATCCGGTGGCGGCTACGATTCGACTGCCGCCTATTCCAATGAGGAAGAGCGCGCGCAGGTCATGGTGGACCTCATCCATTTCGCCTTCGCGTGTGACCTCTATCGCGTCGCGAACCTCATGTTCACGTATTCGCAGTGCTTCCTGAACATGAACCCGATCTACGGCTATGCGTCGGACCTCCACGAGATCAGCCACTACTCGATGGGCGGCGGACAGGCCGGTCAGGACGCGCTCGCCGACTGCATCGGCTGGCACGTGAAGCACTGGGCCAACCTGATGAAGAAGCTCCGTGACACGGAGGACTTCGACGGCACGTCCATCCTCGACGCCACCAGCATGATCCTCTCCTTCGAAGGCGGCATCGGCTACGACCCGGAGCAGGACCAGCAAGGCTCGCCGCACTCCTCGGAGAACATGATGGTCCTCATCGGGGGCAAGGCCGGCGGCCTGCACGCCTCGGGCGGTCGCCACATCCGCCGGGACGGCGAGCACCCGGCGAAGGTCATCAACACCGCGATGAAGGCGGTCGGCGTGACCCAGCAGCTCGGCGACGTGTCCGGCACCTACGACGAGCTCTTCTGAACGGGTGGAGAAGAAGGCCACGTCCGGTCTGTCTCGAGACGGTATCGTCGTGGATTCACCCCCCGATCCCCCTCACCCTCGGTGAGGGGGAGAGCGCGGATGGCTCCATGATCGCTCGTCTTCGCCGTCTCATCCCCCCGGCCCCCGTCGCTTCGCGAGGGGGTCGTCGGTGCGTGGTCCTCACGCTGGTCGCGCTCGGCTGCGGTGACGGCTCGGGCGCCGGGCAAACGACGAGCGCTGCGTCGGGGGTGCGGAGCGCGGCGCCTCCGGCGACCTCTGCTCGCGCTTCGGCCGCGCCCAGCGCGTCGGCGTCGGCGTCGGCTCACTCCTCCGCGCAAGCCCCCGAGCCGCCCGCGCCCAACTTGGTCCAGGAGGACGCGCGGACGGCGCTCACCTGGCGTCCGGACACGCGCGCCATCGTCGCGGCGCGCGGTGACAAGGTCGCGATCCTCGCCGTGCCCGGCGGTCGCGCCACGCCGCTCGCGGACGTCGGCGGGCCGGTCGAGGCCGTCGCCGTCTCGCCAAAGGGCGGTCGCGTCGCGGTGGTCACCAAGGCGCGAGTCGTGAAGATCTACGACGGAAGATCGGGCGCGCTCGTGGCGGAGCTCCCGGAGACGATCCCGGACGAGGAGGTCAACGCGCTCGTCTTCTCGCCGGACGGAGAGCTCTTTGCCGGCTCGGGCTACACGAGCGCGCGCGTCTGGAACGTGGAGCGAAAGCAGAAGATCTGTGACGTCACCGAGATTCACAGCTTCGACCTCGCGTTCACACCCGACCAGGGCTCGCTGGTCGTGACGGGTGTCGGCGCCATGGGGCGCTACGAGCTCCCCAGCTGCGAGAAGAAGGCCGAGAACAGCGCGGACACGACCGGCACCTTCGGATCCTGGGTCGCGCCGGACGGCCTGCACGTCGCCGCGGCCGGCGGTGCCGGACACGATCTCCAGCTCTTCGGCGGTCGAGACCTCCACAGCATCGACACCCTCGCGAAGAGCGCCGGCTGCACCGACCACGTCGCGGCCGGCTTCTCGCGTGACGGCAAGGTCCTCTTCGGTTTCGGCGGCACGACCTGGATCCGTTCGTTCCGCATCGAGTCGAAGAAGACAATCGGCGCCTACGACATCCCCCGCCCGGAGGAGGTCTCGTTCGTCGTGCCGTTCGACGACGGCGAGCGCGCCATCGTGGTCAGGAACGACAAGGCGGAGGTGGTGAACGTGAAGGACAAGAGCGTCGCCTTCTCGTTTGGCCTCGAGGGGGCGACCTCACTGGAGATCTCCTGGGACATGTCCCGCCTGCTCGGATCCACCCCGGACAAAGCCGTCATCTGGGACACCGCGACGGGCAAGATACTCGAGAAGCTCTCGCTTCCCTGAGCGAGGCGCTATCGTCTCTTCTTTCATGACCGAAGAGACCCTGCCCCTGCGCTTCGAGACGCGGCTCGCCCTCGCCGAGCTCCCCTGGTTCGAGGAAGATCATGGGGAGGTCGTCCTCGCCGACAAGAGCGTGCCGCCGGTCATCGACACCCACACGCACTACGCGCTACCGCACCTATCCATCCACACGATCGACATCGAGCGCGAGACTCCGGATAGTAACCTCCTCCTCGGACGATGTTGCGCGCATCACCTCGACGTCCGCGCCAACCAGTGCTTCGGTCCGAACGAGCTCGTGGGGCTCAAGCGCGAGCTGCTCCTCGGCGGGCTCACCGGCAAAGGCAAGCGGCGCGATCACACGGCGCCGAACCTCGCGCGCGACATGCGGCAGATGAACGTCGTGCAATCGGTCGTCCTCGCCATCGACTTCTTCTTCCCGAACAACCACGCGCGGGACACGCTCACCACGGCGCGCACGCGGTCGGAGGTCGTCGGCTACGGGAGCGTGCACCCGAGGTCGCTCTTCCCCAAAGTGAAGCTGGAGGAGCAGCTCCACCTCGGCGCCCGCGGAATCAAGCTGCACCCGCCCAACCAGACCTTCCGTCCCGATGCCTGGTACGCGATGCGCATCTACCGGATGTGCGGGAAGGAGAACCTGCCCGTCTTCTGGCACGCGGGGCCCGCCGGCATCGAGCCGAAGTTCAATCAATCCTTCGCGCAGATGCGCCATTACGAGCGGCCCATTCGGGAGATCCCCGAGACGCAGTTCGTGCTCGGCCACGCCGGCTCGCTTCAGCACCGCGAAGCCATCGCCATGCAGCGCCGGTACAAGAACGCCTGGCTCGAGATCTCGGGCCTCTCCCTCGGCCAGCTGCGCGAGGTCATCGCTGAGGCCGACACGGACCGCGTCCTCTTCGGCTCGGATTGGCCCTTCTATCACCCCGTCCTGCCGCTCGCGAAGGTGCTCATCGCCACGGAGGGGCAGCCGGATCTCCGCCGGAAGATCCTCCACGACAACGCTGCCCGCCTGCTCGAGCGCACGTCGCGACCGATCTGACGCCCGGCCCCGCGGCGCGTGGGTTGGCGTAAGATCGGGCACGATGCGCTCCGCGTTCTGCCTTCTCGCGTCCTTCGCCACCCTCGCGCTCGCCTGCGGCGACGACACCGCCTCGAGCGGAGGCGGCGGGGCGGACGCAGCGCCGCTCTCCTTGCTGACGGACTCGGGGCCGATCGAGGGTGCCCTCCTCGGTCGCTCGCGTGTGTTCCTGGGCATCCCCTACGCCGCACCGCCAGTCGGTCCGCTCCGCTGGCGCGCGCCTGCTCCCCTCACGCCGTGGCAAGAGCCGCGCAAGACGATCGCGCGCGGACCGACGTGCGCGCAGGCGAGCCCGCTCGACGGCGCCTTTGCGATCGGGAGCAGCGAAGATTGTTTGACGCTCAACGTCTGGACGCCGGAGCGCCCGGACACGGAGCCTCTGCCCGTGTTCGTCTGGATTCACGGCGGCGGCTACATCCTCGGGAGCGGGGGCGACTCCGCCTACGACGGGCAGGTCTTTTCGGAGGCGACCCGATCGGTCGTCGTGACCATCAACTACCGTCTCGGTCCGTTCGGCTTCCTGGCGCTGCCCGAGCTCGACGCGGAGGACGCCTCCCATCCGACGAGCGGCAACTACGGCCTCGAGGATCAGCGGGCTGCCCTGGCCTGGGTGAAGGCAAACGCGGCGGTCTTCGGCGGCGATCCATCCCGCGTCACGATCTTCGGCGAGTCCGCCGGAGGCGCCAGCGTGTGCCAGCACCTCGTGTCGCCCGGCAGCAAGGGGCTCTTCGCACGCGCGATCATCGAGAGCGGACCGTGCAACCTGGTAAAGGAGCAGGCGAAGGCGTTTGCGCAAGGCGCCGAGATGGCGACCGCGCTCGCGTGCTCCGGTACGGAGCTGCTCTCGTGTCTGCGCTCGAAGTCGACGGAGGAGGTAATCACCGCGCTGCCGGCGCAGAGCTTCGGGCTGGGCATGGCGAGCACGACCTGGGCGCCCACGATCGATGGCCTCACGTTGCCGGACAAGCCGCTCGCGATGCTCGAGCAAGGGAGCTTCGAGCGGATGCCGACGATCCTCGGTGCCAACTCCGACGAAGGGACGCTGTTCTTTCAGCTCGCCGGCTCGATGGTGAACGACGAAGCCGCGTTCCGGATGCTGGCGGAGCAGCTCGTGCCAGGGGAGGGCGCGGAGATCGTCTCGCGGTATCCGGCCTCCGAATACGGTTCGGTCGAGGCCGCGGCGGCCGCTGCGGTCAGCGACGCGGGGTTCGTCTGTCCGACGCGGCGGGCGGCGAGAGCCCTCGCGGCGGGGGGCGCCTCGACGTGGCAGTACCACTACCAATACGGTCCGCCCTCGCTGTTCGGTGAGCTCGGCGCCTTCCATTCGGCGGAGATCAAGTTCGTCCTGGGCAACCCGGGCCCGCTCCTGCCGCTCCCGCTGACCGACGAGGAGATCGCGTTCTCCCGTTCGATTCAGACGTATTGGTCGGCGCTCGGAAGCGCCGGCGACCCCAATTCCACAGGTGGGGTCGTGTGGCCCCGGTACGACCTCGCGAGCGACACGAGCCTCGTGCTCGATCTGACCATCACCACGGTGTCGGGCCTCCGGGCCGTCCAGTGCGACTACTGGGACACCGTGGAGACAAACGTGTTCTGACGAGCCTACCGGGGCGCGAGCTTCTCCCAGAGCGACCCGAACTCGCGTCCGAACGCGCGGAGCAGGCGTGGGTCGTCCGACACGATGAGGTTCTCCTCGTTGTCGCGCGCCGCGCCTCGTGTCCAGTTGTACGAGCCGGTCAACATTCGGCGTTCGTCGAAGATCGCGAACTTGTGGTGCATGTGGAAGGGCGTCTGGTCGACGCGGACCTCGATGCCGGCGCGGGCGAGCCGGTGGATGTCGGAGCCCTCGTCGTAGGCCTTGTCGTTGTCGGTGATGATCCGCACGCGCACGCCGCGCCGGTGCGCGTCGAGCAGGCGCGCGGCGATGCGGTCGTCCGTGATTGTGAAGACGCACACGTCCGCGGTCGCCTCCGCCGACTCGATCTGCCTGCAGATGGCGAAGAGGCACTCGTCCCCGGGGCTGAAGTGGACGTCGAGCGAGGAGCGCGCCATCGCCTCTCGGCGCGGCGTCGAAGGCCTCGCAGGGGGCGCGGTGGTCTCCGACCTCTTTGCGCTCTCTGCCTGGGCGAGCCGCGTGCGCAGCTCTTCCGAGCGCCTACCCTCGGCCTGGAGCTTCGCCTCGATCTCTTCGAGGCGGCGCTCGGCCCCGTCGGCCCGTCGCTCCTCGGCCGCGAGCCTCGCCTCGAGCTCGCGGATGCCGGCGTCGCCGTCGACGCTGCGAGTTGCCGCGGCGCCGCTCGCCTGCGGGGCGGCGCCTTTGCCTTTGCCGCGGCCGCCCTTGGTCGAGCGCTCGTCGGTCACCTTCTTTGCCCGCGCCTCGGCGCTGCGCGCCCGCTCGCGCGCCTGCGCCAGCTCGAGGTCGAGCGCGCGTGACCTTTCCTCCGCGGCCTTTCGAGCGGACTCGGCGCGCGCGGCGCGGTCCTCGGCCCGCTTCGCCTGGTCCTCGGCCTCTCGCCTGCGTCGCTCCAGGCGCGCGTCGCGTCGGTCGTCGTCGTCGTCGTCCTCGTCTTTCTTCGAGGCCTTCGGCTTCGCCGGCTCGGGGAGCGCCGCGGGCGCAGGCGCCGGGGCGGCCGCCGGTCGGATCAGATCGGCGAGCCAGCTTCGGAGTTTGTTCAGCATCGGAACCCCTCATGATCGACGCAAACGCCGGCCACGCCCAAGTTTCGCTCATCAAATGCTCAAGGACGCGCCCCGGGAGGCGACGCATCTTGGTCCGGCGATGACGCCCAAGGAGCCGCAGCACACGACAAACAGGAGGCAGGCTTGTGTCTGGGCCACGCTGGCGCTCGTGGTCCCTGCGACGGTTGGTTTCGTCCACAGGGGCGCAACCGGCGTGCTCAGCGGGCTCGTCTGGGGAGGGCTCGCCATGCTGCTCTCGGTGAGCCACCTCCGCCTGGCGGGCCGCGTCCTTCGGCGCTGAAGCACGCAGCTCAGGGGGCGTAGCCGATCGCGGCGCCGCCGAGGACGGTGCTCCGGTCTTCGAAGGACTTCTCGAGCGAGTCTTGCCGCAAGAGGACGGCCCACGTACCCACGAGCTTCACGTAGACGGTCTCGAGCGGCTTGTACGCGACGGTGAGCGTCGTCGTGGTGTCTTGCATATCGAACGTGATGGCCTCGGCCCCGGCCGCGCCGA
This sequence comes from Myxococcales bacterium, assembly GCA_016794345.1. Classification (GTDB taxonomy): domain Bacteria; phylum Myxococcota_A; class Polyangia; order Polyangiales; family Polyangiaceae; genus Xiheicaenibacterium; species Xiheicaenibacterium phototrophicum. The sequence continues at coordinate 153,861 of JAEUKE010000089.1, forward strand.
CAGAGGCCGAGGGGGTGACCGTCACGTCGTCGATCTCGAAGGCGTGTTGCACACCGACGTCGACGTAGCCTCCGCGCTGCCGAACGAACTCCCCGTACCCCTGGACGAACGGCGTGAGCCATTCGTTCGGGAACGAGAGCTGGGCACCGGCCTCGTGTGAGCCATCGATCACGGTGCTCTCGGGGTAGAGCGTCGCCGTGTAGCCGAGGGATGCTGCGAAGTGCTCACCAACCTCGAAGCCGTACGAGATGCTCGGCTCCATGTCGACGCCGGTCCCCGGCTGGATCGCGTGGTCGGTCAGGGCGATCGCCGTGAAGAGCCCCACGCTGAGCGTCCCGGGGCCGACGTCGTTGACCCCCAGAAACGCCGTGCTCTGGCTGCTCGGGTGATACTTCTCCACGTATTGCGGGACGCCCCGCACGACGTAGGTGGAGAACACGCCTGTCTCCACGCCTGCCGAGACGGCAGGTTTCTTCTCCGGCTCGGCGGGTGGCGGCGGCGCAGTGGCGTCGGCGTCGGCCGCCCGGGGCGGCGCCCACTCGGGGTCGATGACCGCGACACGCACCGGTTCATCGGCCAATGCGGCGGAAGCCGGTGCGATGAGGGTGATGGTGGCGAGGACCGTGGCGAGCTTGGAGTGACTCACCGAAACGGGTACGGGTCGGACTCGCGAGGGCTTAAGCAGAACCAAAACGACGCTGCGGGCTGCTCTGAAAGTTGCGAGGACGGCCCTCGTCGCGTTTGCGGAGCGCGCGCCGGTCTGTTACGCGCGCCGTGATGACGGAGAAGGTCGCAGAGCGACGCATTCGGGCGTCGCTCGTCTGCCGAGCGGAGGGTCGCTTGCTCGTCGTTCGCTTGCGCGATCCGGTCACCGGCTTCGAAGGACTCTACCCGCCCGGCGGCGGCGTGGAGCCGGGCGAGGCTCCGAGCGACACGGCCCGGCGCGAGACGCGGGAAGAGACGGGACTGGACGTGCCGCTCGACCCGAGCGTCGTGGTGGTGCGTCACTATCCGTTCACCTGGGGAGCAGTCGACTTCGACGTGACGACCCACTTCTTCGGCGCAACGCTCCTCCGCGCCGAGGCGCTGCCGTCCGTCGTGGACGCTCCCTACAACCTCGGCGCAGCCTGGGTCCCCGTGGAGGTGGCGCTCGCCTCCCTTGCGATCCACGAGCCGATTCACGCAGCGGTCACGGACGTGCTCTACCTGCTCGACGCTGCCGCGAGCCCCCCTCCGCTGTAGCCGCGGGTCTCGCGCCCGTGCGACCATCGCGGGCTCCATGAACCGCTCGTACCGGCTCGCCGCGGCCCCCCTCCTCGCGGTCCTGTTCGCGGGGGTGGCGCAGGCGGACGACAAGCCCAGCTTCGATCGTTCCTTCGACGTCGCGCCCGCGCCTGTCGTGCAGGTGTCTCAGCGCTGGACAGGTCAGGTCACGACGACCGACTCGCGCACGGGGCTCCCCTCGTTCGTGTGGGGCCAGCTCGAGACGCCGGCCCTTCCCGCGGGCGCTGCGCCGGCGGACGCCGCGCTCGCCCACATCCGCGCCTACGCTCCGCTCTACGCGTTGTCCGCGCGTTCGCTGGCGACCGTCCGCGTCTCGGAGGTGCACGACACAGGTCGCGGCGGGATCTTGGTGCGGCTCGAACAGGCGGTCGACGGCATCCCGGTGATCGGTAGCGGGGCGAAGATCCTCATGCGCCGCGACCGAGCGCTGGTCGCCATCGGCGGCAACCTCCGGCCCGATGCCACCCCCGAGCTCGCGAAGCGGGCCACGTACGGGCTGCCGCGTGCGACGGTGGTCGCTCGCGTCCTCTCCGATCTCTACGACGCTTCCATCCCGGCATCGGTGGTCGGCGCGGCGTCACCCGAGGATGCGCTCGGCTACACCCATTTCGACGTGGCGCCTGGCGGTCCGGTTCGCTTCGAGCGCCCGGCCCGTGTCCGGCGTGTGTGGTTCCCGGTCGGTGGGGCGCTCGTCGCGGCGTATTACGTGGAGGTCTTCTCCTCGACCGGCGTTCGCGGATGGGACGCGTACGCGTACGTGGTGGACGCCACGACCGCGGAGGTGCTCCGCCGGCGCAACCTCACCGATCACGCGGCGTTCTCCTACCGGGTCCATGCGGACACGAGCGGTGACCTGCGCCCGCTCGACGGTCCCGTCGCCGACTTCACGCCGCACCCCACCGGGGTGCCCGACCGGAGCTATCCGGGCTTCGTGGCCCCGAGCCTCGTCACCATCGACGGCTTCAACATCCACGCGGACCCGTGGCTCTCCGCGAACGCGACCGAAGCGCTGGGCAACAACGTCGACGCATTCACCGATCGAGATGGGACCGATTCCATCTCTCCCGGCGACACGCGGGCGCAGACCACGGCGCCCGGCGTCTTCGACCACACGTACGACCCGCTCTCTTCGCCGACGGCCTCCCCGACCCAGGCGATGGCCGGCGTCACGCAGGTCTTCTACACGACGAATTGGCTCCACGACTATTGGTACGACTCGGGCTTCGACGAGGCCGCCGGCAATGCCCAGCTCGACAACTACAATCGAGGCGGCGCTGGCGGAGACAGGCTCCGCTGCGAGACGCAGGACGACCTCGACGCGGGCGCGGCGAACAACGCCAACATGGCCACGCCGGCGGACGGCGCGTCGCCGCGAATGCAGATCTACGTGTGGAGCGGGGCGCAATCCGCGTCGCTTGCGGTCGACGCGCTGCCGAATGCGCCGGAGACGGGGACGGCGGCGTTCGGCGCCGGCTCCTTCGACGTGACCGGCGCGGTGGTCCTCGTCGACGACGCCACGGCGACGGTGACCGACGCCTGCGAGCCGATCGGCAACTCGATCGCGGGTCAAATCGCGCTCATCGATCGCGGCAGCTGCTCCTTCCAGTCCAAGGCGGCGCGAGCGGAAGCGGCGGGCGCGATCGGCGTCATCATCGCGAACAACCAAGGAGGACCGCCGCCGGCAATGCCGGGCGACGGCGGGGCGGCCGTCGGTATCCCGGTGCTGAGCGTCAGCCAGGCCGACGGTGTGACGATCAAGGCGGCGTTGGGCGCGGGGCCCGTGAGCGCCACGATGCAGCGCCAGAACGGCGCCGCAGCCGACGCAGCCGTCGACAACCTCGTCGTCGCGCACGAGTGGGGGCACTACCTCCACCACCGCCTCGTCGATTGCGGACTCAACCAATGTGGTGGCGAGAGCGAAGGCTGGGGCGATTTCTTGGCGCTGTCCCTCGCGGTGCGAGAAGGGGACGACCTCTCCGGCACCTTCTCGCCGGCGGTCTACGCGACCATTGCGAACCCGGACGCAGCCTACTTCGGCACGCGACGTTATCCGTATTCGACGGATCTGTCGAAGAGCCCCCTGACGTTCCAGCACATCCAGGCCTCCGCGGTGCTCCCGGGCGGCCCGCCGATGTCGCCGGGCGTGCCGTTCAACGCGGAGGTGCACAACACCGGCGAGGTCTTCGCGGCGATGCTCTTCGAGGGATATGTGTCGATGCTCGCCGCCTCGGCGGAGCCGAATCCGCCGCATTCGTTCGACGAGGCGAGGCGAAAGATGGCCGACTACGTCGTGGCCGGCATGAAGCTCGCCCCCACGGAGCCCACCTTCACCGAGCAACGGGACGCGATCATCGCCGCGGCGTTTGCGGCAGACCCGGAGGACGCGCTCGTCATCGCCGAAGGCTTCGCCAAGCGAGGCGCCGGCTCCTGCGCCGTGTCGCCGCCACGCGACTCGTTCGACAACGAAGGCGTGGTGGAGAGCTTCGACGTCGCCCCCGCGGTCTCCATCGTCTCGGTAGCGGTGACGGACGGCCCCGCCTCCTGCGACGATGACGGTATCGTCGATGTCGGCGAGACGGGGCGCGTCGTCGTGACCCTCGCGAACCGCGGGTTCCTCGACGCCCCGGCGACGACCGTCACGCTGTCCGCGGACGACGCAGGCCTGGCGTTCCCGGGAGGCGCGTCGGTCGAGGTGCCCACCCTCGCGGGGTTCGCGACCGTCGAGATCCCCTTCGAGGTCTCGCTCGCGGGCGCCAATGCGCCCACGCAGGTCAAGATCGTCGCCACGGCCAAGAACCCCGCGTCCTGCACGCCGAGCGTCGTGTCGGAGACCTTCACGCGTGTGCACTACGACGAATCGCCGGCCTCCTCCACGAAGGACGACTTCGAGAGCGGCATCGACGCGTGGAGCCTCGACGGCGACGCGAGCGAGCTCGTCTGGACACGCGCGACGGAGGACGACGGCAATCACCTCTGGCACGGGGTCGACTACGCGTCGCTCTCCGACACGGCCCTCGTCTCGCCTTCGGTCACTGCGTCGGCCTCCGAGGCGTTCGTGCTGTCATTTTCGCACCGGTACAAGTTCGAGGCGAGCGAAAGCAACGGCACGTTCGTCACGTGGGACGGTTCCGTCATCGAATACAGCGTCGACGGCGGGAGCTCGTGGGATGACGTGAGCACGCTCGTCGATCCCGGCTACACCGGGACGATCGGAGATCTCGCGGAGAACCCGCTCTCCAATCGAGAGGGTTACGTGGCCGAGAGCCCCGGGTGGCCGGACATGCAGCCCGTCACGCTGGATTTCGGGAGCCAGCTGGCCGGGCAGACTGTCGTGTTTCGGTTCCGCATCGGGTCGGATCAGGCGGCGAGCGACGTGGGCTGGTTCATCGACGACGTCTCGGTCCTCGGAGCGGAGGGCGCTCCATTCCCCGCCGTGGTCGAGGATGCGGGCGCGTGTGGCGCCGACGCGGATCTTCCGCCCATCGCCGACGCCGGGCCCGACCAGCGGGCGCGCGCCGGCGATGCCGTGGTCCTCGATGGTAGCGGCAGCCGGGATCCGGACGCCGACGCGCTCACGTTCGAGTGGATCAGCGAGGCCGGCGGTCCCGTTCCGCTGGTCGTCGACGGCGCCCGCGCATCCTTCGTCGCCCCCGAGGTGGACGAGATCGCGGAGCTGTCGTTCCGCCTCACCGTGACGTCCAATGGCGCGAGCGCGATCGATACCGTCAAGGTCGTGATCGAGCCCGGGGACGGGTCGGAGGGGCTCGACGCGGCCGGCGGCTGCCATTGCCGGGCTGCGCCCGGCGAGCGGGAGCCAGCCGGATGGGGCGCTCTCCTCGGTCTGACGCTCGCGGCGGCCCGCATGGCGCGCCGCGCGCTCAGGTCCCGCAGAACGTCTGGGTGACGCGCTCGTGCGCTCGCGGCGGCTCGGCGAGGTGCTCGGCGCCGGGTTGGTCGTCGTAAGGACGCGAGAGCGTCCGGAGCAGCGCCTCGAACGGCCCCCGGTCTGCCTTCGTGATTGCGGCGTGGATCATCTCCTCGATGCGGTGATTGCGGGGGATGAAGGCCGGGTTCTGGCGCCGCATGGCGGCGGCGCGCGCGTCGGGGCGCTCGTCTTCTCGGTGGAGGCGCGCCCGCCACGCGCGCGCCCAGCCCGCGAAGCTCTCCGGCTCTCGAAAGAGCGCCGCGACCCGGTGGTCGGCACGTTCGTCTTCGGCCGCGTCGCAGAGCCGGCGGAAGAAGAGGGTGAAGTCGACCTCGCTCGACGCGAGCAGGCCGAAGAGGTCCGCCGCCAGCGCTCGATCGCCGTCTTCCGCGCGGGCCAAGCCGAGCTTGCTCCGGAGCACGGCCAGATGGAGCTCCTGAAAGCGAGGCTGGAAGCGAGCGAGGTGCTCGCGCGCGACCGCGAGGGCGCGCTCGGCGTCGTCCGACACGAGCGGCGAGAGCGACTCCGCGAGGCGCCCGAGGTTCCAGAGCGCGATGTCGGGCTGTCGCTCGAAGGCGTAGCGGCCGCCGTGGTCGATCGAGCTGTACTTTTTCTGGGGGTGGTATTCGTCGAGGAAGGCGCAAGGTCCGTAGTCGAGGGTCTCCCCGGAGATCGCCGTGTTGTCCGTGTTCATCACGCCATGCACGAAGCCGAGGCCGAGCCACCGCGCGACGAGGTTCGCCTGCGCTTCGATGACCGCGTCGAGCAGCGCGAGACCTTCTCCGGCTGCCCTGTCGGCCTCGGGAAAGTGACGATCGAGCGCGTACGTGGTGAGCGAGGCCAGGGCCTCGGTGTCGCGACGGACCGCGAAATACTGGAAGGTCCCCACGCGCAGGTGGCTCGCTGCCACGCGCGTGATGACGGCGCCCGGCAGCTCCTTGTCTCGGGCGACCCATTCCCCGGTCGTGACCGCGGCGAGCGCTCTGGTCGTCGGCACACCGAGCGCCGCCATGGCCTCGCTCACGACGTATTCGCGCAGGACCGGCCCCAGCGCAGCCCGGCCGTCCCCGCGGCGTGAAAATGGCGTCGGGCCGGCGCCCTTCAATTGGATGTCGCGTCGCTTGCCGTCCCGCCCGACGACCTCGCCGAGCAGGATCGCTCTGCCGTCCCCCAGCTGCGGGACGAAGCTCCCGAACTGATGCCCCGCGTAAGCCAGGGCGAGCGGCTCTGCTCCCGCGGGGAGCTCGTTGCCCGAGAAGAGCCTCGCAGCTTCGGGCTGCGACAGCGTGCTCGTCTCCAGCCCCAGCTCACGGGCGAGACCGTCGTTCAGCTTCCAGAGCCGCGGCCACCGGACGGGGGTCGGGCGGACCCGAGCGAAGAGCCGATCCGGGAGCCTCGCGTAGCTGTTGTCGAACGAGAAGACGGGCGGCGGAGTCATTGGCCCTGCAATCTTTGGAAGGGGGTAACTCGGGGTGCAAGCTCTGTCATCGCTTCGCGACGACGGGGGCGGCCCCCGTCGCGCGCCGGCGCTGCAGCGCCTCGTGTGCGTCCCACTCCGCCTCGGTGCCGGCGTCGGTGCTCGCCTCCTGGCTCGCAAGAGGAGGCGGAGCGATTCGAACACGCGTGAAGGTGGCAGCGGAAGCGGGGGAGGCGACCCGGCGCGCGCCTTTCCATCGAACCGCGGCTGCCGCCGCTCCGGCGACCAAGAGGGCCGACACCAAGAGCCCGTGCCCGGGTCGCGCGGACGGGAAGAGCGCGGGGAACGTCAAGAAGAGAGGCCACGCCATCGTCTTCCAGAGGAAGGCCAGGGCGCTCCCGGCCGTCGCGCCGATGCCCGCCAGCCAGGCGGTCGCGCCTCGGTCCGCGCGGGCGAAGGCGCGCCAGGTCATCGCAAAGGGCAGCGCTCCGAGGGCGCCCACGACGACGAACCAGGCGGGCGCCATTCCCAGCACGAAGGCGACCGGGAAGAAGGTCGACATCATGAGCGCGCCGACGACCCCCCAGGCCTTGCCTCGGCCGGCCGCGAACGCGGAAGCGAGGAGCAGCGCCGACACGAGCACGGTGATCCACCGATCGAACGCGACGCTGCGGAGCAGGATCGCAAACGCGACGATCTCGAGCGCGAGGAGCAAGCGACGAAGCGGCCCGGGGAGCACGGAGAAATCATGGCTCGTGCGAGGTGAGGCGCAAGCCCGCGCTGCGACGTTGCTCCCCGGCTACGGCTCGCCGGCTGTTGCGCTCAGCGGCCCGCCGCGCGCGAGAGCGTGAGAAAGACGTACGTCCCGTAGCCGAGGATCACGAACGTGCTGAGCAAGGTGCTCGCGAGCGCGATCCAGAAGGCGGACTTCGCGTTCGAGAGATCGGCCGGGTCGGCCTCCCCTCGCTCGATCGCGTTGATTTCGCGTCGGGCGAGGATCATCGCGGGGATCCCCATGACCGGACCGCAGGTGACGAAGCTCAGCGCCGCGAGCAAGAGCGCGGTCATCGCGCGCCCGCTGCTCGGGGGCTTCTGGGGATACGGCGCCCCATGGGGGTAAGCCTGCGGCGGACCCCAACCTTGCTGCGTGGGCGGAGCGTAGGGGTTGGGCGGCTGATTCACGCGCCAGAGCGTAGCGGCGCGCCGAGCGCCCGGGCAAGGTCGGGCAGCTCAGCCGCGCCCCTCGTGGCGGGCGCCGATCCCCGCCCTCGGACCTGTCGCGCTCGGCTCGAACGTGGAGGGTGAGATGGAGAGCTGGCGGAAGCTCACGGTCGAGGTCGACGCCGCGGCTGCGTGCGCAATGGATGACGCGATCGTCATTCGGAAGACCCGCCACGCGACCACGTACGGAGTCGACGAACGGGGCGTCCGCCCCGCTCGCGCCGGCGACCGACCCGCGCGCGCCTGCAGCGTGGAGTGGACCAGGCTCGAGCGCGCCGGCTCGGTGATCGCTTTCACGCTCGCCTTCGAAGCCGTCGGCGCGAGCCCCGCCGACCTCCTCGGTGCGCTCCAGTCCACGGCCGCGTTCGTGCTGCGTGCACGGCCGATGCCCGGGATCTGCGCGGCGAGCTCGCAAGGCTACGCGGCCTGGGTGAACGCGCTCCGCCGCGGGCCGCGGTACCGAGCCAGGCGCGTTCGGCGCGGAGCGAGCTCGCGGTCGCGGCCGCGTCCGTGGTCGAACGGCGAGGGCGCACCGACGATCGACTCGGTTCGTGCACAGGTGTGATCGGGGCTCGCCGGTGCGAAGCCGGCGACGCGCCGTGATCGCGCTCGTTCGAGCGTGCTCGGGCGGGTACGCACGTTGCGATGGGCCGTGGCTCATGATCACCACGCGTCATCTCGTTGCGTTGCTCGGCATGCTCGCGGTCTCGTCAGTCGTCCTCTCCGCGCGTGCCGATGAGCCCTACGATTGGGCAGCTCCACCCAGCGAGCCCGTTGCACCGCCCGCTCCCACGCCCGCGCCCGCAGAGGCGGGGCCGGCGACTTCGACCGCACCTGACGCCGCCCCGGTACGGCGCACGCCCTCCGACGATTCGTGGCGGGCGCCCCAGGATCTCCCGCCCCTCTTGCCGTACCGAGCGGGGCGGAAGGTGCCCGCCGGATACGAGGTGGCTTCGGTCCCCCGAACCGGGATGGTCGTCGGGGGGGCGGTGATCGCAGGCGGGCTGCACCTCGTGTCCGTGATCGCGGCCGTCGCGCTCGACGCGGAAGCGGAGGAGACGCTGCGCGATCAGCAAGGCGGAAGCCGGACCGATCCCGAGTTCGACAGCCGCTACACGCCGCTGTTCATTCCGGTCGTCGGTCCCTTCGTCGCGGTGAAGACGTCGGAGGCGAGCGGCACTGGGATGGCGATCCTGGTGATGAACGGCGTCGCGCAGGTCACGGGCTGCGCGTTGGTGATCGCCGGGCTTGCGGCGCCCAAACAGGTGCTCGTGAAGCAGGACATGCCCGTCGCCGTCGTTCCGTTCTTCGACCCGACCGGAGGCGGCCTCGCGATACGCGGCGCGCTCTGATCCTATGCGGGGGTCCCCGCCTTCACTATCCTGCTCTCGTGGTCGACCGGCGTCGTGACAAGACGGAGCAGATCCCGGCTTCGTCCCTTGTGGAGCTGCGAGCTTCCCGCCGTCGGCTCGCCCCCCGCCAGGATACCTGGGAGTCCGAGGACCTCGAAGCAGACCTCGCCGCGGCGAAGGGCTCCGACGCGAGCGAGCCCAGCGCGCTCCACACGCCGCCGAGCGGGAAGATCCCGAACGAGGAGATCGAAGAGCACCTCGGGACCCACCTCGACGTGTTCACGGTCGAGAGGCGTGAGGCTTTCCTTCGAGCATTCGCCGCCCGCCAGTACGCCCGAGCGTTGGCCGGTCTGGAGGAGGAGGGCAAGCGGCAGCCGAAGAACCTCAGCCTCGCCAAGGAGGTCCGCGCGATCCGCGCCTACCTGCTCGGCCGGATCGAGCGTGAGCTCGGAGGGCTCAACGTCAAGCCGCGGAAGGCGCGATCTTTCTCCACCGTGGACGCGCCGTTCGATCTGCAAGCGATCCTTCGCGACATCGACGGTCGCGCGCCGATCGAGCGCATCGTGCGTGAGTCGGACGTGGAGAGGCTCCGCGCGCTCGACTTCTTGCTCGACCTGGCGCGGAGCGGGTACCTCGAGCTCCCGCTCGAGGACGGAGCCTTGCCGCCCGAGCCCACGCTGCCTCCGCCCGGGTCGCTCTCGGGCACACGTCCGAGGGTCGATTCGCTCGAGCCGCCCTCCTCGCCGGCGACCATCCCGTCCACACCGCCGGCGGAGCCCCTACCGGTCGAGACACCCCCGAGCGCGCCCCCGCTTCGGGCGGTCTCCAGCGTACCGCCGGGCCCCGTGACTGCCCCGCCGGCGTCCGCCGTGGGCCCGCCTGCCTCGGCTCGACCAGTCGGGCAGGTGCGCGTCGAGCCGCGGCCCGCGCGGCGCGAGCTTCCGGCGCTCATCCCGGTGCTGCTCGGCGCGGTCGTGGTGCTCGGCCTCGCGTTGACCGTATTGCTGCTGGTCCGCCGCTCCGAGCCGCGAGCGACTCAACCGCTCCCGTCGGAGCGTTCGCCCACCCCGCCGTCTCCGACCGCCCCCGCCGCCGCAGCGACGACGAGCCCCGTCGTCACGACAGCCGCGTCGGGGGTCGCTCCCGTGCCAGCCCCCGAGACCGTCCACGTGAAGATCGAGGTCGAGCCGAAGTACGCGCGCGTCACGCTCGACGGCGTGCTGCTCACCGGCAAGCCCATCGAGGTCGATCTGCCGAAGGGCGCCAAGACGTACGTGCTGCAGGTCGAGTCGGAGGGCTTCCGCGCCCACAAGGCGACGTTCACTGCCGAGGCCAACTCCACCTTCACGATCGCGCTCGAGCGCCTCCCGGCGCGGCAGAGATAGCGCGGGCTCGGCCTACATCCACTTGTCGCGCTCGGTCATCGTGCGCGCGTCGATGGTGACGATGTCGAAGCCCTTCTGGCCCTCGATCTTGCGGAGGAGGACGAGCTTGTCGGCGAGCCAGCGTGCGCCTTCGAACCCGAAGAACCACCCGTGCTCGGAGGGGATGATCGAGCTCTTGCCCGTCACGAGATCGAGCAGCCCCACGGCGCCCTTCTGCATGGGCATGGCGAGCAGGCCCGACGCGCTCACGACGCTGGAGCCGACCGCGTGCGGGATTGTGTGTGTGGCGAGGACACTTCCGTCAGCGACGAGCACCCAGGTGAGATCCACCGCCTGGGCCTTGTCGCGCCCGCGCAGGCCGGCGAGCACCGCCGTGCGACCCTCGGGGTCTTGCGAGAACGACACGTCCTCCAGGCCTTTGACGCAGACGAGGGGCTTGGGGACGGTGACGGGGTTGACCCCCACCTTGAACAAGCAGCGCTCGGCGCCGCGCGAGCCGACCGTGAGGACGGCGCTGCCGTCCGCCGTCCATGCGGGCGGGCTCGCGGCGGTGATGCCCGTGATCCGTCTGGGTCGGTCCTCGCCGACCTTCACGACGAAGAGCCCGTAGTCGCAGGGCGACCCCGTGCAGCCGCGGAAGGCGACCGACTCGCCGGCCGGATCGAACACGGGCGAGTAGCTCGCGAGCATTCCCTGATCGACGCGGCGGGACGCGGCGCCGTCCCCGCTCATCGAGAACAGCCAGTCGCCTTGTGAGCCGTCCGTCGGGGGCGCCCCGAAGAGGAAAGGCGCGCGCTTGGGGCTGACGGCGAAGGTCGGTGAGGCGAGGGCCGGGCGCATGTGCCAGGGGCCGAGCTCGCGGAGCATGGAGGCGAACCGCACGGCGTCCGCCTCGAACGTGCCGGAGAGCGGCCCGAACGAGCCGGCCTGCGCGCCCTCGAGCCGCTCCGGCTTGGCTTCCCACCGGTCGACGCGTGTCCCTTTGTCGAGATCGATTGTGTCGAGCGCCAGCCGCTCGGGGCCGTGTCCTTCCAGTCGGATGACCGCGCGCGACTTGCCGCCGTCCACGCCGAGGAGCGTGATGCCGCCGAACCAGTCGTCGCGGTAGCGCAGATCGACGTGAACCGCCGCCGCCTTCTTCGGCTCGGCCCGCTTGGGCGACGGCTCCGACACCGCCGGTGTGCGCGGAGCGCCGGCGACGAGACCCGGCTCCGGATCTCGCGCGCCTTCGGGAGGGACACACGAAGCCGAAGCGACCAGGAGCGCAACGGCGCTGAAGCTGGGACCACGCACGGGAGAGACCATCGTGACGATCGCCGTCCGGGGGGTCAAGCGGGGTTGTCGCCCGAGCCGTGCCGACACTACAGAAAGGCCATGTCGCACATGAGCCCCGACGCCATCGCGCCTCGTGACGCATCCGGCGCCGTGACCAACATGACCGAATACGTGCTCCCCACCCACGCGAACGCGCTGGGCAACGTCTTCGGCGGTCAGGTCCTCGCGTGGATGGACCTGTGCGCGGCCATTTGTGCTCAACGCTTCTCGGGGATGGTCTGCGTCACGGCGGGCATCGACGATCTCTCCTTCGAAGGGCCCATTCAGGTCGGGCAAGTCGTGCGTCTCGCGGCGCGGATCACGGCCACGTTCCGGACGTCGCTCGAGATCTTCGTCGAGGTTCGTGGGGAAGACGCGACGACCGGGCGAACGTGGCCCTGCGTCTCGGGGTTTCTCACCTTCGTCGGGTTTCGCGACGGCAAGCCGGCTCAGGTGCCTCCGCTGCTCGTTCGGACCGAGGTGCAGGAGGCGGAGGTCGAGGCTGCTCGCAGGCGGCGCGACGCGCGCCTGTCGCGGCGCGCCGAGCATCATCGAGCCTGAGATCGACCGAAGAGCGAATCAGCGGCTCCGAACTTCGGTGTAGGATGGCCGCCGTGGCCAGGGGTCTCCCGCCGGAGGTGGAGCGAGCAGCGCGATTGTCGGCGGTCCCGCCGCACCTGCGCAGCACGTTTGCGCTCCTGCCGGCACCGCTCGAGGTCCGCGTGCGCATGCCGGAGGGCGCGTCGCTTCCGCCCGCCGCCAATCAGCTGATCAAGCTCGCCTTGCTCGGCGCGGGCGCCACGCTCGTCTCGGTCGAGCCGTCGGACTACCTCGAGGTCGAGGTCGCGTTGCGTGACAAGAGGCGCCTGTTGCGTCCGGCGGAGCTTCGCGGCGACCTGCCCACGCTCTTGCCCACGTTGCTCCTCGCGCTCTTCGCCCCGACGGACGTCGCCAACCTGCTCGACAGGCTGGCGACCCAGTCGTCGCGGCTCGCGACGCTCCGCCTCGTCACCGGGCACATGCTGGGGACGCGTGATCTGTCGGAGGCGCACCGTCTGCTCCTCGTCGGGCTCACCAGCGGGTTCGGGCTCGGCTTCCACCGGGCCGGGCTCTTTCTCTACGACGTGAAGCGAGGGGTCTACGTCGGGGTTCGTGCGGTCGGGCCGGCCGACGAGACAGCGGCGCATCGGATCTGGGAGGCGCTCGAGCTCGAGGACGCCCCGCTCGACCGCATCCTCGCTCCGGCGTCCGACGAGATGGATCTCGAGCGGCTCTTCTTGCGCATCGAGCTCGACCCGGAGGAGGAGCCGGCGCGGACGGCGCTCGCCGCCAAGAGCCTCGTGCTCTTCGACAGGCAGCCGCCCTCCGGGCGCAGGCCGGCGAGCGTGGGGCTCGGCCCGATCGACCCGGGCTCGCCGTTTCTGCTGGCGGCGCTGCGGGCGCGTGACGAGACGCTGGGGCTCGTCTTCGCCGACGACCGGTTCAGGGACGGACCCATCGCGAGCGAGCGCCTCGCGCACACCGAGCTCTTCCTCGACCAGGCGGCGGTCGTCCTCGAGAACCTCTCGCTTCTGGACCGCGTCTCGCGCCTGGCGCGGACCGATCCGCTGACCGGGCTCTTGAACCGCCGGGAGCTCGAGGCGCGCTTCGACGTGGAGCGCTCCCGGAGCGAGCGGGACAAGGCGGCGCTCTCGATGCTCGTCGTCGATGTCGACCTGCTCAAGCGCACGAACGACTCGAAGGGCCACCAGGCGGGCGACGCGCTCCTCCAGGACGTCGCGACGCTTCTGTCGAAGAGCTTTCGTGCCCACGACGCGGTGGCCCGGTTCGGGGGAGACGAGTTCGTCGTCCTGCTCCCGGGGTCCGATCCGGAGGCGCTGCGGGCTGCTGCGCAGCGGGTCGGCGACGAGGCGTTTCGCGCCGGCGTCTCCTTGAGCCTGGGCGGCGCGAGCTGGCCGGTCGACACGGCCGCGCTCGATGAGCTCTTTGCGACGGCCGACGCGGCCTTGTACAAGGCGAAGCAGTCGGGCCGCGCGTGCGCGTTCATCGGAAGAGAGCGGATCGACTTCGGAGCAACATGAACAAGCTGGATGGTCTCTCGCTCGGCTTCCGTGACAAGTACCTGAGACACGAGGAGCTGACGAAGCAGCTGCACCTCTGGGCCGAGGCGATGCCCGGCGTCATGCACCTCGAGAGCATCGCGAAGAGCGAGCAGGGCAGGGACATCTGGCTCGTGACCATCGGCCGCGAGCCGGACCGCGTGCGCCCCGCCGCGTGGATGGACGGCAACATTCACGCAAGCGAGGTCGCGGGGTCCAGCGCGTGCCTGGCGGTCATCGAAGATCTCCTGCGCGCCTACGCCGGTGAGTCGCTGGTCGATCTTCCCGACGCCATCCGTGATCTGCTCGTCGCCGATGTGCTCTTCTACGTTCTGCCGCGGATGTGCCCGGACGGGGCGGAGCGCGTGCTCGACAAACGCCATTTCGTCCGCTCCAACCCGCGCGATCACCGCATGGGCAACCAGGGGCCGTATTGGCGGCACGACGACGTCGACGGCGACGGGCGCTCCCTGCTCATGCGCAAGCTCGACCCGACGGGCGACTTCGTCGAGAGCAAAGATCTTCCCGGCCTCATGCTCCCGCGCGAGGTGGAGGACGAAGGGCCCTTCTATCGGATCTTCCCGGAGGGCTTCATCGAGCGCTTCGACGGGTTCACGGTCCCGCGACCTTCGTACCTCTCCGACTCGGAGACGGACATGAACCGGAACTTCCCGTCGATGTGGCAGGCGGAGCCGACGCAGCTCGGCGCCGGCGCGTTCCCGACGAGCGAGCCCGAGTCGCGCGCCGTGACGGAGTTCGCGGTGCGTCATCCGAACATCTTCGTCTGGCTCTCGATGCACACCTACGGCGGCGTCTACATCAGGCCGCTCGCCGACAAGCCGGACTCGAAGATGGATCCGTTCGATCTCGCCGTCTTCCGCCAGATCGAGCGCTGGGGCGACGCGATCGCGGGCTACCCGACGGTGTCGAACTTCGTCGAGTTCACCTACGAGCCCGACAAGCCCCTCTACGGCGATCTCGCGAACTTCGCTTACGCCGAGCGCGGCGCCATAGGCTTCGTCTGCGAGATCTGGGACTTCTTCCGGCAGGTCGGCTTCGAGGTCGTCCGGCCGTTCATCAAGAACTACGAGATCCGCACGACTCGCGCGGACATCCGGAAGATCGCGGAGTGGGATCGCGAGCACAACGCCGGGCGCATCATCGGAACCTGGAAGAAGGTCGCCCATCCCCAGCTCGGTGAGGTGGAGATCGGAGGGTACGACCCGCTCATCGGCGTGTGGAACCCGCCCTACGAGAAGCTGCCGGAGGTCTGCGATCAGCAGGCGCGTTTCTTCTTCCGGCTCTCGGCGATGGCTCCGCGGTTGGTCTTGTCGGAGGTGTCGGTCTCGCGGGTCGACGGCGAGACCTACCGGGTGCACGCGATAGTCGAGAACCGCGGCTACCTGCCCACGTTCGTGCTCGGCTCCGCCAAGTGCCGGCCGTTCACGGACCCTGTCCGCGCGCGCATCGAGCTCGGACCGGGCCTCGAGCTCTGCGCCGGCCCGGCCGAGCACGAGCTCGGCCACATCGCCGGCTGGGGCGGGAACGACCGCTCCACCACGCCCGCGCTCGCGCGGTCCACCAGCGAGCCTGCCCGCCGCAGGGTCGAATGGATCGTCCGCGGGAAAGGCGACATCTCTGTCATGGTCTCCGCCACGCGGGTCGGCTGCGTGACGGAGAAGGCCAGCGTGGGCTGATGGGCGTCAGCGCTTGCGCGCGCCCGCCAGCTCGACCTCGGTCTCGATCCACTTCTCGAGGTCGCGATCCAGTCGGAAGTACGCGGAGTCGAACTGGCGGCCGTTCACGAAGATGAACGGCGTGTAAGCGAGGCCGGCGTCCTCTGCGTCCTTCATGTCGCGCTCGACGATGGCCTTCGTCTCGGCGGAGGCCGCGTCCTTCTTGAAGCGATCCATGTCGAGCTTGAGCTCAGCTGCGTAGCGCTCGAGGTCTTGCTCCGAGAGGGCCTCCTGGTTCTCGAACAGGAGCTCTTCCATCTCCCAGTATTTGCCCTGCTTCATGGCGGCGATCGCAGCGTAAGCGGCGCCCTTCGCGCGGGTGTGTTTGGGGAGGGGATAGAACTTGTGCACGAGCCTGACGTGCTCCGCGTAAGCGTCCTGCATGTCCGACAGGAGCGGGACGGCCGCCCGGCACGCGGGGCACTCGAAGTCCGAGAAGACCACGATGGTGACCGGCGCGTTCGCGGGGCCCTTGGCCGGTGAGTCGTGAAGGGGGATGGCCTTGACCGTGTCCGTGCCGAAGCGCGCGAGCGCGGCGGCCTTGGCGTTCGACTTCGGGGCGCCGCGCCCAATCTGGTCCGCGACGACCTGGGTCATGGGCGTGCACGCCGCGCACGGCCGCTCTTCGCTCACGCACTGGGGCAGAGGCACGGCTTGGTCCGGGCAGGGCGCGAACAGCGAGCCGGCCACCTCCCAGAACTCCTGCTGCTGCCGGGTAGTGGACAGCGCCGAGAGGTCGACGCCCTTGAGCGCCGGGTCAGAGCCGTTTTCAGCGCGCGGGGTGGTCTTCGACCCCAGGCCGACGCCGGTCTCGACCCCCTCGCCGCGTGAAGACAGCCCGAGGCCGCAGCCACCGAGGGCGAACCCGAGCACGAGACCGGCACCGATCTTCAGCGACATGAGAGCGGTATAGCTAGGCATCGCGCGGGGTCAAAGCCCCGCGCGTCGCCGGGTCACAGGCAGTCGTAGTAGCCCGCGCTCTCGGAGTATCCGCACTGCGCCGGGGCGCACTCGATCGTCACGAGCGAGCCGGCGTCGCAGTACTTGAGCGTGGTGCCCTCGCATCCGCCGACCCAGTCGTAACCCTGGCAGGGGTCTTCGGGC
Source organism: Myxococcales bacterium (assembly GCA_016794345.1). Lineage (GTDB taxonomy): Bacteria > Myxococcota_A > Polyangia > Polyangiales > Polyangiaceae > Xiheicaenibacterium > Xiheicaenibacterium phototrophicum. Next base: position 170,698 of record JAEUKE010000089.1, read on the forward strand.
GCCGGCTCACAGCGGAAGTCGGTCGGGCACGGCTGCGTGATGCAGGCGATCTGGTTGTCACAGACGAAGCCGCTCGGGCAGTCGTCCGCCACGTTCGGGTCGCAGGGACGGCCGACACACGCGTCGACGTCCTCGTCGCAGACGTAGCCGTTCGCGCACTTCACCTTCGGGCAGAAGGGCTCTTCCACGCAGGCATCCGTGTATTCGTCGCAGACCGTGCCCGGACCGCAGAGCGCGGAGGCGCACCAGTTCGGCTCCGAGCAGTCCGTCATGGACTCGTTCCAGGCCTGCTCCACCGTGATCGTCTTCTTCTGCTTGGGGATGCGCACGGTGACCTGCGGGTTGGTGAGCGCCATCGTCACGATGCAGCCCGGGCCGGGCGCGACCGACTCCGTCGCGACCACCAGACGGGCCGACGACCCGCTGCCCACGCGCTCGACTCCCAGGATGTTCGCGTCGTAGCCGCCCGTGGGTTGCACGCCGGTCGAGTAGTGCAGGACCCAGTGTTTGTTGAAGTTCACGCTGGCCGGGGGCTGCGTGCCGAAGAAGGCGACGTAGTCGGCCTTCTTCGTGATGACGGTGAGGCCCACCTCGGCGTTGCTCTTGGTGACGCCCAGCTCTTCGAACGCGAGCGACAGCTCCGACGTGGCGTCCTCCGCGCCTTCTCCGGTCTCGACCTCCGAGATCGGCGCGCAGGAGACGAGGGCGAGAGCGGCGAGCAAAGCAAATCGGTTCATGGTGGTCTCCTTGGCGACCACAGGGGTCGCTGTAGGTGGAGCCCCCTTACCCGACCACAATGGCGCTGACAATGGCCTGGACACCCGGAGCGCTCGACACCCGGGCGCCACATTGGTAGCCAAGTTGCCGCTCGCCCATGGAGGAGCTGCGCTTCTACGTCCAGCCCGAGCCGGGGCGCGTCATCGGACCGATGTCCGATGACGAGCTGCGTGAGGCGCTTCGCGCAGCGCGTTACGCCCCGGACGTCCGCGTGCGCTTGAGCGACGCGCCGCCCTGGTTGCCCGCCCGGGCCTGGGCGGCCTTGGCGCTCGGCTCCATCGAGCCGCCGCCCATGCCGGAGGGCGAGCCCACGGCCTCCCCGGACCTCTCGCTTGCTCCGGCGGAGGTGCTGGATCTCGTGCGCTTTCACGTGGCCGATCGCGAGGTTAAAGGCGGAAAGGCGGAGGTGCGGCACCGATCGCCTCAGCTCGGCAGCGCGCTCCGTGAGGCGGCGCTCGGAGGCGGGCTCCGCACGACCTGGGTCGCGCCGGTAGGGACGGCCGACTGGGTGCTCGCGCGCAAGCTCTTCGACCGAACCCTCACCGAAGGGGCCGCGGCCTCACTCGCGGGCTCGGCGCCCGACCTCAAGACGCAGCGCTGCCCGATCTGCCGCGAGCTCATCCAGACCGACGGCGACATCTGTCCCGCGTGCGACGAGCCGCTCGCCGCACCCCCGGCCTCCCGCGGCTCGTTCCACGAGGAGCCCGAAGGCGCGAGCTGGCTGCGCTTGCACTGGCGCCCGATCGTCACGTTCGGCGCGTTCGCCAGCCTCATCCTGGCCGGCATCACCCTGCGCTACGTGGCGCCGCAGCGGTTCGCGCCCGAGATCGACTCCCGCGCGCCGGCCGGGCTCCCGGCCAAGCCGACGTGTGAGTCGGTCTGCTGGACCGGCGAGGCCTGCCAGGACTCGGTCTGCACGTGGCAGAAGCCAAAGGGCGTCGCGCACGTCCCGCAGCGCCCCGGCATCGCGGGGCCTTTCGCGCTCCCGCCGGACGTGGCCGACGTGGAGCTGCTCGACGACGATCGCTTCGCGGTGGCGCTCCTCTCGGGGACCGAGATCCGCTCGTCGCGGACGGGCCAATCGCTGGGTCTGGTGAGCGAGGCAGGACAGACGCGCAAGCTGGTCCGCGCCGGCGACGCGATCTACGCCGTCGGCCCGCAGCACATCGCGGTCCTCGACATCCCCTCGACGCGCGTGCTCAAGGCGCTCGAGCTCGGCGGGATCATCGCGGACGTCACGGTCGGCGCAAACGGCCGGCGCGCGCTCGTCTCTCTCCCCGGCGCGCACGCCATCGCGATCCTGTCGACCGAGCTCCACGCGGAGCTCGACCGAATCCGCTTCGGTGACGACGCCATCGGCCCGGTCGCGGTGGACGACTCCGGCACGCGCGCGCTCACGACCACCGGCTCGGTCCCGGTCGCCGGCCTCCCCGATCCGCAGGGCGGCGCGGTCTATGCCTTCGACCCGAGCCGCCTGGCGACCGAGCAGGACCGCAACCGCGCGTCGATGCTGGGTAACCCCGTGAGCGCGTTGATGTCGCCCGACGGCGCGACGAGCTACGTCGTGCTCCGCGCGAAGAACGCGCTCGTCGGTCTCGAGTGGCTCGAGTCCGGCGCGGTCCGACAGCGCGAGCCGCTCGAGCTCTGTGATCAGCCCGAGCAGATCGCGCTCGTGCGCAAGGGCCGTCGCGCCCTCGTCCGCTGCAACCGCGGCCACGCCCTGGAGGTCATCGACCTCGAGCGGAACGCCGTGGTCAAACACGTCGAGCTCAGCGCGCTCGCGACCGACCTCGTCGTCTCCCCGGACGGCGAGCAGGCGGTGGTCGCGCTGCAGGGATTGCGGGACGGCGCGATCGGGCTCATCGATCTCGCCACGTTCGAGGTGGAGCAGGTGCCGCTCACCGAGCCGCCCTCGCGTGTCCGTATGTCCGCCGACGGCCGACAGGTCCTCGCGCTCTCCGACCGGAGCAAGGTCGCCTGGGTGATCCGATGACGGCGAGCGTGAGCGCGACGAACGACGGCCTGAAGCGGGTTCCTTGTGCCTCGTGTCGCCAGCCCATCATCGAGGGCGCGAGGAAGTGCAAACACTGCAAGGCCTGGCAGCCGGAGCGCGCCCGCGCGCCGCGCGCCGCCATCCTGGTCGCGGTGGCCGTCACCAGCGCGTTCAGCGTGATCCTCACCTCGCAGAAGTCACCGGTCGGCGAGGCGCCGCCGCTGACGCCGCTCGGGGGCGAGGCGCAGACCGAGCCTTCGCCCGCCGCGGCGGGCCCGGAGCCCCCGCCTCCCCAGCCCTCGAGCGTGCCCGTGTCCACGCCGAATCGCAGCTGGACGACACGCGAGATCAAGATCGGCGACGCCCATCCGCTCGATCTCGTCTTCTCGCGAGACGGAAAGAGCCTCTACGTCAGCGCGGACGACGCCACCGTCCGGGAGTACACCGTCAGCTCGGGGGAGGCGGTCCACAAGGCGAGCGTCGCGGCGAAAGGAGACAAGATCGTCCTCTTGTTCGGCCGCTACCTTGCGGTCGTCCGGCCCGACGCCCGCGTAGCCCGTGTCCCCGTGATGGACGTGACGCAGTGGGACCGCGATCCGGTGCTGCTCGAGGTCGGGCCCGGCCCCGGCGAGGTGGTCGAGATGCCTGACGGTACCGTCGTCGTCAGCACGACGGCGGCGCATCGGGTGGCGCGCTTCTCGCTCCCTTCCGGCAAGCTCGTCGCGGACATCCGGCTCCCGCAGGCGACGGGCCAGGCGTTCCTCGTCCGCAGCGGCGGCCGCCCCATGTTGGCCGCGCTCGGCGGCCTCACACACGCCGGGCGAGCGGCGGGCGCCTGGCTCGACCTGTTCGACCCTGCCGAGGCGCCCTTCGGGGCCACGCGCCGCAGCGTCGCCGTCGGGCGTGACCCCAGGGCGGGGGCGGTGTCGTCGGACGGCGGCCGCATCTTCTTCCCCGACTACGCGTCGAACACCGCGCTCCTGATCGACGTGCGCAACCAGACCGACATCCGGCAGGCGGACGTGGGCCAGGGCCCGGTCGCCTCGTTTGTCCTCGCCGGCGACCGCTACGGCGTGACGCTCAACGCGACGGCCGGCAGCGCGACGGTGGTGGAGTTCACGGCCGCTCCCGAGAAGCTGCGGACGACGACCCTCGCGCTCGCCGGAGAGCCGCGCGACGGCGCCCTCTCGCCCGACCGCAGCACGCTTTTCGTCGCGCTCGGCGGGAGCGACGCCGCGCCGCGCGCGCAAGGTGTGGCGGTCATCGGTGGCGACCCGCCGGCGTTGGTCGCCACCTTGCCTACCGGCCAAGGCGCCATCTCGGTCACGGTCGCCCCCGACGGCTCGCGCGCCGCGGTTGCGAACTACTTCTCGAAGACAATCACCATCCTGGAGTGAACCGATGACAGCCGAGGGTTCGAGGCTCGTTTGGGTGGATCTGGAGATGACGGGGCTCGACCCCGCGACGTGCCACATCGTCGAGATCGCCGTCCTCGTCACCGACGGTGAGCTCAACGTCGTCGCCGAAGGCCCCGAGCTCGTCATCCATCAGCCGGACGACATCCTCGCCGCGATGCCGCCGATCGTGCGCGACATGCACGCGCGATCCGGGCTCACCGATCTGATCCGCGCTTCCAAGACAACGCTCGCCGAGGCGGAGGCCGCCGTGCTCGCGTTCATCCAGTCGACGTGCACACCGAAGACGGCGCCCCTCGCCGGCAACTCGGTCTGGAAGGACAAGCAGTTCCTGGAGAAGTACATGCCCCGGGTGATGGAGCACCTGCACTACCGCATCGTCGACGTCTCCACGATCAAGGAGCTCGCCGGCCGCTGGTACCCGCCCAGCATGCATTTCCCCAAGAAGTCGGAGAAGCACCGCGCGCTCGACGACATCAAGGAGAGCATCGCGGAGCTCTCGTTTTACCGGCGCACGCTCTTCGTTTTGCGGCCGGGCTGAGCTCAGAGGAGGCGGGGCGACCGCGGCGCGACGGAGGAGCGGCTGCTGGTTCCAACCCCACGAGCCTGACCAAGATGTCATGAATCAGTCCAGGAAGAGCTCCGTCACCCAGACGCGGCCGTCGTCGCTGCGCGAGACCCCCACGCCGATCCGAGAGAAGCGGCTCTCGAGCACGTTCCGCCGGTGCGACGGGCTCGCCCACAGTGCGCGATGGGCGCGGGACAGGCTCGCCGCGCCCGCGACGTTTTCGCCCGACGACCGGTAGCTCACGCCGGCCGCGCGGAGGCGCGCGCTCGGGTCGCCGTCGCCCACGTCGTGTCCGACCGTGCGCGTCGCCATCATCCTCGCGCTGTGCTCGGCCGCGAGCTGGTCGAGCGCGGCGTCCGCCGCGAGCGGCTTCAGGCCCTCGCTCGCGCGGGCCGCGTTCAGCATCGCGCGGATTCCGGCGGAGTCGGTCTTCTCGTCTTTGCCGGCGTCCTCGCCCGGGGCGGGGGACTCGGCGAAGCGCAGCGGCGGCGCGCTGCCCGCGTGCACGTACGCCTCGAGCACCGGGCGCGGTCCGGTCGACACGGTCGCGAGGACCTGGATGAGCCAGGCGCCCGGCTGGTCGACCGAGAAGGTCGCACGAACCTCGTCGTCGGCGAGCGAGGCGAGCACGGTGCGCGGCAGCCCGCGGGGCCCGAGCAGCACGACCTTCACCTCGGTCGCGGGCACGAGCATCTTGCCGCGGAGCTCGATCCACTCGCCTACGCGCGCGAGCGTCGGCATGCGGCCCTGGTCGGCCAGCGCGTCGATCGTCACCACGCTTACGATGACGTTTCCGTCAGCACGTCTCATGCGCGTCACGCCGCACCGTCGCTCGCCGAGCGGCTTCATGCCCTTCGCCCACTCGCCGAGCCGCTTCTCGAGATCGGCCTCGTCGAGCGCCTTGCCCTCGATGGACCAGGCGCGCGGCCAGACGTGTGGCGAGCCCGCCGCGCGCAGGTTGAACGCGAGCTCGTCGGAGGCAAAATGTGGCTCCCCCCGGAGCTGCTTGCCCGCGTTGCGCGCCGCCACCTGGACGAGCGCAGCGTCGGGCGTGCCGCAGATCGCGTAGAGCGGATCTCTGGCGCGTCGATCGGGCTCGGGCGATTGGGTCGAGGCGCGCCAGAGGAGCGGCGGGGTCGCGCCCAGCCCGACCGGGTGCGCGGCCGAGGCGATGGACGGCGCGCCCGCGGCGAAGGCCAGGGCGATCAGGGCGAGCCGGGGCTTCATGCGGGCGCTTTCATCGAGGGGCCGTGACGAGCGCATAATAGAGCTCGCGCTCCGGATCGGGCGCCTCCCCGAGGACGTGTTTGGCCACGTACAGGTACATCGCGCGGTGGACCCCCGACGGTGCCGTGCGCGCGTGCTCGGGCCGGTATTTCCCGAGGATCTCGAACATCACGTAGCCGAGCAGGCCCTCGTTGTGCGCGATGCCCATCATCCGGTGGGTCTGCTCGTCGGGTGGTGCCGCGCGACCCTCGTCTTGTGACGCCGCGCGCTCGGCCACGTAGGCGCCGATGGCGCTCTCGATGCAGAGCATCTCTTCGGTCGCGCTCAGAAAATAAGGCTCGTCGGGGGCGGCCCCGAAGAGCAGCTCGCGCAGCTCGGGCTCGTAGCGCATGACCGCTCGACACCCGGCGTACATGCGGGCCGCCGTCGTGGGCGGCGCGCCGATGCGCACGGCTCCCGCCGGGTCCACGTCGAGGAAGATCGCAAAAGGGGGGACACGCTCCGGCTGGCTGGCGGCGAGCTTGGCGGCGAGGGCGAGCGCTTCACGCGAGCGAGGGTGATACGCGAGCGCGTGCGCCAACGAGACGCGGGCCGCAGCGGGCTCGCCGCGCGCGAGGAGCAGCTCGCTCAGGCCGACGTGGGCGGTGGACAAGGTCGGATCGAGCGCGAGCAGCTCGCGGTAGACGAGCTCCGCCTCGGAGGGGGCGGTAGTCTGCAGCGAACGCGCCAGCGCGAGCCGCAACGCCGGGACGTGGGGGCTCCGCTCGACCGCCGAGCGGAACGCGGTCGTCGCCTCGTCGGCGCGGCCCTCCTTCAGCGCTCGCCCGCCGCGCTCGTACGCATCGCGCGCCTCCTGCGTGACCGGCGCGATCGCGAGGGCCACGCGGCCCTCGGCGTCCTTGTGGGCGACGAGCCACGGGTTCGGCTCGTGGTTTCCGGGCGGTCCGTATTGGGCGACGTCGTTGGCGATATCCCGCTTCGCGTCCGTGATGGCGTAATAACGCGGCGAGCGCTCCACGATCTCCGCGACCATGCGCGTGACGCGCATCGCGTCGCGTGGGTCCTCCAGCACGCGGTCCTCCGCGTAGAGGAAGGTGCGCGTGTCGGGGAATCGTCGCTCCGCGCGCACGAGGACCGGCTCGGCTCCTGGCTCGAGGAGCGCGAGCTGCGCCGCCGAATAGGGCGGGAGCCAGGGTGGCGGCGTGCGGGCGCTCGCATCACCCCCGGCCGCGGGCGTCGCGCCTGCACAACCCGAGAGCGCCAGGGCGCAGAGAGCCGCACCGACGAGCCGCACCCTCAATTGGTAGCAGACCGCGCGCCGTCGCGTGACAATTCGTGGAGTCGACCCCGGAGACCTCGGGAAAAAGTACGCTCCGACCCTCGAGCGATCACCGGGAAGGGAACCTTGGGGGGTAAGGCGTATACAGATTTCCCATGCGCAGATCGGTCATCGGCTTCGTCCTCCTCCTCGGCTGCGGCGCCTCCAGGCTCGAACCTGACGCCGTGGCACCCAAGAAGCCGAGCCCGGCCCCGAGCGCCCGCCCTACCTCGCCGGGCGAGCCCGCGGCCAAGCTGCCTGCCTGCACGCCGGACCCGCGCGGAGAGAAGCCATCGGCCTCCCTGGCCTCGCGCCAGAAGGCCGTCGAGGCGCTCTCGAAGGGGAACAACCAGGAGGGGCTGGCGTCGCTCGTCGAAGCTCTGCGGCAGCGGCCGACGGACCTGGCCGCGTTCACGTTTCACGCCGCCGCGGAGGCCGAGCGCAACGTGCAGCGCGAGGCGCTGACGAAGCGCGCCGAGCGCATGAAGCCCGAGGCGCTGCCTGCTGTCGCTCCGCCGCAGAAGACCCTGGCTCGGTTCGAAGGGGCGCCGAAGCTGGGCGCGGTGACCCTCAAGCGCCTCTCGGAGGAGCGCCACAACTCGGACTTCTACGCGTTCCTCGAGCGAAACAAGCTGCCGAACCCCTTCCTGTCACCGAAGAGCGCCGACGTGCTCGCGCGCCTGCCCGAGAGCATCGGCGATCTGGGCATGGGCGCGGTCCGTTATTTCGAGGGTCACGCGCTCGTCGACTACGGCCCGGCCGTGCTCCTGATCGCGGACGACGGCGGCGCCGTTCGGAGCCTCAGCTTCCTCGACCCCTTGAAGGAGGGTTTCAAGGCCGTGCTCAAGCCGCCGGCCCCACCGTCGGTCCCGGCCGACGTGCCTGCGCAGGTCCCGCCTTCGATCCAGGTCGATCCCACGAGCATCAACGCGCACATCCGCTACGCGCAGGTGCTGGGCTCGCTCTTGGTGGTGGAGCTCGGCCACGACGGCGACGGCTTCGCCGCGAGACCGGACGGGTTCCTCCTCGGCTACGACCTGCTCAAGGACAAGGTCGCCTGGGTGAGCGACGCCGCCACGGGGAACGCCTACAACTTTCACGCGAGCGGCGGCTACATCGTCACTGCGTACAGCAAGACGACTGACGAGGAGCGGCGCGCCGCGCGCGCCGCGTACACGAAGCCCCCGCCGGGCGACGCCAAGCTCGTCGTCCTCGATGCGGCGACCGGAAAGACCGTCGCGACCGCCCCCTTGTCGGGGAGGGCGGACTACGTCTTCGGCACGAAGGACCGCCTCTACGCCTGGGGCGAAGAGTCTTTCGAGACGTTCGAGATCACCGCCGCGGCGCCGTCTCCCAAGGTCGAGCTCGGGTCGCTCACGAAGCTCGAGGGGGGCAGCTCGTCCATCCCCATCGGCGACTCCACGCGGTGCTGGCTAACGAACGCCGCCGTCGCGCTCGATCACCGCGACGCCCGGGCTCTCCTGTCGCTCGCGCAGGTCCTGCCCGCGGGGGCCAGCTTGACGAAGGGGCTGCAAGCAGCCGGCGAGTTCTTCGAAGAACGCGCCGCGGGACGGCCGGGCATCGACCTGACCGAGGCGGAGCCGATCCTGGTGCGGCCACTCGGCACGCCGAAGGTCAAGAGCGGCGGGGCGAGCGTGGCGACGCGACGCTTCGTCCCGGCGAAGGAGTCCGAGCTCTATTATCCGAACCCCGGCATCGAGCTGAAGAAGGGCGAGACGCGCCCGCAGTTCGTGGTCAACGTCTACCCGAACGGCCCGAGCCACCTCTATCCGCCGGCGTTTGGGCTGGAGGGCATCATCTGGGCTGCGCGCCGAGACGACGCGGTCGTCCTCGCCTACGGCTCTCGATTCGTGGTCTCGCTTCGGAACGACGCGATCGAGAAAGTGTTCGACTTCTCACCTTTCGGGCAGGTCGACCCGACGGCGACCGATTCCCGGCCCATCGCGTTCATGACCTACCTCGACGACAACCTGCTCCTCGTGAACAACCCGCCCTCACACGACCCGAAGGCGTCGGCTGCCTTCATCTCCGCGATCGATCCCAAGTCGGGCGAGACGGTTTGGCGCACCGAGGCCGGCGTGCTTGCGAGGCAGCCGCTCATCTTCCAGGACCACATCGTCGCCCTGGTCAACCGGGGCTCGGCGAGCGAGCTCGTGGCCTTCCGCCGGGTGGACGGGCAGCCGGCCGTGAGGCTTTCTTTCCCCGAGGTCGCCACCGACATCGGCTGGGATGGCCGCGGCGCCATCTTCGTGACCTTGCCGAAGGAGAGGAAGTACTTCACCTTCCGTTGACGTGGCCAAGCCCAGGGTCGAGATCGTGTTCCGCAAAGGCAAGCCGGTGGCGGCGTTCCTCCACTTGCGCGAGGGGGCGAAGGGCAGATCCGGGCGGACCATCCCCATCCGCCCGCCCATGACCGCCCACTACGACGAGGCCGGCCTTCCCATCGGCCTCGAGGTCCCGCTGCCCACGGCGGTTCCCCTCCTCTCGATCAACGAAGCCCTGCGTGAGCTGGGCGCAGAGGCGTTGGGGGAGGACGACGTGTTGGCGCTGCGGATGGTCTGACCTCCCCGGTTCCCCTCGCATCGTGAGCGAGCGGGCAGCGTCACAGTCTCGGGGGGCGCGGCGATGATCGGCATGCGTCGTCGTTCGCTTCTGTTGGGCGTGGGGGCGGCTGGTCTCGCGACCGCTTGTGGAGAGGGAGGAGGGCCCGAGCGGCACCTCACGCCGATGCCCGTCCTCCCGCCGGTTCCGCCGCCTGCGGATCGACGCACCGTCGTCATCGAGGGCGTCCCCCACGTCCGCCAGAAGCCCGACTTCTGCGGTGAGGCGTGCATCGAGATGGCCGCCCGGCGCCTCGGCCGCGCGTACGACCAAGACGGTGTCTTCGCGGCGGCGGGCGTCGACCCGGCGCTCGGACGAGGAGCCATCACGCGGGAGCTCGCAGCAGGCGCGCAGGCGCTCGGCTTCGACGTGGGCCCGGTCTGGGCGTCCGTCGAGCCCTCGCGGGCGTCGGCCGGCCTGGCCGACAGCTTCGACCGTGTCGTCGCCGATCTCGAGCATGGCGTGCCGACCATCCTCTGCACGCGGTTCGACGAGCGGCCCGGCACCACCGAGCACTTCCGTCTCGTCGTCGGCTACGACGCGGCCGCCGACGAGGTGGTCTACCACGATCCGGCCATCGACTCCGGAGCGTACCTGCGCATGTCGCGAGCTCGGCTGCTCGACCTCTGGCCGCTGCGATACGAGCCGGCACGCTGGACCTTGGTGAGCCTCCCGCTCAGGCCCGGTGAGCTCCGCGATCCACCTCCGCGAGCCGGAAGCTTCACGCCGGCGAGCTATGCGCAACACGTGCTCGCCCTTAAGGAACGCCTCGAAGTCCTCGGTCTCGGTGGGCTCTCCGTCCGGATCGAAGATCCTTTCGTGGTGCTCGGCGATGACGCTCCACGTGTCCTCGAGCGCCGCGCCGAGACGGTGCGGTGGGCCGCCGACATGCTCGAGAAAGGCTTCTTCGAGAAGCGGCCGCAGCGGATCCTCGACGTCTACCTGTTCGCTTCTGCGGCGAGCTACGAGCACGGCGTGCGGCGCATCACGGGGGAGGAGCCTGGTACGCCGTACGGCTTCTACTCCTCGCAGAAAGGCGGGCTCTTCATGAACATCGCGACGGGCGGAGGCACGCTCGTGCACGAGATCGTGCACCCTTACGTCGAAGCCGACTTCGAGGAGGCGCCGGCCTGGCTGAACGAGGGGCTCGGCTCGCTCTTCGAGCAGTCGGCCGAGCGAGACGGCCACATCGTCGGCCTCACCAACTGGCGCCTCGCCGGTCTGCAGCGCGCGCTTCGCCGCGGGGACGTCCCGACGTTCCGTGAGCTTTGCGCCATGAGCGATCCCACGTTCTACGAAGAGGACCGCGGGACCAACTACGCGCAGGCGCGCTACCTGATGTATTACCTCCAGGAGCAAGGTCAGCTCCGGCCGTTCTACAAGGCGTTCCGCGCGGCGCGGAAGACCGACCCGACCGGGTACGCGACACTGGTGCGCGTCCTCGGCGAGGCCGACATGGCCGACTTCCAGCGGCGCTGGTCGAAGTTCGTCCTGTCGCTCCGGTTCGAGGGGTGACCTGAGCGGACCCGGCCGTGTAGATTCCGGGGATGACCGAGCGAGAGACCCTGGCGAGCCTCCGTGTGCTCGTCTCCATGGCCCGAGCGGACGGCGTCCTCACCGCGCCAGAGGAGCGCGCCATCGAAGACGCCATCGCCCAGGCCAACTTGGAGGGGCTCACCCTCGCGAGCCTCTTCGGCACCGACTTCGAGCTCGACGACGAGCTGGCCGAGCTCAAGACTGACGACGCCAAGCGCGCGACCTACGAGTCGGTCTATGCGCTCGCTCACGCGGACGACGCGTGCACGCTGCCGGAGGAGCACCTCCTCGCCCACATCGAGGCCAAGCTCGGGTTCTCCCCCGAGAATCGCTCGGTCCTCAAACGGCTCCTGGAGGAGGCGGAGGACACCGTCCTGCCTGCCCACATCGCCGAGATCGTCGATCCCGAGCGCCGCGCCGCGGAAATCCGCGAGGACACGCTGAAGTACTCCATCCTCTCGGCCGCGCTCGGCGCGTTCCCGATCCCCGGCATCGCCATCGCGACCGACCTCGCCGTCACCGCGATCCAGACGAAGCTCGTGCGCGATATCGCGCAGTACTTCGGCCGCAAGCTCGACCAGAAGGGCGCGGCGGAGCTGCTCGCCGGCGCGGGCGTCGGCATGGGCCTGCGCATCGCGCTCAACAACCTCGCCAAGTTCGTCCCTGGCTGGGGCAGCGCCGTCGGCGCGGCGAGCTCGTTCGTCTCCACGTTTGCCCTCGGCACGGTCGCCACGCGGTACTTCGAGTCGGGCGCCACCGACGTCTCGGTGCTCCGCGACGAGATGACGCGCGCCAAGAAGGAGGCGCAGGCCGCTTATTCGGAGCAGAAGGGCGCCGTGACCGAGAAGCAGGCTGCGACGAAGGAGCGCCTCGAGGCGCTCGGGCGCGATCTCGCCGACGGCAAGATCACGAAGGCCGAATACGAGAAGCAGGTCGAAGAGCTCGCCTGACAGCCCGCAGCGTCACGCTGCTTGATGAGCGAGCCGCTGCTCTCTCACCCCCCCGGCCCCCCTCGCGCCGCGAGGGGGGAGGGCGCCTCCTTGCGCGGGTCGTCGCCGCGCCAGAGGACGGTGGCGACCACGAACGCGCCCCACAGGCCGGCGAAGTGAAGCACCATCGCGTCGCCGCTCATCGCCTTGAAGAGCGTGCCGGAGACGGGCGGGCCGATGAGCATGCCGAGGCCGTACGCGGCGTTGTAGAGGCCACCGCCGCGCTTGAGATCGCGCGGGGAGAGCACGAGCCCTTGCAGCCCCAGGCTGACGGGGGAGAGCGCCGCGAGCGAGGCGCCCGCGACGAGCACGAGCGCGTAGACCACCAACTCGTTGTGGGTCAAAACGAAGCTCAAGATGGCCGCGGTGCCCACGGCGCCGAGCGCCCGCATGATGAAGAGGTGGCCGTGTTTGTCGGCCAGCTTCCCGGCCACCACGACGGACGAGAGCATCCCGGCGGCGAAGAACGCAGGGATGAGGATGGTCTCCTCCTCCGTCATGCCGCTTTCGATCAGGTAGAGCGGCAGGAACATGGCGACGCTCGCCTGGAAGTAGCCGTAGGAGAACGTCGCGAAACACGCGGAGCGGATCTTCCTGAGCACCTCCCATGTCCCGAGCTCGGGCGCGGCCTCCGGAGCGCCGTCGCCGCCGAGCGCCTCGCCGCTCGCTGCTTCGTTCGAGCGGACCGCGTCGAGCAGGAGCGCCACGACGGTGGCGGCGACGAGCGCGACCGCCCCGGCCGCGAAGAACGCGGTGGTCTTGGGCGCCACCAGGACCAGGACGCTGTTCACGATCGGCCCGATCACGTAGCCGGCCGCGAGCGCGATGGCGTAGATGCTCATGAAGAACGCCTTCTCCGCCTTCGGCGCGCGGGCGAGCAGGATGGTCTCGCTCGAGACCCAGACGCCCACCGAAAATGCGCCGTCGAAGAAGCGCACCGCTCCGAAGCCCCACCAGCTCTGCATGAGCGGAAAGAGCGCGGCCGCAGCGGCGTAGCCGAGGAGGCTGAAAATGAGGACGCGCTTCGGGCCGAAGCGAGAGAGGAGCGAGCCCGACGGAACCGCGAGCGCTCCGATGCCGGCCGCGAAGAAGGTGACGAGCCAACCGATCTGCGGCTCGTCGAATCCTCGGTTCTTCAGAAAGATGCCGGCGATCGACAGCGCGAGGCCGTACGAGATCCCGAGGAACAGGATCGTGAGGTAGACGAGGGCGATCGTCCTGTCGGCGAATACGCGCGCGATCCAGGACCCGCGAGGCGGTTCAGCGGACAAGGCCGAGCTACTGTGCCGGCGCGCCCGGGATCGGCGGGACGCAGGCACCGAGCGTGCACACGTAGCCCGTCTGGCAGTCGGCAGCGGAGCCGCACGGGACCTGACACTTCTGTGCCTGCAGGTTGCACTTGGCGGTCAGGCACTGCGAGTCCTGCGTGCAGGCGGGCGCCATGGGGTTCGGGGGCGTCGTCGGCTGCGTCTGCATCTGGCCCGGGGGCATCTGGCCCGGGGGCATCTGCTGGCCGTAGCCCGGCTGCTGCTGGCCGTAGCCCGGCTGCTGCTGGCCGTAGCCCGGCTGCTGGCCGTACCCCTGCTGCATCATCGAGGGGTCCTGTGCGTCGCGCTCGTTCGCGCACGCGAGGAAGGAGACGGGAACGGCGAAGAGCGCAACCGCGGCGAGCCTTCTCAGCATGGAGGCAAGGCTACCGAACATCCTCACAGCAGCGGAAGCCTTCTTCGTAGCCGTAGTCGTCCTCTTTGTGGAAATCGACAGTGGGCCTGCACCGCCCGCGGACGGGACCCCACCAGCCGCCCTTGAGGCCGCTCCGATCGGGGTACTTCTTGCCGGGGATCTCGACCCACTCGTTGATGTTGCCGTTCATGTCGTAGACGCCGAACGGCGACACGCAGGCGGGGAGCGAGCCGGCCGGCAGGCGCTGATCGAGCTTCTCGAGGTGCGCCTTGCACGCCGGCGTCTTCATGCACTTCTCGTAGCGGAAGAGCTTTCGCTCGCGCTTCCGGTACTCCTTGTCGATGCTGCATTTCTGGGCGTCGCGCTCGAGGCCGTACGTGTACGGCAGCATCGCCTCGCCCTCGCAGGCGAAGTTGAACTCGTCCTCCGTGCAGAGACGCTTGCCCAGCGACTCACACGTCTTCTTCGCGTCCGTCCAGCTGATGAGGAGCGCGGGTAGCTCGCCCTTCTGGTTCGGGAACTCGTAGCGGTCGATGCAGAAGCTCATCCGCCGCTTCTCTTTGGAGAGGCACTTCGTGGGCGCGTACTTGAGGCACCGCTCGCTCACGGTGCTCTTGTATTTCTCGCCCTTCTCCTTGGCCTTCTCCTTCTTCTTTCGGTCCTTCTCGAACTCGGGGTGGTGCTCGAGGCACGTCTGCTCCACGTCCGGGCAGTAGTCGCCCTCGACGCGCACCATGCCCTCGGGGCAGCCGTCTGTCCGGCCGGGCGGCGCGTCGGCCGGCGTGCCCGACGCCGAGGACGAGGCCGATGCCGTGGCCGAAGCCGATGCCGTGGCCGATGCAGACACCGATGCCGCGCTCGCCGCGCGCTCCGCCGGCGGGTCGCTGCCGCCCGCGTTACACGCGGTGACGCCGGCGGCGACGAGCCACGCCACACAATCGCGCATCACGGCGCTCCCTTCTTCGTCCGCTCGATGAACAGCTCGATGCTCTCGCCGCCCTCCTTGGTCCCGTCCGCGCGCGTCCAGACGTAGTCCGCGATCTTGTCTTCGGAGACCTCCACCTTTGCGCCGACGCCCAGCTTGGCGACGCGCTGAGGCTTGTTGTTCAGGCTGCCCACGATCGTCTTGCCGCTCCACGCGGTCACGCTCACCCACATCCACTCGATGCTGCCGTCGTCGGCTTCGAACGGGGCCTTGACGGTGAGCTGCTCGCGGGGCGGCGGCCCATTCTTCATCTTCGGGGCGAGCGCCCGGAGCTTCGCGCGTGCTCGCTCTCCGATCGCGCGCAGCTCCGGGTCGTCCGCCGGGACGAGCGACGTCGGGTCGGGCGCTGGACCGAACAGCGCCTCGATCGCGAGCCCGATGCGCTCCTCCTCCGTCTTCGCCGCGTAGCCCTCGAAGCGGAGCTCGAGCAAGCGGTTGTCGGGGTCCCCTTCTTCGCGGGGCGCTTCCTTCAGCACGATCACCGCGCTCCCTGGCTTCATCGTCCCTTCGGAGAGCATCTCCTTTGCGCGCGCGTGTCGAACGGCGCCGAGCTCCAGGTGGAGCTGGCCCGTCCCCGTGAGCTCGGCGCCCTCGACCAGGCGCTGCGCGGCGATCATGACGAGCTGGATCCCCTCCTGCGAGTGGGGGGGCGGCAGGCTCTGGATGACGAGATCGGGCACGCCCAGCTTTCCCAGGCCCAGCGTGATCGCGCGGTAGCGATCGCCCTCCGTCCGGTAGTAGTGGACGGTGATCTGGCTCGAGACGTCGGGCAAGGCGCCCTCCCAGCCTTGCACGCGGAGCTTCTCCCACGCGGCGACCGTGAAGAGCTCGCGCGTGATCTCGTCCCAGACGAACGCGCTGTGCCGCTTCGCGAGCTCGAGCGCGAGGCTCTGCGCCTTCTGCAGGCGCTGGTTGTCGCGGTCGGCGTCGAGCTCGAGCGCGAACAGGAGCGCGCCCTTCGACGCGGCGGCGGCCTGCTTCTCCGCCTCGTCGAGGCCGCGGCCGAAATTGCCGAGCTGCTGCACCGACGGCGGCTCGAGCTCGGCGAGCGGCGGCAGGATGACGCGCCCGGTGGGCTTTCCCGCGGCGCCCAGCGGGACGTCCGGCAGCCGCTCCTTCAAGAGGGCCTCGGTGGATTTGACGGCGGCGTCGCCGAGCGGCTGCGGCGTGTAGATCGCGATGGCGACCGTGCGCTCCGCGACCACCTGGCTGCCTGAGACGCGCGGGCGCTCGGCGGCGCCGCTCGGGGCCGGCGCTTCGCTCGCCGTGGCCTCGGGCGCCCGGCGGGCGTTCGACGTGCTCTCGCCGCCCGCGGGCTCACGCTTGCAGCCGATCGCCGCGATCGCGATCGCGAGCCAGACCCGCGTCACGCTAAGCCCCCGCGATCGACTTGCGGACCCAGTCGAGGTAGTCCGCGTTGCCGGCGTTCTTCAGCGGCAACGCGACGACCTCGGGGACGGAGTACGGGTGCAGCTCCTTCACGGCCTTCGTGAGCCGCTGCACCGAGGCCGCGGTCGTCTTGACGACGAGGGTGCTCTCCTCGTCCTCCTGCAGCGCGCCCTCCCAGAAATAGAAGCTCTTCACGCCGGGGATGACGTTCACGCACGCCGCAAGCTTCTGCTCGACGAGCGCCTTGGCGATACGCGGCGCGTCAGCCGGCGGCGAGTTGACGAGGACGACGACGAGCGCGCCGTCGTCCTCTTTCGTCACCACGGCTGCGCCTTCTGCGCGTTGCGGACGAGCTCGACCGTGCGCCGGCCGACGTACTCCTCCACGTCCGCGGCGGCGATGTGACGGTCTCGCGCGAAGTCGAACTCGCGGGGCTTGCCCTCGAGGAAGCTCACCTTGATGACGGCGGTCTCCCTGTCGAGCTCGAGCGCGAGCGAGAGCGAGCCCAGATCGATGCGCGCGCCGCTCTCGTTCTCGGTCAGCTTCACCGGCTGACCTTTCTCCGCGATGCGCTCGTTCGCGAAGCGCATCGCCTCCACCGCGAGCGCGAGGGCGCCGGTCGCCGAGGCCAGCGCCTCCTGCACGCGCTGCTTCTGCCTCGCGGCTTCCTCCGCGTCGCGCTCGGCCTTTGTCTTGACCGCGTCGTTCAGCTCGTCGCGCCAGTTCGGCATGTCAGTTGTCGCCCTTCATCTTGGCTTGCTGCTCGGCCTGCAGGGTCTTCAGATCCTCCGGGACGATCGGCTTGGGGTTCATGAGCTCGTAGAAGGCCTTCTTGGCGAGCTCCCCGGTCGTTCCCTTCTCGTCGCGCAGCGCCATGAGGACGCCTTTCTCTTTCATGAACTTGAGCGTCTTGACGGCCGACGCCTTCTCCTTCTCGTCGTTGCCGCGCGCCGCGGTGATCAGGCGATACCGCAGGACGACGCGGGTCTCCGAGTGCGGCCCGTTGTCGTAGCGGAGGTTGTCGAACTGCGCCTGGAGCCGCTCGATGGCCCAGAGCTGCGGGGCCTCGAAGACCTTCACGCGGGCGATCGCTTCGGCGTTCTCGACCCAGCGGTAGAGGTTGCCGCTCTTGAGGTCGTAGTCGCTCCAGAACCCGTAGGACCGGAAGTAGGCGTCCTTCAGATCGTTCATCGCGTCCTTGCCGAAGTCGCCGTACATGGCGACGGTGCGCGTCGCGGTGCTCGTGTCGCCGCCGCGGATGAGCGCGAGCGCGGCCGCGTTGCGCAGCTCGGGGTTCTTCAGCTTCTCGAAGAGCTTGTCGCGCGTGGCGTCGTCGATCTTGCTGGCGCCGATGGCCACCGCGAACGCGAAGCGCAGGCTCGGGTCGAGGTCCGGCGTGAGCAGGCCCTCGAGCTCGCCGACGACCTCCGGCATGGGGCGGAGCGACAGTGTCGTCGCGTAGCAGGCGCCGATGAACTGCTTGCGCGCGCCCTGCTCCTTGCCGAACTTGATCGCGCGCTTCGCGATCTCCTTCATGTCCTCCGGCTTGGCGCACCAGGCGAGGGCCTCACAGGCGGCGAGGCGGGCTTCTTCGTGCCAGGTCTCGTCTTCGATGAGCTCCATCATCGGCTTGGCGGCGCGCGGGTCGCCCCACTCGCCGAGGCCTTGCGCCGACCCGTAAGCCACGGCGCGAAGGGCCATCCCCAACATCGCGAGGCCCGCGCCCATGAGGCCCTCGTTGGTGATGTCCATCTTCTTGTCTTTCTTGCGCTCGAACTGCTTCACGAGCTTGTCGAAGCTCTCCTCGTCCTTCATCTTGCCGAGGTAGCGGAGCGCGCTCTGCGCGGTCTCGAACTCGGTGGGGAAGGGGGGCTGGGCGCCTTCCTTCGGGAGGGGCGCGTCGGGGAACGCCCACTCGCGGAGCTTGGTGCGCGCGTCCTCGCTCTGGATGTTGGCGAGGAAGCGCAGGCCGTTCGCGTGCGGCTGGGGCTTGTCGGTCAGCCACTTCATGACCGCCTTCTCGGCGACCTTCAGCTCTTCCTTCTTGTCGGGGTGGATGACCGCGAGATCCGCGAGCATGCGGGAGGCCCACACGCGCTGGTTGTCCGACTTCGACAGGTGGCCGCCGGCGTCGTGCTGCCAGAACTTCTCCTTCGGATATACCTCCTCGGGGACGATGGCCATGCGCTCGGCGAGGTACTTCGCGCCGCGGATGTCGCCGACCTCGGCGAGCCGCATCCCGGCTTCCGCACGCCAGTGAGGCGTCTGGCTCTGCTCCGCCCATTTGGCGAGCGACTCGGCCGCGCGCGGATCGGCGAGCTCCTCGAGCATCTTGAAGATCTGCTCGGTCTGGAACCAGTTGCGCTCCTCCGGCTCCTTCGCGACGCTGCCGAGCGCGAGCACGAGGCCCTCGCCGCCGATGCCGTCCCGGAGGGCCTCGAGGAACTTCTGGCGGTTCTCCTTGCTCGCTTCGCCGAGCTTCTTGAGGAGCGGATCGCGCGCCTTCGCGTCGCCGATCTTGCCGAGGCCGTTTGCGGCTTGCCCCGCGACGTCGATGTCCTCGTCGTTCACGAGCTTGATGAGCACGTCGGTGTATTTCGCGTCGCCCGTGCGAGCGATGACCGTCGCGACGAGCGCCCGGACCGCGGTGCTCGAGTCACCCGCCATGCCGGCGAGCTCGTCCGTCGAGACGAGGGTCGCGAGCTTCTCGGGATCGAACGCGTTGCCGCCGCCGAGCCGCTGCACCTTGGCGAGCTTCGCGGAGCGGTAGAGGTCCATCGCTTCCTTGAAGACGCTGGGCTCCTTCAGCGTGACGAGCGCCCAGACGATCTGCGGGCGGTCCGAGTCGTCCGCCTGCTTGAGCGCCTCGAGCAGAGCCGGCTTGCCCTCGTCCGCTGCCGGCGAGCCGAAGTGCGCGAGCACCTGCGCTGCGACGCCGTTGATCGCGTGGTTCTTGCGGCCTAGCGCCTGCGTCGCGAGCTTCACCGCCTCCGGATCGTTCAGGTGGCCGAGCTGGATCAAGGCCTCCTGGACCATGTCCTCTTCCTCCGAGGTCACCCAGCCGCGCCACTTGGGCACCTGGTCGGGCTCGGGGAGGACGAAGATGTTCTGCTTCTCCTTCGCGATCTGCTCGGGCAAAAGGCGCGCTTTGTCCTTCTTGACGCCGAAGTAGAGCGCCGCGGCACCACCGATCACCGCGACGAGCGCGATGATGATGATGATCGGGTTGAACCGGCCGCGCCGGAAGTTGCCGTCCTCCGCGGCCTGCGCCTTCGGTTGGAGGGCCGCCTCTTGGAGCGCATCGTCGTCCGGGGGGAACTTGGACATGGCGGCCGACAACGTACTGTAGGCGCCTTTCTGCCGACAAGACCGGAGGGGGCCGACCTGCTACCCTCACGGCCGGATGTCGGAGCCCAGCTCGTCCGGTATTGCCCCCACGGCAGCGGTCATCGCGGCGCTTGCGCTCGGTGCGCTCATGGTGCTTCCCCGGATTTCTTTCTCCCGGGACGAGGCCAAGCCCGTCCCTGCGCCCGCCTTCGTGCTGCCCGTCATCCACAACGGGGACCCCGGCTCCCGGCTGTCGCTCGACGACCTCAAGGGGAGCCCCGTCATCCTCGACTTCTGGGCGACCTGGTGCCAGCCCTGCGCCATGCAGACCCCCGTGCTCGACCGGCTGGCGCGCCGGCACCAGGCGCGTGGGCTCAAGGTCGTCGGCCTGAACGTGGCGGATGACGAGCACACTGCCGCGGCGCGCTACGCCGAGGGCAAGGGGCTCGCGTATCCCATCGTCGTCGACGAGACGGGCGAGACGCAGCGAAAGTACGCCGTCACCCGTCTGCCCAGCCTCGTCATCATCGATCGGGAGGGCCGGGTGGTGCACCGGACGAGCGGCTTCGTGGACGAGGCGTCGCTCGACCGCCTCCTCAAAGACGTCCTCTGAAGCTCAGGTCTCGACGAGCACCTTGAGCGTTCCGCGGCGCCCTGCGTGTGTGAGCGCCTCGTCGGCCTTTGCCAGCGGGTAGCGCGCGACGATCATCGGAGATGGATTGACCTCGCCCGCGGCGAGCGCGCGTACGGCCCGCCCGAGATCACCGCAGCGCGAGCCGACGACCTTGATCTCGTCGATCACGACCGGCGCGAGATCGATCTCAAGCTTCGAGGCGACCGTGGTCTTGAGCACGACCGTTCCGCGGGGACGGACGAGCTCGAGGGCGCGGGCGAAGCCGCGCTCGCTCCCCGTCGCCTCGACCACCAGGTCTGCTTCGCGGCGCGCGCCTGCCAGCTCCGCCTCGAGCACGGTGCGCACGCCCTTGCCGTTCGCGAGCGCCAGCTTCTCCGCGTGATGGCCCACGAGCGTGGTCTCGACGCCGTTCGATGCGAGCGCGAGCGCGATGAGCAGGCCGAGCTTGCCGTCTCCGAGGACCAGAGCGCGCGCCCCTCTCGCGGGGCCGGGGAGCTCGTCGAGGACGTGGAGCGCGGCGGCGAGCGGCTCGGCGAACACGGCGCGTTCGTCGTCCAAAGAGTCCGGCACCTCCACCAAGCAACGCTCGGGGATCGCCGTTCGCTCGGCGAACGCGCCGGTACGCCCCAGGATCCCCAGCACCGTTCGGTTCGCACAGTGGTGACCGTCGCGCTGCGTGCAGTCTTCGCATGTGCCGCAGCCCGCGTTGATGTCCGCGACCACACGCTTGCCGAGCCAGCGCGCGTCGTCGCACGCGAGCACCTCGCCGACCATTTCGTGGCCCGGTACGCCGCGAAAGCCCATGTACCCCTTCGCGAGCTGCAGATCCGTGTCGCAGACGCCTGCGACGCGAACCCGCACGAGCGCTTCGCCCGCCTCGCGTACGGGCTCGGGCAGGTCGTCGCGTACTTGCGCTTCGCCGTCGAGGAGCAGGCCGAGCATGGTGGGGGGCATCATACGCGGCGCCCGGCGTGCAGAGGTGCGCACCTCTGCACGCGGGGTCCCGTCAATCTCGAGGCGTCGTACACGAGCAGTCGCGCCTCACTCGGCGCATGCGTCGTCTCTCTGCGAAAGGCCTCGGTAGCAGCAGGTGCCGGTCATGCCGGACACCCCCGTCGGGGCACTGAGCGGCCCACATGCGACACGCATGACATAGCCGTCCTCCTGGGAGGCTTGCTCGAGCTCTCCGACAGCGACACTCCCCACCGCGGGGCAAGCATCCGCGTCTAGCGGAACGGTGCCGCAAACGTCGACCGGCTCTTCCTGATCGCTGACGGACACCGTGCAGCCGGGAGCAACCTCTTCCTGCGCGAACGTCGGGCACCTGCTTGTGTCGTCTTCACAGCCGAGCAGGAGCGAAAGGGAAAGAAGCGCCGAGCCAACGAGAAGCAGGTGCAAGGTGAAGTTCATGACGAGTCGATGAGGCAAAAGTGATGCCGCCTTCTGGTGC
The DNA here is from genome assembly GCA_016794345.1 of Myxococcales bacterium. Taxonomy (GTDB): domain Bacteria; phylum Myxococcota_A; class Polyangia; order Polyangiales; family Polyangiaceae; genus Xiheicaenibacterium; species Xiheicaenibacterium phototrophicum. The sequence goes on from JAEUKE010000089.1 coordinate 192,611, forward strand.
AACGTGCCGGCAGCCGGCGGGCTCGGCGCTCCACGCCGTCGCATCGCCGGTCGAGTTGCATGCAACACTGCATGCAACCGCCGCGTTGGCAGGACGACCTCGCTTCTCTCACGTTTTCTCAGAAGATCGCGACGGCCCGCCGCTTGCGAACTCCCGGACGCCGCCGAACCGAGCGGCCAGAACCTGGAGATGACATGACGCGCTTTCCAAAACTTACGACGATGCTTCCCTTGGCCATGGTGTTCGCCGTTCCGGCCTGCGAGTTCGGGGACGACGGGAGCGGAGGCGGCTTCACGACCAGCGCCGGGGACGCGACCGGCAACGGAAGCACCACCGGCAATGGAAGCACCACGGGCGCGGGCGCAGGGGGCCCTGGGCAGCCAGGCTGGACTGTGATCCCGATGCTCGATGATGAGTCGGACCCCCAGAACATCGTCTACCACAGCGGCAACACCTTGGTGACCGGCATCTACTTTGCCTCGATCGACGATGGCTACGTCGTCTCGGCGGGAGCGAATCAGACCTTCTCGTACGGCGGAGCGGTCTTCCGCGCGAAGCAGAAGGAGGTTACGGAGGTCCTCTTCAGCGGCAACCAGACGGCGACCTGCGCCCTCGGCACGACTGACTTCATCGGGATCGAAGCGACGCCCGGTGGCTACATGGCGAAGGCCTTCGCGTGTGATCTGGTCTCGAGCAAAGACGGAGGTGCGACGTTTGGCGTCGAGCGGGCCGGCGCCGGCGACGCGTTCGGGCTCGAGGATACCCTCGCCCTTCGCCACCTGAAGTCCGGAGCGCTCATGGTTCGCGAGACCGGCGTGATCAGCCGAACCAGCAGTTCGCCCGGACCTACTGCTGTCTGGACCGACACGTGGGCGCCTGGCGCCGTTCCGCCGATTCCGAACCCCGTGCCTGCCGACCAGTGCCAATCGGGGCCGGAGTCGCAAGGCGTGCCCTCAATCGACCAAGCGGCGTATGTCTCCCCGAACGGGCAGCTCATCGCTTACACCTCCTCGCCTGATCACGATCCGCAAATCTGCATCAGCAACGATGGCGGAGAGAGCTTCTACCCCAAGCTCCTTGCCGGCGTAGCGGAGGACGTCCTCTTCGCGCCGCCGACGGGTGTGGTCTTCACGACGCCGACGAACGGGATAACGTTCTACGCGAACAGCCTCTACGCTGGCCGCGGCTACGTCTTCCACACGACGGATGGCGGGGAGTCCTGGAGCAAGGTCGAGCTGCCGGTGGACGTCGCCAACAAGAGGATCGAGCTCCAGCGCGCGTTCTTCGCCCCCGATGGCGATCACGGTTGGCTGGTCGGTTTCGACTACGACAGCTCCGTCGCCTTGCTCCTCAAGACCTCGGACGGCGGCGCCAGCTGGCAGATGTCGGGCGGTGATCTCGCGGCGAAGGTGGCCGAATCCGGTGGCGGCAAGCTCTCCACCGGATTCGCGCTCGACGCGAACCACATCTGGGTCGGCGGAGATGACGGCATCTTCGCAGCCAACGCGGCCGGCGGGGAGTAGTCGCCCACTCGGCAGGCGATGCGACAGGTGGTAGCCTCCCGTCGCGTGGGCGCCGTGCAATCGCTGCAGGGCGAGATCGTCGATGGGAGGTATCGCATCGACGAACCCGTCGGCTCGGGTGGCTTCGGGACGGTCTACGCGGCGTGGCACCTACTCCTCGAGAAGCGCGTCGCGTTCAAGGTGCTGGCCTTGCCAGATGAGCTCTCGGCCGTCGACCGCGCCGACCGATTCGCGATGTTCCTGGAGGAGGCGAGGTTCCTCGCGAAGCTCAAGCACCCGAACATCGTCGAGGCGCTCGACGCGGGCATCCTCCAGTCTCCGCGGCTCCCGGTTCCCGTTCCCTATCTCGTCTTGGGCTGGTGTGGTCGAGGATCGTTGTCGGACCTCGTCGCGGGACGCGGGAGGCTATCGATCTCCGAGACGGTCACGCTGCTCCGACCCGTCGTCAGCGCCATCGCGCATGCCCACGACCTCGGGGTAGTGCACCGGGATCTCAAGCCATCGAACATTCTCTTCGACGACCATGCCATGACGACGGGGCCCCGCGTTATCGACTTCGGAATCGCAAAGCTCGTCATGCCGCAGGTCGCTGCGAGTGAAGGCGTCACGGCGACAGAGTCGATGAACCGCGCGTTCACGTACGCCTACGCTGCCCCCGAACAGGTCGCGGGGGCTCGCACGGGACCGTGGACCGACGTCCACGCGCTCGCGCTTCTCTATGTCCATGCGCTGACCGGTGCTCGTCCTTACGGCGATCAAGAGCCTCGCTTCGCGGTCATCGATCCCCAGCGGCCCACGCCTGGACGCGCCGGAATCGATACCGGGCCTTTGGAGATCGTGCTCGAGCGAGCGCTGGCCCTGCGACCCCTCGACCGCTACCGCGACGCGCGTGAGTTCGGCGAGGCTGTCGACGCTGCTGCTGCTGGCCAGCGGTTCGCGATCCCCGCGCCGATGCCTCGCGCCGTGCCTCCGCCATCCGCCCCGCTTGCACCAGTCGAGACGACGAACGTGTCTGGCGCGCCCGCGAGCCGAACTCTGCAAACGGGGCACCAGGCCGAGATCAAGGCTGGCGGGATCGCTGCGCGAAGCCGCAGCCGCCCTTCGCGGCGCATGATCCTCGCGGGGGCAGGTGTAGTCGCCGCGGGCGCGCTCGGAGCGCGCGCCCTCAGCCTTGGCGTCGACGCGCTCCGCAAAGGCGGGCTCTCGATCCACGCCACGAGGCGACCACCCGAGGAGCCACCTGGTGAGGATGACGGCAAAGGCAGCCACGATTCTGCCGCCAGGGTGAAGCGAGCCCTGAGCACGCTTACGCTCGACGACCTTGCCGCGCTCGCCAGGTCTGCCGGATTCGTTCTCAACTCCAGCCGAGAGGACGAATCGGGCACACGCCTCGTCGAGATGGACAAGGGCGACGACTTCATGGCGAGCCTCGCGCTCTTCCGCAACTTGCGGGCCCCAGGGCTGGAGACGCTCGGGCATCGGCTGTTGGCCCGTCGGATGGCCGTGGCACACCAGGCCTATGTCTTCGACGGCATCGCCGCCCTCCTCCTCTCGGCGACCGTGCCGACGAACCTGGCGCCGTTCGACGCCATGATCGAAGACCTCGCCTTCCAGGTTCGAGGCGACACCGAAGGCGGCGGTGACCCGGCAGGAGAGGCGGTGTCCACGACCGTTACCCCGTGGGAGGCGGAGGGTATCGCCACGCTCAGCGCCGAGGAGCTCGCTTCTCGTGTCCGCCGGGCCGGTAACAACGTTACGAATGGCCCCTTCGGCGATGACGGTTTCATGCCGCTCACGTTTCATATTTCCCGGGACGGCGATCTCGGCCAGATCGAGCTCTTCCGATCGGACGGCGTCCAAGCGCTCGCGGAGCGGCGCCGGGCTCGGATGCGACTCACGTTCGTGCGGAGCGGCGACGCCCTGCTCGCCATTTCCGGACCAGGTGCGCTCACCAGCCCCGACCTGCTAGCGGAGATCGTCAAGGGGCTCCCTGGTCGGGTCGAGGTCGAGCCGCCGAGATAGTCGATGCCGCCAGGATGTCACATCAGACCAGCAACCCTCGCCAAGACGAGCTTCGCTGGTGAGTTCGCCAAGGCCTGAATCGAGCGCGCCACCTCCCCGAGACCCTTCGCGCTCACCTCGTCGCCGCGCCAGCGAGCCGCCTCCGCCCGGGCACGCAGGACGAAAAGGATGCCCGGCGATCCCGACACGAAAGCGGGTGAGAACATCGAGTCGAGAAAGACCTCCACGTCGGTCCCTCCCGCCGCCTGGCCGACGGCGTAGTACATCGCCGCGCGGGCCCCTTCCGCACCGCGGACCCAGCCGAACGGCTCGAGCTGGGCGCGGACGGCTCTTCGTTGTTCTTCCGGCAGAGCGGCGAGACGTCCCCAGGTCATGGTCGCGCCTTCTCCGCGGACCGCTGCTGGCGTCGCCGGCGCTTCTTCGGGGCGCCCGACGCGCATGGAGGTCATGACCAACAACCAGGTCGCCTCGTCGGCTGCACTTCCCTTGGCGCTCGTGTGCGCGCGCTTGGCGAGTGCGTGGGCGTCCTCCCACCTCGCTTCGCGAAGCGCGAGGAGAGCTTCGTCGAGCGCGCCTTGCGTGTCTTCGGCTGGTGAAGTGAGCCTCGCGAGCGCTGCAACGTGGATCTTCGCTCGGTCGAGATCCCCTCCGACCATCGCGACTCTGAGCGCGAGAAGCTCGGCGGCGACATCGTCCTCGAGGTCCAACAGGCGTTCGACGTCGCGCTGCGCCGCCCGATGATCTCCGAGGGTTGCGCGCGCAATCGCAGCTTCAGCCAACAGCCGCCGTGCAGCTTGTCGGAGCGTCGCGGTGGGGTTCTTCCGGGCCTTGACCACGTCCGGAGAAACGGACGTCACCGGTTCGGCGGGAGGCGACTTACGGTCCTTGTCGGGTTTCGACGACAGATCGGTCATCATGACCGCGAGGCGCTCGGCGGCGCGTTCGTGCGTCTCCGGGGCGATCGCCACCGGCAACGGGGTGGACTGCTGGAGCAGCGATACGGTCTCGATCTCCCTGGGCATGCTCGCCGCGTCGAGTGGTCTTGATAGGTGAGCGATCGCGTCGACCGCCTGCGACGTGCTTCGATCGTGAGCCATGAGCCATGCGGCGACGATCGGGGTCAGCTCTGCGCGCCGCTCGTCACCTCGGAAGCGGCCCTCGATGTCGGGGGCGGGAGCCGACTCAGTCAGCAGCAGCGCGGCGACGACCTCGGCGTCCAGGTCCGTTCTCGAACCCGACACCTGACCGCCGCACGCTGCGCGCGCGACGGCTGCGCGGTCTCTTCCGCCGGCGCCAGCGCGGCTGGCTACCCGGTCGAGGAGCTCCAAGCCCGCCTTGTGCTCGCCCAGCAAACAGCGCAGCGCTCCGGCGCGGGTGGCGATCTCCGGCTCGATCTCAGCTCGACCATCGGCGATGGCGAGCGCGGTTTGAAGCTCGCCCAGCTGGAGGGCGGCATCGAACGCGATCTTGGTGCTCTCCGCGTCCAGGCCCGTGAGCTGCGTCGCCTCACGGTAGGCGCCTGCCGCAACAAGCTCGAAGGGCAGACCCCGGCGCGGGTCGACCGTCTCGATGCCGTTCTCTCGCGCCAGGCTCCACGGGGCGGTGCGGGCGGCATCGCGGACACGCGCCGCCGCGTCATCACGTTTCGCCGCCTCGGGTGCCACGCGCGAAGCTTGGCGGAGCGCGCGAGCCGACTTCAGGTAGTCGAGGTACTGCTCCATCGCCAGGGCGGACTCCCGGGTCCACGGGACGACCTTCGGAACCGCGAGCCAAGCACGAGCCTTCCATTCGCAGTCGTTGCGTGTGCCGGTTCGTGCCGCCAGCGGAGCGTCAGCGCAAGCGGTGTCTGAGGCCTCGGCCGCGCGGACCATGTCCGGCGCGGCTTTGCCGAGCCCGGCAAGCGCGGAGGTGCCCAGCAAGACAAGGCCGACCACTCCCCAGCGGCTGCGCTTCATCGGCAGCCGATCGGCCAAGGATTGCTCGGAGGGCGGGAGCGATGAATCGAGCCTGGTCATCGAACGGTCGCGCAGCAAGAATCGAGCCTTGAACGAGCTCGACGATCGGCTGGGGAGACGGGCACGTCGATCGGCGTGGGCCCTGCCTCATGCGCGTTGCACGCAACGCACGTGGTTGCATGCAACCCTCACGTGAACCACGGCTCCCGGCACGTGTAAGCTGTGCGGCATCAACCGGGCTCTTTGAGGCCGAAGCGGCGCATCCAGCGCTGGACTTGCTGTCTCGCCTTGCCCATCTCTCGCGCCACCTGGCTGACGTTGCGGCCGGTCGCGTCGAGCCGGCGAACGAGCTCCTCCTTCAGCGCGGCGTCCTCGTCCTTCAGCAGTGGGGGCGGGGCGCCGCGGTGGCCGCCCTCGAGGATCAGGCCCCCGCCGGCGACCAGCGTTTGCGGAAGGTGCTCGAGGCGGATCAAACCGTCCTCGGAGAGGTGCACCGCGGCCGTCAGCACCTTGTCCAGCTCTCGCACGTTGAGCGGCCAGCCGTAGCGGTAGAGCGCCGCGACGCACTCGGCGCGGACGCGAACCGTGAGCGCGCTCCGGCCGAGTAGCGCTGCCACCAAGAAGCCGAGGTCGGCACGGCGCTCGCGCAGCGGCGGGAGGTGAAACACGAAGCCCGAGAGGCGCGCGAACAGGTCGGCGCGGAAGCGCCCCTCCTCGACCATCGACTCGAGCGGCTGGTGGGTCGCGGCAATCACGCGGACGTCCACCTTGACGGGCTTGAACGCGCCAACGGGTGTCACCTCCCCCTCCTGGAGCGTTCGGAGAAGGGCAGCCTGGGACGGTCCTGGCAGATCGCCGATCTCGTCGAGCAAGAGCGTGCCGCGATCGGCGGCCCGGAAGAAGCCCGGCTCGTCGCGAATCGCGCCGCTGAATGCGCCTTTCACGTGTCCGAAGAGCTGGGCCTCCACGATCTGCTGCGGCAACGCCGCGCAGTTGACGGCCAGGCAAGCGCCCGGGCGCCCCGAGCGCTCGTGGACGGCTCGCGCCACGACTTCTTTCCCGGAGCCGGTCTCGCCCAGCAAGATGAGCGGCAGAGTGGTCCTGGCTACGCGCTCCAGTCGAGCGAGCTCCCGCGCGAACGTGCCGCTCGAGGTCGGGAACGGCCAGGACCGAGGGCTCGCGGTCGGGTTGGCGTCGGGGACGAAGGCGAGCAGTGTCTGCCCGAGGCGGAGCGCGGCGAAAGGGGGAAGCTCCACCTCTTCCCCGTTCTCCAGCTTCCGTTCTTCGAGGAAGGTTCCGTTCGTCGACCCCGCGTCACGAACCAGGACTCTTCGTTGCACGAGGCGAACGCTGAGGTGCGTCGAGGAGACCTTGCGGTCGGGGAGGGTGAGCTTCAGCGCCTTGGGCCTGGTGGCTACCACCTCCAAGGCGCGCTTGTCACCGCGGCCGATCGTGAGCGTATCCACGCCGGCGAGCGGGACCAACATCCCGCCGTCCATCACGTGCTCGCCATCGAGCACGATCACGAGCGCCGCGTGGGCGACTGCGGCTCCTGAGCGCTCGCCGGTCGGCTCGGTCGAGCGCGTCGCCGTGGACTCGGTTCGGTCGTCGGATTGCCCGCCCACGCTCTCCTCGAGCCGGTCTCTCGCCATCTCTTCGCGCGGCGTCAACCTCTCGCAGCACGCCGTTCCCCTCATCCGGCTCTGGCGCGAGCGCCGCGAGCAGTCTCTCGACGTCCTCGTCGCTGGCGTCGGCCCGACGCAGGCCTGTCACCCACGAGGCGCCGTGCACCCGGGCGTCTCGTCTTCTCCTTCTCCTCCAGCCCAGGTGAGCGCCTCCTTCATTCGCGTGATCGAATCCGGCGGCAGCGCATGCCAGACGGGACCGAGGCTCACGAAGCGCGCGGGCATTCCGGCCGCGCAGAGCTTCGAGCGCGCCGCGACCATCGTCTTCTTCGCGCCGTCGAAGTCCCCCGACGCGAGCACCACGCGGCGGATGCCGTTCGCGCGGAGCAGCTCGGCGTCGGGCGTGAGCGCCGCGCCGATCAGCACGAGCCCGCGCCACCTGTCTTTCCTCGCGTAGGCGACGTCTCGCGCCACGAATGCACCGCGCGAGAACCCCATGAGCACGTCACCGCCCTCGGCGCTCGGCTCGATGACGGCCGCCGCGAGCGCGCCGTCGATGTGGCGCGCCTTCTGCTCGCCTTCGCCGGCCCAGTCCGCCGTGCCGTCGCCGTAGTCGACGTTGCCCGCAGGACAGAAGAGCTCGAAACCGAGCGCGCGCACCCCCGCGACTCGCGCGCAGGTGCCGGCGGGGCTCATGCCCATGCCGTGCAACATCGTGAGGACCGGTGTTCGCGGCTTGGCCGGCACCTCGAACGAGGGCGTCGCCTGCGTCCTTGCCCGCGGCGAGGGAGAGCCCATCCGAAGCGGGGATACGGCCGCGGCCGCCGGCGCATTCCGCGGCCACAGCGCCGAGCCGACCACGACGGCGGCAGCGGCGATCGAAAGACAAAGCATGGCCCATTGGCGGAGCTGGCTGCCCCGCGCCCCGACGAAATCGCGCATGTCGGCCTCCCACCCGCGGAGCGCGGGCGCGTGTCGGGCGGAGGGCGCGACGCGCGAGAGGGCGCATCGCGGGTTTCCGGCCCGAGACGCCGCGCTCCTCGCGCGCCGTCAGTCCCGAATCGAGGGCGCGAGGCGGAGTGTGACGCGGGCCGGATTTTTTCTTCGAGACTTCGTGCGATGCTCCCGACGTGCCGGCTTGGCTCTTCGTCGCAGTCGCGGTCGCGGCCTTCGCGTCCGGAGCTCCGCTCTCCGGCGAGGCACACCAAACGGCGGCCGAGGTCCTCGGCGTCGAGCACGCAGCGTCGAGCCGCCTCTTCGCGACCGCGCACCTCGCGGCGGCCGTCGCGCTCGCCGCGGCCGGCATCTCGGCGAGGAAGCAGACGCCGGTGCTCTCGACGATCTTCGGGCTCGTCGGGGCCGAGGTCTTTCATTTCCTCTCCGCGGCGGTCCGCTCTTCGGCGCTCACGTTGGGGGTCGGCGTCCTCGCGACGGCGGCGATGCTGGCGTCGATCCGCGTCGCGCCGCGCACGGTCGGGCAACGCGCGCCGCTCCGCGAGGCGATCCTCGGCTCGGCGACGCTCTCGCTTGCCGGGGTGCCGGGCGCGTCCCCCCTGGCCTGTGCGCTCGCATCGCGCGCGTGGACGGCGAGCCGCGCCCCGGTCGAGGCGGCCGCGCTCGTCGCCGTGCCCTTCGAGCTCCGCGCAGCCTGGTCGGCCTGGGCGAGCACGGACGCGGCCCCCTCCAGGAGCGAGCTCGCGCTGGCTCTGGCGGTCGCGTTCGTGGCCGCGCTCCTCGGCTCGCGTGGCCTCCGGCTCGGCGCCGAGCGCCTCGTGGGCCTCGCCGTCCCCTGGCTCTGCGTCCTCGGCGCGTCGCTCCTCGCCTACGCCTGGTCCGCGCGGTGACCGTGCTTGTCGTCGGTCAGCCGTGGTAACAAGCCGGCCGTGAGCTCATCGATCCGAGTCGTTGTCCTGGCCGGTGGGTCGGGGACGCGCTTCTGGCCTGCGTCGCGCGCCCGGCGTCCCAAGCAGCTTCTGCCCCTCACGGGCGGCGCGCCGATGATCGCCGAGACCATCCAGCGCGTCTTGCCCATGCTCCGCGGCTGGCAGGACGTGTTCGTCGCCGGCGGCAAGCTCGTCGAGCAGGCCACACGCGAGGCGCTCCCCGACCTTCCGCACGGGAACCTCCTGGTGGAGCCCGCGGCGCGCAACACCGCGCCGTGCATCGCCTGGGCGACCGCCACCATCGCCCGGCAGAATCCCGACGATATTGTCATCGTCCTGCCGAGCGACCATCACGTCGCCGACACCGAGGGCTTCCGGCGGTGCCTCGCCCTCGCGGTGGAGTCGGCCCGGGCCGGCATCGTGACCACGATCGGCATCCGTCCGACGCGCCCCGAGACCGGCTTCGGCTACATCGAGGTCGATGGAGACATCCGCGTGGAGGGCGCTCTCCCCGTGAAGCGCTTCGTCGAGAAGCCCGATCTCGCGCGCGCCGAGTCGTTCCTCGCGAGCGGGCGCTTCCTCTGGAACGGCGGCATGTTCATCTATCGCGCGTCCGACATGATGCGCGCGGTCGCGGCCCACCTGCCCGGCGTGGCGGACGGCGTGGGCGCGCTCGACGCCGCCGCCGCCAAGGGCGAGGAGGCCTCCGCGTTGCCCGGCATCTTCGGCTCGATGCCCAGCGTCAGCATCGACGTCGGCGTCATGGAGAAGCTCGACCGGCTCGCGGTCGTCCCCGGCGACTTCGGCTGGAGCGACATCGGCAGCTGGCAAGCCGCTTGGGAGCTGGCGCAGAAGGACGAGCGCGGCAACGCGGCCGGCCCGCGCGCGGCCTGCCTCGACGCGCGCGGCAACCTCGTGGTGGACGCGCGCTCGCCGGGGGCGCCCAAGAAGGTCGTCGCGCTCGTCGGGGTGGACGACCTCGTCGTCATCGACACGGACGACGCGCTCCTCGTCGTTCCTCGGTCGCGCGCCCAGGACGTTCGGCTCGCGGTCGAGGCGTTCCGCTCGACCGATCCCGAAGTCCTGTGAAAGCCGCCTGGCCCCACGTCCGCGCGGCGCTGGTCCTCTTCCACGTCCTGTCGGTGGTCGTGCTCTCTCTCCCGGGGCCGGCCATCTCGAGCCAGGCCGCGTGGAACACGCGCGTGGCCAAGACCGATCTCGACGACTGGTCGCGTTCGCTCGGCTCCGACCCGGAGGGCTTTCGGTCGACCCTGCGGTCCGTCGCGCTCGGCTACATCGCGGTGCGCGACGCGCTCGCCGCGCCATTTGGACCGTACGCGTCGTACGCCGGGCTCACCCAGGCCTGGTCCATGTTCGCCAGCCCGCAGCGCAACCCGACCGAGCTCCACCTGATCGGCGACGTGGGCCGCGGCTTCGACGTCCCGCTCTTCCGCCCACACGACGAGTCTGCCGCGCTGTTCTCGGACCTCCTCAATCACAATCGGTTGCGCAAGCTCCGGGGGCGATTCGGGCGCCGCAACCCGGGCAAGAGCTACGCGGAGCTCGCGAGGTACCTCGCGCGCGAAGCCTGCGCCGCACGCTCCGATCTCGTGCGCGTGAAGGTCGCGCTCTGGGTGTACCGCTCGCTCGGCCACGTCGATCGCGCCGCCGGCAAGGTGCCCCAGGGCAAATACGAGGACGAGCTCGTCTTCGAATGTGAGAAGCGGCCGTGAGCGCGCCCCAGTCGCGCTGGGCCTCGTGGGTCGCGTTCACCTCCGAGAAGGAGCCGGCCCTCGTCCTCGCGATCTTCCGTGTCCTCCTCAGCCTGTGCGCCATCGGCTCGCTGCTCACCGCGATGGACGTGCTCTCGGTCCTCTGGATCGACGCTGCGCACGGCGGCGCCTTCACGCTGGAGCCGACCCGGCTCGTCCGTCTCTTCGGCGGTCCCACGCCGCCTGTCATCCAGACGTTCTGGTGGGTGGCGCTCGTCGCCGCGGCCTTCTCCGCCGTCGGCCTCGGAGGCCGCTGGCCGTTGCTCGTCGCCGGCCAGGCCTACACCGCGCTCGTCCGCACCAACGCCGGCATCACCGGCGGCTACGACGCGATGATCGGCATCGCCTTCTGGATCCTCTTCTTCAGCGGCGCGAACGCGACGCTCTCGGTCGACGCGTGGCGCCGCACGAGGCGCTGGTTGACCGACGACCTCATCCCGGCGTGGCCACGTCGCGTGCTCGTCCTGCAGCTCGTGGTCATCTACTTCATCACCGGCCTCCAGAAGATGAGCCCGGTGTGGACGCCGCTCGGCGGCTACTCGGCGCTTTATTGGGTCTACCAGGACCCGACCTGGCGGCGCTTCGACATGAGCTTCACCACGAAGCTCTACCCGCTGCTGCAAGTGGGCACGGCGATCACCTGGCATTGGGAGCTGTCGTTCCCGGTGGTCATGGCGTGGCTATGGGCGCGGCGCACGAAGGCACGCGGAGGCCGCCTTCGCCGCGCGCTCCTCCGCTGGGATCTCCGCAAGCTCTACCTCGCGATCGGGGTGTGCCTGCACCTCGGCATCTTGCTCACGCTCAACGTCGGCCCGTTTTCGTTCGTGAGCCTCTCGTTTTATCCGCTCTTCTTTCGCCCGGAGGAGGTGCGGACTTTCTTGGCGCGGTTCCGCTGGCGATTCAACGAGACTGACGCTTCCGCTTCTTGAGCTCGAGCTCCCTTGGTCCTCTTGCCGGACATCGGCGACGAACGCGCGCGCGCCGGCCGCACAGAATCCTCGAGCTCCGAGAGGATCGCCACGTCCGCGAGATCTTTCGCGCGCCCCGAAGCGAGCTTGTTCTTGATGAGCGCTGCTCGCCCCAGGAAAAAGACGTTGTTGTTGGCCATCTTTCCTTTGAGCCGCGTCCGCCAGGCTTCCGTGAAGGACACGCCCGTGATGCTCGTCATGATGTCGATGCGCAGCGGCGGGTGACCGAGCGTCGCCATTCGGTCCGGCGTGGAGAACGCCTCGACCTCGGCGGCGAACGCCCTGAATCCGAACGCGGTGAGCGCCGCGACGAGGGCTCTCGCGTTCGCCGGCGTCGGTTCGACGAAGATGTCCAGATCAGCGGTCGCGCGAGGTCGCCCGTTGGCGGCGAGGGCGTGCGCGCCCACCACCAGGAACCGAACGCGGTGCGAGCTCAACAATCGAAAGAACTCGTTCCAGTCTTGGGGGAGGTCCATCGGCGTAGATCCCAGGGCTGCGACGGCGGAGCTCTTCGACCGCCGCCACTCGAGAGTCGACGGATTGTCCGGCCCAGTAACGGGCTTCTTCGCGACAGGCCTCTTCAGGCGTGGTCCAAACAATCGCCTTCACAGGAGCAGGATACCGCGTCCGGGGCTGCGCGTCCGCCGGCCAGCGAGTCGACGGCCGCAGGTGAACCGGTCTAGAACGCTTGCTGCGGAAACCGAAACAGCAGGTACAGCGGGTCAGCCCCGGTCGGGTCGATGAGGATCGCGCCATCCGAGCCGCTGTCGTTGCGGTGGACGAGGTGTGCGCTCGAGGCCAGGTCGCCGCCGGAGCTCACCGCGTAGACCGAGATCGGCGCGCCGATGTCGATGTGCGCGCTGACCGTCTCGACGAGCTGGGCCATGGGTTGGGAGATGAACTGGGTGCTGGTCACGCCGAGCATCGGGTACTCCAGCGCGACGTCGGTGTGCCAGCCCTCCGCCCAGGCTGGGCCCACGAGCGAGCCCGGCGCCTCGTTGTAATAGACGCCGTCGACGTTCACCACCATGCGGTACACCGCGCCGTCCATCGTCACTTGAATGACGAGGTGGTCGTCGTTGACGAGCGGGCATTGCGTGTCGGTCGGACCGACCACCGCGAGAACGGTCCCGTCGAGTCGCCCGTAGCTGTCGGTCAGCGCGTCGCCGAAGGTGTCCGCGCACGCCTCGGCCTTGTCGACCGGCGCGCCGGTCGCGGTGCTGCTCGCGGTCACCGAGGCCGTCGTCGCCCCGGTCTCGGCGGTCGTTCCGGTCATCTCGGTGGAGCCACCACCCTGGCCCTCCTCTGCGGAGTCGCCACAGCCCAGGCCGGCGAGCACGAGCGCGAAGAGGCCAAAGCGACGGGTCATGTCACTTTCCCTGCGCAGCCACCCACGCGTAGGTCTTCGCCAGACCTTCCGTGAGCGAGGTCTTTGCGCGGAACCCGAGGACGGCCGCTGCCTTGTCGGGCGAGCCATAACGGTTCGAGCCGGCCGTCCAGTCCGCCGGCCCCGAGGTGGGCTCGATGGCCTTGCCGCTCGCCTTCACGATGGCGCCCACGAGGTCCTTCACCTTGACCGGCGTGCCGCTCGCGACATTGACGACCTCCCCCGAGACGTCGCTCTCCATCGCGCGAATGGTCGCGTCGACCGCGTCGTCCACGTAGACGTAATCGAGCGCCTGCTCGCCGTCCCCGAACACGACGGGCGCCTCCCCGGCGAGGAGCCGCTCGCAGCTCTTGATGATGACGCTTTTGTAGCCCATCCCCGCGAACTGCTTCGGCCCGTAGATGAAGAAGTAGCGGAGCACCACGTAGGGGAGCTTGGAGACCTCGCCCGTGTACGCGAGCAGGTGCTCGCCGGTGAGCTTGCTGACGCCGTATACGGTGCGCGGCTCACAGCGTTCGGTCTCCACCATGGGTCCCCCGACGTAACGGCCATACGCGTAGAGCGACGACGAGAAGACGATCTTCTTCACGCCCGCGCGGACGGCGAGCTCGTAGAGGGAGAGCGTGCCGGCGACGTTGCTCTGGATGACACGCGCGGGCGAGTCCTTGCTCTGGTTGTGTTTCTCCGCCGCGAGGTGGAACACGTAGTCCGCGCCGTCGACCGCGCCTGCGAGCTCCGCCGCGTCCGACCAGCCGATCTCGTGCTTCACGAGGCGCACGCGATCGAGCGAGCCGAGGTTCGCGAGGTCTCCGTAGCGGAGGCTGTCGACCACCGTGACGTGCTCGGCGCCGCGCGCGAGGAGCTCGTGGACGAGGTGCGAGCCGATGAAGCCGGCTCCGCCCGTGACGACGACCCGGGAGCCCTTGATGCGCATGGGGCCGACCTATAGTAGAAGAGCCCTCCTATGTCAGCGCTTCAGCTTTCGGTCGTCGCCCCTTGTTACAACGAGGAGCTCAACATCCCCGAGCTCGCCCGGCGTGTCCTCGCCACGTTCGAGCGAGGTGAAATCGAGGGGGAGCTCATCCTGGTGGATGACGGCTCGCGCGATCGAACAGCCGACAAGATCCGCGAGCTCGAGAAGGCGCACCCCGGTCGCGTCGTCGGGCGTTTCCACGGCGTGAACCGCGGCATGGCCAACGCCTGGAAGACCGGCGTCGCCGCCGCCAGCGCGCCTCTCGTCGCCGTGATCGACGCGGACCTGCAGTACCAGCCGGAAGACCTGCTGCGCCTCCGCCGCGAGCTGCTCGAGCACAGCGTGGACGTCGTGCAGGGCTTTCGCAGCCCGGTCGGCCGCGCACGGGACACGCGCTACAGCCTGAGCCGCGGCCTCAACTACCTGCTGAACACCACCTTCAACATGGGCCTCCGCGACAACAAGAGCGGGTTCGTCATGTGCTCGAAGGAGGTCATGCAGGACCTGCTCACGTACAAGGGGTCCTACTACTACTGGCAGTCCTTCATCATGGTGGCGGCCCACGCCAAGGGCTACTCCTACAAGGAGATCGAGACCCTCTTCGAGGATCGCCGCGCGGGCGTCAGCTTCCTCGACGGGCAAGCCTACCGCGCCTCCGCCAAGTCCCTGGTGGACCTGGCGACGGCCGCCGCGGAGTATCGGTTCGGTCGTCGCGCAGCGGACATCTCCGAGCAGTTCCTCCGCCGCAAGCCCATCGTCGACCAATCCAGCCCGCCGCCGCTCCCGCGTCGCGCCTACTGGAAGGCGTATCTCTCGGTCTTCGACCAGACGCATTGGATGATCACGCGTGACGTCGAGCGCTACTACGAGCTCCTCAACCGCACGCAATGGCTGAGCCCTTCCGACCTGAAGGAGCTGCAGGACGAGAAGCTCTGCCGCCTCGTCCGCCACGCGTACCGCAACGTTCCCTACTACCGCGAGAAGATGCGCGCGGCGGGCATCCGCCCGGAGGACATCCGCGGCCAGGCGGACCTGCACAAGCTGCCCTACCTCACGAAGGCGGACGTGCGAGAGCACATCCATTTCGACATCCTCAGCGAGAACCACGACAAGAACAGCGTCCTCAAGATCACGACCAGCGGCTCCACCGGCGAGCCGTTCGTCTGCTACGCGGACCGCGCCCAGCTCGAGTTCCGCTGGGCGGCGACGCTCCGCTCGCAGGAGTGGACGGGCTACCGCTTCGGCGACCCGTGCGTGCGGCTCTGGCACCAGACGCTCGGAATGGACAAGTCGCAGCAGCTCCGCGAGCGGCTGGACGCAGCCCTTACCCGGCGCACGTTCATCCCGGTCTTCGAGATGAACGACGCGAGCCTCGAGCAGATGATCAAGACGGTGGAGGCGGCCCGACCGGTCCTGCTGGACGGGTACGCGGAAGCGCTCGATTTCATCGCCCACTACCTGAAGCGCCGCCCAGGCGGCATGTCGGTCAAGCCGAAGGCCATCATGACGAGCGCGCAGACGTTGCCCGAGGCGAGCCGCCGCATCATCGAGGAGACCTTCGGATGCAAGGTCTTCGACAAATACGGGTCGCGCGAGTTCAGCGGTATCGCGTACGAGTGCGAGGCCCACGGCGGTCACCACGTCGTGGGGGAGGGTTACATCGTCGAGATCCTGAAGGGCGGTCAGCCGGCCGCGCCGGGTGAAGCGGGGGAGGTCGTCATCACCGACCTCAACAACTACTGTCTCCCGTTCATCCGGTACCGCATCGGCGATCTCGCGGTCGCGGTCGACCAATCCAAGCCGTGCGCTTGCGGCCGCGGGCTGCCCCTCATCGGCGCGATCGAAGGCCGCGTGCAGTCGATCATCATCGGAACGGACGGGCGCTACGTCCCCGGTACCTTCTTCGCCCACCTCCTGAAGGACTACGACCACGCCGTCCGCCTCTTCCAGGTCGAGCAGGAGCGACCGGGGCACATCTTTTTCCGCGTCGTGAAGGGCGGCCGTTACTCGGACGAGACCCTGCAAGAGATCCTCGCGGTCTTCCGCGAGTACCTCGGCGACATCGAGATCGAGGTGAGCTTCGTCGACAACGTCGAGCTCATCCGCACCGGCAAGCGAATGGCCAGCGTCTCCCGCCTCGCGGTGGACTTCCAGGCCAAGCCGCTCGATCGCGCAGCGAACTGAGCGCGCTCGCGCCCTACTGGAACGTCCGTGATCTCGCCGGCCGCTCGGTCTCCGGGATCATGAGCTTCTGGCGGAGCGCGGAGGCGCGCACGCCGATCTCGGAGAAGTACTCCACGCTCAGCCAATACGTGCCGGGGCTCAGGTACCCGAGCTCCAGCTCGAGCTCGGCCGACGGCTTCAGCGGGACATCGGCGGTCGCGGCCTCTCCCGGTGCCGGACCGATCACCAGAGGCCCGCGATCGATGAGCACTCTGTCGGTGCCTGCCTCGACCACGGTCACGTGAAAGGCGGCGCGGTCGATCCCGTCTTCTTTCGAAGAGGAGGTGAGCCCGATGCGAGCCTTGATCAGCAGCGGATCGCCCGCCGTGGGCACCTCGACTCGCATCCGCAGTCGCTGCGACGGCTCGACAGTCAGGCTCCGGAGCCGCTCGATCTCCTCGCGATGCGGCATGAAGTGCTTGGAGGGGGCGGAGGCAGCCGTTGGGGGCGATTCGGTCGAGGGAGCAGCGGTCGAAGGCGCGCCGGCGGAAGCAGCCGCATCCGGGGAAGGTCGAGGAGCCTCCGGGACGCGAGCGCTGGGCAGAGTCGCCGGGGAGTCCTGTGGCACGTCCGACGCTGCCTGCGGCGCAGCTCGCTCGCAGCCGAAGGACGCCACGAGGAGCGCGGATGTGAGCGCTGCGGCAAGGCGCGTGGAGCGGCTCGATGTTCGTCCCGTGGGGCCCGACACGAGACGAGGCTACCAGAGGTGAGCTCGGCGTGTGGTGGGCGGGCAGACACTTCGGTGCGAGCGAATGGAGTGTGGCTATATTTGCTCATTGCCGTAGCGTTCGGCGCGACCCATATCGTCGGCCGAGGTTTTCATTGGTCCCCATTTGTCCGGGCCTCTCCTTGCCTCTGGGGCGCCTCGAGGGCGTCGAAGCGCGCGGCCACGTCTCGCTCGTCGCGATCGCGATCGGCTTTGGCCTCGGCGCATTCGAGGCTCCTCCTCCCGATTCGCTGGACGACGCGCTCTTCGGCGCCATTGCATTCGTCGGCGGCGTCCTCGTCCACGAGCTCGGGCACGCGCTGGCTCGTGGCGCGTTGGGCTTGAACGTCCGGCGAATCGTCCTCTACCCCGTGGGAGGCGTCGCGGAATGCGCCGCGCCCGCGGCTACGCCCGGCCATGAGCTCGGCGCGGCCCTCGGCGGACCGCTCGCGAGCCTGATCGCGGCGACCGCGTTGCGGCTCCTGGACGCGCCGGCGCACCACGTCTGGGTCCACGCCACGCTCGGCCTCGGCAACCTCTTGCCCCTCGCCACGCTGGACGGCGCTGTCATCCTCAAGGCGGCGTTGTCGTCGCGGCTGGGCGAACAGGCGGCGACTCGGGTGACGGCCGTGGTCGGTCAGCTCGGCGCGCTCGGCGTCGGCCTGGCCGGCCTCGTCTCCGCGCTTCCCTGGGTGGTGCTGTTCGGCGTGTTCTCGTTCCTCTCGGCTTCGGCCGCGCGAGCGCGCGTCGGCGCGACGCTCGCGGGGGGCGCGCGCGAGGGGACGTGAGCCGCCGCTGGCTACGTCAGCTCTTTCGGGCCGCACCCTTGCGCGAACGCGGCCGCTCCACGACGACATCGAGGATGTCCGTAAGCGCGACGTGCTCCTCGACCGGATGGCGGAGCGGAATGCTCGACTCCACCTGGTACGTGTTCCGTCGTCCTTCTCGTTCGACGACGAGGTAACCCGCCTCCTGGAGCTCCGCCACGATCCGCTGGGCGGCGCGTTCGGTGATGCCCACCCGCACCGCCACGTCACGCAGCCGCATCTCCGGATCGTGCGCGAGGCAGAAGAGCACGTGCGCGTGGTTCGTGAAGAACGTCCAGGACATTCAAAACACGAATACCACGTCGGCCAACCGCTCGACCAGCCCCGTCAGCCCGTGCAGGCCAGCTGGTCGAGCTCGGCGTCGTAGATCTGCAGCATGCCTGTATCCGCGGCGTACACGACGTTCGAGATCTCCACGTCGGCTCGGCCCGCGCCGACGAGGGAGGCCCGCAGGGCGAGGTAGCTCGCGCGAGCGTGATCTTGCGTGGTCAGCCGCCGTTGGTACCACTGTGCGGCCGCCTCACGCAGGCGCTCGAGCGTGTCGTCGGGACCCCGGAGGTCGGGAGCCAGCGAAGGGCAGCCGGAGTTGCCGAAGAGGACCACACGTTTGATTCCCAGCTCGAGGACGGCGCGGAGGGGGGCTTGCGTGAGGCCCCGGTCGTCGAGGCGGCGCCCGAGCGTGCGCAGGCGGAGCGTGAAGCCGAGGCGGTCCAATGCCCTGACCTCGCACGACGCGTGGCAGGTGACGAGCAACGTGTCCGCGCGCCTGCCGGGGGGGAGCCCTCGGTGCTGTGCACGGAGCGACTCGAACGCCGCATCGAGCCCGACGAGCGCGGGCCGACCGCCTGCGCGCGGTCTCATTGTCCCTGCCCCGCCGAGAAGCCGGGCTTGCCGTCGATCGTGTAGAGGTGCTCGGTCTTGATGACCTCCAGCCCAGCTTCGGCGAGCGCGCGCGTGACCGCGAGCACCCGGTCCTGCGTGACGCGAGCGCCGCTCTCGGACGTGAAGCGGCAGCGCCAATGGTCCGTGCACGTCGTCTCCGGCGCGCCCTGAGGCCAGACCTTCTGGCCGCGATTCGTCAACATCGTCAGGTGCAGGTCTTCGCCGTTGGCGACCTGCAATCGCCGAGCGAGCGCCTCGGGGCTCCGGCCGGCCTCGTCCCAGCAGACGAACACGTCCACGCCGACGAGCTCGCGCTTCGCTGCCGGGCGCGGGCGGGGGGAGGGGAGGGTGAACGGCTCGCGGCGCTCGTGGCGTGCAGCCGGTAGCTTCTCGGGCCTCTTGCCGAGCCGGTCGATGATCGCGTCCGCGAACGCCCGCGTTCCGACCTGCGCTCTTGTCATGCCCTCGCGGGCGACGTCGTAGGTGTGCACGCCGTCCTCCAGGGTTCGGAGCCAGGCGTTGTGTACGGCCTCGGCCTCTGCGTGCCGGCCGATGTGCTCCAGCATCATCACGCCGGCGAGGAGCAGGCCCGAGGGGTTTGCTGCGTCTTGCCCAGCTCGCCGCGGCGCGGACCCGTGGATGGCTTCGAACATGGACGCGTGCTCGCCGATGTTCGCCGAGCCCGCGAGGCCGACCGACCCCATCATCTGCCCGGTGATGTCGGAGAGGATGTCCCCGTAGAGGTTCGGAACGAGCACCACGTCGAACATCTCCGGGGTATCGACGACCTTCGCCATACCGATGTCGACGATCCAGTGCTCCTTTGTGATGTCGGGGTACTCGGCGCCGACCTCCTCGAAGACGCGATGAAACAGGCCGTCGGTCAGCTTCATGATGTTGTCCTTCGTGAAGCACGTGACCTTCCGGCGGCCCTGGTGTCGCGCGTATTCGAACGCGAAGCGGCAGATCTTCTCGGTGCCCGTGCGGCTGAAGAGCTTCAGGCACTGGACCACCTCGTCCGTCTGCTGGTGCTCGATGCCGGCGTAGAGGTCCTCCTCGTTCTCGCGGATGATCACGAGGTCCATCTTCGGATGACGGGTCGCGACGAAGGGCTGGAGCGATCGGCAAGGCCTCACGTTCGCGTAGAGGCCAAACGTCTTGCGGGTCGTCACGTTCACGCTCTTGAAGCCGCCGCCCTGGGGCGTGGTCAGCGGGGCCTTGTAGAAGACCTT